>CAZVRT010000008.1:0-10109 GCA_964630375.1 uncultured Candidatus Saccharibacteria bacterium | reverse complement strand
CCCAACTCCCTTGAGTTGACGGGCGGTGAGTACAAGACTTGAGAACGTATTCACCACAGTATGGCTGACCTGTGATTACTAGCGATTCCGGCTTCATGTAGGCGAGTTGCAGCCTACAATCCGAATTGGGCCTGCTTTTGAAGGTTTGCTCCATCTCGCGATATTGCGTCTCTCTGTAGCAGGCATTGTATCATGTGTGCGGCCCAGGGCATCAAGGGACATGCGGACCTGGCGTCATCCTCACCTTCCTCCCCCGCTTCTGCCTTCAAATATCATTTTTCAAAATTTGAATTTGTCTTCTAAATTCTTAAAAAATGGGTGGCAGAATTTTTTGAAATATACGAAATGTATGAATATACTTTGAGTATATAAGAAAAATTCTGACCTCATTTTTTATGAATTTAAAGGCAAAAGCGGGGGCGGTCTCGTATGACACGTATAACATACGACGAGGGTTGCGTTCGTTACCCCACTTAAGGGAACAGCTCAAGCCACGAACTGACGACGGCCATGCATCACCTGCCAAACTGCCCGAAGGCTATCTAAGTTTCCCTAGATATTCAGTTTGGTTTCTAGCCCTGGTAAGGTTCTTCGTTTAGTTACGAATTAAGCCACATGATCCACCGCTTGTGCAAGTCCCCGTCTATTCCTTTGAGTTTTAGCCTTGCGGCCGTACTACCCAGGCGCTTGATTTAACGCGTTAGCTACGACTCGGAGAGGGTCGATACTCCCCAAATCTAATCAAGATCGTTTAGGGCGTGGACTACGGGGGTATCTAATCCCCTTCGCTACCCACGCTTTCGTCCCTTAGCGTCAGGAATGTGCCAGTGTACTGCCTTCGCTTTCGGTGTTCCCCATGATATCAACGGATTTCACCCCTACACCATGAGTTCCGTACACCTCTCACATCCTCTAGACTTGCCGTTTCAATTGCACTTTTTCGGTTGAGCCGAAATCTTTAACAATTGACTAACAAATCCGCCTGCGGACCCTTTACGCCCAATAATTCCGGATAACGCTCGGGGTACTCGTATCACCGCTGCTGCTGGCACGAGTTTAGCAACCCCTTATTCATGAGGTAACGTCAAATTTTTCCTCCCTCATAAAAGATCTTTACATCCCTAAAGACTTCATCAATCACGCGACGTCGCTCCGTCAGGCTTTCGCCCATTGCGGAAGATTCTCGACTGCGGCCACCCGTAGGTGTATGGTCCGTGTCTCAGTACCATCGGTGGGGGTCAGGCTCTCACCTCCCCTAGGCGTCATAGCCTTGGTAGTCCATTACACTACCAACAAGCTGATACCCCACAGGCTGTTCCTAAAGCGCAAAAGCTTTACTCCGAAGAGACTATCAAGTATTAGCTATGGTTTCCCATAGTTGTTCCTGACTTTAGGGTACATTCCTATGTATTACTACCTCGTCTGCCACTCGGCTCTAGGCCTCGTTCGACTTGCATGCCTTATCCACGTCGCCAGCGTTCATCCTGAGCTAGGATCAAACTCTAACTTTAAGTGAACGAAACAAATCAAAAAGTCGTGCTTTTTAAATTTGGTTCGTTGTTGCTATTTTTTGTTATTCCTTGAAATTATTTTTGTATAGAATATTCAGAACTTAATAAACAAAACAATGTTTATGTGATTCTTACCAGTATTAAATTGACAACGTTCTTTAAAACTCCTCTCTATAGGAGTGGTTAGCATTATACGCATATATAAGATAAGGTCAAGCTTTAGTTTTAAAGAAAAAATAACCTTATTTATAGCCGTATTTTTGCAAGTAAAAAGCCCGTATTTCAGGGCTGAAATTGTACTCATTGATGTAGTCACTGATTGCAGTCGCAATCGCGAGTTACTGGGCAACTGCAAAGCTTGTAGCGACTCTCGGTCGGCTGTGAAAGTCGACACCATGCTTCGAAGTCATCATCGAGCCGAGGATTGTGATGTCGGCTTTGCTGTTGTTGAGGTTGAAGGGGTTGTTGGGTTTGCTGTTGAGAAGGACCTGTGTGAGGTCCAAAACCATCCAAAAGCTCATTGCTCATACTCATAAAAAAGAAATGTCCTTTCTTTTTCTAATTTAATACTAATGGATTATTTTTTCAATACCCTTTTTCCTCTTTCAAAAAATGTAACCAAAAGTTGAGATGCGATAAAAATTGATGAGTAAGCTCCCCAAGCAATACCTACAATAAGAGCTAATGCAAAAGTTTTTGTTGATTCTCCTCCAAAAATATACAAAGCAATCAAAGCTAACAAAGTAGAAAATGTTGTGTTAAGTGATCGTGCAATTGTTTCCACCAAACTTTTTCCAACAAGCTCTGGAAAATTTGCATTTCTTTGTTCTTCTTTTGTGTTTTTTAGTTTTTCTCGAACTCTATCCAAAACCACAATAGTATCGTTTACAGAATATCCAAGCACCACAAGCACAGCAACGATAAACAAAGTATCAATTTCTATTCCTGTAATTCTTCCAAACACTGCAAAGAATCCAACAAGAATCAAAACATCATGCAAAAGAGCAATTATAGTCACAAAACCATACTTCCAAGATGAAACGGGTTTTGAAACAGCTCTAAAAACAAATGCGACGTACAGAATCATTCCTAACAAAACCAGAAATACTGCCACGAAAGACTTTGTTGCCATTTCTTTTCCAAGACTTGGACCAACTGTAATAAATTTTTCTTCATTAAATTCTATTTCTCCATTTTTTGAAAAAATATTTTCTAGTTGAGTTTTTGTTTCGTCATTTATTGAAGAAGTTTTAATTAAATAACCATTTTCTCCAGTACTTCTGACAACATAGCTTCCGATATTTAATTCTTTCACTGCCGCTTCTATTTCCTCTTGAGCTGGTTTTTCATTTGGGAAAGAAACTTCCAAAACCGAACCTCCTGTAAAATCAATTCCTGGTTTCAATCCGAAAGTGAATATTGCAACCACAGAAACTAGTGTGATAACAATCGATATTATGTAGAATATTTTTCTGTTTTTGATTACGAACATATTTATTTATTATCTTGTTTAATAAATGAAAGCATAAGATTTTTTGTTAAGAAAATTGCAGTCAACATAGAAACTAGAATTCCGATTCCAAATACCAGCGCAAATCCTTTAACAACTGAAGCGTCTGACATCCAGAACAAAATTACCGCGGCAATCATGCTTGTTAGGTTTCCATCTCGAATCGCTGGCCAAGCTCTATCAAAACCGTCTTTGATTGTTTCGTATTTACTTTTGTTTGAATTTTTTCTTTCATCTTTAATTCTTTCGAAGATCAAAATGTTTGCATCAATCGCAATACCAACTGACAAAATAAATCCTGCGATTCCAGAAGCTGTAAGCGTTACCGGCAAGAATTTAAAAATCCAAAGGTTGATGAGTACGTAAGCCGCCAAAGAAACTGTTGCAGCGATACCAAAAATTCTATAAATAGAAATCAGGAATAATGAAATCAATCCAAACGCAATAATCAAAGCTTTTGTTCCTGCATTTAAAGTTTCTTGTCCAAGTGACGGACCAATCGTGCTTGTTTCAACAAGAGAAATCGGCAAAGGCAAAGCTCCAAAGTTTAGATTTTGAGCCAATTCTTTTGCCTCATCAGGAGTGTAATCTCCGGTAATTTGTGCTTCCCCAGAATAAATTTCAGATTGAATAACTGGTGCGGAAAGTAAGTTTCCGTCCAAGAAAATAGCCATTTCTTTTCCGATATTTTCTTTAGTAATTTTTTCAAGCAACGCAGAAGCTTCACTATTAAACTTAAGAGAAATTACAGCAGAACGAATTTGTGCACCAAAAACAACACTCGCCTTTTCAAGTTGTCCGCCAGTCAAACCACTTGCTTGATACGCATTGTAAATTTCGTTTTTAATTTCCTCATTTGTTTTTCCTTCTTGAGAAGATGCCAAAGCAAGCATCTTTGATTTCGTATCTTCTTTTTCAAGTCTAAATTCCAACAAAGGAGTTGCGCCGATAGATTCAACTGCAGCTTGCACATCAGTTACACCCGGCAACTCAATAGAAAGTCGGTTTTGATTTCCAGAATCAGCAAGCGACCCTGCGTTTTCAATACTGATGATTGGTTCAGATACTCCAAAAATATTGATCCGCTTTTCAAGCGTTTGACGCAAAACATTCATTGCGCCTCGCACTTCCAAACTATCAATTTGGCTTGTATCAGCTCCATATGTCAGACGAGTTCCTCCGCTCAAATCCAGTCCATAACTAAATGGCCGTCCGTTTGGATTCAAGGCAAAATATGCCATCAATACTACTAAAATGATTGAAATGGCTGTGATTATTCTTGGTTTCATTATTGTTGAATTATACAGAAAACTCTAGTTTTCGCTATTTGACACAATGTATTTCGCGTATCGTCCTTCTTTTTTTGTAAAAGCATCAAGAGATTGATGTTTGTATTTATACCCATATTTTTGAGTCAAACGAGAACCGTCAACAGCAACAGGATAACTATAAAATTTCCATCCACCTTTTGAAGTCGGAATTTTTCCACGAGAAACATGCCACATTACAAAAAATACACCTCTGATTAAAAATGGAGGAAGCATAATTGCTTTTTTATTTACAGCTTTCGCCATATCTTTTCCTCGTACAATTTCACCTGGAGGACAAATATTAAATACTTCGTACTTCCCTTCAAGTTTTTCAAAAGCAAACATTGTCACAATATCAACAACATCGTCTTCGTGAATAAATTGTCGGCACCAACCTTTGGTAATAGGCACAAAAGAAACTAATTTTGAAACTAAATTATGGAAAAAATCTTTTTTATCCAACTGACCTGAAAGCGCAGATTGTAATCCAAAGCGAACGCGCATAAATCTTCCGCGTGGACCCGTTATTGCAGCCGGACGAACAATAAATACCTGAGGCCCATCAATAGGAGCTTTGTCTTTCAATCTTTCTTCAGCAACTTTTTTCTCAATTCCATAAAGATATTGGTCTTCTCTAAAAGGTTCGTCTTCTTTAATCCTGTGGTCAATAGAATTTGTAGCAAAAGCTCCATAAGAAGAAACTGTAGAAAAATGAATCAATTTCTCGACAGAAGGCGTATCAAAAGCTAAATCAAAAACATTTTCAGAACCTTTCACATTCCATTCCCATTGTTTTTCTTTTTCGCCGTACATTTCGCGAATTTGCCATGCTGTGTGGACAATCACATTTGGTTTAGCCAACCGAACTTTGTCTTGCCAAGAATTATCAGCAAGATTTGCTTCAATATATTCCAGTTTATTTTTATTTTTTAAAAATTCAGGAAGCGGCTCCTTATCTATACCAATAATTTTTGAAACATCATCTCGCTCGTTCCATTGATCAACAAGCATTGCTCCCACATACCCAGCTGCTCCCGTAATAAAAATAACTTTTTTCTCAGATTCCATATTGCACTACATTAACATAAATACAGTTGAAAATAAAAACCAAAATTTATACTTTTAGGAAACATCTGCAGGCCTGTGGCCGAAGCCGTTGACTAAAAGTGTAATTTTGGTTTTTATTTTTTATCTCCCTTTACGTGAAAGTAACGTCTTAATCGTCTGTAAAGCAATTTTAATATCCAAAATAAAGGAACGATTTTTAATATAATACAAATCGTAAGCAAGACGCTCTTTTGTCTCCTCAATAGAATGCGGCACAACATCTTGATGAGTCTGCGCCCATCCAGAAAGCCCAGGCTTTGCCACATTTCTAATCGTATAATACGGAACTTCACGCGAAAGAGTTTCAAAATTTCCGATAATATCCGGCCGCGGTCCGATCAAAGAAATATCACCTTTTAGAACATTCCAAAGTTGAGGAAATTCATCAATGCGAGTTTTTCTCAAAAAATTCCCAACACGCGTCACTTTATTATCAGTCTCACCTACCCAACCACCCCGGTCTTCATTTCGAGTCATACTTCTAAATTTTACCAACATAAATCTTCTTCCACCTTTGCCAACCCTCTCTTGAGAAATAAATATTTTTCCTCGGTCTTCAATCCAGATTGCCAAAGCAACGAAAGGATAAAAAATTAATGTCACCAATCCAAAAGCAACCGCGACCACAACATCCATTACCCTTTTGAAAATATCGTAAACAATATGAGACTTTGAAGAAATATTTTCTAAAAACCAACTATAACCAATAATCGAAAGCGGGATTCTATCAAAAATACTTTCATAAACTTTATGCGTATCAATAAACTGAATACCTGAAAAAATTAAATTATAAAGTTGAGGAACGATTGGTTTGATAGCAGGATCTCTCATATCCACCACCACCAAAGAAACATTTTCAGAATAAATAACATCTAAAACCTCTCTTTGAAAATCAATGTGTTCCAAGTCTCTAACATCAATACTTCTCACAAAAGAAAATCCATACCGCCCATTTTGATTTACTTCATTTTTTAATTCTTTCATTTCTTCACCAGAGCCAATTAAAATTGCAGAAAACTTTTTCTTTCTTAAGAAAACTTTTGGAAAAATAAAAAGTCTCCATAAAACAATTAAAATGAAACTAACTAATATATAAATAAAAAGAACTATTTTTGGAGTAATTCCAAAAAACGGAATTAAATAAAAGAAAGAAACGGCAGCCAAGCTATTCACGACTTGAGTATTTAAGATTATTGACGGCAATTTATTTCGCAAGAAAACCGTATGCTTTTCATACAAGCCGGCAATATAGAAAAAGAAAACCCAAATTATGAACAAAATAGAAAACGGTTGAACGTGAACAAAAAAACTTTGCAAGCTCGGCACTTCAAAATATCTAAAAAACAGCGTAAACCAAAGAGATAAAAAGAAAAAAACAAAGTCTCCGACAAGTAAAATCAATGATTCTCTTTTGTTTACAATAGTCATTTTAAGCCCTAATATTGGGTGTACTTATAATACAAATATGTAGCCGAAGTGCAATAATAAAACCATGATCAAAAAACGAATCTGCTTTATAATCACAAAATCAAATTTTGGCGGCGCTCAAAAGTATGTTTACGAGCTCACAACATCTTTAGACAAAAATATCTTTGAAGTATCTGTTGCTCTTGGTGGAAATGGAATTTTAAAACAAAAATTAATTGATTCAGGAATTGAAGTTATAACAATCCCAAATCTTGAAAGAGATATTTCATTATTTAAAGAATTTTCTACATTTAGATTTTTATACAATCTTTTTAACGAAAGGCATTTTGATATTGTGCATTTAAATAGCTCAAAAATTGGTGGTTTAGGAAGTCTGGCTGCAAAAATTTCTGGTATTCCAAAAATTATTTTTACCGCTCACGGCTGGGCTTTCAATGAAGATCGTTCTTTTCTTTCCAAAAATCTAATCAAATTTATATATTGGACAACTATAATTCTTTGCGACAAAACCATTGCTGTTTCAAAACAAATTAAAGATCAGGTTTCCAATTGGGCTTTTGTAAAAAATAAAATTTCTGTAATTCACAACGGCGTTAAAGAAATTGATTTTTTTGAAAAAGAAATTGCACGAGAAAAACTTTCAGAAATAAATTCAAAAATAAAAACAGAAAAATTTTTAGTTGGCACAATTGCTGAACTTCACCCAATCAAAGGTTTAGATGTCTTGATTGATGCAATAAAAATTTTACAAACAGATTTACAAAGTGATTCGCAATTTATAATCATCGGCGAAGGACAAATAAGACAAGAGTTGGAAGAAAAAATTCAAGCTGAAAATCTTCAAAATAAGGTTATTTTACTGGGTTTTTTGGACTCTGCGGCAAAATATCTAAAGGCATTTGATTTGTTTGTTCTTCCTTCACGATCAGAAGCATTGGCACTTGTGATTCTAGAAGCAGGTCTGGCTGAAATTCCTGTAATCGCAACAAATGTCGGAGGTATTCCGGAAATTATTTCAGATGAAAGATTTGGAAAAATCGTTCAAAAAGAAAATCCAGAATCTTTAAAAAATGCCATAAAAAATTCTATAGAAAATTACGAACAAACAAAACTAACTGCAAAAAATTTAAATCAAAAAATTAAAGCAGATTTCGATTATCAAAAAATGCTAGAAGAGACAATTGCTCTTTATTAAATTCCTAGAAATTCATTTCTCATCACATCTCTGTGTGCAGCACGCGCATATCTTCTCATACTCATCAAAATTCCAAGTCCGGCAAAAGTTACCACCAAATGCGATCCTCCGTGACTCATAAACGGAATTGTAAGACCTGTCACTGGCAGCAACCCAATATTCATTCCAACATGCACAACAAAGTGACTCATTATTAAAACTGCCATTCCAATTCCAAAAAGAGTTTCAAAGTTAGTCGCACCACAAAGTGCATTACTAATTATTCTCCAAATCACAATCGCGAATAAAATAAACAAAATCAAAACACCAACAAATCCCCACCCTTCCGCAAACGCCGCAAAAATAAAGTCAGGTTGATATTCCGGTAAAAAAGATAATCTCGATTGCGTTCCATAACCAACTCCCTTACCAGTTAATTCACCAGAGCCGACCGCAATCATTGATTGATACGCATTATAACCAGTTCCCTGAATATCCTGAAGAGGATCCAAAAAAGTCATAATTCTATCTTTCTGATATTGTTGCAAAACAGTTGTCCACATAAAAACAAAAGCCAAAGCTCCTAATACAATCACCATCAACAAATGTTTTTTTGAAAGACCTGAAACCATTATCATCCCCAACCAGATAAAAAAGATTATCAAAGCTGAACCAAAGTCCGGTTGAACCAAAACTAAGATAAAAAGCAAAAAGGCATAGGCTCCGGAAACAATAATGTGCCTTATATTCCTAATCTCAACATGTCTTCGTGAAAAATATTTTGCCAGCAACAATATCAAAACCAACTTAACAACCTCGGCCGGCTGAATACTAAAAAATCCTAAATCGAAACGGCTTTGCGCTCCTTTGGAAATTTCTCCCAAAAAAAACAACGCTACTAGTAAAATTACTGATATGGTAAAAATCCACATAATCACCGGTGTTCTCCTTAAAAATTTAAAATCTATCAAACTAAAAATAAAAAATATTGCAAAAGAAACACCAAGCCAAATTAATTGTCTATCAAAAAAAACACTACTACCACCCAAAGATGACATTGTCACCAAACCGGCACACGAAATCAGCACAATTGCTAAAACTAAAATCCAATCAATACCGGAAATAATCTTTTTAAAAATATTAACTGTTGCTTCTGTCATATAAAGGCATCAATTCAAACCGCGAATATTCTGACTCAAAAGGTTTCGGCCAAACAAAGAAAACTTCCATGTTTGTATTTGCAGGCACATCTTTCAAGATTGTTTGCGATGCTGCGGTGGCATTATTATTTATATCGTAAACAATAGCAATAACCTTCAAATCTTTAATTGGTCTAATTCCAGTATTTCTAACAATCGCTCGAATTCTTGGACTATCTTCCAAACGCGTTATTTGTTCATCTTGAATTGCAACTACATTGTCTTGCAAATCTCTTTTATACCAAACAAATTTTTCATTGAAATCAAAAATCACTCTGTTTGCATCAAGTTTCCCAACCGGCAATGTATTTTCCAAAATCGGAATTACGCTTTTTGGCGGAATATCAACCACACCTCTTCTTTCTTGAAGCAAAACATTATCTTCATCAAAAACTCTAAATGTATAAGGGACATTTTCCATTCCAGAAGAAGGATTTGGATTTTCTACATACGCCAAAACATTATAAACACCAGGAGAAACTTCAAAAATTCTAGTCCAATGTGTAATTGGATTTAAAACTTGTGATTCACACATCAGTTCACAAGAGCCGCCACAATCCAATCCAACTTCATCACCGTTCCATTTTCCATCAAAACAATTTGGTGGTTCATAAAGCGCATCGTAAAGTGTGTATCCAACAATAGAAAAAATAATTAAGAAAAATATAGTAATTATTGAATTTCTCCTTCTAGTTCCCCATGACATGGGTTAATTATATCTTAATTACAAATTATTTATAATCCCTCGTGTTATCGTTCCGAAGTATCCTAGTGCCGGCACAATCCCATTATCCCTCTGGAAGCTAGCCACTGCCTGTCTTGTCTGTTCACCAAAGTATCCTGTTGGTCCTGCTGGTATAGAGTATCCTT
>CAZVRT010000007.1:0-16052 GCA_964630375.1 uncultured Candidatus Saccharibacteria bacterium | reverse complement strand
GCTTGGAGAAAAACGGAAGCTGAACTTATGAAATTCTGCGGATACGCAGCAATTGGGTTTCTTGTCGGATTTCTGGTTTCACCAAAAATCCAACAAAACGAATCAAAAAAAGATTCCGAGTAAGAAAATGTGTCCTTGCATTTGGATTACAATCATTCTGGGAGTGATGGCATTTCTTTTACTGTTTTTTGTGAAAACTCCTAATCATCCCAAAGAATAATTTTCAACCAAACCAGTCAACTGGTTTTTTATTTTAAACTTTAAATTGACATATAATAATTTGCATATTAATGTTTGAAATGAACAATCCTGTTCCATTTCAAAGTCAAACCCTATAGTTATGAACAAGCTATTTTACGTTGTTGTAGTATTTTTCACCTTTTTGCTCATCTCAGATTTACAAGCCAAAGGAAGCATGATCACGGGAGGTGGTCCATCTTTTGGTGAACTCGATAAAGCCAGAGAGGAGAATCTTCGGATAATGAAGATTACTTTAATTATCGGATTTTCCACAATGGTAGGCCTGTTTATCTGGGTGATTTATGAATGTATTAAATTTGTTAAATCTAACAATTCATCCAACACTAACCAAAAAGGCTATAAAGATTGGAGTGACTACTCTATCTAGAAAACAATTCGCTCACCTTCATCAAGGAATTCTTGGTGCAGGTTTTTATTTTAAACTTATTTCTTCAACAAAAGTTTTACCGCGGCTTCAAGTTGAGTATCAATTTCTTTTTCTGCGTCTTCTCTGGTTTGTTCAACTTCAACATCCGGTTTCAAACCTGATTCTGAAATTGTGACACCATTTGGAGTTAGCCATCGGGCGATAGTTAGTTTTAGAGATGTATTTTTTGAAAGAGGAATTAATTCTTGAACTGAACCTTTTCCGTATGTGTTTTCACCAACAATTTTTGCAACTCCGTGTTCTTGCAAAGCACCTGCAACAATTTCAGACGCACTAGCAGATCCGCCGTCCACTAGCACAACCACATTTAGATTTTGATTAAAAATATTATATCCTTTGCTTCTGAAAATTTTAGCTGCACCATTTGGTCCGAAATCTTCTTGAACAACTACTTTTCCTGCCGGCAAGAACCAACTAGCAATATCAATTGCAGCTTCAAGATATCCTCCTGGATTTCCTCTCATATCCAAAACCAACTTATTTGATTTTGACAAAACAAATTCTCGCAAAGCTTTTCTAAAATCACTGTCCACACCAGCTGAGAAATTAAATAATGAAATTACAAACACCCCGTCTTTTCGTAATTCGTATTCCAGAGTTGGGATTTTAATATTGTCTCGAACAATTTTGATAGACATTGAACCTTTCTCTCCTTCTCGAGCAATAATCAATTCAACAGTGGTTCCTTTTTCACCTCGAATTAGCTCAACCGCATCGTCCACAGACATATCAACAGTCACCTTTCCGTCAATTCTCAAAATAACATCACCGGCTTTCATACCAGCTTTTTCGGCGGGAGAATCTTTCAGTGGAGCAATTACGGTAATTACACCATCTCTTTTATCAATTTCCATTCCTACACCAGAAAAATTACCGCTAATACTTTCAGTAAATTCTTTATTTTCACTTTCATTTAAAAATCTTGAGTAAGAGTCACCCAAAGAAGCAACCATACCCTTTATAGCACCCTGGACTCTTTCTTCTTCAGTTGCCATTGTTTTGTCAGAAGCCGGAACATATTTTTCATTTATGATATTCCAAACTTGCCAAAACTGTTCTAAGTCCGCAGGAGCTTGTGCATTTAAATTACTTGTTTTATTTAAACGAGTTTCATTTCCGATAAAAAACCCTACCCCGAAAATTCCCAAAACTAAAATTATTGAGAAAGTTGCTAAGAACAAATTCTTTGAAATTTGCTTCAGTTTTTTGTGAACAGAATTATTTTTCATTTGATAAGTATCGCAAAACTATTAGTGGCAGTCAAACTAAACAATGTTAAAATAAATCGCATGAGAACTGATTCGGTTTACAAAAATATCAAGTGGATTGATTTGGAAAATCCAACAACTCAAGAAGTCCGAGACCTTATTGAAGAGTTTGATATTGAGCCGATTGTTGCCAACGAATTGATAACTCCGTCTGTTCGATCGCAAGCTGATATTTACCCAAATTTTTTGTATTTGATTTTGCATTTTCCTCACTCATACTCTACCGATATTGATCAAGTTGATATTAAGAAAACTCAAGAAATTGATTTTATTATTGGAAAGAAATTTATAATCACAACTCACTACGACAGCATTGATGCCCTGCATGATTTCTCAAAAGTTTTTGAAGTTAAATCAATTCTTGATAAAAGCAACATGACAAATCATGGAGGTTTTATTTTCTTTTACATGGCGAGATATTTGTACAAACAAATGTTTAATAAAATCGAAACTATTCAAGATAAAATTTCTGACATTGAAGAAAATATTTTTAAAGGAAATCAAAGAGAAATGGTTTTGGAAATTTCAAAATTAAATAGAGTGATTTTGACTTTCAAAGAATCCTTGAGTGCGCATCAAGAAGTTTTGAAATCATTTGAATCTGCTGCTCATAAATTGTTTGGGGACGATTTTGAGCATCATTTGCAAGCGATTTTAGGAGAATATTATAAAGTTTCAACTCAAATTGAAAACGCGAGAGAATATTTGCATGAATTAAGAATGACAAACGATTCTCTTCTTTCGACAAAACAAAACGAGATTATGAAGAATCTGACTCTTATGTCTTTCATATTCTTTCCTTTGACTTTGGTTGCTTCGATTTTTGGAATGAACGCTAAAAATATGCCTTTTATTGGCGAAGAACATGATTTTTGGATTATTACGTTTATAATGTTTTTATTTTCTTTGATAACATATTTCGTGTTTAAAAAGAGAAAATGGTTTTAATTTAGTTTATGAAAATTTATTTGCACAATACTCTTTCGGGAGAAATAGAACTATTTGAGCCTATAAAATCTGTTGAAGTTTCAATGTATCATTGCGGGCCTACTGTTTATAGCCGAGCTCACATTGGAAATTTAAGAGCGTATGTTTTTGCAGATACTTTGAAAAGATTTTTTTTGTATCAAGGTTTTAAAGTGAATCAAGTTATAAATATTACTGATGTTGGGCACCTAACAGATGATGGTGATGATGGTGATGACAAGATTGAGAAGAAAGCGCGCGAAGCTTCGCTTCGCGCGCAAGACATCGTCGACGAAGTAACTCAACTTTTTTTTGATGATTTAAAATCTCTAAACATCAACACAGAAAAAACTCTTTTCCCAAAAGCCAGTGAACATATCAAAGAACAAATTGAAATGATTCAAACTTTGGAACAAAAAGGTCATACATATAAAACTTCAGACGGAATTTATTTTGATACAGAAACTTTCCCGCCATACGGAAAACTTGGAAATATTGATATCAAAAATTTAAAAGAAGGCGCGCGAGTTGAAATTAATGAAGAAAAAAGAAACCCGACAGATTTTGCGCTGTGGAAATTTTCAAAACCTGAAGAAAATCGACAACAAGAATGGGATTCTCCTTGGGGTGTAGGTTTCCCTGGTTGGCATATTGAATGTTCTGCTATGTCGAAAAAATATTTAGGCGAAACTTTTGATGTTCACACTGGCGGTGTCGATCACATTCCCGTTCATCATAATAATGAAATTGCTCAATCAGAATCTGCAAATGAAAAAACTCAAGCAAATTTTTGGTTACACTTCAAACATATTTTAATCAACAACGAAAAAATTTCTAAATCATTAAAAAATGATATTTATGTTGATGATCTTTTAAATAAAAATATTTCTCCCCTAGCCTACAGATATTGGCTACTTACAGCTGATTACAAAACTCAAATTAATTTTACTTGGGAAGCAGTAACAGCTGCGAAAACTGCATTTGAAAAATTAGTTATTCAAATTTCAAATTTTCCTGACGGAGGAAAAATCGATGAAGATTACAAAAATAAGTTTATAGAATTCCTTTCTGATGACTTAAATACATCAAAAGCTATTGCGTTGATTTGGGAGTTATTAAAAAATCAATCTGTTTCGGAAGCTGATAAAAAAGCGACAATTTTAGATTTTGACAAAGTACTTGGATTAAATTTGGAAGCAATATCTTCATTGGCTTCAAAAATTCAAATCAATATTCCAGAAGCGGTTCAAAAACTTGTTGATGATCGAGAAATAGCACGAAAAAATAAAGATTTTGTCAAAGCCGATGCTTTACGAGAAATGATTTTAGAGGAAGGATATGATGTAAAAGATACTCCAGAAGGCCCAAAAATAAGCTTGGTTTAACTTTCCCCAGATTAATCACACATTATAAACTTCTAAAGAAAAACTAAAATTTTGGCTTGTGATAAACTGTAACCTATGAATAAAGATGGTTTGCGAGTGCCTCCACAATCAATCGAGAGTGAGAAAGCAGTTTTAGGTTCAATAATGCTTCGACCGGAAGCTATTTTTGAAGTTTTCGATATCATTTTTTCTGATTCTTTTTATGCCGAAAGACATCGAAAAATTTACGAAACGATGATGGATTTGCAATCTCAAGGAAAACCAATCGACATTCTTTCAATGTCCAACCGTCTACAAGAAAAAGGAATTCTTGAACAAGTTGGTGGAAAAGTTTATTTGGCAGAATTAACAGAAAGCGTTCCCTCTTCTGCAAACATAAAATACTATGCTGAGATTGTTCAAAAGAAAGCATTGATGCGCGGATTGATTCAAGTATCAGATGACATTTCAAAACTCGGTTACGATGAACAAAAAGATGTTGAAGAACTTTTAGATATTGCAGAGAAAAAAGTTTTTGCGGTAACAAATCTTCCCTCTTCAAATTCTATGACATCAATTAAAGATGGTCTTTCAGAAACTTGGGAAAGAATCGAAAAATTAAGTTCATCAGAAGATTCTCTTCGGGGTGTTCCAACTGGTTTTGCCAGCTTGGATAAAATGCTTTCTGGTTTTCAACCTTCTGATTTGATTATTCTTGCGGCACGACCTTCACAAGGTAAGACATCTTTGGCAATAGACATGGCAAGACGAGCTGCAGTGAATCATAATATTGCAGTTGGAGTCTTCTCTCTCGAAATGTCATCGCAACAATTGATTGATAGAATGCTTTCTGCACAAGCTCAAGTTGATCTTTGGAAACTTAGAACTGGAAAGCAAATGGATAGTAATGATTTTGATAATATCAGCACTGCTTTAGATACTTTATCGAAAGCTCCAATATATATAGATGATGAAGCCGGAAAAAGTGTTCTCGCAATGCGCTCTGTGGCAAGAAGATTAAAGAGTGAAAAAAATCTTGGCTTGATTGTAATCGACTACCTTCAGCTCGCAACTCCAGCGCAAAGCAAAAACTCCGACAACATGGTTCAGCAAGTTACAGAACTTTCTCGAGCAATGAAAGCAATGGCGCGTGAGCTTAATGTTCCTGTACTTTGTTTGTCACAACTTTCTCGAGCTGTGGAATCTCGTGGAGGTCGTCCTCGCCTTTCCGATCTTCGAGACTCTGGTTCTATCGAGCAAGATGCTGACGTTGTGATGTTTATTCACAATGAAAGTAAGTACAAAGATATTTCTGAACGAAACAACATCACAGAAATTTTGATTGAAAAGCACAGAAACGGTGCGACAGGTATGGTTGAGTTATACTTTGATAATGCAAAAACATCTTTCAAAGAAATTGATAAATCTGAACACGGAAGTGGAATTGATGCGTTTTAAAAATTATGAACGACATTGATAAATTAACAGAATATTTCAGAGAATTCCCAGGGATTGGTCCGCGACAGGCAAAAAGATTTGTTTATTTTTTATTGCGAAAAAATGAGCAGTATGCGCGAGATTTGGCAACTTTAATTCCGCAAGTTAGAAGAAATGTCAGCGTATGTCAGGATTGTTTTCGTTATTTCACAAAAAATAATGGAAATGTTTTATGTGATATTTGTTTGCAAAATAGAGATCATTCTCAACTGATGATTGTTGCTCGCGATACAGATTTGGAAGCAATAGAAAAAAGCGACGGTTTCAATGGATATTATTTTGTACTGGGTGGTCAGCTCCCTATTTTAGAAGAAGATGCACAAAAATTTATTCGGTTTAAAGAATTGATTACATTGTTAGAAAAAAGAAAAGAAAAAGGTTTGTCTGAAATTATTTTAGCTTTGAGCGCAAATCCCGACGGAGACAATACCGCATCATTTTTGAAAAATAAATTAGCGGATGAGAAAATAAAAATTTCGAGCTTGGGTCGCGGACTTTCAACTGGATCAGAATTGGAATATGCAGATAAAGACACAATTAAAAACGCACTGGAAAACCGTAAATAATTTCTGTTATACACTTACGTTGACAAATTTTTTATATATTATATCTTCTTAAACAGATGGAGTTCATGGAGAGAACCTACCATAGGCAAGTTTGATGAGACAATCCTTTAATTTGCCAGTCGAACGTCGACGTGAGTGAACGCGAAGCCGAGGGCCCGCTGAAACTCATATGAATTGGCCCAAGAGGACCGCAGGAATGCGCTCGGGGCCCAAAGTACAAGGTCTCGTTCGTTGAACTAAAGTTCTCAAAGGTTTTGAGCCAAGTCCGCAAGATGAAGCTCTCAAAAACGATTCTGGGTATGGCATTATTTGTCCTCTGTCCAAAAACCAACCCCTTCCGTAACTACAACGGAAGGGGTTTTTCTATAAAATTTTTAAAAAGCAAAAAGCCCACGGCTCCGCCGCGGGCTTTTGTTTTTGAAATACTTTAAATATTTTAAAGCGACAAAATCTTCACCTTAAAGAATGGTTGTCGGTGACCATTTTTCTTGAAGTAACCAGTCTTAGCTTTATACTTCACAACATCAATTTTTGGAGCTCGTCCGATTTCGATCAATTCAGCAGAAACTTTCGCACCTGAGATGTATGGCGCACCAACTTCTGTTGCAGAACCGCTGTCCTTCAAAAGAACCTTATCAAAATCAATCTTGTCTCCTACCTTGTACTCACCTGTTAATTTTTCGATTTTTACTTCATCACCAACGAAAACAAGGTATTGCTTTCCGCCAGTTTCGATTACAGCAAAATCCCCGCCTTTTCGAGCGTTTTTAGCTGGTTTTTTAGCTACTGTTTTGGCTTCTGTCATAAGTCACATTATTCTACATAAATTCGCATTTTTTGCAATAGATTGGAAATAATTAGGTGGATTTTAGGTTGACAAACTACTCATTTCATGCTAAAATAGTCAGGTAAGTTCATTAAATAATCTTGCGAACATAGGTAGTGGTCATAGCTAAAAGCGGCTTAGTAAATAATAAGCCTTTTCTAGCTATGACCAAAGAAGGTTGTAGTCAGTATCTCCTGATAGAGATAGATTTTTTAGAAAAAAGAAAATTATGACTACCACCATCAATACTCTTACCGTCGACTACACCAGCACCATGACTGAAATGATTGACGGTCAGAAATGGTATGTTGAGCGTAGTAGTAGTTTTTTTGCGGCACTTTTCCCCATTTCAGGGAATGGTCTAGTTGAAGTGGAGTACAAACTATTCCACTTCAACGACTACACGTACACTGACTCATTCTCGGCATCCAGAGAAATGAGAGTCGCTGGATATCAGCCTGCCAAAATCGAGTATCTGCTCGCTTTTGGAGAGAAAAACCCCGAAGAGCAGCTTACGAACCACATCCTTGGACTGGGCTCCTTTGCTCAGACAGAGGATGGTGTACTCACACCAATGCTCTCCAAATACCAATCACATCGGGCACTCCGGCTCACGCCACTGGTGCAAAGCTTTGGTAGTTTGGATGTTCGATTTCTCGGAGTTCGCTAGATCGCAAAATAATTTGCAAAACGCTCTGAAGATACGCGTCAAACTTCACCCCGCAAGATTCGTTTTGCGGGGTTTAACTTTTTTATTTTCAGAGTTTTACTCCTCACTCGGCTTCTCCAACTTCGGCAAATCTAATTCCATGGTAGAACCTGCGATCTTCAAAATATCTTTATCAATTTTTCCAAACTCTTTGTTTGAATTGTTGTAGTGATTCACTGCAGTGCCGAGCGTGTTTCCGAGCTTCGTATGATATTCCTCGTACGCTTTCAAATGCTTCTGCAACTCGCTGACATATTTAATAATTTCTTGTGCAGACTCTTCAATTTTGAACGCTTTAAACCCATACAAAACTGATTGCAAATACGCAGAGAAAGTTGTTGGCGAAACTATAATCACTTTCTTTTCATTGTACGCATAATCAATCAAACTTCGCGTATTCACTTTTATCGAACCAACTTCGTTTATTAAAAGATCGTAATAAATTCCCTCAGCAGGAATATACATAAAAGCAAAAGGCAAAGTTCCTTCGTTTGTCCGAATATATTTTGCAGTCTCATCAATTCTTTTTTTCAAATCGTTTCGAAATTCTTTTTCAAGCATTTCTTTTTCAGATTCATCTTTTGCGTTGATAATTCTGTTGTAATTATCCAAACTAAACTTTGCGTCCACAGGAATAATCCCCTCTTTTGTGCTGATAATCGCATCCACCGCATCATTATTAGAAAAACGATATTGCATTTTGTAATTTGTCGGCGGAAGAATGTTGCTCAATATCAATTCCAAACTCGCTTCGCCCAAATTTCCTCTTTGCTTTTGATGCTTCAAAACTTTTTCAAGATTTTGTAGCTGATCGGCAATTGTGAAAACTTGTTTAGATGCTTCCGTTGATTCAGTCATGGTCTTTGAAACATCCATCAATCGTCGCAACATCTGATCTCCTAAATCCCCTATCTTCGCATCCATTGTCCGATTCGATTCATTCAATTGTTGCAAAAGCATTTTCATTCCTGCTTCAGTTTTTGCAATATGTTCAATTCCTGAATCTTTGCTCAGATTATTTTTTTTAAAAAGACTAAGTAAAAGAACCCCGACCCAACTCATCAAACCTATTAAAATCACCAAAAGTATAATTAAAATTATTTCCATTGGCACAATTATATCAGCCAATAGGAATAAAATGAAAACTTTATAAAATGTGTTAAAATAGCGTTCTAACTAAAAAATAACATGTCATACATTGAACAAATTCGAGAAGATTTAAAAAACGCAATGCGAAATAAAGAGACTGCAAAACTTACAACTTTGCGAGGTCTTATCGCCGGATTCACAAACGAACTTGTAGCTTCAGGGCAAACTCCCCAATCTGAAGTAACTGATGAGGTAGTTCTGACTGTTTTGAAAAGACAAGCGAAGCAACGAAAAGATGCAATTGAACAATTCCGAGCCGGAGGTCGCGAAGATTTGGTTGAGAATGAACAAGCGGAATTGGAAGTTATCAATGCATACTTACCTGCCACAATGTCTCAAGATGAAATCCGAACAATCGCAGAAGCCAAAAAAGTTGAGCTTGGTGTAACCGACAGAGCTGGTATGGGAAAACTTATCGGCTCTCTAATGGCAGAATTAAAAGACAAAGCAGATGGCGGTGATGTGAAGGTGGTAGTTGAAAGTTTGTTTTAAAATTTCTTCAAAACTAAAAATAGACATACTTTGAATATTATGTTTTAATACAAACATGAGTTCTTTGATTGATGACCACGCTGTGGCAGTAGCCAAAAAAGCAACGGCAAGAAGAGTCAGTACATGGGATATCCTCAGTACGGATTACAACCGCTGCTTAACACGAAAACAAAAAAGCCAAATAAACAGAGCTGCCAAAAAACTGCGAGAAGCAGAAAAAGCTCAACTTTTGTCTGATGCACAAATGCATGCCACTCGACACAAAAAATCTCTTGGGCCAAACTTCTGATGATTTGCCCCTTTTTATTTTAAAAATTTTTGCTATCTTAATACCACTTGGCTCTATCGTCTAACGGTTAGGACACCACCCTCTCACGGTGGGAATCGGGATTCGAATTCCCGTAGAGTCACATGAAAATTTTCATCATCTGCAGTAAAAAATTCTACAATCGAATCCCTGAAATAGAATCAGAACTTAAAGAATTAGGTCATGAGCTAACAATGCCAAATTGCTATGACAAACCAGAAACGGAAGCTGGTTACAAAAATTTAGGTAGAGCCGAACATTCTAAATGGAAATCTGAAATGATTAGACACAGTGAAAGTGTCATACAAAATAACGACGCTGTTTTAGTTCTGAACTTCAAAAAAGATGATTTTGAAAATTATATTGGAGGAGCAACTTTTCTTGAGATGTATGACGCATTTCGTTTAAATAAAAAAATCTACTTATACAATGATATTCCAGAAGGAATTTTACATGATGAAATTATTGGTTTTAATCCGGTGATTTTAAATGGTGACATTTCTAAAATAAAGTAATTTTCAATAAAAACTGTAATGACACGTAAGGTCAACACACTTTTAATTCCCTCAAAAGATTCAAATACTTCTCTTGTAATTCTTTAGAAATAAACGGATGATTTAAAGGAGAAATTTTTCCATTATTCTCAACAATAGTTTTTATATCATCAAAAAAGAAACCATCTTCACTTACAATAAACAAATAACTAGGATTCCATGCTTCCATCATTTTTCGTGCAGCTATTAGTGTAAATGATTCACTTAGTCTTTTTTGAAACTTAACTTCAATCAACTTTACCTCCTTTGTCCCTCTATTTATAACAGCAAAATCCGGAGCTCTCCTAATCGTCTCAATTGTTTGATCATTAACAAAATCACTTTGTACCAATTCAGGAACAATTTTTTCATAACCAAATTCCAGTACAGTAAATTTTTTAGTCTCTCTCAACATTTGAGCAAAAATTGTTTCGGCTGCCCTGCCCTTTATTAAATTTTTTGTAAATTCTATTTCTTTCATATAAATAATGTTTTTTACTTTAAAATCTGAGTAATCAAAGCAACCATTTGCTCTTTTTTCTCCGGCTTACTTTCTGCAACCAAAAGCGTTAATGCAGTTAAAGCTCCCGGGTTTATATTTTTATAATTTTTTACTTTGAATTTTCTCAAAAACCAAACAAATGCAAACGCACCACTCCTTTTATTTCCATCAACGAAAGGATGATTTTTAACCATAAAATACAGCAAATGTGCTGCTTTTTCCTCAATAGTTTCATAGACTGGCTTTCCAGCAAACGACTGCATTACATTACCAACAATTCCCTCTACATTTCCCAATGTTCTTTCTTGTGCAAAAATTTCAGACGCCTCACTCTTTTTCAATAACTCAATTTTCAAATTTTGAATAGCTTCAGCTAATTCTTCACCTGACAACTTTATAGATCTTTTTGTTTTTCCAATAACACATAAAGCGTCTTTATCATATGCATCCAAAGACATCCATGTCCCAGAAAATTCTTTTATCAAATCAAGTATTGCTTTTGGATCAAGAGATACATGTTCTGGGAGTAAGTTTTGTACAGATTCAACCATTTTCAAAAACTCCTTATAGTTATTTTGAACTTGTTTTTTATTAACAAGGAAACCTTTTGTAATAAACTGTTTCAAAATTTTTGTTGCCCAAATACGAAACTGTGTTGCATTTTTTGAATTAACACGATACCCAATTGCAATAATCATATCTAGGTTATAGTGGTTAGTAGCTCGTTCAACAGACCTTGAACCTTCCTTTTGAACTATCCGGAAAATCCGGATAGTTGCTTTTTCTTCTAATTCTTTAGTTTTATATATATTCTTTATGTGTTCATTGATAGTTCTGACATTTACACCAAAAATCTCAGCAATTTGATTTTGACTTGCCCAAATTGTCTCTTTTTTAATATCTGTCTTTAACTCTATAGATCCATCTTTAGACTGATAAATAACTATATTTCTATCCGCTATTTCTTTTTTCATTTTATATAATTAAGATTATATCATTAAACAATGTTAAAATAACACCATGAAAATTGGCTTCGACTATTGCGGAATCACCACTCCATTTTATTGTCACGACGGCAACGGAAATATTCTGATGCACAAACGAACTAAAGAATGCCGAGATGAACACGAAAGATGGGATACTGGCTCTGGAAAATTAGAATTTGATTTATCTCTTGAAGAAAATGTTTTGTAAGAAGTTTTGGAGGAGTACGGATGCAAAGGAGAAATTGAATATCAACTCCCCACTCACGACATCTTCAGAGAACATGACGGCGAAAAAACACATTGGGTTGCAGTTCCATTTTTTATAAAAGTAAATCCTGATGAGGTTAAAAACGGAGAGCCACACAAAATTGAAGAACTAAAATGGTTTCCCATCGATCAACTTCCAGAACCATTACACACCGGCTTTGCATACACTTTCAACCGATACAAAGAATATTTTGAAAAATATATAGGAAAAAAATAAATTTTGTGCTAAAAAGGTACCAAGAAAGGACTTTTAAAAATGCACAAAAACCCCATTTCCCCTGCTGGAGTGATGATTTTCTTGCTTTGGAACGACCAATTCCTGCTCATCTTGCGAGATGACAAGCCAGAAATCGCAAACCCAAATACTTGGTCGCCGCCCACTGGTGGTGTCGAACAAGGCGAAACTTTTTTCGACGCAATCAAAAGAGAGCTCGGCCCTGAGGAAGAACTCGGAGTTGTTCCAAGATTCATCAGAACCATCGGCGTTTCTGCCAAAGGCAACTGCTTTTTCTTCGGAAGACTTTCTGATGAAGAAAAAAATCAGATTGTTCTTGGCGAAGGTCAAAGATATGATTTCTTTCATTACAACGACATTCCAAAAGAAACCAAAGGAGCTTTTCGAATCTATCTCGACAAGTATCCTGAAATTTTCCGAAGAATGTGTGATGATAAGCTTTTCATTCCATCAGCCGAAGATCTGGGTCTGGCACAGTGGCAAGATCCACACCCGCCTTTCTAAAGCGGGTTTTTTATTTACTCCAAAAATGATAATCTATGCCAATATGCAAGCAGTGATATTAGCCGCCGGTCTCGGAACCAGAATGGGAAAACTTACAAAAAATACTCCAAAACCAATGCTAAAAATTTTGGGTAAAAATTTACTAGAACTAAAAATAAATAATTTACCAAAAGAAATTGATGAAGTTATTTTAGTTGTCGGATATAAATCAGAAAAAATAAAAAAATATTTCAAAGATAATTTTGCTGGCAAAAAAATTACTTATGTAGAAGACCCTTCACTTACTGGCACAGCAAATGCATTATGGCAAACCAAACATCTTCTAAAAGATAAATTTTTAGTAATGATGGGAGATGATATTTATTCTAAAAATTCAATAGCAGAATGTGCTAAAAACCCTTTAAGTATTTGTTGCAAAATTTCCACACCTCAAGAACGCGGTGATCGTGTCATTTTAAAAAATAAAAACCTTGCCGGCTTTATTTCACACGCAAAAAATTTAGAACTCAAAAAACCTAGTGGACTCGCTTTCACAGGTCTTTACTGTCTGACGAAAGAAATTTTCCGATACAAACCAGTAAAATTAAAAACGAAAAATGAGTTTGGGCTACCTCAAACTTTACTTAAACTCGCCGAGAAAAAGAAAATTAAGATAATCAAAACTCATTACTGGCTACAAATTAGTTCACCTGAAGATTTAATTGATGCTACCACCAAACTCCATTTAGATTAGCATTTTTCATAAATGTTCTTGTAAGCGGTCCAAAGTATCCAGAAGCTGGAGAAATTCCATTTGCTGCTTGGTATCTAGCTAGTGCAGCTTGTGTTAAAGCACCAAAGAATTCTGTTTCATTTCCTGGAGAACCAGCTCCGGATGATGCAATCATAAATCCATTTGAATTTAAAATTCTTTGCAACCATACAACATCTTCACCAGTCATTCCTAATTCTAAATCTCGAATAATCAAAGATGAATTTGATTGTGTATTTGTATTTACAGAGTTTGTTTGTGAAGCAAAAAACAAATTAGGGTATTTTATTATTAATTCAATCGCTTCTTGAATGTTTCCAATTTTGAATAAATTATTTACTCGCGCTGCAACAGATGTTCCTCCAGACCGACTAGTAGATCCGCTTCTTTCTGAGCGACTTTCGCTATCTCCATCATTGTTTTCATCAACATTATCTTCTTCTGCCCAAATAGCATAAAGAGTTGTATCATTTGCTGGCATTGTAAATGTTGCATTTGCTGCATAACCCACACCAGAAGCATCAGATGCGGTATTCCACTCAATAAATATGTATCCAGCTTTTGTCGGAGCAACAGGCAAAACAAAAGTATCATCATAATTTAGTGTTTCAGAAGAAATTATTGATGGCACTCCACCGTCTGTGTCAAAAGAAAGTTCATAATCAACCAATTCAAACTCTGCTTCAACAATAATATCTCCTGTAACATTTGTATCTGTTCTCGAAGCTGTTGTCACACCATCGCTCCACTCAGCAAAAGCGTATCCTGTATTTGGAACTGCTGTAACTTGTGTTCCATTACCTCCATGAGTAACAGGTTGAAACACACTTCCTGAAATTGTTCCACCAGTTCCCGCTGAATAACTTAAAGCGTAAACACTTACCTCCCAAATAGCATAAAGAGTTGTATCATTTGCTGGCATTGTAAAATTATCCCCCGGTTGAAATTGAGTACCAGATCCATTTGCAACAGTATTCCAATTTAAAAATGAGTAGCCAGTACGCGTAGGAGCAACAGGAATAGCAACTGGATTTCCAGCTTCTATACCTGTTATGTCTGCAACAGCACTTCCTCCTTGTGTATTAAAAGAAAGCGTATAAGTATCCACTTCATCTGGAAGCCATATTGCATATAAAATCACATCATACGCCGGCATTTCAAACATGTTTCCTCCATAATAGTCATCACCACTTCCGTCTGGCTCAGTATTCCAATGATCAAAATAATATCCAGGTTTTGTGATATCTTCTGTAAGTTCAACTTCATCTCCAGGAGATAGGTCTGTTATGTCTGGCAACAAAGGATCACCTCCTTGAGTGTCAAAAGATAAAGTATAAGTTTCATCTGATTCTTCTCCCCAAATTGCATATAAAGTTAAGTCATATGCAGGCATTGTGAATAAAGTACCAGCAAGATAAGCTATACCTTCCCCATCTGATTGAGTATTCCAATTTAAAAACACATACTCATCTCTAGTGGATTCAAAAAGTGTAACTGTTTCTCCTTCCATTTTATCTACATTTGGAAATGGAAAACCACCTTGTGAATCAAAAGACAAAGTATACGCCTCTGCTATTTGTGGACTTAATAAACTAACAAAAGCAATCAAAAAGATAAATAATTTTTTAAACATATTCTACAAAATTAAATCTAATATATGTAATTTTTATTGTAGCAGATAATATCTTGCCTTTTGAAAGTTATACAGGAAATAAAAATGCCGCGCTTCTTGAAGCGCGGCGATAAAAAAAACGAACGAAAGATATCTCAGCTCAGGTGAATTTTGTCTTTTTCACCCATAGCCTTGAAGAGCCTTTGATGAACTTCGTGAGCAGTCATTTTTGGATGAGCAATGACGTAAGGAAGACAGTTCTCACCGGCCGAAGAGATGGTCACCACACAGTTGTTGCTGTGGTCACCTTCTTCAAGAACCAATGACATTTTGGTTTTTCCTTGGTGATTCCGACTAAGCGGATACCTTTGCTTCATCTCGAACTTATAGTCTTCCAGACCAGCACCCCGAAGGAACCTAGAGATCATCTTCGCATGTTCGTAGCACTCTTTTTGAT
The DNA here is from genome assembly GCA_964630375.1 of uncultured Candidatus Saccharibacteria bacterium. Classification (GTDB taxonomy): domain Bacteria; phylum Patescibacteriota; class Minisyncoccia; order Phycocordibacterales; family JAACPR01; genus JAGOTN01. The sequence continues at coordinate 373 of CAZVRT010000007.1, read as the reverse complement.
GCCGTTTTGGCATCGGTGTGACACACAGTTTGGTGTCTTGTTTTGGAATTTCGACAGTAGCAGACATTTCGTTATTTAATGGCGGAATGAACGGGTTTAAAACAAAAAACGCCACCGTGGCGTAGTCTGTCATTGATTCAGGCAAAACAATAACCTATAAACCTATTTTTGTCAAAATTTCTGTGTGGATTTGTTCAACTGTTTTGCTTCCATCAATATCATGAAATTTATACCTTGGATTTTCACTATAATAATCCAACATCGGTTGAACTTCATCCATAAACCAGTCCAGTCTTTTTTCAATTTGTGCTGTATCATCGTCAGCCCTATCGCGCTTCACCAATCTCTCAACCAAAATTTCTCTAGGAACATC
>CAZVRT010000006.1:22595-30783 GCA_964630375.1 uncultured Candidatus Saccharibacteria bacterium | reverse complement strand
TTTCTCTAGGAACATCAAGCGAAATCACATGCACATCATCGTAATTCATAAAATCCAAAGCACTTTCCAAAACAGGTAATTCCAGTTGTCTTCTAGGAGAACCATCCAAAATCAAATTTGAATCTTCATTCAAACTATCAAACATTTCATCAGTCCAATTCCATGCTGATAAAAATACCGGTAACAATTCCCCATTATTGATGGTCTCAGAAATTTTTGAAGGTAAATAACCTTCTCTTTCAGCAACTTTTCTAAAACGACTTCCAGTTTCTACGTATGTAAGAGATCGGGAATCATTTTCTTCTAGATACTTTTTCAAAAGTTTTGCTTGTGTTCCTTTTCCTGAACCAGAAGAACCAAAAAATATATAAGCTGTTTTATTTTTCATTTTATGAATTTAAATTATCAATAATTTTCTCAACAATCTCCGGCGGACTAATTTTTGTAGTATCAATCACCAAATCATAATATTTCTCATCTAAATAATTTTCAATGTTGTAAAATCTTCTATAGAAATCAGTATACAACTTTTCTCTTTCTAAAGTTTCAACTTTTGCAAATTCAATATCAACTTTTTGTCTTTCTGCAACTCGTCGGAATCTTTCACCATCTTCACAAACAAGTAGAATTTTAAAAGCTTCTGGAATCATGTGGGCACAAAGTCGACCTTCAATTATAAAATTATCATTTTCTTTTCCAAATGATTTTGTTCGTTCATCCACTGCAATATCAACACTAAAATCAGTATTTTCTTCTGAATGAATTATTTTTTGAAATTCTAAAACAGAATCATATCCTTTTTCTTTTGCAATTTCTCTAAAAAAATTTCCGGCAGAATTTAATTGAAAATTTAATTTCTCAGCAAGCAATCTGGCAACTGTTCCCTTACCTGTTCCACTCAATCCACCAATTGTTATTTTTGTATTTTTTATTTCGTTTCCCATTTTTCCTCTTGCCTTACCAATAACTTACTCTTATCCAAATCTTCTAAAATTAAATCAGCTGCCACTTTTTCCAAACGAATACTTTGAGATCCTTTTATCAAAACAATATCAGCCGGTTTCAAATTACTTTCTACTAATTCTGAAACATGTTTGTAATCCTTGAAATGAAAGACTGAACTTTCTTTCATTCCCATTTCAACAGCTGTTTCTGAAATCCCTTTAGCTCTAATTCCAACAGAAATTAAAATATCTATTTTTGATTTGAAAATTTGTTCACCAACTTTTTTGTGTTCAGTTGCGGTGTATTGTCCAATTTCCAACATATCACCCAATATCGCAATCTTTTTTCCTTGTGTTTCAATTTCTGAAAGAGCTTCAATTGCCTTTTGAACAGCTATCGGAGAAGCGTTATAAGTATCATCAATAATAAGGCTATTATTTTTTCCTGGAATCAAATTCATTCTTCCTTTTGGAGCTTCAAAATCAGAAAAGTTTGCAACCATATCCAAAAACGGCACACTTTGAGAAAGCCCTGTCGCAATCGCTGCTGTTACCGGCAATATATGTTGAATTCCCAAAACATTATTTAAAACAACTGGTACAGAATTTCCTGCATTAAATATTTTAAAAGCAATCCCAGTCGGCAAACTTACACCTTCGTTTTCTTTATAAATAATATTTTCATTAGAATAAGAAACCGTCGCAGTGTCTTCGCTTCCATAAGTATAAACTATCCCAGCAAATCTATCCTTTGCAGACAAGGCTGTTTTATCATCAGCATTCAAAACAAGCACGCCGTCTGGTTTTAGAAAATCAATCAGAGACAGATCTTCTTCAATAACCGCTTCGGGAGAAGAAAAGAATTCTACATGCACAGGAATTTTTGGAAGAGCTGTGATTATCACAACGTCAGGTTTCAGCCACTTAGCAGTTCGCCTCACATCTCCAGGCACATCAGCACCAACTTCCAAAATAAGCCAATCCGGATAATCTTTTTTAAAAATCACAATTGCCCCAAGAAAAATATTTTTCAACCAAAGTACAGGACTGCTCCAAGCATTTTCCAATCCTAAAATTGTCAGTGGTGTACCTATTTCACTGTTAAAACTTTTTTGATTTTTTCTAACTTTTAAATTTTTATGTAACGCAGTATAAATCGCATCTTTTGTTGAAGTTTTTCCAACACTTCCGGAAATTGCAATAATTTTTGGTTTAAACCGCAAAAGAACCAACTTTGATTCAAGTGTTATTATTGCAACTATTATTTTTTTAAAAAATTCTTTAATCATTTTTTTCTAATTTTCGATCAGGTGGAATTTCATAATAATTGATCAAGAATTTTGCAACATCCATAAAAGGATCTGTTAAAGTCTGTGAAGAATATTCTGCTCCATGAGGCTCCGTGTGGTACATAAAAACTATAAATTTAGGGTTATATGCCGGGAAATATCCAAAAAATGAGTGCAAATATCGGTCGTCATAATACCCCCTTCCGCCTTTTACCGCAATTTGAGCCGTACCGGTTTTTGCCGCTATTGAGTGGTTTGGCAAAGCGACCGTTCCACCAGCCAAAGCGTCGTCCACAACTTTGGTTAGCATTCTTGAAATCTCTTCAGAAGTTTCTTCAGAAAAAATTCTTTCTCCCAATTTTGGAACTGTATCTTTTACCTCACCATTTTCATAATGTATTTCTTTAACAACATGAGGGGTTACAAGATAACCGCCATTACCCAAAGTTGCAAGTGCTCGCGTAATTGAAATTGGACTCACCGCTATTCCTTGTCCATAAGATGCAGAAACGAATTCGATATCACGATTGTTTTTCAAGTTTTCAATCAAAGAGCTTGCTTCATTCGGCAAATCAATTCCGGTTTTATCAGCAATCATTTTTTTCAAAATGTCAGCAAATTTTTGATTCCCAACTCTATTTACCACAAACGCAACTCCTGTGTTCAAAGAGTTATTCAAAACTTTTTGCATATCTACAACTCCTCTGGCTTTTTTATCATAGTTATAAATTGTATATCCATCAAAAGACAAGCTTCCCTTATCTTCATAAGTTGTATTTGCAGTTACAGCTTTTGTTTCAAGACCAATTGCCATTGTTATCGGCTTTACAATTGAGCCCATTTCATAAACATCTTCTACAAGCGGATTATTAAAAATAGAAACATCACTCACATCTTTAAAATTATTTAAATCAAAAGTTGGATAACTTGCCATCGAAATTATCGCCCCTGTACTTGGATCCATCACAATCGCACCAACAGTTTTAGAATTCCACTTTTGTTTTGTTTCTTGAAGTTTTTTCTCAACATAGCTTTGCACAGTCGGCTCGATTGTTGTCACAATTGAACCGTCTTTTTCTTTCGATCCTAAAACATCACCAATTCCTGAAAAAATCTCCACGAAAAAGTTTTGATAATTTTTTTCTTTATTTCTATTTAAAATTTCTTCGTATTGTCTTTCAAGTCCGTATTGTCCTCTGTAAATTTCATCTTTCCAACCCATAAATCCAACCACATTTGATGCCAAAGTTTTTCCTGGATAAAATCGCCATCTCTCTTTATTCAATCCAACTCCACGAATTTTTAATTGCATTATTTTGTCAGCAGTTTCTTCATTCAATTTTTTTTCTACTTCCGCGTATCGAGAACCGGATTTTGCCATTTGCGCCAAAAAGTTTTCATCATCAACATCCAAAACAAAAGATAGCTTATTGTACACATCTGCAGGCTCTGTGATTAAAGTCGGATCAAAAGAAACTGTGTATCCAGTTTGAATTGTTGCAGCATCAATTTTTTCTCCATCTTTTGTAGTGAAAGAAATACTTCCTCTATCAAAGTTATTAGGAACTTTAGAAACATATTTTTCTTCAGCAGATTCTAAATATTCTTGCCCAGCAACAATTTGTAAAAAATACAATCGACTAATCAAAATAACCGCAATAAAAACTATTCCGAAAAAAAGAATCTTTATTCTTATATTGTTTTTCTCACTAGTCATTAAGAGACAAGCCAGCAGAACTCTTCGCGATAAAAACCGGATCTGATACTTCAACTAAGCCAATATTTGAAGCATATTCTCTTGTAAAGTTTTTATTTTCTTCAATCAATTTAAATTCCAACTGACTAATCTCTGAGCGTGTATCAACAATTTTCTCTTCAGTATTTTGCAAGCTAACAGTATTCAAAACAGTCGCGTTTATGAAATACGCATAAAACAAAACAAAAAATCCAATCAAAGTTATCAGCGTCCAAAAAATTCGGTTCTGTGAAAGAAATACTTTTGATTGTGTTCTTGATCTTGTTTGGTTTCTGTAATTCATATTCGTTTAATTAGTCTTTTCAATAATTCTTAGCTTTGCACTTCTTGATCTTGGGTTTGTTTTGATTTCTTCCTCTGTAGGAACAATCGGTTTTTTTGTAATAATTTTTGCCACACTCTTCTGAGCTTTGTCTTTTGCAAATCTTTTCACGATTCTGTCTTCCAAACTATGAAAACTGATAATAGATAAACGACCACCAATTTTTAATCGACTGAAAGATTTTTCTAAAGTTTTTTCTAATCTTTCAATCTCATCGTTTACCGAAATCCTCAAAGCTTGGAATGTTTTTGTAGCAGGATGAGTTCTTCCGTTTCTGTAATGAAATGGAACAGCTTTTTTAATTATGTCTGCCAATTGACTTGTTGTTTCAATCGGAGATTCTTGTCTCGCTTCAACAATCGCTTTTGCAATTCTTCGTGAATATTTTTCTTCACCATATCCATAAATGACTGTTGCTAATTGTTCTTCGTTAAAAAAGTTTACAATTTTGTAAGCATCTAAATCATTTTCAGATATTTCTTTTTGCATTGTCATTTGAAGAGGCTCATCTCGCAAAAATGAGAACCCTCTACCCGATCTGTCTAATTGATCTGAACTCATACCAAGGTCAAGTATCACTCCATCAACTTCATCAATCCCGAATTCATCTAAAATTTCAGAAATTTTGTCATTGAAATTATTGGATGTAAGTAAAGTGCAAGGCATGCCAGCGAGACGAGCCTTTGCTCTTTCTATTGCATCAATATCGGCGTCAATTCCGATAATTGTACTTTTCGGTGCAAGTTTGCAGATTTCTTCTGTATGTCCACCGGCACCAAGAGTACCGTCAACATACACACCGCCAGATTTGGGCAGAACCCCTGCTACTGTTTCATGTAAAAGAACTGTAATGTGTCTCATAGTTTTTAAATAGCTCCGATTTCTCCTAGCTTTTCAGCCATTTGATCAGCGTCTTTAACCACTTGAGCTTTATGTTTGTCCCATTCTTCTTCTTGCCAAATTTCAATTCGATTATAAAGTCCAGCGAAAATAACTTTGTTTTTGATTCCTACCATAGCGCGAAGATTTTCTGGAATTAGAATTCTTCCCGCAGAATCTACAAGTACTTCAGCCGCACTAGCCAAAATAAACCGATTGAATCTTCGTGTATCAGCTTGGCCCATTCCCAGCGAACCCAATTGCTCAGCTATCTTTTCCCAATCTTTTAGAGTGTACAGAAACAGACAGTTGTCCAAACCTTGTGTGACAATAATCTTCTTCCCAACCTCCTTTCGAAATTTTGAAGGAAGTGAAACTCGATTTTTATCGTCCAGTGTATGTTTGAATTCGCCGATCAGCATGATTTTAACTTTATTTTAAGCGGTATTTTGTGATTTCCCACATCATCCCACTTATATACCATTGTACCCCACAACTACCCATTTCACACAACAATTTATCCACATTTCCTGAGTTTTTTATAAAAGTGTTTCCAGTGTCGGAAAAGACATCAGCAGTATCAAGAATGCGGGTGGCAAGGCGACACTGGTACTGGTAATTCCTTTCCTCATTCTGGTCAGCTACCTTACAGCCCTAGGGGCACGTGAGGCACTGCTGAATCGTCGAAACATTCTCTCAAGTCGCAATGTACCCCGACAGGATTAAGGGCTTGAGTAAAGACCCCGCAAGATTCGTTCTGCGGGGTTTAATTTTTTCTTTTCACACAACCAAATTAAATCTAATTGACGAAAATTATAAAAAAATGTAGTTTAGCAAAGAAACATCTTCAAAAAACCACAGCAAAAAATGAACGATACATTCATCGACCTTCTGTTAGCTCATTTCATCGCCGACTTCTTTTTTCAGACAAAAAATATGGCGGAGCAAAAATACAAATTGGATAAAATTGGTTTCATGTTCTGTTCTTTTCACATAGCCACTTACACCATAGTAGTATGTGCTTACATGTTTTTGTTTTCTGAGAACTGGAACTTTTCAATATTATTTGTAATCATACTAGCAATACCACACTGGATCATAGACAGAAATTCTCTTGCAGCAAAATGGATGAAGATCATCGAAAGAGATAATCTTTTTAGAAGCAAAGATTCACTTCAAGTTGGTTTTGGAGCTGTTATTTATGTGGTGATTGACCAAGTCATGCACATTCTATGTTTGAGAATTTTGGTTGAGTTAGTCTGATTGGTTGACAACCCACCTTGCATTTAGTGTAAGGTTTTTTATTTGACTTTAAAAAAGTTAAAGTGTAATTTTCAACAAAAGAACCTTAAAAACAATAATGAAAGAAACTCAAGAAAATACTGGAAATTTTGTTTTGCAACCTATTGGAACCATTGAGGTGCCAAATGATTTCAAATTGATGAGTTGGATGTTGGAATTCGTTGAGCGTCACAAAAAGAAAACACATTTCGATCTTCCTCCGACAATCATCAGAAAATCTCCTACTCATTTTATCTGTGCAAACGACAGAATCAGAGTGAGTGTTGCAACTCAGAAAGCCCCGAGCACAACTTGGGACAGGCTGCAGTTTTTACAAGAACAAGGTTCATTGCTTCTAGGAGCATTCGGAGTGGCACTAGCTCTGGAACATTTGTTTGAAAGTCTCCCCACAGGGAAAGATATTTATTCATTTGATCATCCGAATAAATCGCGTCAACAAAACTCGACTGATCCTTTGCGGCCACAGCGAATGTTGAGTGAAATCAATCTCTTAACTCTGCCGCAGAATCTAAGGAGACTGCGGGTTTTTATTTAAAAATCCACAAATTAACTACCACCAAACTCCCTCCAACCCAACATTCTTCATAAATGTTCTTGTAAGTGGTCCAAAGTATCCAGAAGATGGAGAAATTCCATTTGCCGCTTGGTATCTAGCTAATGCAGCTTGTGTCAAAGCACCAAAGAATTCTGTTTCATTTCCTAAAGAACCTGCACCTGAGGATGTGATTGTATATCCGTTTGAGTTTAGGAGTTTTTGAAGTGAAATAACATCTTGTCCTGTCATTCCTAATTCTAAATCTCTGGTATGAGTATTTGTTGTATTGGTTGGTTGTATGTTTAGTATATCTAGTATGTTTTGTGGGAGAGATATGATACCTAGAGTGTGTAGTGTTGTTAGGGAGTCTTTGTATTGGAGTACAATAGAGTTTAGGGTGTTGTTTTTAGCTTGGAGGCTAGAAGGGACTGAGCGACGTGAAGAAGAACGACGTGAGGGTTCTTCTGAGGGGGTTTGTTCTGGTTCTGGGGTTGGTTCTAACTCAAACATAGCTTCCACAGTGATGTTCTCTGTGATGTTTGTATCTGTTCTAGGGTTGTCAGTGTTGTTGTCACTCCACATTGTGAATGTGTATCCTTGGTTAGGTATTGCTGTTATCTCTTCTCCATCATCACCGTGAGTTATTGTTTGAGATGTTGTTCCTGATATAGTTCCTCCTTCACTTGCTGTGTATGTTAGGGTATATGAGTTTTCCTCCCATATAGCATACAGTGTTGTATCAGAGTTTAGTGTGAATGAGTCACCTGGTTGGTATGAGTCTCCTTCACCATCTGCTTGTGTGTTCCAGTTTAAGAAGGTGTATCCTTCGTATGTTGGTGAGGATGGGAGTGTTATAGAGGTTCCTTCATCTTCTGTTATGTCTGTTATGGGAGATGCTCCTTGGGGGTTGAAGGAGAGGGTGTGGGATGGGAGGAAGGTGCCTTTCCAGATGTGACCAAGCTCCTCTCCACTAGCAAACAGTTTTGTACCATCTGCAGATGAGGTGATTGAGGTCCAACGTCTTTGATCTGCAGAAGTTTGCTCGGTCCATGTAGCTCCTGAGTCTGAAGAGGTGTAGATGTATTCACTATATGCATCATATGCAGCCGCAGCTAACTTTGTACCATCTGCAGATGAGGTGATTGAGGTCCAATATCTTGA
>CAZVRT010000006.1:0-22495 GCA_964630375.1 uncultured Candidatus Saccharibacteria bacterium | reverse complement strand
TGCAGAAGTTTGCTCGGTCCATGTTTCTCCTGAGTCTGAAGAGGTGTAGATGTATCCACCATTTGTAACCGCAGCTAACTTTGTACCATCTGCAGATGAGGTGATTGAGGTCCAATATCTTGAACCTGCAGAAGTTTGCTCGGTCCATGTTTCTCCTGAGTCTGAAGAGGTGTAGATGTATGCATTAGCTGCAGCCGCAGCTAACTTTGTACCATCTGCAGATGAGGTGATTGATTTCCACTCTCCTGAACCTACACTAGTCAACTCCTCCCACGCCCAAGTACCGCTGGCTTCTGCAGTTTGATGTTTAATTATTAAAGGTGAGTAAGAGATTAGTAAAGTAAATAAAAGTATAAGTGTGGTGATTTTGTTTTTCATATCGTACTTAATTGTATAAGAGGACCCCCCCCGCAAGAGGGTTTTGCACATATTACAACTATGATATCTTGGAAACAATAATGGATAAAAATAAGACTTCTATGAGATACGTAATACATAGTAGTTTTTGGACAATTCTTGATAAATTATTTATAGCAATATTCTCCCTTTTAAATGTAGTGGTATTTGCAAATTTTGTTTCTAATACAACTTTTGGAACATATCAATACATTCTAACAGTCATAAACCTCACAGCTATAATTAGTCTCTCTGGAATGTCTGCAGCCTTAATAAAGAGTGTTGCCTCTGGATATGAAAAAAGTATCTACCTTGCTTTAAAAACAAAATTTCGATGGAACATAATAGAATCTCTTTGTTTATTTTTTATTGCTATTTTTTATTTTTTAAATGACAACTCACTACTCTCATCTGCATTTGTGATTGCAGCATTATTTTCACCAACAAAAAATACTCTGGGATTATATTTGGATTTTTTTAATGGAAAAAAGAATTTAAAAACAGAACCATCTACAATATATTAATTACATTCTTCAGTGTTTCCACTGTTATAACTACAACATTACTAACTTCAAATTTACTACTAATAATTTCATCGTTTTTTGTTAGTAGATTAATACTTTTTGCAATAGCTAGTATTTTTATAAAAAAACACATTAACAATGAATCTGAAATAGATAAGGAAGTAGTGAATAACGGAAAGCAAATGACTTTGGTTTCCGGTTTATTTCAAATAAATTTACTAGTAGATAAATTATTAATTTGGTATTTTTTAGGACCGATAGAACTGGCAATTTATGTGATTGTAATGACCCCAGTACAAATGATTCAATCTTTTATTCCTATTGATGTCATTTCTCTGCCAAAACTAAGTGGCAATAAAACAATTTCTAAAGAAAATTTAATAAAAAAATCTTGGCTAATACTTATTGGAATAATTCCGATTATTTTAGTTGGTTATTTAATATCACCAACTATATTTAACTTATTATTTTCAGATTACAAAGAATACCTTATTTACTTTCAAGTTCTGCTATTTATTTTATTATTTTTACCTTTTAGTTTATTTAATACTTATCTAATAGCTCACGCACGCACAAAATCTCTAAAGAAAATAAGGTTTTTACTTTTAATCACAAAAACAACTTCTTTGTGTATACTTCTGCCTGTATTTGGACTATGGGGTACTATTATTGCAATATTTATAAATCAAATTATCTCATCTTCAATGACATTTATAATTTTTCTCAAAGATGAAAACTTTAAATAAAGATTAATATTTTATATTTTTTACAGCATTCAATATTGTAATAACATGCTTACTCCATGTGTGACCTTTTTTCCAATCTGAATTATCAAATAAAAATTCATCAGTATAATCTTTTGATGTTAGTATTTGCTCAAAACAACTATTAAGAGCCTCAACCGCAGAATCAATATTTCCCGCTTCATAACAAAACCCAAAATCATACTTCCCATGTAAATCTAACTGTTCGCGAAAATTACCTATGTCTGGATAAACAACTGGTTTACCATAAGAAGCCGCCAAAGCTAATAATCCTGAATTTAAACCAGAAGAGTGCCCTAAAAAAATAATATCCGATGCGGCCATAACATTAGGTATGTCTTTTTCTGGAATTAATTTAAAAATTTGTTTTTTGTATTTATTTGGAATTTTTGACAAGATATCATCTTTAAATTTAAGTAATAAATTTAAAATTTTGAAAACTATATTTCTCTTTGAAATAAAATATCTCTTTTCACCAATTATAAATAAAAACTTTTTAGAATTTTTCCATGAATCAAAAACAGTCAAGGTAAATTTGATATTTTTGTATTTTTTCTGCCATCCAAAATTACATATAACAACCCTATCCTGTGGCAACTTATATTTTTTTCTAGAATCAACTCTCGAAACTTTTTTATTTTTATAAAGACCATATGGTGCAACTATGTGTGTCAAATTTGCAATACTTGGAAATTTTTTCTTTAAAAGCTCTATTGAGCTATTTCCATGATGAACAAAAATATTTGTAAATTTTATAATTAAATGACAAATATCATCATCAAATTCGGAAATGCTTTCATGAGGTTTTAAATCATGCACAGTATAAACTATTGGTATATTTTTCTCTTTATAAAGAGAAAATCTTTCTTCTAATAAATTTAAATCATTTTTAGTAAATTTTTTGGAACCCCAGCCATGAATGGCTTCTGGCCAATGTATATGCAAAATATCTGGCAGTTCATTAGAATTTAAAAAATTATCGACACCAAAGACCACATCATGACCCGAAGTTTGGTACGCATCAGCAATGTTAGATATATAAGAGTTTGTTTCTCCAGAATTAAGACACAATAATATTTTCATTTATCCTTACAATAAAATATTAATTAAATAAATCAACTGGGAAAGACTTTATTATTTTATCTATATCAAAAACTGGGCGCTCAAAACTTACACCACTCGTTTTATCTAAAATACCTGAAAAACTATCTTTTAGAGCATTTTCTAAATCTAAATCTCTACCTGTGCTTAATAAATAATCTTGATATTTTAATGTTGTTTCAGATTTTGAAGGCACCAATCTTACGGGCACACCAAAAGATTCACTTAAAATTAAACCATGCAAAGAGGATGTTAAAACCAACTCACTAGTGAGAATTTCTTCTAAAATATTCTTCCAACAACCAACAGGAGATACAAACTTTATATCCTCATGTGGTATTTTTTGGTAATAATTAAAATCATATAAATTAGGTATAAAAATTACTTTTCCCTTTTTGGGAATATATTTAAACTCTGGAAAAAGAATAGGCATTAGCAAAACAGGATCTCCAAAAACGTTTGGGGATTTTATTCCGGCTTCTTCTAAAATCTTCTTTGTCAAAGGACCGCGAGTCATTCTTATATCAACATCTTTGTGTTTATATTTAAAATTTATCTTTCCATTTATTCCAGACCCCCAAATTACATCTCCATCTTTCATGAAATGTAAAATTGACCCGACTGCCAATAATCTTTTATTTGAATTGTAAGATTTGAAACCTAATTTTCTCGCCATCTCTGCAACCACAATAGTAGAAAGATAGTCGCCAAAATTTTCTCCTCTGAACAAACTTACCAAAGCAGAATATCTCCTCCAATAAAAAATATTTTTAGTAAACTTTCTGTTTTTTAAAATTTCTTTTAAAAACATTTTTTATTACTCAGTATTTTTCGGTTTCATCAACGGAAACAATTGAGCTTCACGCACAGAAGTTCCAGCAAAAAATGCAAACATCCTGTCACCAATAGGAGCACAACCAAAAGTTGGCGGCATACCGTGTTCTAGCATTTCCACAAATTCCCAGTCAGGCATCATAGCTTCTTCATCTCCACTTTCAATTAATTTATTTTGCAATTCAAATCTGTCTTTTTGGTCAAGTGGATCATTTAATTCTGAAAATCCATTACAAAATTCACTTCCAGCAAGAATTAACTGACATCGTTCCACAACATCTTCATTACCAATCACTGATTTAGCCAAAGGAGAAACCAGCTTTGGATGCTTGATTAGCCACACAGGACCACTGATTGTTTTACGACAATATTTCCACAATGTGTCAGTTAGTCTTTCTCTATTTTCTCCTTCATATGAGACACCAAGTTCTTGAAGTTTTTCTTTCATTTCTTCTACAGATGCAGTCAGAACATTTATACCTGTTTTCTCTTCAACATATGGCACATATTCTATGACTTCCCATTTTTTATCTAGATCAACCTCGTTGCCTTTAATATCAAATTTTAATTTCCCAAAAGTTTTATATGCAACTTCTTTTACCATCTCCTCTACAAAACCCATTCCCTCTTTATAATCTGTGAATGATGAATAGAACTCCATATTGGTAAATTCTTGAAGATGTTCATGACTTGAGCCTTCATTTCTATATACCCGTCCGATTTCAAAAACTTTTGCAAAGCCAGCTGCCATCAGTCTTTTTTGCCACAATTCTCCCACTGAAATTCTCAAATGAACAGGAATATCAAAATCGTTGTGGTGTGTTGTAAAAGGACGAGCCTCTGCACCACCGGTAGTTATTTCTAAAGTCGGTGTTTCAACTTCAAGAAAACCTCTTTGAACCATAAAATCTCGAGCAGTATTCCAAAAAATTTCTTTCTTTTTAAACAAATCTTTTAGATCTTCATTAAGAAGCAAATCCAAATATCGTTTTCGATATCTTTCATCATCATCTTTCAAACCATAAAAACCATCAGGAATCGGAGCTAGAGATTTTGTAAGCATTCGCCAGTCACTCACATCAATACTTTGTTGTCCTGATTTTGTGATAAACAATTTTCCACCAACTTCAATAAAGTCGCCGATGTCAGCAACTTCCGCAAAAAAAGAAAGCCCGTCGATATCATCGTGCCCTGTATATTTTGGAGAATTATCAATTCTAAAAACCACTTGAAACTTTCCAGTTCCGTCATACAAATCAGAAAAGAATATTTTTCCTTGTCCACGCAAAGACATTACTCGTCCAACAATCCGAACTTCCTCACCTTTTTTTTCCAAAGTTTCAAAATCATTTACTAATTCAGAAATTTCATGAGTACGATTTACCGTACTTGGATAAGCGTCTATTCCGTTTTCTTTTAAGATGTTTAATTTCTCTTCTCTAACTTTCTTTAAATCCTCAATCGATGTCATGCTAGAAATTATACTCTACTCTACAGAAATAATCTTGTACTCAACTGTTCCTTTTGGTGTATCAATAGAAACCGCATCACCTTTCTTTTTTCCTAGAAGCGCAGAGCCTAGTGGAGAGTCATATGAAAGTTTTCCAGCCAACATATCAGCTTCTTCTGAACCAACCAGCGTGTATTCCTTCTTTTCTTTTTCTCCTGTCTTTTGAATAACAACTTTTGAACCAGCTTCAACAACATCGCTTTTCTTGTGTTTCAAAATTTCAGCGTGTTTAAGCAAATCTTCTAATTGAGAAATCCTGGCTTCAATCTTTGCTTGCCCATCACGAGCTTCGTGATATTCAGCATTTTCAGAAAGATCACCCATTGATTTGGCATATTCAAGTTGCTCAGCGATTTCCTTTCGCTTTACATGAATAAGATCGTGCAATTCTTGTTGTAGTTCTTCATATTTTTGCTGTGTTAAATATTGCTTGTTTTGCATGATTTTCTTAGATTTTAACTACTAAAACTACCATTTATAACCTTTTTATAGGTAAAGTCAACTCTTCTACCAACACTATAAGTATTCAGGCTTGTAAATCTTCATCCAGTCAAACATTTGCCTCATTACTGCCACACCCCCAATCAAGTTCGTACTTGCCCCTTGTTCCATAACCACCACAAAGGCGTATTTTGGCTCTTTGTAAGGAAAGAATCCCGTAATCCATGAATTCACCCTTTCTTTAGAAACACCTAGCTCAGCCGTACCTGTTTTAGCTGCAATCTCTACTTCTGGCATGTTTAGTCCTTTTGCAGTACCGTACAGGACCGCATCTCTCATTCCTTGTTTAACGTGATTAAAGTTGGTTTGTGAAATTTGTTTTATGTCTCTTAAAATAGTCTTCGAATCGTCTAGTCTTATCGTTGGCTCTAACAATATTCCTCCGTTTGCAATGGCAGAAATTGCTCTAACCATTTGAATTGGTGTCGCCTGCACACCATACTGACCGATTGCAGTGAAATAAGTATCTCCAAGCCGCCAATCATCTCCGTCAAAATTATCAGATTTCCATTTCGGATTTGGAATAGTTCCTTTTTGTCCTCCTAAAAACTCATCATCAACATCAGAACCAAAACCAAATAATTTGTAATACTCTTCTAGTTTAGTAATACCAACTCCTTTTTGTCCTGTTGGAGTGTATCCTCCTGCAACTTGATAAAAGTAAACATTTGAAGAGTACGCCAATGCACTGAAAACATTTACATAACCATGAGCTTTCCAGTCGCTAAATTTTGTTGGATTAGATGGATCGTACGGATTTGGTACTTCCATATTTTTTACACTTAAAATTTCTTTATTAGGCGCAACAACTTCTTCGTTTAAACCAGCGAGTGCCACAAATGGTTTCATTACTGAACCGGGTGTATACAAACCTTTAGTTGCTCTGTTTAAAAATCTATTTGAAGGATCATTCAGAAGTTCATTGATTTTTTCTTTATCAGAACCTTCTGTCAAAATATTTGAATCAAATTCTGGATATGAAGTTATGGCTAAAATTTCACCTGAGTTTACATCCATTATAATTCCAGCACCCCCTCTAAATCCTACTTGATTCGCAATTCCAGAAATTACCGAATACATTTTTTCTTGCAGCTCTGCATCAATACTTAAAGATAAACTTTTTCCGGCAACAGGTTCTCTGATTGTGTTATCTCCAACCACATCCATACGCGCATCCGTCTCAACAACTTTCAAACCATTCGTTCCTGAAATAATTTTGTCAAAAAACTGTTCTACACCACCAAGTCCTTCAAAAGATTCTGAATAATAAAATCCTGAGGAATCTTTTTTAGGATATTTCACATAACCGAGTAAGTTTGCGAATCCTGACTTAGTCGTATATTTTCTCAAACTAAAATCTAAATTGTCTTTATTTTCATTCCAAATTAAAGGAATTTGATTTCGGTCATACACAATTCCTCTATCAGCAAAAATTAAAGTATGTCTCAAAGAGTTTTCTTCACTGATTTTTGCAAAAGATTGACCATTCACAACCTGAAGACCCCAAATTTTGAAAATATAAGAAAAGAAAATTAAAGAAAATACGCCCATCATTAAAAACACAACTTTTTTTGAAATTGGTTTTTCAATTCTTCCTTCTAGTTGATATTGATCGTAATCAGGTAAGTTTTGTGAATCCAAAAAAACTTCGTCCAAAGCAATATCCTTTGCAGAGTATTTTTTTCTTTGTATTTTTTTTATAACTTTTTGAACCATAACTTTTAATACATTATTAACCTTTGTCTAAGTTTGTTGATTATAAAAACTAAAACCAAAAAACTTAAAGTGAAAATATAAGAGAAATTGTTAAAAACTACTTCTGTGCCATAAATCGAATCCATAATAACACCCAAAACAACAGCTTCGTAGAAATTCTTGAAATAAAAAGAACCAGAAATAACAAGTATAACACTTACCCACCAAGGCAAAAAAACCAAAATTGGCAGCAAAATCACAAAAAACAATACCCTCAGTACCATTTATCAATTATAACACACTATCTTTTTTGATAATTGAAACAAAATTCATGTCTTGGAAAGCCACTGGAATTGAGAAATAAACGGTTTTAAAGGTCGCCATCGGATCTTCTACCACATGTCCAACTGAACCAAGTAAAGCGTAATTCAAGTCAGGAAACATCACCGCTTCGCCGATTGTGATAACAACATCTTTTGGAACTTTTATTGTAAACTGCCCTCCACCTTTTCCTTCTGCTTCTGATTCAATATCCGAAACTCTTACAACTGTTTTATTTCCCGAAGCAGATTTTAATTTCACAACAGCCGTGTGCAGATCAGATTGTTCAATTTCTCCGATATAAACTCCTCTGATAAAAACAGAATCTCCAACTTCTATATTATTGTCGCCTTTCAAAATCAAAAGTGTATCGTAAGGAGAAAAAGGCGGACGATTCAAAACTTTTGAAATCATTCCTTGAGTTTTTTGTTCCAACTCTACGTTGTAATCTTCAATCTGAGAATTTGTAAAACTTTGAGACAACAAAGAAATTTTTAATTTTGAATTTTCTTCTTCCAAAAAAGAAACCCTTTCTTCCAAAGCTTTTTTATCTTTAAACCCAACAAACATATTTGAAAAAACGCCAGATACAAAATTTTTAGAATTCAAAATCGGCACAAAAATAGATCGAGATACTTTTTGAGGCCAAATAATATTTAGTGCAACAAAAATAGCAATAATAATTATTACTAAAATAAAAACTGAAAATCTTTTTTTATCTTTCTTTCGGTAAGCTCTCATCGTCTACCATTATAGCCTCTTTATATTCATCTAGGTTCTCCAAAATCACACCCGTACCTCTGGCAACCGCTGTCAAAGGCTCTTGTGCGACAAAAACTGGAATTTGCAATTCTGCTTCAAGCAAAACATCCAAACCTTTTATCAAAGCTCCTCCGCCAACTAGGAAAATTCCTCTTTTCATTATATCAGCAACAATCTCTGGCGGTGTTGATTCCAAAACTTCTTTTGTTGCTTCAACCAAAGATCCGATAGAGTGTGCGATTGCTTCTCGAATATCTGAATCAGTGATGATAACTTCTCTTGGCAGGCCTGTTACCAAATCTCTTCCGCGAATCGGGGCTTCTAAAGGTTGTTCACCTTGAACCATGTTACTCAATTGAATTTTAATTTCTTCAGCAGTTCTTTCACCAACTAAAATTTTAAATTCACTTCTGATGTAAGTTGCAATGTCATTATTTAATCTATCTCCGGCAATTTTCAGATTTTTTGAACGCACAATTCCTCCCAAAGAAATAACTGCGATATCAGAAGTTCCTCCTCCAATATCAATTACCATATTTCCCACAGGTTCGTTTATAGGCAAACGAATTCCGATAGCAGCCGCAGTTGGTTCTTCTACGATATAAACTTTTCTGGCACCAGCATTTACCACTGCATCTTTCACAGCTCGAGATTCAACGTTTGTAACACCAGAAGGAATCCCTACAACAACACGAGGACCAAAAATTGTTTTATGTTCTTTAATAGCTTTTTTTACCAAATAACTAATCATCTCTTCTGTTACTTCGAAATCAGAAATAACTCCATCGACAAGAGGTCGAATTGCTTGAACGTGTCCAGGTGTTCTTCCCAACATTCTTTTGGCTTCAGCTCCAACTGCCACAACTTGACCAGTCTTTGTATTCATTGCCACAACAGAAGGTTCGTTTAGCACAACTCCTTTTCCGGGCACATAAACAAGAGTGTTTGCAGTACCCAAATCAATACCAATATCACTAGAGAGCGCTCTTCTTAGCTTCCCTGTTAGGATTTTGAAATCAATTTTTTTCTTCTCTTTAGCCATATTTAAGAAATGCTATTTTAGAAATGCACCACTTACAATAGCAGATGTTGAGAATTCTGACACCTCTTGACTAGCTCGGTCTATTACTTCATGAGCACCTGCCAAAACTGTCTTTTTACTTACCACAATTCGCTTTGGAAGCCCTATTAAATCACTGTCAGCAAACTTCTCACCGGTTTGCTTATTTCTATCATCAAACAAAACTGAAAACCCATTTTTCATAAGACCCTCATAAATTCGATTTGCCTCATCAACAACTTCTTGAGTATCAGTGTTTAGGCACACAAGATGAAAATCAAAAGGCGCAACACTTTTTGGCCAAACAATTCCTTTTTCATCTGAAAGAACTTCAACGATAGTTCCCATTAGTCGTCCAATTCCAATTCCGTAACTTCCCATAAAAACTGGAGTTCGATTTCCTTCTTCGTTTGTCACAACCAACTCCAATGGTTCAGAAAATCTTTGAGCCAGACTAAAAATATTCCCAACTTCGATTGATTTCTTTTCAACCAGCTCGTCTTTTTTCAAATTTAGTTTTTGCAAAACTTCATCTGTAAAAACTTCTTTGTTAACAGCGATTCCAGATTTTTCATCAACATAAATAATATCTTCACCTGCATCAGTTATAGTTTGAAACTCGTGAGAGAATTCTGAAAAAATTCCACCCGACGCAAATGTTTTGTGAGTTAGATGACCGATTCCAACTTTTTCATAAATATTTTTGTAAGCTTCTGCTGCTTTTTCATAAAATTCATTATGTTGAGCTTCATCTTTTGAAAAAGAATATAAATCTTTCATTAAAAATTCTCGTCCTCGCAATATTCCAGATTTTGCTCGAGTTTCATTTCGAAATTTTGTTTGGAATTGATAAGCATATTTTGGCAAATCATTGTGAGACAAAATATGATCTTTCATTAAATTTGTTAAAGGTTCTTCGTGAGTAAAACCTAAACCGAGTTCTGTTTCATTTTTTAGTTTTGTTTTAAACCAATTGTCTACAACTTCATCATCCCAACGATTAGTTTTTTTCCAAAGTTCAGGATCTTGCAAAGCAGTAAGAGAAACTTCTTGACCACCAATTTTATTCATTTCTTCTCGAACAATATTTTCAATTTTTTTCATCGTTCGCAGACCAAGCGGAAGCAACACATAAACCCCTGCCATTTCTTTATGAATAAAACCAGCACGAATCAAAAGATCAGCGTTTTTTGACACCTCATCTTTTGGAGATTCTTTTCGTGTTCGCGTAAAAAGTTGTGATTGTCTCATAAAATTTAAAAACTAAAATAATTTAGAAATGTCGCTCACTGTAATTGAAATCATCAAAAGTATGAGCAAAGCAAATCCAACTAAATTTAGAATATTTACAAAATTTGTATTAATTCTTCTTCGAATAATTCCTTCTATTCCTACAAAAAGTAATCTTCCTCCATCAAGCGCCGGAAACGGTATAAGGTTGATTACCGCTAAGTTTAAAGAAATCATCGCTGTGAATGAAAGCAGGTTTGCAAAACCGAATTTCGCAGCATCACCAACATGCCCAACAATTCCAACCGGACCAGAAACTTGGCTCATGTCAGCCTTTCCAACAATCGCACTTGATAAAAGTTCACCAAGACCAATAGCTATTCTTTCAAGAAGAATAATTGTAGCTTTCAAACCTTCCCAAATAGCTGTGAAAAATCCCATTCTCATTTCTCCTAAGTCAGCCATTACAATTCCGATTGCTTTCTTCCCTTCAACAATTCCTTCCTCGGGTTTTACTTCTAAAACCCTTTCTTCTTTTCCACGCAAAACTGTAATTTGAATTTCTTCATCAGTATTTTCAGAAATAAAGTTTTGGATGTTTTCTACATTCAAACCTTCTGAAACAGCAAAAGTATTTTCACCAGCTGAAAGTTGTTTTATTTTATCTCCAACTAAAAACCCAGATTTTGCAGCAGGGCTTTCAGGAGAAACAGTTAGAATGTTTGTTTCGATATTTTTTACTTCAGAAATATTTTCTTCTGTGACAAGTGTCGGCGAATTCATCATCAAACTTCCACTTATCAACATCCAAGCAAAAATAAAATTGAAAAATACACCAGCAAAAAGCACAGCTGCTTGTATCCAACGATTTTTATTCACAAAACTATTTGTCGCTTCTGGGTTTAAAGATTCTTCATCAGGATTTTCTCCAAAGATTTTTACATAACCTCCAAAAGGAATCAGATTTAAAGCATATCTAGTACCATTTTTTGTATATGAAACTATTTTAGGTGGAAACCCAATAGCAAATTCGTCTACTCGAATTTTTGCCCATTTTGCAACCAAGAAGTGTCCTAGCTCGTGAACAAAAATAAGTAAACCTAAAATTATTAAAAATATTATTACTGACATAGAATATCTTGTTCTTTTTCTTTAAATAAGTCGTCCAATTTTTTATTTGCTTCGTCTACAAATTTTTGTACAGATTCTTTATTTCTTTTTGTATCATCTTCTGAAATTTCACCAGCTTTTTGTGCTGTTTCGATTTTTTTAATTTCTTCCGCTCGCTCTGTTCGGATAGAAACTTTTCCTTCTTCCATTTTATTTTTTGCAACCTTAACAATCTTTTCTCGAGTTTCTGTTGTTAGTGGAGGAAAAATCACTCGAATTCCTTCGCCGTCAGATACAGTTGAAACACCCAAATCAGCAAGTGTAACTGCTTTTTCAATTGGACCAACAAGACTTTTATCCCAAGGCACAATTCTGATTGTTTTCGGATCTTCAACAGAAAGTGAAGCCGATTGATTTAATGGCATTTTTGAACCATAAGATTCAACATGAACGCTATCTAAAATAGCGATTGTCGCTCGCCCAGTTCGTAAACCAGAAAATTCTTTTTTTAACCAGTCTTCTACGTTATTAAGTTGTTTTTTGAAATTTGAAAAATCGTATGCCATATATTTTTATATTATCAAAATATAAGCTTAAAGTAAAAAGTGAATTACAAAATAACAGCTGTATATTCCAAGAGTTGTTTTACTGAAGCAGAATTGTCGTGAAGATAATCAGAAACTTTATTCAGTTTTTTTATTTTGTTGAAATTTTCCAACTGCTCGACACTCTCTGAAGACACAGCTTTTTTATGCAACAAAATTTCAAGACCTTGCACTAATTTTATAGCATCAGACTTACTAGCTTTTTCATCTTTTATTTTTTGCACCAAACTAGAAATAAATTTCATTCTTTCTGAAATTGAAAACTTCAAAAAGTTTTCTGACTCATTTGATTCTGAAATATTTCCGGAAGTTAAGATTGAAACTCGCGACTTTATTGTATCCAAAAAAACATGCGACGAAGGAGTTAAAATAAAAAAGTGAGTTCCTTTTGTTGGCTCTTCCAAAACTTTCAACAAAGAGTTTTGCGCTTCAGTGGTAATAAAATTAAATGAAATAACAAAAATCTTTTTTTCGCCTTGTTTTGTTTTATTCATTTGCAACTCTTTCAATCGACGTGCATCATCTACCAAAAACTTGTCGTATTTTTCGTAAATAAAATTTGGATTAGCTTTGATTTGAAAATTTAAATCTTTCTCGCAAAACAAACATACATTTTCGTAAGAAGAATTATTGTCGCCCTCCACAACATAGGCATGATGAAGTTGTCCTGTGTTTCTGTATGAATTAGCAAGATTTTTCACATTCAAATTATAGCATTTTTGGAAACTTTTCTATTCTATTGACAATATTTTAAATTCGTGTATAATATGTGACGTTCTGATGAAGATGCAAAACAGCACCTAAAACTGAACATTGTTTAATTTAACAAAAAACGGCAAATCAAAGAAATGCGAATTACCGAAGCGCTTTAGACGAGATAGCGCAATGACATAAATTAAGCTCGTCCTCGGAATTCGAAAAAAAAAAGAAAGGAAATCCCGGTACAGCTCTTTTCATGAAACGACAGATTTAAGCGCTTGGACGCTGTCAGAGGACATACCATCCAAAAAACACTCCACGGTGAAGGCGCAATAACATAAATTTTCACCACCCCCTAAGGGCTCGTCACATGTTGGACGAGCCCTTTATATTTTTTCTTTTTAAATTAAATTATTTTTACCGTTTCGTAATAATCGTCTTCTTGTAAGTATCCAAATGATTTAAAGCGATTCCAGTTCCTTTCGCTACACAATACAACGCATCTTTTGCCAGCTGTGCTTTTACACCAGTTCTTCGGTAAACAAGTTCAGGAAGATTTCTAAGTTGAGATGAACCGCCGGTCATTGTAATTCCATGATCAATAATGTCTGCTGCCAATTCAGGTGGAGTCTCTTGCAAAACATCTTTAATCGCTTTTATCATTTCACGAAGTTCACGACTAATTGCTTTTACAATTTCATTTGTTTTCAAATTTGTTGAGCGAGGCAAACCAGTCAGATAATCTCTTCCCTTCACAACCATTTCCAATTCATCTTCCAAAAATACCGCTGAACCAATTTTCATTTTTATTTGCTCTGCTGTTTTGTCTCCGATTGCAAGATTGAAAGTTCTTTTTATGTAATCAATAATTGCTTGATCAATTTTATTTCCAGCAACTTTCACAGAAGTAGAAGCAACAATTCCTCCTAAAGAAATAACAGCGACGTCGGTCGTTCCTCCTCCAATATCAACAACCATATGACCTTGAGCTTCGTGAATCGGAATCCCAGCCCCAATCGCAGCAAGAATCGGTTCTTTAACAATGTATGCATTTTTTGCTCCGGCTTTTATAGCAGCTTCAATCACCGCTCGTCTTTCTGTTGAAGTCACACCAGCCGGCACACTCACCATTACTTCCGGTTTCCAAATATTCCATTTTCCAAGAGCTTTAGAAAAATAGTAACTCAACATCGCTTCTGTCACACGGTAATCCGCAATCACACCATCCCGCATTGGACGATACGCCACGATGCTTTCTGGAGTCCGTCCAATCATTTCTTTTGCTTCATTTCCAACAGCTAGAATTTTGTTGTCTTGTTCAGATACAGCAACAACAGAAGGCTCATTTAGAATAACGCCTTTTCCAGGTGCAAAAACAAGCGTATTTGCAGTTCCTAAATCAATTCCTAATTTTGGTGTGAAAATTCCCATGAGCTTTAGTACGCAAAGTCTAGCTTATTTTCGAACTTTTTGGAAGAATAGTGAAATCAACAGATATGTATATCTTGGAAATAATGCCGTTGACCAAAAGTATTCGGGTTGAACACCTTACTTACTTCTCGACCAAAGATGTTGAGATAGGTTCTTTGGTGACCATGGAATTAAGAAAAAAAATAGTTACTGGTATCGTTGTAAACAAAAAAGACGCTCTTGCAAGCAAAGAAGAATTAAAATCTCAAAGTTTTTCTCTTAAAAAAATTCGTAGCGTTTCAAAAAATACAATTCTGCAAAATCAATTTATTTCTGCATGTCAAAAAACAGCGGATCATTTTGCCACATCAACAGGTGCGGTAATTAATTCTTTAGTTCCTAAAAAAATTTTTGAAAATTTAAAAGAATTAAAATCTCCGGAGTCACAAATTGTCGCAAACGACTTAAATGAACAAAGTGAAAAATATGTTATCCAAGATCAATTTGAAGAAAGATATGCGAGTTATAAAAGTTTGGTAAGAGAATCTTTTGCCAGAAGCAAATCTGTAATTTTCCTTTGTCCTACAATTGAAGATATTGAAAAAACAAAAAAACTTCTTTCAAAAGGAATTGAAGATAATACTTTCACTTTCAACAACTTGATGACGAAAAATCAATTGATAAAAACTTGGAATGAAGTCATTGAACACAAAAGACCCGTCTTGATAATTTCAACTGGAAATTTTATTTCAATTCCACGACACGATATCGGCACAATAATAATTGAACAAGAAAGCTCAAACGCGTATCGCTCTCAACAAATGCCTTATATAGACATACGAACTTTTGCAGAAAATTACGCCAGCGTTATAGGAGCCAGATTTTTTCTTGGTGATATCGCCTTACGCGCAGAAACTTTATCACGATACGATCGACATGAATTTTTGGAAGAAGGCACTTTAAAATTTCGAGCTTTGTCTGCAGCTGAATCGAAGATAATTGACATGAAAAAAAGCGAGTCAAATCTAGGAAATGTTTTTTCATTATTATCAAAAGAAACTTTGCAAATATTATCTGAAACAAAAAATGAAAATGAAAGAACTTTTGTTTTCACGGCAAGAAGAGGACTTTCTCCTTCAATAGTCTGCGGCGATTGTGGAACTGTGGTGTGTTGCAAAAACTGTAGCTCTCCAATGGTGCTTTATGGGAAAGATCCAGCTGAAGGCGGAAATATTTTTCAATGCCATACTTGTGGAGATGTCAGACGAGCTGGAGAAAAATGCGTTCACTGTAATAGTTGGAAATTAAAAATGTTAGGCATTGGAGTTGAAACTGTTGCAGAAAAAATAAAACAAGAATTCCCAGATCTAAATCTTTTTATATTAGATAGTCAACACGCAAAAACAAGCAAGCAAGCAAGAGAAATTATTTCGGAGTTTTACAATACTGCCGGAAGCGTTTTAATAGGAACAGAAATGGCATTGCATTATATGAGAGAGCCGGTTGAAAATGTTTTAGTCGCTTCAATTGATTCTCTTTTTTCAGTTCCAGATTTTGCAATTCGTGAAAAAATATTAAGAACTCTTTTAAGATTAAGAGCGAAGGCGACAAATAAATTTCAAATCAGCACAAGAAAAACTGACGATCCAATTTTTGAAAACGCACGACAAGGAAACTTGGCTGATTTTTATAGAAATGAATTTTGTGACAGAAAAAAATATAACTTCCCTCCTTTTTCTAGATTAATAAAAATTTCTGTGGCAGGAACTCCAAAATCCTCTGAAAAAGCAATTCTTGAAGCAAAAAAAATGTTAGAACCTTTTGAGCTGACAATATATCCAGCTTTCACAGAGAGACAAAAAGGTAAAATGGTTTGGAATGGGATTCTTCAAATCGATCCAGAAAGTTGGCCTGACGAAAGTCTAAAAACAAAACTTTTAGCACTTCCTCCACAGTTTAAGATTGTTGTTGATGCTTCTAGTGTGCTTTAGGTTTTTGTGTATAAATACGTAAATATTGATTTTTTATTTATTTGTGGTATTATTTTATGCGAACACCGAACCCTAAAACAAACAAATGGACATTCAATCTTTCAGACAATTCATGGGTCGAACAAGAAATGACCTCTGGTACCTGACCGCTCCAGAAAGAGGAGTCGAGCATCTCGAATGTTTTGAGTCGCTTCTGCATTCCCTTCTTCTGATTCCAATCATGTACAAACAAGGCTATGTTGAAAAATACGGAGTCTTGATTATGTTCAGTCAAGAACACTGGGAAGTTTCCAATGGACACTGGAACTCCTTCTCTTACACCGGACAATTCGGAATTGAGAGCATCCTTCTTTGGAGCAACCGAGGAGAATCTCAGGAAGATTTGCTCAAGCGTGCCAAAGCTCTTGTGTTCCAATACATGCGTCCCACAACTTACAGCATCCAGGACGAAACTTGGAAACAAGAAAGATGGGTCACAGGAGGTCTTTATAAGACTCCCAAAACTATCGTGGTCGGAAAATTCAAAAGTTCCCAACCCGACGGACTGGCATCGTAAGGTGCCAGTTTTTTATTTAAATTGACTTTGATTTTTAGCTAAGGTAATTTTGGAAGGAATTCAACCCAAAGTACATTATGAATCAAGAAAAAACCAAAGAAGCTTTGCACTTCAAAAAACTGATTGAAGACGCGGAACGTGCAATCAATATTTTGATGAATTTTCAGAAAAGAAGATACAAAATCTCAACTGAGATTCTGCTTTTTGATAGAAGAGTTTTTATCTTCATCATTGAATATAAGATTGACGATAATTTAAGATATGAATTGGTGGCAATTACTCCAGAAGAAGTGGAAGCAATACCGTCGACTTACCCACGGCCTGAGTATATAAGCGTCCTTGGGCAAGATCCTTCTAGGTTTATGTTTTCGGCAATTCCACTTGAGTCAATGATGGTTTCTAATGAACCCTACAATGCCACCACCGCTTTACAAATTCTACAAAGAAAAGTTGAGCGAGCATACACCCAAAGTTCAACACCTAGGGACCCTTGGGAAATTTTGAGCATCTCAAAAAAGACAGTCTACAAGATTGTTCCTGCTTAACCCTTCGGGGTTTTTTATTTTCAAAATTCCTATATACTGAGCCACATGGTAGAGATTGTTCAAAATGGACACAAGGCTCTGAGAAAAGTTTCAGAAGAAGTAGCCGAAAAAGAATTCGGCTCTACTAAACTTGCAAAAGTTTTGAAAGACATGCAAGAAGCTCTGGAGTCTCAATACGACGGAGTTGCACTTGCTGCTCCTCAAATTGCCGTAAATAAAAGAATCTTTGTTGTAAGTCCAAAAATTTTTAAAGAATCAGATATTCCAAAAGATTTTCCGTTAGTTTTTATAAATCCTGTAATTACAAAAATATCGAAAGACAAAAAGAAAATGGATGAAGGTTGTCTTTCTGTTCGTCCTTTGTATGGAGTTGTAAAAAGAGCGACCAGAGCAACAGTCGAGGCATTTGATGAAAATGGAGATTGGTTTGAAGTTACAGGTGCAGGTTTGTTGGCACAAATTTTTCAACATGAAATTGATCATTTGGACGGAATTCTTTTTATAGACAAAGCAAAAAATATAACTGAATTAAAATCACAAAATGAAAAAAATTAATTATATATTTTTTGGAACAAGTGAGTTTAGTGTTGATGTTTTGAATCAGCTGAAAGAAGCAAATATTTTGCCGAAAATTATTATCACAACACCCGACAGTCGACAAGGTCGCGGAATGCAAATGACTCCGTGTCCCGTAAAAATTTGGGCAATTGAAAATAATATTGAAAATTATCAGCCGGAAAAACTTTCAAAAGATTTTTTTGATCAAATTAAAACTGATAAAAAATATTCTGAAGATTTTGTTTGGGATGTTTTTATTGTGGTTTCTTACGGAAAAATTATTCCAAAGGAAATTTTGGAATTACCTGCTCACGGAACTTTAAATGTTCATCCTTCTCTTTTGCCGAAACATCGCGGGCCATCTCCAATTGAAACTGCAATTTTAAATGATGAATTAAAAACTGGTGTGACAATTATGCTGATTGATGAAAAAGTTGATCATGGTCCGATTGTTGCTCAAGAAGTTGTAGAATTTGAAGAATGGGAGCATAAAGATAAAGTTTCTAGTAAATTGGCGGAAGTCGGCGGCAAAATTTTGTCAAAAATTTTGCCGCCTTATATCGCCGGAGAAATTTCTCCTATTGAACAAAATCACAACGAAGTAACTTTCACTAAAAAAATTGAAAAATCAGACGCTGAAATTTTTCTAAATGAAAACCCACGAAAAAACTTTGTAAAAATTATGGCTTACACTCCCCATCCAGGCGCATTTTTCTTTACTGAAAAAAACGGCAAAAAAATTCGTGTAAAAATCACAGACGCAAAATACAAAAATGACACGCTTCAAATTTTGCGTGTCATTCCCGAAGGTAAAAAAGAAATTGATTATTCTTTATTTATTCAACAATAACTTGTTCCAAAATCACAGGCTCAACAGGAACGTCTCTTTCATTTTTTTCTACTTGTGAAATAGCCATCACAATATCCATTCCTTCAACAACTTTTCCAAACACAGCGTGTTTTCCATCTAAGAAAGTGTTGTCAGCAACGTTGATAAAAAATTGACTTCCGTTTGTATTTGGACCGGCATTTGCCATTGAGATTGTTCCTGTAACATTACTCAATCCTAAAACAATTTCATCAGCAAATTGATATCCAGGTCCACCAGTTCCCCACATCATTTGCAACGAATCATCTTTTGTTTGCGGATCACCACCTTGAATCATAAAACCTTCAATCACTCGGTGAAATTTTGTTCCGTCATAAAATCCGTTTTGCGCCAACTCAGCAAAGTTCCCAGCAGTATTCGGAGTTTGATCTCCAAATAATTCCAAAACGATATCTCCTTTGTTTGTTTTAATTATTGCTTTCATATTCTTTTTATTTGTTACATTAAATAATATTCCTATAACCAAAGCCAGAAATAAAATTATAATAATAATCTTTTTATAATCCATAAATTAAATTTATCTTCGAAGCATATTTTTCACCAATCTACTTCCCTTTCTGAATAAAGAATCTTTCTTTGTTTTGTCTCTTTGAATTGCGCGTCCGATTTCATCTTTCAATTCATCAATTACTTCACTGACCGAAGATCTCTTCGCAACAGTTCGATAAAGCTTTCCATCGTAACTAACATTTATTTCTCCTCTGTAAACATCGCCTTTTTTATGATGTTTTGATCTCAAACCAATTTCCACTTCGGCTAAAACTTCTTTGTTGCCTTCAGTTGATAAAAATTTTTCGATTACACTCAGTTTTTCGTGAACTTGTGAGCTCACATCTGGTGTAAGGTCCATATTTGTTGTTTTGATATGAAAATTTATTGCCATACACAATAATTTTATCACAAAAAATTAGTCTTCAAAATTAACAGAAAAAAGTTTTGATGGAGATTGATGACCTGAAATTATCCGCACTCTTTTTGCTTCAGGAAAATAGTTTTTTAACAACTCAAAAACTCTTTTATTAGCCAAATTCTGCTCTGCCGGCTCTTTTATCCACGCTTCAAAATGATCTTCGTTTATTTGCTCAAAAACTTCTTTTTTTGATTTTGGATGAACTTTGACGTGAATATACATGCTTTAAATATAGCAAAAATATCCAAAATTCGGACTAGACACATAGCTTTTTGATTGATAACATAGCAAATGCGTTTGAAGTATAGAAAAACGCACTGTTTTTTAAAACAAAATATTCCCCTGTAGCTCAGCGGTAGAGCAGTCGCCTGTGTCAGATAAAGTTCAATGGTATACTTAGTATTGTTATGCCAGAAAAAAGAACTTATGCCGACCGTGCTGCCTATATGGTTGAAGCCGTTCGTAAAAGAAGAATTAAACTTAGACAAATGGCTAGAGACTATAAAGGTGGTAAATGTGAAATTTGTGGTTACAAAAAATGTTCTAGAGCGCTTTCCTTTCATCATTTAGATCCAAAATTAAAAAGTTTTGGTTTATCAGACAAAGGACTCACTCGATCTTGGAATAAAATTCAAGAAGAAATAGATAAATGCATTTTAGTTTGTGCAAATTGTCACATGGAAATACACGAAGGTATTACGCAGCTTCCAGTACGAAAGTCTGGTCGAAAAACGAGGTGAATTGCTGGAAGTCCTAAGAAGAGATTTTTAGGATAATCAGCAGCCAAGCTTCAGAATGTAAATTCTGTTGAAGGTTCAGAGACTATCTCGAGAGAGAGTAGTTCGCAAAAGTGATTCACAAATGCGCACGAAGCGCCTCGCACCTAAGTTCAATAATTTGAATAAGGTGATGATATAGTCCATCCCTATTAGTAATTTTAGGATAAATGTAAGCGATTGGTCGCAAGTTCGAATCTTGCCGGGGGAGCAGATTATTTTGGTGAAAGCGACCTATTCCCGTCATCAAAAACAAAAAGCCTATTTTAGGCTTTTTGTTTTATAATATACATATGGGAAATCCTCTACCAGAAAATATGACCACTGGCACACTAGGCGAACTATTGACGCAAATTAAATTGCTTGAATTTGGTGTTCAGGCAGCTCCTCCTATTAAGGATACTGGCAACGATCTTATCGCTATTAAGGGGAGGACTGTTAAATTTATTCAGGTAAAGACTTCTTTAAACAGAACTCCCTCACCAAGGGATTTGCCTGAAGTATATGATTTTGTTTTACTCGTTAATTTAAATTATGAGAACAATAATATTTTATTAGACAGATCTACCATTACCGTGGAAGATTCGGACGGTAATAATTTAGGTTATTTGACTAAAGAGTTAGTGGACACCCTTTGGGTTTAATTTACTAAATATGACAGAGAAAGTTAAATTTAATAAATTACAAGTTGCTATAAATCAAACTGATAGTGCGATCGAGTTGTTTTTCCAAGACAAACTTATACCTGCCCACACTCTTGTAATGGCAGCACATGAGGTGATAGGTGTTTTAGTAAAAAATAAAGGAGGAGAAACATTTCATGAGACTTTTTTAAAACAAGTTCGCCCAGAACGCTTAAATGATTTTAAGAAAAATTATTCTAGCGAATATAATTTTTTTAAACACGCTGACAGAGATTTTGATAAAGAAATAGAATTCGATTCATTCCAGACAGAATATACGTTTCTATCCATACTTTCCTCATTTAAAGAGTATTTTCCAGAATTGATAACTAAAAATATGGAGGCATTTATACTTTGGTCAATGATTTATCGTAAAGATTACTATGCGGATGGCACACAAAAAGAAATAGAAAATATCAAGATCGGCTTAGAAAATTTTTTAAATTTATCAAAACATGATTTTTTCTTATCATTCAAAAGAATGACTACTTTGTGATTTTAAGCGATATCTCCTTATCTTTTATCTCAACCCTTCCTCTCAAACAACTCAGTAATTCTCGCTTCTCATCTCGTGTTCCGTTTCTGAGTACGTGCTTTGCATAGTTTCGTATATCAGCTTCAATTGGTCGGTTATCAAACTCGGTTTCTTTCCCTAATACCGTGTAGCTGAACTGTCGGTATTTGCCAATTTCATATTCAATCTTTTGTCTCATTCCGATCTCATCGATATCAATCTTGTCTATCAATCCCAGTAGTTGATTAAGCAGCTCTTCTTCTCGCAAAGCTCCTTCTTTGCAGTATCTATCTGCTGAGTGCGTGCAGTGATAATAAACGTATCGGTGCGTGTTGCCATTCTTGCAGTGCTTGAACTTCTCCTCGGCACAAATACCTGATCCGCACCGTCCGCAGTAGAACATTCTCGTAAAGTCGAACTCGTTGGTTCCGGGATGCCTTCGTGCTGGAGCTGTCAGGTTTGCTCGTGCCTTGAGATACAGCTCTTTGGTGATTATCGAGTCGTACGCTCCCTTGTACCATTTACCGCTTCCGACTGGATATTCAAACTCT
>CAZVRT010000005.1:0-81747 GCA_964630375.1 uncultured Candidatus Saccharibacteria bacterium | reverse complement strand
TCCATGCGTCTTTCGCGTTCTCGGCGCATACTGCCAATGCCACCTTTCGCTTCAACTTCTTCCGGAAGAGAACCGAGCACGAAAATGAAACTTATCATTATCAGAAATTTTTTCATTTTATTATCAGGTTTGGTATTTGAGATAGAACAACTTTGTTCGACTTGAACATTAATACATTTTTTATAAAACGTCAATAAATTTGAAAAAACACCTAAATTTTGCTTAAATAAAAATATGAAAGTAATTTTGCTGAAAGATATTCCAAAAGTTGGAAAAAAAGATCAGATTGTAGATGTGAACCAGGGACATGCTATTAATTTTTTGATTCCGCACAAAATGGCACGGCCGGCAACTTCAGGAGATGTAAAAAGTGTGCAAAATAAAACTGAAGTTCAAAAGAAACTGACGGAAGAAAAAACAAAACAGGGAAGAGACACTCTGAAAGCTTTAAATGGTGAGGTTGTAAATTTGACTGTTAATGCAAATGACAAAGGTCACTTGTTTTCAAAAGTTCAATTAGAAGATGTTCTGAAGGCGGTTACAGAACAAACTGGTGTGTCTGTTGAAAAAACATGGATAAAAGACTTTGATCAAATCAAAAGTGTAGGGGAGTTTAAAATTTTTCTTGAGGCGTTTGGGGAGAAAGCAAATCTACTACTCAACATTAGCAACCGGTAGTCTTTTGATAGAACCATCAAATCGTCGCTTTCGTTTTGTTGTGAAAACAACTTTACCGTCTGCCAATGCAAAAAGAGTGTGATCTTTTCCTAGACCAACATTTTTTCCTGGAAGGATTTTAGTACCTCTTTGTCGAACGATAACCATACCAGTCTTAGCTTTTTGACCAGCGTAAAGTTTTGTTCCAAGGAATTTTGGATTTGAATCTCGTAGGTTTTTTGCTACACCTGCTGCTTTAACTGTTGACATAATATTTTTAGAAATTACTTAACGCCTCTTTATTAATTGGATGCTTTAGTTAAGTGGTATGAGATTAACGCATTTTTTGAAAGAAGGCAAGGGGATAACCGCCATAATTGGAATTTTATTAATTTTTAATGTTTTTGTTATAGGGTATTTGTCAGGTTTTGATAAAAGTAGGCTAAAACCAGTGATTTTTGAGTCAAAAACCGTCATTATTGAGAAAGAAAAAGAGGTCAGTGAAATATCACAAAATGATGGAAAAACTCTGGTAGCATCCAAGTCTGGGACTCGAGTTTACTATGTTTGGTGTACTGGAGTTTCTAGGATTAAGACTGAAAATAAGGTCTATTTTGACACTTTGGAAGATGCTCTAAAAAAGGGCTATAAACCTGCCTCAAATTGTCCTGGAATGTAAAATATGGCTTTGTTAAGGCTTTATATAAAATTAGGAGTATTGTGGGGGCATTGACTTTTTGGGTCGAATCGTGCTATGATAGCCCATAACTCAGTCATTGTTACTGAGCTTTATGCTTTAGGCCTCTAGCCAAGAGATCACCTAAAGCCTACGTTCGAGAAAGATGGTTGCACACGTAGTTTGTCCTTAATACCAAAACTATAATAAACTTAGCTATGGGGTTAGCATTATTTGTTGCTACAGTAACTATGAGCGATGCAATCGTTCCAGTTCCTGCAGTAGCTTCAAATGATGTAGTAACTCAAAATACTGTTGAAGCGGAAACTAAGACTGAAAAGGTTGCAGAAAAAGCTGAAAACAAAATTTTAACAACTGAAGCA
Source organism: uncultured Candidatus Saccharibacteria bacterium (assembly GCA_964630375.1). Lineage (GTDB taxonomy): Bacteria > Patescibacteriota > Minisyncoccia > Phycocordibacterales > JAACPR01 > JAGOTN01. The sequence goes on along the minus strand of CAZVRT010000005.1, from coordinate 80,031 downwards.
CAAGTTAAAGCTTACTTCTCAGATACACCAATTCTTGCTGAAGTAGCTTTCTGTGAATCTCGTTTTCGTCAATTTGACTCAAACGGTAATGTGTTAAGAGGAGTACAAAACTCTCAAGACGTCGGCGTAATGCAGATTAATGAGAAGTACCACCTTGAGACATCACAGAAACTTGGTCTTAACATCTACACACTTGAAGGAAACATGGCGTACGCTAAGTATCTATATGATACTCAAGGTACAAAACCATGGAACTATTCAAGTCCGTGTTGGGGTAAGCACCGAGAGGTTGCGCTTAAGTAAAAACAAAAAGCGGTCGCATAAATGCGACCGCTTTTTGTTTTTATATTATTCCGTATTTTGATTTTAGAAAGTTGATGTCTTTTAAGATTTTTTCCTCTTCATCTTCCAAATCTATGATTTTTTCTCTCATGTCTTTACATCTTAATAAAGTAGGAGAAATTACGTTTTGGTTTCTTGATAATAATTCGTTACAATTATCGTCTTCAAATTTTTCTTTTAAATCTGGTATATCAAATCTTAGTTGATTTAATCTTTTAAAAAGATTACTTGTTTCATTTGTGTAATTTTCTTCAGTATAACTTTTTGTTTTTACCTGACCTTCTTCGTTCATTGGATTTTTAGCTGTTGAAGTTGTATTTACATTCATGTTAAAAGTGCTAGTTTGTGAACATGAAGCAAGTTGTTTTTCTAGTAAAATCAATTTATTGTTTAATTTTCTATTTTCATTAATTAAAGTATTTATTTGTTTTTGTAATTCAGGGTTTTCTGTAGAAATGTTTTTAATAATTTCTTGTTCCAATACACTTGTGTCTGCAGTGATGTTAGATTCAGTGTTGATGTTAGTATGAGTTGAAATATTATTTATTGAATCATCGTTTTTAAACCAAGAAAAAGGATTCCACCATGCTGCAAATAATAAGTTTGGTAAAAATATTAAAGTGAAAATTAATGTGTAAAATTTGTAATTCATATTTTAAAACCATAACATAAATATAACAGAAGGGGGAGAGAAGGGATCTTCAAGGAAAATTGTTTAAATTAAAAAACTGAATGCAGGTATTCTAATTATTAAGACTTTATAAAATAAATAAAAAATATTTAATTAATAAAGTTTTATTATTTTATTAGAGGTATTTTTAGAAGTGATTGCAGGGAATAATAATTTGTGGTGTTGTTTGCACAAAAAGACCTTTATAGGGTCAGCTGTGGATAACTATATATTACGTCGCACAATAAACCTTTTGCGACGTAATCTAGACCCAAGATTCAGATGTTTGATACAAAAACCGCCAGCGCTAACTGACGGAAAAAACTTTAGATTTTTTTAACCTCTACAATGATTAGATAAATCATTAAGAGGCATAGTAGTATGTTCATACAATTGAAGAAAATGCCCTTCCTAATAGGTATAAATATCAGATCTCATTGACCCGAGAACTAAAGTAGTGTATCAAATATCTGAATTTTGGGTTTAAACAAAAGGGAACTGACTTCCCTTTTGTTTAATTAGCTTTTAGGTATTCTCTAAAGAAAAATCCTAAAGCAAACAGACCTACGGCTTTTGCATTATTTGCAACTTCTGCAAATAGATTAGAAAGTGCTCTAACTCCTTCTGTATCCGGTAAAATATTCTGACTAACTCCAGCTAATATTAGCAATACCATAAAACACAACAGCCCTAAAGCAAAAATGGACATTAAAATTATTTGAATAATAGTTTTAGCTGTTTCAAACCATTGAGTTCTTTTAAAAGCATTTAGAACAGATGGAGGTAAGTTTTCTACTTTTACTGGGTTTTTAGGTGCCATATTATATCTGATTTAAAGGAATCACATACTCATCTTTTCCTTTTTTAATAGTCACTTTACTATTTTCCTTTTCTCCTTCTTTTGCAAGATCTATTAAAACAATTCCTTTAATAAGAACATCACCCAATTTATCTTCTGGAATATTTAAATCTGAAGCTATTTTTTTCAGTCGTGCCAAAGCTCCGTTGGTAAATGTAATACTAAATTCATCTTGTGAATCCATAATGAGCTAATTATACAGTATTTACTATTAAATAACAGGGAACTGACTTCCCTATATATTTTCTTTGACTCTACTTGCCTGTTCTGTTAATATCCTCCTGGCGACACCGGCACCGGTGAAGTATAATAAAAACACCCAGTAACGGGTGTAGAGTACGAGAAGGTTGGAATCGCTCTTACTAAGATTTGGATTCTTAGTAGATGGTAATGGATTTCAGCCTTTTTATTTTTTCAGGTTTTGGACGCCTGATGACACTCACACCCTACACACGGTATTGGGTGTTTTGTGCACTAAAAATTGAAAAGTAAAAACCTCAGAAACGGGTACTTGTGGTTCTTCTGAATTAAATTCTCAGAACCCACAGTTGACGCTTTGCGGATAGTTTTTAACTTACCCACAAGTAGCCATTTCTAAGGTCTCGGCTTTCCCGTTGCCCAAATGCGTCAACATCGGGCGATTGATTTTTAATGAACCTAATAATTCTAATATGTGGTTATATTATGTCAATACTGTAAATTGTAAATTAAGTGACTGCTTAGGATTACCTAGAAAACAAAAAATCCCACACTACATTCGAGGCTCAAGCGTCAAACAAAGATTTTGTTTGAAGCCCTTTCGGGCATCAAGTGAGAGGATGCACTTGAAACCCCGAATGTAAGGAAGGATTTTATCCTTTGTTTGAACTCTGGCTCTCACACCAGCTTAATTTTCAATATTACTACCCTACTATTATATCACCTCTTTTTGATCTAGTGCAATATTCTTTTCAGGAAGATTACGGTTGTTTTTGCTGTTAAATGGTTCGGATACGGTCTTAGCGAAAAGAAATTTTGGTTTTGACATAATTCATATTTTAACACAAAAACCTGCAAGTTTGCAGGTTTTTGTACATAGCTATTTATTATAAAGACTATCTACTCTCCAAAGCGCTCAATCTTGCTTCAAGTAACATTACTTGTGTTTGTAGCAAAATAACTTCTTGTGTTAGCTCTTTTGTATTGTACTTCTTTTTAGAAGAAATTTTTGCAGCAGATTCTTTTACAACTTCACTGTTTACTGAAACAAAAGATGTATTTGAAACAGGTGTTTGAGACTGTAAAGATGTTGAGCTGGTAACTGTATTGTTTACTGAAGTTCCTACTGGTCCTCCATGTGTTTGAGCAAAAGGGAAAATTGTTGAAGCAGATGCAACTGTTGAAGTAAGTACCCCAGCCACTACTAACCCCAAAATAAATATTGGTAATTTTTTCATACAATGGTTTTTATTAGATTTTAATTTGGTAACAGAATACCGCCCTCCGAATGGAACCATTGTAAGGAAACCACCCAAGGGCGGTATTCTGATTACAATGGTTTTTTCTAAACTTTAGGTACGGTTAATTTGAATATACCTAAATCAGTTGGTCAAGTCAATGGACATATACACATAAGTTGACCTTTCCCCATTTCTTGATAGTATCCTTCTACTCATCAATGTTATTGGAGGGTATAATAAATACAAAACCCCCTATCAAACTTTTCGGGAATAATAGAGGGTTTTGGTTTTGGATTAAGCTTTGGTAAGTACCAAAGCTTTTTCTTTTGGAATCCAACAAAAGGCTTTTTTGCCATATTGATGTGCCCAAATAACTCTCCCATCACGCAAAGTGATGAAAGGTCTGCAAATTTGTTCTGTTTGCATAACAGACTCGTTTTATGTCCGACGACGGCTCGGGTAGCCTTAATTCTAAGTTGCCCATACAACTACCCAAAAATGAGTAGCTGTTTAGGATTACCTAGAAACAAAAAACCCACTTACTTAGATCACGACACCAGTGAGAAAAGTTTTACTCTCCTAACTTGTGATTGCAACATCCAGTTTGACCTGGTGTCGCTATCTAAACAAATGGGTTTAAATCAGCTAATAAAACTTATAATCATCAAAGTCATACTAAATGTTGCCTAATTATTATACCACCTTTTTATTTAATGCAATATACTTTTAAAGTAAATAAAAAAAGAAAGAAATTATTTCAATTTCCAGTCTTTTTTAGGAATTCCAGATTGTCTAATTATGTTTTCCATTGTTCCAGTGGGGATAATTTTTTTCTTAGAAAGAGTTACCACAAAATCTTTTGGTTCTCCTCGTTTAACCCATGTCTCGTGTGATCCTTTACCTTGTCTAGCGAAAGAGAAATCATTTTGTTCTAAAAACTTTTTTACATCTTTGTATGACCAGTTTCTAATTCCCTTCGGCATATTTTTAACAAGTAGCAAATTTCATATTTGTGTATGGAGAAGCTTCATATGATGCTGGGTATTTTGGAGATTTTACTGCAGTTATCTTTTCCCTTTTGTTCCAGTATTTTTGTGGTGCCGGTCTATTTAGGAGTTCATCAGAAAGATTTAGTTCTCTTACTGTTTCTAAGTGGAGAACAGCTGCATCTTCAATTTCTTGTTTAACTTGATCATAGTCAGTACCTTCAACAATAATATCAAAAGTCAGACAAACTCCAACAAAGGAATTTTTCTCTTTGAATACTGTGAATTCGATTATCCCTGTTTCCTTGGTATTTTTCATGATTTTTTAGGCAAAATTAAACTACTTCTATGGGTCAATTATACTACATTAATACTTTCACATTGGCAACTTTAAAGTATTTATCCACAATATTTAGTTATGTCACAAATCACAAAATACCCAATATTAGAGCCATATTTATAATGTCGCAAAATATATCTTTCGCGACTGAGTATATTTTAATAAAAGAAGTAAATAAACGCTTAAATAAAACTACTTTTTGATTAATAGATAGTTTGACCTTTCTGTCACATCATTAAGTTCAATTACTTATATACGTCATTTTGATCAAAATCTTTATTTACAACTCCCCTGATGATTCATCAAAAATTCGAAGCTCAAAATTCGCTTATACAGGTTTTTAATTTTCTACCATGATACTTTGTATAGGTTGATTGCCACTCTGAGTCCAAAATTTTTTACTAAATTAGGGAAGTGCGACTTCCCTTTTTTATTTGATTTTTTATCTTGCACCATGTAATGTACTCTTTGAATAAAGCTCAACCCAAAAGTTTATATGAAAAGAATTTTAATTTTTGAAGATGATGTTCAGTATGCCAATGCGTGCGCAAGATGCCTTGAACAATCTGGATTCGAAGTTTTTCATGCAGTAGATTCCGTTGAATTCAATAGCATTTTTTCTCAAGACAAAAACTGGGATTTGATTATTTTTGATGCGTGGATTGATTCAGACATGGATTATACGTACTCATTTGTTGTTTGGGTTCGTGAAGAGCTTCAAGATCAAGTAAAGTTGATTGCTAATTCTTCATCTGGTGATTCCAATCGGAAATTAATATCTTGTGGTTGCGAGTTTTCTCCCGGTCACGGCGGGAAGTTTACGCCAGAGAGTTTACAAAGGGTTGCAGAAAGTCTTTTTGAAGCTACGGAAGTTTGATCTGTATTTATTGCAGATTTTTTATTTAATTTGTAGGGTAGTCACCTGTCTTAAAAATATTTACAGCTTTAATGATTACATCAATTGCAAAACTAATTAAAGTTACAATTACGTTCCAAATCCACTCTAATATCGGAGCTGCATAATCAACCCAAAGTTCTTTAACGTTGTATCCTAAAAATGCCAAAATAATTGCAGCTACAAGAATAATTCCGATTACTTGCAAAAAACCTCTTTGACTTCCCTTTTTATTTTCAAAAATTTTTGAGCTAAGATTTTTCATAAAATTAATTATAACTCTAATTCTTCCCAGACAAAATATGTAGATTTATTTGGTTGATTTTCAATATAACCTTCAGGGTTAAATTGTGTATCATTTAGGAAAACTTTAAATTTGTATTGTATACTTTGAGTTTTTAAATTTGGATATGCATGAGACAATTTTTCTTCATTTTCTACTCCCAAATCCTCTAAATCAAAATCATCTTCTATTCCAAGCTCTTCTACAATTCCTCTTTTTGCAGCCTCAACAACATCTTCATCTTTCTTAATTTTTTCTGTAACAGAATTATTAATGTCTCTTTTTCTTTCACTTCCATTATTAAAAACTTGCCTGTCTTCATTTAAGAAATATGTTTTTCCAAACTTGTCTTTATAATATATAAAAATACAAACTAAAGATATTTTTCTAATTAATTCTCCATTTTCATTTTTTTCTAAAACTGATTCACCTTCTTCAATTTCCCTTTGCAAATCTTCCAAACATTTTGTCGGACCTTGACCCCAAGACGACGTGTCTATGCCAGATTCTTCTAATATAAATTTTAATCTTTCAATTTTTTCTTGTTCCGAGTTAAATTTTTCTATGCTCATGTTAAGGCTGTATTAAAGTTGAGGTAAATATGTCATTGGGTCGATATAAGCATCAAGTGAAGCTACTGGAGTTGATGCGCCTGTTGCTGAACATCCTGTTGAGCCTGGTTTAAATTCATTAAAACGAACAACTTGCACACCTTGTGAAGCGTAAAGTGTTAGGTGTAAGTGAGGGCCTGTTGAGTATCCTGTGTTTCCAGAAAGCCCGATTAAACCTCCAGTTTCAACAACATCGCCCGGATTTACCAAAATACTTGATAAGTGAGCATAAAGACTTGTAAGTCCATTGTTGTGCTTAATTAAAATCCATTTACCCCAAGACACACAACCTGGAAATGCATCTGTATTTCCGGTTGCTTGAACAGTTCCGGCTAAAACAGATTTAACTTGTGTTCCTGTTGGTACTCCAAAGTCGACTCCATTGTGATACGGACGGCCGTAAATTCCCGGGTTTGTTTTTGCAAATTCCGTTCCACCGAATTGTTGAGTGATTCTGATTGTATCAAGTGGCCAACTCAAAACTCCACGACGAGGTGCTGGAAATGAATCGGGATCAATTAAAGTTTTGATTTGAGATTCGAATTCAAGCATCGCAGCTTCGAATTTTTTTCGTTGCTCGATTTTTTCGTTTAGAAGTTGTTGTTGAGTTTTTAGTTCGCTTTGTTTTGCGGTAAGGAGTTTGTTTTGTTCGTTTGCATTATCTTTTATAACTTCTTGTTGACCAGAAAGAAGTTTTTGACTCGTCTCCAATTCTTTAATTTCATCTGATTCTTCTTGATGCTTAAGTCTAAGCTCGGCGTGAATTTCTCGAAGTGCATATAATTTATTTGTAACTTCATTTCTAAAAGAATTAAGAGAATCAATTTGACTCCAAAAATCAGACATGTCTTCATAACCAAGAAAACTTTCAATCAACGATTCTGACTCAAGTAAATTAACTCTTCTTATCGAATTTGCCAGAGCAGACATTTGTCTATTCGCCAATTCTTGCTTATCAGAAATTTCTAAATCTAATTTTTCTAATGTAAGTTGACTCTTTTGGATTTGATTTTGAGTTAAAGAAATATCTTTTTGAATTTTGTTTTGGGTTGATTTAAGTTCGCTTAAACGAGCATTTATACTATTTGCTTCTGCACTAGTTACAGAAACTTTTTGTTGTAATTGATTAATTTCTTCTTGAATTTTATCTCTTTGAGTTTTTAGATCGCCGATTTTTCCTTCTAATTCTTTTACTTTTTCTTCATTAGCAAAAACCGTATCTGGAGTTGAGAAAGCAAAAAAATACATTCCAACAAAAAAGATAGACAATATTGAAGTTATAAATATTGTTTTTTTAATCACCTATTAATTGTATTGCATTTTTGACTCTAAATAAAGTCTCTTCTTTGCCAATAATGTTGGCAATTTCTATTGGATCTGGAGATTGATCTTTTCCAGATAAGGCGTATCTAAAAGGCCAAAGCACATTTCCCTTGCCTTTTTCGTCTGCATAAGCCCAAATTGCGGATTTTATGGCGTCTTGATTCCAATCTGATACTTCATTTAGTAATTCGTAAACTTTCTCTAAATGAGTTTTTGATTCTTGTAAATCTGGAGATTTTTTCCAAAGAAGTTTCTCTTTTTCATATTTTGGAACTGAAATATAATAATCCAAATCACCAACCGCAAGCATTGCATTAACATCTGAATAAACATTTATTCTTTCAAACAAAGTTGGAGCAAGTTTCTCGATAACTTCTGGTTTGATTTGTGATGAAGAAAGTCTATTTTTTATTTCTTCAATAACTTTTTCCGGATTTTCTTTTTTCAAATATTCTTTGTTGTACCAATTTAATTTTTCAATATTAAAAACAGCACCAGATTTTTGAACTTTTTCTAATGAAAATTCTTTTATCAATTCATCCAATGAAAAAATTTCTTGTTCTGTTCCCGGATTCCAACCTAGAAATGCTAAATAGTTTATAAGTGCTTCTTTTGTATAACCTGCATTTTTATAGTCTTCGATTGGCACCGCGCCGTGTCGTTTGGAAAGCTTTGTTTTATCCGGACCAAGTATAAGCGGCAAGTGAGCATAGACCGGGCGCGGTGCACCAAGAGCTTCTTGAATCAAAATTTGCCGAGGTGTATTTGAAATTCCGTCTTCCCCACGAATCACATGAGTCACTTCCATGTCAAAATCATCTGCAACGACTGCAAAGTGATAAATTGGCTCATCTAAAGATTTTGCAATCACAAAATCTCCCAACTCTGTTGTATCAAAAGAAATTTCTCCTCTAATAACATCATCAAAAGTTATTACTTTATTTGGATTTTTAAATCTTATGACTTCACTTCTCTGCCCTTCTTCTTTAACTTCTTCTTTTGAAACATAAGCATGTCCATCCGCAATGATTTTTTCTAAATGTTTTCGATAAGCTTCAGATCTTTCGCTTTGTCTGTAAATTTCTTCATTATCCCAATCAATCCCAAGCCATTTCAAACCTTCAACAATATTGTCTTCAAACTCTTTTTTACTTCTTTCTTTGTCTGTATCTTCTAATCTGAAAATAACTTGCCCACCATTTTGTTTTGCAAATAAATAGTTAAAAAGCCCTGTGCGAGCAGTTCCAAGATGCAAATTCCCCGTTGGTGACGGTGGAATTCTTACAATTACTTTTTGATTGTTAGTTTTCATGTTTTAAGACTATTTTCATTATTGCTTCGGCTATTAACATTTCTGAATCTGGTTTTGAGAATCTTTTTGCTCCTTCTTTCATTGAGTCGCTAATAGTTTTTGTTTCCAAAATTCTATCTATTTCTTGAGTTAAAACTGTCGGGGTTAGATTGTTCTCTTCAATCACAATTCCCGCTCCAGAACGTGCGAATGCATAAGCGTTTTTTCGTTGGTGATCTCCGTTTGTTTCGGTAATCGGTATAACAATAGCCGGAATTTGCCATTGTGCAACTTCAAACAAAGTTGAGCCTCCGCGAGTGATTACAAGGTCTGCAATACCTGCTGACATTCTCATTGCGACATTATTCAAATATGGAAAAGATTTATATCGACTCAAATGACTTTCATCTATAACAGAAACTTTTGACATTCCTCTAACTTCATCAAAATTCTTTGAACCTGTTTGATGAATAACTTGATATTTTTCCAAAAGTTCCGGCAAAATATCTAAAATTATATCGTTAATTGTTCTTGCACCTTGTGATCCTCCCAAAACTAAAATTGTTTGCAGATTTGAACTTAAATTTAAAAAATCGTATCCACCTTCTGTGGCTTTCATTTTAATTTCTTGCCGAATTGGATTTCCTGTCCATGCAACTTTTTCTTTATTAAAATATTGCGCTGCTTCTGAGTATGAAATAGCAATTTTTGTTGCAAACTTTGAAGCCCATAAATTTGCTCTTCCAGGAACACTGTCTGATTCGTGGATAAAAATAGGAATTCTTAAAAGTCTCGCAGCGAATACAACAGGAACACTTCCATAACCGCCTTTGCTGAAAACAATATCAGGATAAATCCAAAATACAGTCCAAACTGCTTTAATCATTCCAAAAAAAGTTTTAAAAAGATCCAAAAAGTTTTTTGGTGAAGCATAAATTCTGACTTTCCCAGCCGCAACTTTTTTGTAAATTATTCCTTCGTCATATAAAGCGCTTGCGTTGTAAGGTGTTGGAGCTAAAAAATATAATTGTGGTTCAATCAATTTATTTTCTTTAACAATTTTTCTGATTGCTTGAGCAACTGCAATAATCGGATAAAAATGCCCGCCTGTTTCTCCTCCTGTAAATACAATTCTCATAATAATTAATTAGTTTTTTGTTTTTTTGAAATATTTAATAAAATTCCACAAGCGCATAAGGTGAAAAATAAAGCTGTACCTCCGTGACTGACAAATGGCAAAGGTAATCCGGAAATTGGAATTATTCTCATCATTGTTCCGATGTTCCAAAAAGCTTGTACGCATATCAGTATAACAATTCCAATTACAACTAGTCTACTGAAATTGTCGGTCAAATTACCAGCTATTTTCAAACCACGCCAAGCAAAAAGCGAGAATAAAATTATCAAAGTTGTTGCACCTAAAAATCCAAATTCCTCAGCTGCCACTGCGAATATTGAGTCTCCCACCGGCTCTGGAAGAAAAGTAAATTTTTGTAAGCTTTGTCCAAATCCTCGTCCGTTGAAACCGCCTGAACCGATTGCGATTATTGAGTGCTGACTTTGAAATCCGGTTGTTTGCAAATTGTCTGATGGATTAAAAAATGAAAAAATTCTTTCTTTGATATATGGTCGAACCATTATTAACAAACCTAACGCAATTAATCCAATTAAAACGATTGTGGCTAAGTGTTTTATTTTTGCACCTGAAATAAAAAACATTGATACACCCGCGCTTATCATCACAATCATAGTGTCATTGTCTTTTTGAAAAAATAAACCTAAAGCTGCGATTCCGGAAATTATTAAAAAAGGTATAAAACCATGTTCTAATGTTCGAACTCCTTTTTTTCCAACCATTGCAATCCAAGTTGCCAGATAAAGAATGTAGGAGATTTTTAACATTTCGGCTGGTTGAAATGAAAATGGACCAACATTCAACCAACGAGTTGCTCCTCCGTGTTCTAAACCTAATCCTGGAATAAAAACTGCGAATACAAGAATCACAGATAAAACAAAAGCCCAGAAAGAATATTTTCTGAAAAATTGAATTGGAAATTTTGATAAAAGAAAAGCGAAAATTGATCCGGAAATTAAACCTAAAAATAGTTGATTACTTATTATTGAATAGTACTTAACTTCACTTTTTGCACTGATTCCCATTGATGCGGAAATAAAAATCAAGAAGCCGAAAATAGTTAGTAGCGAAATAATTATAAGAAACGGAAAATCAATCTTCTCTTTTCGAAGCATATATTTGGAATTATAACTCCGAAATGATTTTTGTGCGATTTAGTTTTAGAAGAGTTGTGGGAATGTTGAAGTTTTCGGTTAATCCGCGGATGTAAGTTCCGGAAGAAACCAGAATTTTAATTTTTAAAGTTGGGATTGTTTGGCGCGAATTTTTTGAAAAAAATTCGCGCCATTTTTCAATAATCTCCTTCTGTCGAAAATCACCGTTAACTTTATTTATAGATTCAAAAATATAATTTTTTATTTCCTCAACAGGTTTTTCTTCGAAATTTAAAATCTCAACCGATTTTATTTCAATCTCACGAGTTGGTCTTTCAATATCCAAATTACCTTTTTTGAAATGTTCAAATAATTTAATTCCAAAAACTGTTTTTGATGAAAACCAAGGATATTTTTGTTTTTTAATTTCTTTAAATTGTTCAACAGAGGCGGAAATTTCTGCGATCGAAATTTGAGCAGAAATTTCCGCCTCATCTTCTATCAAACCCAAAACATCTCCCGTATCAGTAGAAACACCAAAAATAAATTCAGCTTCATATTCTTTATCCAAACCTAAAAAATCCTCTCTTTTGTTATTCTCATTTCCGACCAATATCATCATTTCTCCCTCTGCCATTGGATCTAAGCGCCCAGCATAAGAAAGCCTTTCATGGGCTAATTCTGGCCTTTCTAGACGTATCCTATGGATTAATTCCAGTGGAGTTTCCCCAATTTTCTTATTAGTTATCAACATATTTGGCTATTTTGACATATTTTAATACTTATGTTAACATTCCGTGGAAACCTATGAACCTTACCACCGTTTGCTTGTTGGCAGTGCTCTTCGTGGCACTGATCACCCCAATCAGAAACCTCATCCAAATCACGAACGAAACGATGATTGAATTCGTCAAAAAAACCGCTAGAAAGTGGCAGTACAAACGGCATCAAGCCAAAATCTCTGCCATTCTCTACGAAGTCACCCACATAGTCTCAAAGAGCGCTTACTCTCTCTCAAGGCATGTCGGGGTGGCGAAAGAAATTGCGTCCCCTGCACCCAGTCTTACCAAAGGCTGGAAGTACACTGGAGATACACTTTTTTTCATTGTCTGTGACAATTCTTCGTCGCCAACGTCTTTTGTGTCGGAGAATCATGCCTTTTTGGTGTGGGAAAAAGATGGAAAAGCTTTCTTTTACTCTCGCAAAAAAGGCACTGTATTGCTGGACTCCAAGAATTCCAGACAGCTCATGTCTTTGTTGGCAATCACACACGCGATTGCCAAACAGAGTCTGAAGTTTCACCTTCGCGCCAAATCGGAAAATATGAAAAATATTGAGTCTGAGGTGGCATGAACATGAAGAAGTTGCCGTGGAAATTTCAGCACCCCTCTTTGAGGGGTGCTTTTTATCTTAAACCTATCCAATAAAAGCAATTAACAATCCTAATGCAGCAAAGATAACTGCTAAAATCCAATAACGCATTGTCACTTTATAAGCTGGCCAACCAATTGCTTCAAAATGATGATGTACTGGTGCAACTTTAAAAATTTTCTTTCCACCACGAAGTTTTTTTGATAAAACTTGCAGCAAACTTGAGCCGGCTGTTGCGATTAAAAGAAAAGCTACAATAGGTAGGATTCCAATTCCCATTCCATCCGCCAAATCATCTGTCATAAATGCCAAAATTGAAACTGCAATTGTCAGAGCCATTGATCCAGTTTCGGACATGTAAAATCGAGCAGGAGGAATGTTAAACCACAGAAATGCCAAAGTTCCCCCTATCAATAACCCGCAGAAAGCCGCTAGGTCATATTGACCTAATGAATATGCATAAATGCCGTACGCGGCAAAAATAGCCGTAAAAACACCACCTGAAAGCCCGTCCAAACCGTCAATTACTCCACCAGAATAAATCGTAATCATAATCAACATGTACAAAGGGATAATTAACCATCCAAGCTCAATAGAACCTAAAAACGGTATTGTTATAGCACTAACTTCCAATTTTAAATGAAACCAAGAACCTACAAAAAGTCCGATCAGAGCAATTATTGAAAGCCTAATTTTTAAAGACAATCCACCTGCTAATCTTCCGCCTAAACCTTTTATTTCCAAAACATCATCTATTAATCCAACAAAAGCACCAATGAAAAGTGCCCAAAAAGGAATCCAAGTTTGGTTTCTACTGATAAATTCTATTTTTTCAAAAAGTCCAAAATCTAGCACTCGTGCCAAAAGCCAAAACAAACTCGCAACTATTAAAGCTGAAAGCCAAATTACTGTTCCACCCATTCGTGGAGTTCCAACTTCTTTGTGAGCGTGAAGTTGATTAAAAATTGGAGTTCCACCACCGTCGACTGAAACTTCCTTCGCTTTTTTCTTCCACATTTCGTGTTTATAAAGAAAATTTGTGATGTAAGGTGTGATTGCGATACCTACGAAAAATGAAAGTGTTGTTGGAAGAATAATTTTTATAATTTCAATCGGCATTTTATTGTTTTAATAAGAAATAATCTAATGTTGCATTTGAAAGTCTTTCAACATCTTTGAATCTGCCTTCTTTTGAAGAACCAAGCACAACAATAACAACTGGATCATTTAAAGCAGGATCAATAACTACTGCTAAATTTCCTCCAGCGATATCAGTATAACCTGTCTTTGAGCCAATTATGTTTGGTAATTCACCAACAATATTATTTGTATTTACAACTTTATGTTCATAACCTTCTTTTGAATGAACTGTGAAAGTATTATCTCTTGTTGCTTCAAGAATTTCTGGGTAAGTTTTCAAAGTATACTCAAAAAGTCGACTGATATCTCGTGCTGAACCAAGGGCACCTGCTTCTGTTTCATTTTTTTCATCTAATCCAGTTGGGTTTTTAAATGAGCTTTTTTCCATTCCAACTCGTGAGGCAACAACATTCATTTTGTTCACAAAAGATTCCAAAGCGTTAGTTTGAGTGTCTGCAGATTTTTCTCCTGCTGAAATTGCAATTGACCTTGCTGCTGTATTTGAAGAAGAAACCAAAGCCACTTTCAAAATATCTTTCAATCTGAAATATGACCCTGAAACAAAAGTTGAATCGTTACCATATTGCAAAGCCATTGGGCTGATTCTCACCAAATCATCGTTAGAAAGAATATCTAAAGCGGTAACTGCTGTAACAACTTTTGTTAGAGATGCTAATGGCAAAATTTCATCTGGATTTTTTTCGTACAAAATTTTTCCTGTTGAAACTTCTTTCACGATAGCAGATCTAGCTGAGAGTCTTACATCTTCAAACGGATTTACAATTGCTGTTTCCACCTGAACTTCTTCTTTCGGAGCTGAAGTTTTTTCTTCTCCATTAGCGTTTTTAGCCCAAAAGAAAATTATTAAAAGCAAAGATATTAAAACAACCACACATATTGTGATTATCATCAGCTCCTTTTTTTGCTTTCGCTTAATCTCGTGAATCATCGTTCGTTTCTTTATCATTCTCATTTTGTTGTTCGGAAATTTTATCATTTTGAGTCATAAAAGCTAGAATTTCGCTGTTGATTTTGTCAAAATCAGGTAAATCTGCTCGGTTTGAAACTCCAAGATGCGCTAATAAATTTATGCTCGGTTTATATAAATATGCTCTTTCGTCTTTTGGATCGACTTCCCTTTCAATCAACCCTCGAACAGAAAGCGCTCGCAAAATAAATTGAGAATTTACTCCTCGAATATAATCAATCTCACTTCTAGAAACAGAACCTCGGTAAAGGATAATTGATAAAGTTTCCAAGGTTGCTTTTGATAAATCTTTTGAAAGCTCTTCTTTTACCAGTTCAGAAATTTTTTCACTCATTTGCGGATGAGTCATCAAAGAAATTTTTTCTTCAGAATTTATCAACACAATTCCTCTTTCTTTTAGTTCATTTTGTAAAATTTCAACATTTTCTTTTACAACCGATTCATTAATATTTAGAACTTTAGCAATTTCTTTAAAAGACATTGGTTCGCCTTTCCAAAATAAAATGCTTTCTATTTGTGATGATGTTGATAATTCCATATTTTTAATGATAGCTCGGGGTAGAAATTTCTTTGGTTTCTATGTTTATATCTTCGTATGCACTATTTTGTGTTACTGCAATCATACCTTGTTTTACCAATTCTAGCATTGCTATAAAACTAACAATTACGTTTACTTTTTCTTCTTTTCCTACGCCGGCAAATTCTCTGAAACTCATTTGTAAGTTGTTGCGAACTCGAGTTGTCAGTTTTTGAATTGTTTCTTCAAGCGAAACAACTTTTCTGACTACTGCTTGCGGAAGCTTTTCTACTTTTGGAAGTTTTTGTAAAGCTCTTATTGCTGATTCTTTTATTGAATCAATCGAAATGTTTTTCGACGGAGCAAATACAACTTGATTATTTGTCGGAATAAAATTTCTTTCAAAAGCGATATTTTTACCAAACATTTCTGCTATTTTTTCTCCCGCTTCTTTATATTTTTGATAAATTTTCAATCGCAATTCCAAATCTTCTACATTTCTTGATTCTTCTTCTGTTAGTTCAAGAGTTGGAAGCAACGATTTTGATTTGATCAAAAGTAATGTGCTGGCAATTACAATAAATTGCGATGATTGATGAATTGGCATTTCTGGGTTTTCTTCCAAAAAATGAATGAAATCATCTGTAACTTGTGCAAGTGAAATGTCGTTGATTAAGAGTTTTCGTTTTTCAATTAAGGACAAAAGTAGTTCAAGTGGACCTTCAAAAACTTCTGTTTTAATTTGAAAACTCATTAAATTTCATTAATTTATCTTTCCTACGAATCGTACTAGTACTTCTTCATCAACAATTCCTGGCGCTGTGAATCCAAATTCATTCATGTTTAATCTGAATTCTGATGAGAATGTTTTATCAGTTTCAGAAGCGTTTACTGTGAAGCCAACTTTCTTTGTAACATCTTTAACTGTCAAATCTCCTGTTACTTGATAAACCCCGTCTGCAGTTTTTGTAACATTAGCTAATTTGAATGTGATATTTGGATATTTTGCTGAATCAAAGAATTCTGCTTTGTCTCTCAAGTGATCATCCAACATTGCTGTATCTGTTTTTACAGAAGTAGTGTCAATTACCAATTCTCCTCCAACTGGAACTCCATCTGCATTTAGTCTTACATTTTTAATTTCGTATCTTTCAAAAACTCCATTATGAGATTTTCCAGGACCATATCCAACATAGCTGAAATCTGTAAGCTCAACTCTTCCATCTGCGTCTACTGCTCCAACTACTTCTTCTTGAGTTTCATCGTTTGTTTCTTCAACTTGTAGTTGTTGTGTGTCTTGTGGTGGTTTTGGGCTAAAAATTAAAACCAAAGCAACGGCTATTAAAATCACTATTATTATAATCGCAACTGTTTTCATACAAAAATAAACTTAAAAATAATATGAGTACAATTTTAACAAAACACACCAATCTTTCAAAGTTAACTTTTGTGGTCTAATTTAATAGAGTCCGTAGCCGATTTTTTGTCGAACTTCTTTCATTTTTGACTGAGCGTTTTTTCTGGCTATTTTTCCGCCTTTCTTTAATATTTTTAGAATTTTATTTGGATTTTTTAAATAATATTCTCTTTTTTCTCTGAAAGGTTTGATAAAAGTTTTTAAGTCCGTTTTCAACATATCTTTAGCTTCTTTGTAGCTTAGACCTGGAGTTTCATATTTTTTTCGCAATTCTGCAACTTGTTCAGGATTCAAAATTAATTTGTGAATGTTAAAAATATTATTTTCATCTGGGTTTTTTGGTGAATCAACGGGAGTTGAGTCAGTTGGAATTATGCTTACCAATTTATCAATTTCTTCATCTGTGGCAAAAAGTGAAATTGTATTTCCATAACTTTTACTCATCTTTCTTCCGTCTGTTCCGGGAACTGTGGCAACTTCTTTTTGAATAAGTGCTTTTGGCATTTTAAATGTTTCTCCAAAAGTTCTATTGAATTTATCAGCGATATCGCGAGCAATTTCTAAATGTTGTTCTTGATCTTTTCCAACAGGTACAATTTCTGCTTCTGAAATCAAAATATCAGCAGCCATTAAAATTGGATATGTGAAAACTCCAACATTAATTTCTTTGTTTTTTGCTTCAGCATCTTTAAAAGAATGAGCTCGCATCATGTATGGCATTGTATTTAAACAAGAAAACGTCCAAGCTAGCTCAGGAATTTCCGGAACATCACTTTGCTTAAACAAAATTGTTCTCTTCAAATCAATTCCAGATGCAATGTATGCTGTTGCCATTTCAATAATATATTTCTCCAAAAGTTCTTTGTCTTGGATTTGAGTTAAAGCATGAAGATCGGCAATAAAAATTGATGCATCATATTCTTTTTGAATATCAATAAAAGGTTTTATTGCTCCAAAGTAGTTTCCTATATGAACAATCCCAGTCGGTTTTACTCCGGTTATTAGTTTTTTAGTCATTTTTCTATTCTAGTTTTTTAATATTGGAAAAGCAACAAATACCGTTGTACCCTTGCCTTCTCCCTCAGATTTAAGCCAAATTTTGCCTTCCTGAGCCTCAATAATTTCTTTGGCAACATAAAGTCCTAGCCCACTACCTGTAACTGATTGATTGTATGAATTTTTCCCTCTTTTAAATCTTTCAAAAATTTCTTCTATCTCTGATTTGCTGATTCCGATACCTGTATCTCTTATTGAAACTATTGCATCACCATCTTTTTCTGCAACAGAAATTGTAACTTCTCCAGTCGGTGTGTATTTAATTGCATTATCGAATATTTTTGAAAACGCACTTACAGTTTTGTTGAAATCAACCAAAATATTTATTCCGTCATTTTTGCTATAAGTTGTTTTTAAATTTAAACCAGAAGTTTCTGCTACATTCTTAAAAATGCTGTTTGTTTTTTCTAAAATATCTATTAGGTTTGCAGGTTTAAAATTGTAAACAATCTGGCCTTTTTCAATTTGTGCTACGTCTAGAAAATCATTCAACATAAAACCTAAATCTTGGCTGGAAATAAAAATTCTTTGTAATGGTTCTGTTAAATTTTTAGGAAGTCTGCCGAACTCTTCTTCTAAAATCATTGAAGAATATCCTTGAATTTTTGCTAAAGGAGATCTTAGTTGATGAGATGCAAGCGCAATAAATTCTGTCTTTAAACTATCTAATTCTTCTAATCTACAAAAATTTTCTGTTGTTCTTTCAACTTTCGAACTCAGATTTTTTTTGCTTTTAAATTCCAACAAAAACAGAATTCCTAAAAACAAGCTTAAAACTAGAGAAATATTTAATAAAGTATTCTTAAAACTTGTTTCTGTAAAAAGAGTAATTGAAATAAAAATTACTAACAAAAAAATTACAAATGAAATTAATTTAAAATTTATTTTTTCAAATTTATGCATTATGTTTATGTGTCAAAGACACTGCTATCGCTGGAATAATAAACCAAACTCCCAAAGGAACAACCGAAATCAAATACTTAGAAAAAGGCAAACTGAACTGCCACAATGTTCCCAAGGGAATAATATGATAATAGATAGTCATGATTGCTACAAGGCTACCAAGAGACAAAATTGTGGAATCAATCATTCTTTTTGAAGTCTTGTAAGAATGTCCTGTTGTAAAATTTCTTTTTAACAAAAAATAAAGTCCTGCATAAATTGCAACGTAACCAATTATTTGTGACATTGATGTTTTCAAATCAATGAATGGCAAATACAAATAAAATAAAGTTGTCGGATAAAAAGCTAAAAGAAATCTTGCCAAAATAGCTTCACCTTTCATAAATGAAATAAAAATACCAGCGACAAAAATTGCAATAATGATAATTAAATCTAAAGTTAGAAATGCGAATGAAAACATCTCTATAATTATAAATCAATTATTGCTCTATGCTAGTACCCTTCTGTGCGTAAAACTTCTGCTGCTTCTTTTGCTTTCTTTGAAAGAGAGTCCGGAATTTTTACAAAAACTCTAATCAACAAATCTCCGCTAGTTCTTCCACCGACAGGAACTCCTTTTCCTTTAATTCTTAAAATTTCTCCGTGGTTAATTCCTTTTGGAATTTTGATTGTCATTTTTTCTTCCAAAGTATCCACTTCGTAAGTTGTTCCAAGCAAAACATCAGATAATTTTAGATTTAAATCTGTAATCAAATGATAACCTTCTTTTTTTAGTGTCGGATGCGGTTTTACATGAATTCGAGCATATAAGTGTCCTGGTTGACCACCTTGTTTTGAAGCTTCTCCTTTTCCAACAATTCGCAATGTTTCGCCATTGTCTATTCCGGGCGGAATCGTGAAAGAAATTTCTTCTTTGCTTCCATCGTTTCGAGTTACATTTAACTTGTGAGATTTTCCTAAAATTGATTCTTTAAAATCAATTGTCACATCCACTACAATATCAGCACCTCTTCTGGCTCTTTGAAATCCGCCACCAAAAATTGATCCGAAAATATCATTCAAATCAAACTCAACTCCTCCTTGAGAAAAATTTTGTGCAAATCCACTGAAATCAAATCCTCCAAAACCTTGGCCACCTTGAGCTCCTGAAAATCCTGACCCAAATTGATCATATTGAGCTCGTTTTTGAGAATCAGACAATACGGAATATGCTTCGTTTATTTCTTTAAACTTTTCTTCGTTTCCGTTTGGTTTGTCTGGATGATGTTGCTGTGCCAGCTTTCTAAAAGCTTTTTTTATTTCTTCTTGAGAAGCACTTTTTTCAACGCCAAGAATTTTGTAGTAATCTTTTGCCATTAGGCTTTGTTTTCATCAGTCGGTTCTTCTTTTTCAACCTCAGCGTCTCGAACTCCTTCTTCTGGTTTTTGTTCTGTTGTTTGAGATTGTTCTTGAGACATGTGTTCTCCAATCTTTTGAATTTCTGTTGAAAGTTCGTCAGAAGCTTTCTGAATTGATTCTTTACTTCCAGTATCTTTTTCTTTTTTCAGAGCTTCAATTTTTGCTGTGATGTTTGTTTTTAAGTCTTCCGGAATTTTTCCTTCAGCATCTTTCAAGGCTTTCTCTGAAGTGTAAATCATTTGCTCTGCAATGTTTCTAACTTCAATCAATTCTTTTTTCTTTGCATCTTCGCTAGCGTGAGCTTCAGCATCTTGTTGCATCTTTTTAATATCATCTTCTGTCAAACCTGAACTTGCTTCAATTCTGATTGATTGTTCTTTTCCAGATGCCTTATCTTTTGCAGTTACTTTCAAAATACCGTTTGCATCCACATCAAAACTAACTTCAATTTGTGGCATACCTCGTGGTGCCGGTGGAATTCCGTCCAAAATAAATCTTCCTAGACTTTTGTTATCAATCGCCATTGCTCTTTCTCCTTGAACAACATGAATTTCTACTTGAGTTTGATTGTCTCCAGCCGTTGAGAAAACTTGAGATTTTGATGAAGGAATTGTTGTATTTTTTTCAATCAATTTTGTTGCTACACCTCCAAGAGTTTCAATACCAAGTGAAAGCGGAATGACATCCAATAGTAAAACATCTTTTACATCTCCTTGAAGAATCCCCCCTTGAAGCGCTGCTCCAAGTGCTACAACTTCATCTGGGTTGATTGATCGGTTTGGTTCTTTTCCAAAGAATTTCTTCACTTCTTCTTGAATCAAAGGCATTCTTGTTTGTCCTCCAACCAAAATAACATTATCAATATCGTTTACAGTAAATGATGAAGATTCGATTGTTCGCTTTGTAATATCAATTGCCCTTTCTACATATTCTCGTGTGATTTCTTCTAATTGTGCTCGAGAAAGTTTTAATACTAAGTGTTCCGGACCATTTGGACCTGAAGTAATAAATGGAATATTGATTTCAGTTTCTTGTGCTGTTGAAAGTTCGATTTTTGCTTTTTCAGATTCTTCATAAAGTCTTTGCATTGCAAGAGAGTCACCAGAAATATCAATTCCAGATTGTTTTTTAAATTCTCCCACAATCCACTTGATGATTTTTTGATCGATGTCTTTTCCACCCAAGTGACTATCTCCACCAGTTGATTTTACTTCGATAACATCATCTCCAACTTCCAAAACTGACACATCAAAAGTACCTCCACCGAAGTCGAATACTACAATTTTTTCATCTTTTTTATTATTAAAACCGTATGCTAGAGCAGCTGCTGTTGGCTCGTTGATAATTCTTCGAACTTCTAGGCCTGCAATTTTTCCAGCATCTTTTGTAGCTTGTCTTTGTGCATCATTGAAATACGCAGGAACGGTGATAACCGCTTCTGTTACAGGTTCACCAAGTTTTGCTTCGGCGTCCGCTTTTAGTTTTTGCAAAATCATCGCAGAAATTTCTTCCGGACGATAAAATTTGTCTGACATTTTTACCTCAACTCCTCCGTTTGTAGATTTTTGAATTTCGTATGGAATTGTTTCTTGGTCTTTTGAAACTGAAGATTCATCGAAAGCGTGACCGATAAATCTTTTGATTCCAAAAACTGTATTTTTAGGATTTGTTACCGATTGTCTTTTTGCTGTAAGACCAACAAGTCTTTCTCCTGTTTTTGAAATCGCAACAATAGAAGGAGTTGTTCTATTTCCTTCTGTGTTCTCGATAATCACAGGCTCTCCACCTTCAACGAAAGCTACTGCTGAGTTTGTTGTTCCTAAGTCTATACCAATTATTTTTCCCATATTTTTTGAAATTAACCTAGTAATTTTGTGTGAGAATTTTAAAACAATCTCACTTGTTTTGCAAAGTTAGGATTCGTATGATCCTACCTTTACGCGCGCTGGTCTCAATACTTTATCTTTTATTTTATAACCTTTCAAAATTACTTCCACAACCTTCCCGTCTTTACTTTTATCATCCGTTTTCTCTGTTTCCGTCGAATGATGTTCTATCGGATCAAAATCTTTATTGAGCGGATCAATTATTTTCACTCCATAACTTTCTATAAGATTTGATAACTGTGTGTGAATGTACTCGATGCCTTTTCTCCACTGAATTGGCGCGGATTCCCACGCTTCTTTGTTTTTAAAAGCCATATCAAAACTATCTAAAGTTGGAAGCAAATCAAAAATCAAATTTTCGTATGCTCTTTCTTGAGATTCTAAAATTTCATCAGCACTTCTCTTTTTCAGATTCATAAAATCTGCTTTTGATCTTTGCCAACCATCTAAATATTCTTGCTTTTCATCTTTGCAAGACTTAAGTTCTTCTTTTAGTTTTTTTATTTTATCAGTAGCGTCAGAAAGAGACGTAGAGTTATCTTCGTTGTCGTAAATAACGTCTTCTTTATCAAACATAATATCGTCGTTGTTTTTGTCAGGCATAATTTAAATTTTTGTTAAACAATTGCCTAATAATATATAAAACGGCAATTCTATCGTTTGCTCCATTGAGCAGATTTTCGAGCTTTCTTCAATCCGAACTTTCGTCTTTCTTTTACTCTCGGATCTCGTTTTAGGAAACCTTTTGATTTCAAATCTTTTCTTAATTCAGCATCTTTTTTAACCAATGCTCTAGCAATACCTAGTCGGATACTTTCAGCTTGTGAGCTTGTTCCTCCTCCAACAACTTTTACAGAAACTGCAAAGTCTCCTTTTTCATTTAAAGCTTCTTGAACTGTTTGTTGCAAACTTGCAGTTTTGAAGTAATCTCCAAGATTTTTGTCATTGATAACGAAAGAAGTTTTTGATGCGGGAGTAATTCGAACTCTAGCAACAGATTCTTTTCTTCTTCCAATTCCTTCTATGTATTTTTCTGTTTTTGCAGTTGCCATATTTTTATTCTGTAACTTCTATCTTTTTTAATAGTTGAGCTCGGTGTTTGTTTGCTGGTAACATTCCTCTTATTGCTCGTTTGAAAATTTCTTGATAACCGTGTTTTTCAACTACTTTTGTTATCGATTCAAATTTTAATCCACCTGGATAACCAGTATATCTAGAATATTGTTTCTTGTTTTTTCCGTTCAATTTCTTTTCGTCAATTGAAACTTTTGAAGCGTTGGTGATGTGAACACCTTCTGTTTGAATGATATGTGGTTCAAAATCAGCTCGATCTTTACCCATAAGAGCCATAGCTGCTTCTGTTGCAACTCGCCCTATAGATTTTCCTTGTGCGTCGATAATTTTCATATTATTTAACAAAAGATATTTGTGCCATCTTTGCGGCGTCTTTAATTCTAATTGGAAGTTTTGTGATTCGTGTATAACCACCAGCTCTTTCCATGTATTGAGGAGCAATAACCTCAATCAACTTTTTAGCTGTTTCAATATCATTTCCAAGTTTTGAAGAAAGTTGTCTTTTTGTAGCCAAATCGTTCTTTCGAGCTTTTGTAACAAGTTCTTCAATGTATGGTCGTAATTCTTTCGCTTTAGCTTCTGTTGTAACAATAGCTTCGTATTTTACAAGAGAACGAGCAAGAGACTTCATCAGAGCGTTGTACTGATTTTTCTCTCGGCCAAATTTTCTTTTTGAATCGTGATGTTTCATTTGTGGGTTATAGACTATCGCAGGTTTGGATTATTGTAAAGCTTATTTTAGGATGATTCCGTGATTACCCAATATTCTTTTGATTTCTTGAAGACCTTTTTCTCCCAATCCTTCAAGTGACAAAATATCTTCTTCCTTTTTTCGAGCTAGACCTCCAACTGTTCGAATTCCGGCAGCTGTAAGAGCTGAGATTGTTCTAGCTGAAATATCTAGTGTTTCAACTCGAGTTTTTAGGAAATCTTCCATGTCGTCATCTTTTGACTCAGATTCAACATCTTCTTCTGTTGATTCAGATACAGTTTTTTCTTCAAAAACAAATTCTTCTTTAAAACCAACAATAGCTTTAAGTTGAGAAATCATGATTTCGATAGAATTTTCAAGAGCTTGTTTAGGAGAAATTGTTCCATCTGTTTCGATTGTGATTCGAAGTCGATTGAAGTCTGTTCTGTCTCCAACTCGCATGTTTTCAGTTTCGTAATAAACTCGTCTAATAGGCGCAAAAAGTGCATCCAAAGCAATTGTTCCAACTTCAACTCTGTCTCTGTGAATCATTTCTTTTGGAACGAAACCAATACCGTGTTCGATTGTTAGTTCCATTTCAATTTCAGTATTTTTATTTGTGATAGTGAACAAATGCAAATCTGGGTTTTTGATAGAAACTTGAGAAGGTAGAACCAAATCTTTTGCTTTTACTTCTTTTTCTCCACTTACTTTGATAGAGATAGTTTGGTTTTCATCAGTGTTTAGTGCAAATCTAATTTTTTTAATATTTAAAATAATTGCAATAACATCTTCCTTCACACCTTCGACTGTTGAAAATTCATGGCTTACACCTTTAATTTTCAATTGCGTAACAGCAGCTCCGGGTAGAGATGAAAGAATAATTCTTCTTAATGAGTTGCCAAGAGTATGACCATATCCTGGATATAGTCCCTCGATTTCATATACGCCAATATTGTCTTGTTCAGACACAATTTTTGGCTTTGATGGCAACGCTATTTGTTGATCAGACATACCTATTGTTCGTTTTATTTACTGATAAATTCTTAATATCGTTGTGTTTTGTACTGTACCCTATTCTTGACAAAAACGCAAGGATTAACGCTTGTAGAATTGGATAACGGCTGGTAAATCAAAATTGTTGTCTCCGGGTGTAAGAGTTGGTTTTGCAACAACTTCTGTTTCAAAAGTAGTTTTATTTACTTTTAGCCAATTTGGTGCTGTTGTTTCAGCAAGTTTTTCTGAGACTTCTTTAAACAAACCTTTTGTTTTGCTTCCTTCTCTGATTCCAACAACATCACCGATTTTTAGTCTGTATGATGGAACAGTGATTCTTTTTCCGTTAACTGTGATGTGTCCGTGAGATACGGCTTGTCTTGCACCTAGTCGAGTTGATACAAAACCAGATCTTAGAACAACGCTATCTGCTCTTGATTCTAGAAGTGAGAACAAAGCTTCTCCTGGATTTGCGCCAAATTTTTCAATTGCTTCTCTAACATAGTTTACGAATTGCTTTTCAGACACAGCATATGTGAATCGAACTTTTTGTTTTTCAATAAGTTGTTTCCCATAGTTTGATGGTCCTTTTTGTCTTCGAGAAGAATTTCGATTTTTTCTTTCTGTTCGCAAAGCAAATTTAGCTGTTTGAGTTTTTTCAAACACTGATGCTCCAAGTCTTCTTGCGATTTTATATTTTGGTCCTATTTTCATAAAAATTTATTATACTCGTCTTGGTTTTCGTGGAGTTGGTCCGTTAAAAGGTTTTGGTGTCACATCTTTGATGTTTCTAATTTGAACACCTTTGCTAATAAAGCTTCTGATAGAAGATTCACGACCTGAACCAACGCCTTTTACAACAACATCGATCTCTTTCAATCCAAGTTGTTCAGCCTTTTCAGCAAGTACTTCTCCAACTTTTGCAGCAGCAAAAGGAGTACCTTTTTTAGCACCTTTAAATCCTAGAGCTCCTGAAGATGAAGAAATAATCGCGTTACCTTTCGCGTCTGTTAGTAGAACTTGAGTGTTGTTGTATGTTGATTGAACATACAAAATTCCCTTATCCAATTTCTTTCTTGGAAGCTTTCGAGCTGACCCACCTTTTGATGAATCCTCTTTACCAGTTTTTTTAACAATTCTTTTCTTTCCCATAATTTATTATTTCTTGTCTACAGATCGTTTACCTGAACCCATAGTCTTTCGAACGTTACCTCGAACTGTTCGAGTGTTTGTTTTTGTTCTTTGTCCTCTTACAGGAAGTCGACGAGCATGTCTCATTCCTTTATTTGAACCAATATCTTTTAATCTTTTAATATTTGCTGAAACTTCCCGTCTAAGATCTCCTTCAATTTTCATTTCTTCAACAATTGCTCGGATTGCGTTTTCCTCTTCAGGAGTAACGTCTTTAGCTTTTTTGTTGAAATCAACGTTTGCTTGATCCAAAATCTTTTTAGACAGAGGACGTCCAATACCATAAATAGCTGTTAGAGCTATCTCCATCCGTTTTTTATCTGGAAGTGTTATACCTTGAATTCTCATACTACGAATGGGTAGTTTAGCAAATAGATTTAAAAGAGTAAAGCCCTTTTATAATCTCTTAAAAATACGGGCTTTACCGCCGTACGGATCAATTTCCATCAGCACTTTGTCTCCGACCAAGACTCTGATTCTATTCATCTTCATTTTACCGCCCAAAAAAGCTAATTTCTCAGTTCCGTCTTCAAGCAATACTTTGAAAAGTGTATCCGGCAACGCTTCAATAACAGTGCCTAAAACACCTTTTTTTTCTTCTTTTGGAGCAACATCTCCTCGTCTTTTGTTTTTATTTACTTTTCTTTTCATTTAGAAGTTACGCAATACTAGCAATCTTAATTTTTTGAGTCAATTATTTTAATCTTTTCTATGTTTTCAGGAATTTTACTGCTCCAGAATGGAGAAATTTCTGTGGATATTTTAGTGATTCCTGGGAACATTTCCACAGTTTCCTTTATCGAATTTTTATCTGTTCCTGCCAAAACTTTCTTTAGAGATTCTTGATCATTTTTCCACAAGAAACTTATATTTCCTGAAATATCCAAAGAAGCTGTAGAATTTTCTTTTTTAGAAACACCAATTGATAAGTCTTTTATGTTTTTTATTTCAACATTTTCCACATCTGAGAAATTTGGAATAACTGATTTTGCCACTAAATTGCTGAACTCTTGAGCATTAAATGAGGTTGCGTCGATAGTTCCTCGGGCTGAAATTGTGACATTGTTTCCATTTACCTTATCTCCCAATATTTCGTAAGTAATCATTGAGTCAGTAGCAAGAACCAGATTTTGGTCGGTTGTTTTTGAGACAGCTTGAGAAACTAGTTCTTCTTTTAATTGAGCTTTTAGACCTCGCTCAGCTTCTTCTCGGTCTGTTTCAGAAACCACTTTTCTGACACCATCGAATCCTCCGTCTGTTGGGTTTTCAGAAATTGCGTAGAACGAATCATATTGAGGCAAATCTTTAAATCCGGGAATTGTGAATCGTGTTGGCGCAATGTTGTATTCTTCACCTGCTTTATCTGCAACCACTTCAACTTCTAGTTTTCCGGGAATTACATTTCCTTTATCGTCTCTAGTTAAACCTGGAACAACAACAGAAGAAGGGATTCGGAAAATTAGGCCTTGTGGAGATTCAAAACGAGTTTCTTTTAGAAGTCTTTGTTCAGTTTCTTCGTATTCGTTATAAATAGTTATTCGTCCTTTTGATTTTTCAGTTACTTGTTCTTCGCCTGTTGCTTTTACTGAAACTGTTTTTTCCAAAGAAATTTTTACTGGCTCATAACCCATCTCAATAGAAGTGTTTGTGCTCTGTGTCAGTTCTTTTGCAAAAACATAAACTTTTGCACTTTCTCTAGAAACTAGGAAGATTGTGAAAATTAGAGCAAAAGCTAAAGTTGCAATCAAAATAAATTTCTTTTTACTTCTTGGAGCGTCACCGTCAATACGACTTCTTCTTGAAGTTTTTGTGTTTTCTCGATTCCTGTTTATTTGAACATCCTCGTAATCTTCAACATCAGAACTTGTATGTTCAAAAGTTCTAGCTTCAATTACTTCGTCAATAGGTTTTCGTTCAGAAAACTCTGGCTGCCTTACGTCATTTTCTCTGTGTGTGATTCTTACTTTACCGTCTGGCAATGGAATGTCTCTTATACTCTTTCTTTTTTTTGGTGGAATTATATCTTGCATAAAACTAATCTTCTAAATTAATTGAGTTAACTGCTATAAATATATCAGATTCTACATTTTCTTTGTATAGCAAATACTTACTAAAGTGTTTATTATCGCAATTTATGATTGTAATATCTTTCTCGTTTCTGAATATTGACTGCCTATTTTGAGGCTCATTTAGAATTTTTAGGAAAATATCCGAGTATTTTTTATTTGTCATTAAAAACACTTTTGGAGGAATATTTATACCCTCTTGGTCGACTATTTCTGAAATTAGCATATTTATCCAAATTTTCTTTTGCTTCTCAAGAGCTCTTTCTATTTCAGGATTACAAGTATTTTTTAGTTCTCCTACTTCAGACATTTTAATTTCAGAATCAACAATCGCTGGATTTAAGTTACATTTTTGAGATATTTCATCAATAATTTTTTGATAACCAAAATTAAATTCTTTTTGATATTTTAAACCTCCATTTTCAACTATAAAAACTTCTGTGTAATTTTCTGAAATATTTATTGATGTGTAGTTTGGAATGTTGATGAATACGTTTCTTAAAATATTAAAAATATTTAAAGTTTGAGTTTTGAAAACTATTTTTGAGCCTGGGAAATGATTTTTGATAGAATTTTTTATATCTAACAGAAAATCTTTTTCAACAAAGCTGGCATAAAAAGACACTAAAAGATTATTTGCTTTTTTATTGAAAGGATTTTTTAAAGTGTAACCGTTGATTGTGACATTTGTAACATCTTTTTCCAGAACAATTTTTCCGGATTTTTCTGCGCCTAAAATTTCTGCGTGTTTTTCAATTGATTTATAAAATTGATCTTCAGTCAAAATAAAAGGTTTGTCTTTTTCAATAACTAAATCTTTTATATAACAGTCATAAAATTCAGGTGCTAAAACAACCTTTATTTTGCTTATTTTTACAGGAATTTTGTCATTTGAGGAGTTGGTTATGCCTGTTGAAGATATTTTTTGCAAGCCAGAATTTAGAGTTTTTATTAAATCGTCTTTTTGTTTTAAAGAAGTTGAGAACAAGATATCTGTTTTGTTTTCAGTTTTTTTGAAAATCGCAAAAGAAATATTTTTTGATTTCAAATTTATCAAAAGATTATGTTCAGAACTTTTTTCTGATTTCTTAAAACCCCAAACCATTGAGATTTATTATACAACAAATTTTTATTCAAGAATGGCTTTTATCCGACGAACACCTGCACTAGAAGCTTCCTCTTTTGCAATTTTAAATTTTCCAAGAGTACCAGTGTTTTCTACATGAGGTCCGCCACAAAATTCTCGACTGATAGGGTCATCAAAATTTCCAATTGTGTAGACTGAAACAATGTCGCCATATTTTTCTCCAAACAATCCTATTGCATTTAATTTCTTTGCTTCTTCTAAAGGAAGTTCATTTCTGCAAACAATCGCGTTTTGATTTATTGCATTATTTACCCAATCTTCAACTTCTTTTATTTGCTCAGGAGTCATTTTTTCTGGATGAGAAAAATCAAATCGAAGTCTTTCAGAAGTAATGTTGCTACCTTTTTGTGCAACATGGTCACCCAAAACTTTTCGCAAAGCCGCGTGAAGTAAGTGAGTTGCAGTGTGGTATTTTGTTTCCATTTCCCCGCTTCCAGCTAAACCACCTTTGAATTTTCCTGCAGAAGCAGTTCGTGATGAAGATTGATGTTCTTCCAAAGCTTTTTTAAAGCCTTCTTCGTCGATTGAAATATTTTTTTCTTGAGCTAATTCTTTTGTTAATTCAAAAGGAAAACCATATGTTGAAAATAACTTAAATGCATCTTCTCCACTTAAATTTCCGTCAGAAGTTATTTTTGTGAAATGTTTTATTCCGTCAGAGAGAGTTTTTCTGAATTTATTTTCTTCTTCATCTATTGTTGATTCGATAAATTCTTGTTTTGCTCGAATGTTTGTATAAATACCATCGTAAATTGTGGCGATTTCATCCACTAAAGAAGACAAAGAATTTGATGCGATTCCTAAATTATCTGCTTTTCTAATTGCTCGACGAATTAATCGGCGCAAAATATAACCTTGATCTGTATTTGAAGGCAATACTCCGTCAGAAATCATAATTGTGGCAGTTCTAATATGATCTGCAATTATTCTTTCGCTTAAAACATCTTCTTTCGTAGCGAGAGATTGTATTTTTGAAATAATTGGTTCAAATAAATCTGTTTCGTATGCGTTTGGTTTATTTTGAACAACTGCTGTGATTCTTTCAAAACCTGCACCCATATCTACATTTTGTTTTTCCAATTTTCCGATTACCACACCATCTTTCTTTTGATATTCCATGAAAACATTGTTCACGATTTCAACAACTTTTTGAGAATCATTTGCTTCTTCAAATTCTTCTTTTGAAATATCTCCTAAACCGTTTTCTGTTCGATCATAGAATAATTCTGAATCAGGACCACAAGGACCATTTTCTCCTGGACTCCACCAGTTATCTTTCACACCTAAAAAGAAAATTCTATCTTCAGGAAGTCCAAGTGATTTCCAAATTTCTGCTGATTCAGTGTCTTTTGGTGCATCATTGTTTCCTTCAAAACAAGTTACATAAAGTCGATTTACATCAAGACCAAGTCCTTCTTCTTTTGATGTAATAAACTCAAAAGTTTGCGCGATGGCTTCTTTTTTAAAATAATCACCAAGAGACCAGTAACCCATCATTTCAAAAAAAGTATGGTGAGTGTTGTCGCCCACTTCTTCAATATCGACGGTTCGGATACATTTTTGTAGGTTTGCCAAACGAGTTCCGGCTGGGTGTGATTCACCTGTCAGATATGGCACAAGAGGTTGCATTCCGGCAGTTGTAAAAAGCACAGATGGGTCGTTTTCTGGCACAACAGAAGCAGAAGGAATTATTGTATGTCCTCTTTTTTCAAGAAAAGTAAGGAATTTTTGTCGGATTTCTTGTGATTTCATTTTTATAAACTTTAGATAAATATTGTATAAAAAGATTACTCCAGAAACAA
Organism: uncultured Candidatus Saccharibacteria bacterium; assembly: GCA_964630375.1. Taxonomy (GTDB): domain Bacteria; phylum Patescibacteriota; class Minisyncoccia; order Phycocordibacterales; family JAACPR01; genus JAGOTN01. Next base: position 49,120 of record CAZVRT010000005.1, on the reverse strand, counting down.
AAATACTGCAAATTTATTTATTATTACTCAGGCAAACACAAATTCTCAATATTTTCTACAATTTCGGTAATTTTTTCGTCAGAAATACCAACGCCTTTCATGATTGGTTTTTTATCTTTTAAGTGTAAGCAGTTCACAACACCTTCATTCAACAAATCTTGCTGATTCTTTTTTGAAAGTAGTGGAATTGCAGTAACAGGATACATTTTTGTTTCGTCAATCAAATCAAAAAGATTCCCTTTTCTCGGATAATCCCAACTCACCATCTCAAAAGTCCCGACACATTCGGCGTATTTTTTTGCGTTGTCGGTAAATTTTGTATTTGTAATTAAAATTGCTTTTTTGATTTGTCTTTCTTTTCCTGCAATTTTGAATTTTTGACTTACCAAATCATCAAATCTTGCTTTAACATACAGAGCAACTTTTGTATCGCTTTTTGCACTTAACTCATTGTGAAATTTAATTTCGGCAATAATCATTTCTTTATCATTCCAAGCCACCAAATCAACTTCATGTTCCAAGCATTTTCCTTTCAAAATTTGTCCTACTCTAGTTTCATATCCTTTTGATTTAAAAATTTCAGAAATATATTTCTCAAAAGGAAAGCCTGTTGGCCCTAAGTTTAGAATTGATCTTCTAATAGAATATTTTTGTGCAGTTTTTTTTGACCTTTGATTCAATAAATCAAATGCACGCTCATAAATATGAGAAGTCGTCATTCCGTCTCGGATTTCTTTATTGATTTTTTCTACAATTTCATCTGCAATTCTCCTATCTGCTCTAGCTCTTAAAAGCGACTCTAAAAGCTTCTGTGGATCAAAAGGCTCACGAGTTCCATCTGCTTTTGTAATCTGCGGTAAATGAGACATTGTCTATTAACCTTTCATGAAAATATCTACGTCGTTGATATCTATATCACTATCAATATGAAATTGATTTAAGTTAACCATTTCTCCATTTAACCTTCCTACAAACAACATATTTTCTGGACCTTCATGTTCAACATAGAAGTTTGCTTGTGAAATAACTTGTGCACAAATTTCTCCAGAGTCTTTAACTTCTAAATTTAATTCAGAAACTTCTCCTTCGTTAATTGTTGCCTCAACAAAATGACAAGGTGTCGGTACTTCTAATGTTCCTGCAAAAATATGTTTTCCATCTTTATATTGATGCTTAACATCTATTGTTCTTTCAAAAACTTCTTGATCTTGTGGTATTTCAACTTCAGATAAATTGTTCTTATTTGCTTTCAATGATAGAAAACAAAGAGCTGCTAAAACCAATAAAGCAATAATAAAAATTGAAATGATTTTTTTGTTTGTCATATACTCTATTGTATCACTCCTCCGCCAAGACAACACCCCTCTTTAAAAAATACTGCGGATTGACCAGAAGCCGGTTTTGTAATCGAGGTTTCAAGATTTAAATGAATTTCGTCATTTATTAGCTCAAAATTTTGAACCTTTTCCTTTTTTCCTTGATATCTGAAAGCTACTTCAAAGCTTTCCGGCAGGTCTTCAACTAGTAAATTTACATATTTCAGTGCAATTTTTTTGGTAGTAGCTTTTTCTAATTCGTCTTTTTCTCCAACCGTAATTGTATTTTCTTTGATATTTTTAGAAATAATATACAAAGGTTCTTGAGAAGATTTTTTTGCTTCAACATGAAATCCATGTCTTTCTCCGGTTGTGTATAATTCAGCACCTTCATGAAAACCAACAATTTCTCCTTTTTTATTTAAAACATTTCCCTTCTGCAAATTTAATTTATTTTTTAAAAAACTTTTTAAATCAACATCACCAATAAAACAAAGTCCTTGGCTATCAGGTTTTTTAGCAGTTGGCAGATTATTTTTTTCGGCGATTTCTCTAACTTCTGGTTTTGTATATTGGCCGATTGGTAAAATCATTTTTTTCAACCGATCTTTTTTAATATTCCACAAAAAATATGATTGATCTTTTTTCTCATCAATTCCCGCAAATAATTTTGCATTGTTGTTTTCATTTTTTATTTGAGCATAATGACCGGTCGCCACAAAATCAGCACCATTGTTTATTGCCCAATCATAAAAAACTCCAAATTTAACATATGTATTGCACATAACATCTGGATTCGGAATTTCTCCTCTTTTATAAGATTCCGTCATATATTCAATGACTTTTTCTCTGTAAACATCAGCCAAATCAACCATTTGAAAAGGAATTTCCAAATGCGCACAAACACGCATCGCGTCTCTCATTTCTTCTTTCCAATCGCAACCAATCAAATCTGGATGCCAAATTTTTATAAAAACACCAGTTACATCATAACCTTGTTGTTTTAGTAAAGTTGCAGTCACAGAAGAATCAACACCACCAGAAACACCAACAAAAACTTTTTTGTTTTTAGTCGAGGTATCTTTGTCTATTTTTCTTATGTTGCTCAAAATCTTTAGCATAATACATTTCACCGTCTCTTCCTGTTAAAAAGTACAAGTACTCTGTATCCGTTGCACTAGCAGCCGCTTTTAAGGCTTCTAGACTAGGGTTTCCAATTGGAGTCGGCGGTAATCCTTTATAAACATAAGTATTATATGGATTTTCTTTATTAGTCAAATCTGTTTTTGTTAAATCAAATGTACCCTTCCCAATCGAATAAACAAAAGTCGCATCAACTTGGAGAAGCATATCAATTTCTAATCTTTTCCAAATAATACTTGCGACTTCTTCTCTTGAATCAGCCGTTGCTTCTTTTTCAACAATTGAAGCAACTTTTACAACATCTTCCAAAGATAAATTATTTTTCTTTATCAAGGGTTTGATTTCAGCAATTTTCTTTTCAAAATTATTTTTTAGAACATTGTAAACTTCGTAAGCTTTTACTGTTTCAAGAAAACTGTAAGTATCCGGGAAAAGCATTCCTTCACTGTCTGAGGCTAATTGCAAAAATGCATCTTTATTGAAATATGGAAATCTGTTTTCCATTATGATTGCAATATCTTGAACAGTTGCTCCTTCTGGAATCCTGACTTCTTTTATATCAATTCCAAAATCTCCTTTGGTAATTCTGTCAGCAACTTCAAAAACAGATGGTGCAGTTTCAAATAAATATTCTCCAGAAACAACTTTATCATCACCGTCTCCCAAAATGACAATCATGTTCATGATATTCCGAGATTTAATAATTTTTAAATCTTTAAACTTTTGACTCACATCTTTCAAAGATTCACCGGATTTAATTTCAACTAAAATCGGAGTTTCTAAATTATTTGCAGGGCTTGTTAAATGAATCCAAGACACTGAAATTAAAATCAGCAGAATAAAAATAGAAATTATTATGTTGTTTTTATTTTTAAACCAGTCTCTTACACAACAAATTAAGTTATTATTTAATTTCAACATATTTTTATAAATTTTCTTTTTTTAATTAAATTGGCAAGTTTGCTGGTGGAGTAGCTTTCTTAGATTCTACACGATGTAGCGAAGGAGTTGAAGCAACTTTTCCTGGGAAGTGAAAAATTGTTGCTAATTCTTCTGTGTTTAGAACAAAATACTTTCTTTCAACAATTTTCTTTCCAAAAGTGCTGAAAGCTGGACGTTCTCTCCAGAAATAATTTCTTTCTTTATATGCTTCCAAAATTTCGTCTTTCAAAACTTTAATTTTATTTCCACTGATATCTTGCCAAGGAAAATCAAAAGATGTTGTCCAAGCCATTCCAAAACCGTTTAAATCAGGCGAATTATATTGCTTGAATGAACCGGTCATTGCTCCAACGTATCCGCTGTCATAAACAGATTTTTCTGCCAAATAAATCATTCTTACACCGGTATCAAAAGCCATTTTTGACAAACTTCTTTCGATTGCAACAATTTTATTTTTTTGACCTTCAGTCATCGCGACTTGTTGACGCTTACTTTCGCCATCACCAACCTCGACTTTTGAATCCTCTTTTATTTTTTTGATTGCTTCTTTTCCTCCTTCTTTCCAGTTGTCTTGTAAAGTATTCCAACTTCCCGGTTTTAAATCTTCTTTTTTATGAGCTCTTACAATAATTTGAATCCACATTTGGTGTCCTGGTGTAACAGAAGCTAAAGTTTCAATAACTGGAGTTATCGGATCAATTTTATATTCTTCATCCATCTCTTTATCGATACCATAATCAACATAAGTTTTTATTGGAAGCGCATCAACTTCAGTCAATTTCAACTCACCACCAAACAATTCAATACTTCCATCATATTTCAGACCCATTGTGTAATCTTCGGTTTGGCGAACTTCAATTCCAGGAAACTGAGAATACAACTGTGATTCAATCAAGCGAACAAATCCCTTTCTAGTCCAGATAAAGAAACTCACATCTCCACCAATAGAGACAACTTCCAAAGAAAACCATGCACGTACTTTTCCTTGAACATATTTGTCATACCAATTTCCTTCACCTCCAGTTTGGTGCAAAGCTGTTAAAAACAATTCCATCGCTGCTGGAGTTTTGTCTACATTTTGCGGAGGAGTTATTTGCAATAAAACATACTCTTGAGATGCAAGAAAAGTAGCTCTGTTTGCATCAATGTACATTTTTATTAAAAGCCAAAACAAACCAATCGGAACAAGGATCGGTATTAAAGAAATAACGAAATCAAAAACACTACCAATCAGCATCGATTCATCCATCTCTTAAATTATAGCATGTAGTTACGAGCGACAAAGACAACTTTTACGCAATGTCGTATCTTCCTTTCACGTCTTTAGTGAAGAATTTTGGATTTTGAAGATTTACAAGAATTGTATTTTCTTTTACATATCTTTCTTTCAAAACTTTCTCAATAATTTCTTCTTTTGTTAGAGGCCCGTGTTTTTTAATAATGTTATTGATAACATCTCGGACAACACCACTCATATAACCCCAATCAGAAAGCGCGTACAAACCTCTTCCAACTAAAACAAATCTAGGATCTTTGATAAGTTCGTTGTGTGTTGTTGCAACGTGAGCTTTTTTACCAAAAAGCTTTGAAATTTGCTCAGCAACTTCTCTAAAGTGAATTGGAGAACCGTGTTGTCGGATTACAAGGTAAGCATAATCTCTCATTCCTTTCACATTAATGTTTGGTGATTCAGCTTTTCCCCATTCTCCCAAAGGATTTTTCTTGATTCTCTTTGAAGTGTTCAACCATCGTTTGATAATTTCATCATTTTTATGATATTCAGAAACTTCTTTAACGTGATTTAGAAACTCATCAATCAATTCTGATTCAGAAACAATATCATCTTCTTTTAGTTTTCCGTAAAGTGTTTTGATTGAAGATTCAATATTTTTTGCCAACGGCTCATCAACACACCAACGACAAGTGAATTCGCTGTTTTCTTTTAGTCTCACAAAAGGATCTCCCAGAACCAGCAAAAAGTGAACGTGGTTTTGAATACTTTGATTTTTTGAAACTGCATCAAGTAGTTCTTGTTCATCAACAACTCCACCAAGACTTTCAACTATAAGCTTTAATTCATCAAAAACAGGGCCAAGTTTTTTGAACTCGTCAGATTTTCGAATATTAGAAAGAGAATATTCCTCAATCTGTCTAACTCGCTCTCTTGTAATATCGTACTTCTTTCCGATAGATTCCAGTGTTTTCTTCTCACTTGAGTCTCCAAGACCATATCTTCCGACGATAATATCCCTTGCTCTATCAGGTAGCATTTCAAGAATTTTGCTAGTTACTTGTTTTGGTTTAAATGTTATCTTTGTTGGCATTTTCACTAAAAATTATGATTATAAAATTATCACCATATGCTCAAACTGTCAAGTTAAATCACTATTGAGACCAGTTTATCTTTTATGTAAATAATTTTTTTGATCTCCGCATCTTCAATCCACTTCTTCACCTGTTCGTCAGATGTTGCTATTGATTTGATCTCTTCTTCATCCACACCGTTTGATATTACAATTTGAGATCTGATTTTTCCGTTTACTTGAACAGGTAGAGTTAGTGTGTCAGTTTCCAAAAATTTAGGGTTAAATTCTGGCCAATTTGATTTAAAAACAGAATCATTTTCTCCCAATTTTTGCCACATTTCTTCAGCTGTATGAGGCGCGATCGGAGAAAGAAGTTGTGTCACAATTTTTGCATCTTCTTTTGAAATTCCATTTTTGAAAATTTCATTTGTTAAAGTCATCAAAGAAGCAATGGCAGTATTGAATTTTAGATTTTGCATATCTTCAGAAACTTTTTTGATTGCTTTGTGTAATTCTCTTTTTACTTCATCCGAGGTTGAATCAGTAATTTTTTCTGTAACTTTGAAAATTCTCTCCAAAAAACGCCGAGCCCCCACAATACCGTTTGGATCCCAAGGATAATTTCCTGGCTCGTTGTATGGTCCGATAAATGCAAGGTAAGTTCGCACAGTATCAGCGCCAAATTTTTCGACTTCTATATCAGGGTCGATAACATTTCCTTTTGATTTACTCATTTTGTTACCATCTGTTCCTAAAATCAAACCCCTATTTAGTCGATATGTGAATGGCTCTGAAACTGGAGAAAGCCCTAAATCAAAAAGAGCTTTGTTGAAAAATCGAGCAAACAAAACATGCATTGTTGTATGCTCTGAACCTCCTGAATAAAAGTTTACAGGCATCCATTTTTTTAGTTTTTCTATGTCAGCAAATTTTTCAGAGTTGTTTGGGTCAACGTATCTCAAAAAATACCAAGAAGAATCAACAAAAGTATCTAGAGTGTCTGTTTCTCTTTCTGCATCACTTCCGCATTTTGGACATTTTACATTCATCCATTCAGTTGCTTTTGCAAGCGGAGATTTTCCATCATCTCGAGGCAAGTAATCTGAAATTTCCGGTAAAACAACTGGTAAATTTTCTTCTTTTTCAGGGACAGGTCCGCAAGATGGACAATTTATCATTGGAATCGGGCAACCCCAATATCTTTGTCTTGAAACAGTCCAGTCTCGAAGTCGGTATGTAGATTTCATTTGCCCACCAACTTTTGCCACAATTTTTTCTTTGGCTTCTTCGTTTTGTAGTCCGTTGAATTCCTCAGAGTTTATTAAAATCCCTTCGCCTGTGTATGCTTTTTGTTCAAAAGAATTTTCAATAACTTTTTTTATAGGCAATCCAAACTTTTGTGCAAATTCAAAATCTCTTTCATCGTGTGCGGGCACAGCCATTACTGCTCCAGTTCCATAATTTGCAAGAACATAATCTGCAATGTAAACAGGAATTTGCTCGCCGTTTGCCGGATTTATTGCAAAAACACCATCCAAAACAACACCGGTTTTTTCACTGACACCAATCAAACGATCTCGTTCTAATTTTCTTTTTGTTATTTCAATATAGTTTTCAACTTCATTTTTGTTTGAAACTTTTGAAATTAGTTCTTCAACTAATTTGTGTTCAGGAGCTAAAACAACATAAGTCACGCCAAACAAAGTATCAGGTCGTGTTGTAAAAACTTTTACAGAATGCTCTATATCAGCAATTTTAAAATCAATTTCTGCACCTTTGCTTCTTCCAATCCAATTTTTTTGCGCCTCTTTAATTTGTGTAGGCCAATTTAAGTCATCTAAATCATCAATCAATCTATCTGCATAATTTGTAATTTTGATAGACCATTGTTCTAATTCTTTTTTTTCTACTTTTGCACCAGAGCGTTCAGCTGTTCCATCAGAAAGAACTTGTTCATTTGCAAGAACGGTTTTATCAACAGGATCCCAGTTTACCAACGAAACTTTTTTTTCTACCAAACCAGCTTCGTATAATTTCAAAAAAAGATATTGAGTCCATTTATAATATTCAGGAGAACAAGAAATAACTTTTCGAGACCAGTCAAAAGAAGCGCCCATTGATTCCAATTGTTTTTGCATTGTCTCAATATTTTGCATTGTCCACTCTCGCGGATTTAAATTTCTTTTTATCGCTGCATTTTCTGCAGGAAGACCGAACGCATCGAAACCAACCGGAAATAGAACATTTTTCCCTTTTAATCTTTGATATCGAGCAAAAATGTCGGTAATGGCAAAAGCATACCAGTGACCAACGTGTAGATTTCCAGATGGGTACGGAAATTCTACTAAAACATATTCATTTTCTTTTCCAGAAACTTCGTCTGGTGTTTTATAAACTTGGTTTTTGTCCCAAATTTCTTTCCATTTAGATTCTATAGATTTATGATCGTAGCCCTCCATATAGCAAAAACATCATAGCTCGATTTTGCTTAAATTTCAATTAAATACGAGAATGTTTCTATATATAACTTGACATAATATAAAATATAATATATGATTTTAGACAAATTCTTTTAACCTCAACCACATCTAAAAATGGACAATTGGTATGACAACCTCGAAGTGGTTAGCCACTTCCTCTGTGAAGAAAAAGGGCACAACGATTACACAACAACCCAGGAATTTGATACATCAGAATTCTTGGGGACTTGTTTAGAGCATATCACTCACAACAATCGCTCGGGGATAGACTTGAAAGGTGCTCACTTCTCGTTTCCCTTTGTTCCGTCTGCAATCAAGAGAAATGCTCCCAACAGTTTTGGAGTAGCCCCGGTGTCAGTTATCGGTAACAACCGTGGAGGAGACGACTCCTATTGCGTAGTTGAAATCATACTCGACCCAATAAGGAAATCTCAGAAATTGACGGTGAGGTTTTATAACTTGCGTGCATTTCCTGCGATTATTCACGTCGAATAAAACCAAAGACTTGCTCTATGTTCAATCCGTAGGTAAGTCTTTTTTCTTTTAAATTTCACTTAAATAAAAAACCTCCAGCAAATAAATTAATGCTGGGGAGTAAATTTGTCCTAAATCAACAGACCGATATTCATCAAATCAGCCACCCACTTCTCGGCTTTGTGGCGAGTAATGTCTGAAAGATCTGAAAGTCCTTCCAAGATTTCTGGATAGTCAATCGTGGAAGCATCTATATCAGAATGAGAGTCCCACTGTAATTCAGTGTAGATGTGAATTTTGACGAACCGAATCGAACTACGACCTCCTTGCAACCAAGCTTGTCGAATGGCTTTTTCAGCTTCTTGTACTGAGCGAAACTTCTTTACCATTTCCTCATTCGCTTCACACACTCTGTGTCCAGCAAGCAGTAATAGTTTTTTGAGTTGATTCAAAGCTTGTCCTTCGCTGAGTGTTTTATCAAAAACGTACAATCTTGATTTCATAATTTAATATTCAACTTGTTCAGGGTAAATTTAAACTAAATTAAATAATTGTCAAAAACTTGTACAAAACTACCGAAGAAGAATTTAATCGAATTTTGCAAGATTGCCACGACTGGTTGGATCGAATGGTAAAAATACGAGAAGATTTTTTCTTCTATTTTTATTTAATTGACTTTATTCATAATAGTCAGTAATGTTTGAATTAAACTGAACAATTCACCGAATATACCGAAAACATGGACAAAGAAATGGCAGAAGAGTTGGAGAAAATCCAGCAAGAAATGGAGGAGCACATTGCTGAATTTCGGCAGACACAAAGTAGCAAACTGACTCGCATCGTCAAAAACAACATGGATAAAATGATTATCGTTGGAGAAATGTCTATGCGAGTCGAAACAAACAGATACGAGGAAGAGAAAAAGTCCATCGCTTATCGCAAAGAGAATGCTTCTCCGGAGACAACTGGGGTATTTGCTGCTATTGAGAAAAGTGCTCTACGAATGCATATCAAGACAATGGAGGACATCAAAAATACCGTTGTCGGAGCTCTGCAACAGCTTAAAAGACATATGTCGGTATGATTTCAACACAGCCTCAATTTTGGTTTGAGCTGTTTTTATTTAAATTACAAGATTAATTTTGAACCATAAGATTATAAAAAATAAAAAAACCACTATCTATCGATATGGTTTCGGGTTAATTTTATGAAGTGAATCTACCTATCCTTACCTTCTTCTTTTAGATAAGAACGAGCGTGCCACATGCTGATTCTTGTTCCGTCCTCTGTAACTACACCGAAACCACCTTCAGATGGTCTGTTCACGGTTCCATTTTGTCCAACTCCCCATTTTTCGATGATTCTTCGGATACTTCCATCCATACACCTTACATGCGTAGCTTCTATTACATCTGAGTCAATCATAAGACCTCCTTTCCTAAAAAGAATACTCTTTGTAGTTGAGTATTGTCAACATTCCAGCTAAACCCTAAACTCCATCACATCACCGTCCTGAACGATATATTGTTTCCCTTCTGTTCTCAGCCATCCTTTTTCTCTAGCAGCGGCAAATGAACCAGCTTCCAAAAGTTTGTCCCAAGCGATAACATCGGCGCGAATAAATTTATGTTCAAAATCAGAGTGAATTGAGGCACCGGCTTGCGGAGCAGTCGCGCCGACAAAAGTTGTCCATGCACGAGTTTCTACTTCACCCGTTGTGAAATAAGTCATCAATCCAAGAATTTCATACCCTTTTTTAATCAAAGCACCAAGTCCACTTTCTTCGATTCCGACAGCAGCAAGCAATTCTCTTTTTTCTTCTTCATCTAATTCATTTACCGAAGCTTCGTTCGCAGCATCAACTTTTACAAAATTCGCATCATTTTCTCTGAAAAAATTCATTAGATCTTTGTAACGAGAATCATTTTCATCGTCATCCATATTTTTTGAATCAGATTGGCGATTCAAAACATAAAACATTGGTTTTGCCGTAAGTAAGTGAAGACTTTTGTATGTCGCCATTTCTTCTTCCGTTGGATTTACACTTGATGCTAATTTTTGATCATTGAAAGCAACAGAAAGTCGCATCAAAAGAGCTTCTTCTTTCAAAGCTTCTTTATCTCCTCGTTTTACATCACGACCAATTTTTACAAGACGATTTGCAACAGTTTCTGCGTCGGACATTATCAATTCAAGATTGATAACTTGAATATCATCAAGAGGATTAACCTGTCCGTGAACATGTGTGATATCTGGATTTTCAAAAATTCTAACAACATGAGCAATTGCATCAACGTTTCGAATATTTGTTAAAAATTTATTTCCAAGGCCTTCACCTTGAGCAGCTCCTTTTACAAGTCCGGCAATGTCCGTAAATTCCACAACAGCAGGAATTGTTTTTTGAGTTTTTGAAAATTCTGCCAATTTATAAAGTCGATCATCTGGAACTGGAACAATTCCAACAGATGGATCAATTGTACAAAAAGGATAATTTTCAGCAGGAATACACTGCTTTGTTAAAGCATTAAATAAAGTTGATTTTCCCACATTGGGAAGCCCGACTATACCGATTGATAAGCTCATGATTATTTATTTTGTTCAACCATCATCTTCTGAAGTTCGTCTTTGTGAGCCATAAATACAGACATTGCAGCGGTTTGTTTTGGTACGCCGTTTTTGATTTTAGTTTGGATTTCAGAAGAAATTTTCTCAAAGAATTTGGGGTTCTTCTCAATCATATTAATAATCATTTCCTGCTGATCTTTTGGAAGCTGAGCCAATTGGCGTTTCAGCATTGCTTTCATTAAAAAATTCATAGACTGAAATAGTAGCAAATTTACTCAACAACCTCAATATGCTTCTCGCCTTCTTCTCCAAGACCAGGCGCTTCGTATTGGATAGGTTCTTCACCAAGTCTTTGCTTCAAACGATTAACTTCTCTTTGCAAAGATCTTGCTTTCCAAGTATCCATAATTGAACGAGGCACAAAAATCACCAACCCAACAATAAACCCAATCAACAATGCAGTGATTATTAGAATCGCCACCGAACCAGTTAGTTCGTTTTCCAAAAATCTCACTGTAACAGTTTGGTTATTTTGAAATGCAAAGAAAACCGCAACTCCTCCTATTAGTAAACCTGTAATTAAAGAAATCATATATCTATTATATAAAATTATTGTAGGTAATGTCTAATGTTTCTTTTGTGGTCATCATAATTTGTCGCACAATGAATTACTGCATTTTTGTCATGTAAATAAAACAAGCAATCCGTGTCGACAGGATCTAAAGCTGCTTCAATTGCTGCTAAACCCGGGTTTGAGATTGGAGTTGGCGGAAGACCATAGTTTTTATAAGTGTTGTAGGGCGAGTCAATATATTTATCTTCCGAATCCACCGGCGGCCACCACTCTTCTTCATTACCTTTCGCATATTGTAATGTCGCATCTATTTGCAAAGGCATTTCACTAAAAATTCTATTCCAAATAACTCCAGAAATTAATTTCATATCATGCTTTCCTGCCGCCTCTCTTTGTATCAATGAAGCAATAATCAAAATCTGATTTTTATCCAAAACAGTTTCTTTGCCTTCTTTCAAATTTTTTTCAATCATTTCATCAAGCTTTTTTTCCATCATCACCTTAACTTCATTAACAGAAGAGTCTTTGTGAACTAAATATTTTCCTGGAAACAAATACCCTTCATCAGTTTCAAAAATACAAATATTTTTTGGAGTTGAAAATTGCTCTTTTTCTTTTTCATCCCAATTTAATGTTTCCCCAAAAAGTTCTGCAATTTCTTCTTTTCTCATACCTTCAGCAACTGCCACATATTTATATTCAGGAGAAGAAAGTGCAGCAAGAAGTTTAAAAGGTCCCATTTTTTCAGACAAAATAAAACCTCCTGATTCGATTTCTAAACCAAATTTTAAGGCAATTTTTGTAATGACATAAGAAATACTATTTGAAATATATCCTCGTTCTTTCAATTCTTCTACAATTTCTTTTTCACTCTGATTGTCTGGCAACACTACAATTTGAGCCTCTTTCTTTTCTGTCATTGCATAGAAAAAAGCGAACAAAATTAAAAACGGCAGAGTCCATTTTAGAAAATTTTGAATACCAGAAGAAATCTTTTCAGTCATTTGCGAGCTAATTATATCACTTTTTTAATCAACTTCTTTCCAACTATCAATAGTCCAACTACCCGACGGTCCACTTGTGAAATTTGGATTTATCAAACCTTCTTCATAAATCAAACGTGTTCCGCCGGACATTATAATTTTGTGCGCAGTTGCTTGTTTTGCTTGAGCACCACCTGTAAATTCAATTGTTCCATTTTGTGCGTTCAAAACTACAGCTCCAGTTCCTCCAGAAACTTCAATGGCTTTTCTGCCAGAACAACCAACAGAATCAGGGCAAGAGCTTGTTGTTACAAGCAAAATATAACTTCCAGAAAATCCTGATCCCTGAAATTGTCCGCCACCTTCTGCGACCACTCTACCACTAGCAACAATAACCTGGCTGACATTTCCCAAAGATGGATTTACTCTAATTTTTGCACCTCCAGAAACAGTTACATTTCCGGTCACATATACAGGTCCGTCTATGTTTAAAGTTGCGCCAGAACCAACGTATAAATCACCACTTATTTTCACCGGCCCAATATTTCTAGTGTGATTACTTCCAAGATTTATACTAGAAGTTGCACCGCCTGATTCAGCTTGAGTTTTCCATTCAAGAACATTTCCATCAGAAACCGGCCAAGGTTGTTGAACTGGAGCCATACGACTTGTGTCACAAGCTTTATTATTTCCAGAACCAGCTTGGCAGTAAATATTTCCGGTAACATTTGAATTATTAATTTCATGAGCCCAAGCATCACCAACTCCATCAGTTCCAACGGAAATTCCTTGAATCAAACCGGTATTTCCACCAACATACAAATCAAAATACTGATCAACAGATGAAGGAGAAAAATTATCCCAAGTTCCTCCATTGTTTGAAGCCCAAGTTCCAGTTTTTGCTTGCCCACCAGAATATTGATTGTTGTTTGCACCAAGAGAATAATATTGCCCCCAAGTTGTAGAAGTATCAAAAACAATCCAATAAGTTTTATTTGAATTTAAAGAAACATGAGTATTAAAAGGAATTGTTAAATAATTAAAAACAGTTGTAACAGTAGAAGCACTTATTGTTCCTTGTGTAAGAGTAGTTTGCCCTGGTTTACCATTGTTATCATTTACCAATCTCACTGTCACATTATTCATCCAAGCTGTTCCAGATTTTTTAATAAAAATTTTCATACTCGCAATAGGAGTAGTTGTCGCTACAGAAAAACTTTGAGAAGCATCTTGAGGTGTATCGTTTCCTCCAAACTTAATTTCATGACTTGGATTTACTAAACCATTGTTAGAAAGCACAGCGACAGGATCTGAAATATTTGCAGAAATAGCACTTCCTGTAATAAAAGGTCCTCCACTACCAGTAACCTTTCCATTTGAATAAATATTTCCAATAATTCCGGCGCCGCCTTGCATTTCAAAGCCACCTTGGCCAGCCTGAAGCCCGTAATTAAAACTCACGCCTTCACCTGTTTTTAAAGACATCAAATAATTTCTTTTGTAAGAATCTGAATCAGAACTTATAGAAATATTTTTTCCGTCACCGGTGTCAGAAACATTGATGACCGCAGTTCCTTGTGCAAGAGTAAAATTTTCAGCCGAAGCAATTTCTTTGTTCGTATTTAACTTATACAAAACTTCATTTGAAGCCGAGTTTGCAACCAAAAAAGATTCTTTTGATTTCAAAAAAGATTTAGTTATTTTGAATGTGGAAACAATTGGTTGAGAGACAGCAAATATTATTGTTGTAGAAAGTGCAAAGAAAAGCAGTGCGTTAATTATGATAATATGACCTTTTTTTGAGTTTATTTTATTCATAAGATTCTCTTAAAATTGCAAATCCCGTATAATCTTTTGTTTCAATTCCATCTCTGTCATTGTATTGAATTTCAACATTCAAACGAACGGCACTAGAGACATCTGTGTTAGCAAGAGTAAAATTCAAATTACTCACATTTAAATTTTCAGAAGTTAGAGATTGGATTTCTCCATTATTTTCTTGGTATTTAACAATTCCATCTTCCACAAAAAATCTTTTTTTAGTTAAAGAACCAGAATTATAAACATCAAAAACAATAACTCCATTTGTAGATCCAAACACACTATTGATTGAATCCACCTGATTTGCGACTCTTAGCTCTCTTGTGATTCTATCTACAATCATCAAACCAGCTCGATCTGCTCTAGGCACAAGTATCAAATCTTTATATATTCCATAAAATTGAACAACAACCATAGTTAAAATTGCTGAAATAATTATCATTCCAGAAATGTAGACTAAAAATTCTACAAGAGTAAATCCTTTATTATTTTTTGAATAATTAATTTTCATACAAATCGTGAATCAACATTTCAGAAGAAATTTCTTTTTGTTCTTCTTTTGATGGCCAGTTAATTACAATAGTTGCCTTTATAGTTCTTTCATCAGTTGTTCCATTTTGAGAAATAACATCATTTGAATTTCTTTTTACTTCTGTAAAATAAATTTTTCGTGTCATTTCATGAGGTAAGATTATGGTTTCGTTTGTCATTTCATAAGAACTTCCGTTCCAAAAAATAGTATAAGCGGTTTGAGTATTTACATCTCCAAAATTATCTTCAAAACTAACATCTCTTAAATACTGCAAAGCTTCGGCAGTCTCATCTAACAAAAGAACTGCTTGTGTTTCAATAGAATTTTGTTTAACCAATGAAAGATATGTTTGAATAACCGTAACGATTGCAGCGACAGTAATTGTCACAATCCCAGCAGAAATGACAATTTCTATCATACTAATCCCCTTTTTTGTCGAAGGAAGTCTCATTTATTTCTTTATTTTAGCACAGAGATATTTCCGCTTTTTTCAATAAAAATTAATTGTGGATTAACTTTTTCCTCTATGTGCGAAATCGTAATTATTGCAGTTTGGTTTGCTTCTCCTGTTAGTTTTGAAAAATAAATCAAATTATTTTGATTTTCAATTGTTTCTTCAAGAAAAAAAGAACTGTTAATAATTTTATTTTTATTATTTTGATTTTCAGGATTAAAAGTTTGCCCTTGATACAAAACATAATTATTGTCTTCAGGGTTAAATTTAATTCCAAAAATTGAACCATTTTTACCGGCAACCGTATCAGCTTTTTGTTTTTCTAAATCTGAAACTAAATCTTGCACAATACCGTCTTGTTGTTTTTTTAATTGAGCGTTGTGATACGAATTAAAAACAATAGTCAGGATAATTGTTAACAAAACAGTCGTAATAATTACTTCAATCAGTGTAAATCCTCGTCGTCGCATTGAGTTTATTATATCAAGATATGACACAAACAAAAAATAATAGTTTAAAAATACACGCGATAAGAGAAGAAACGAGACACAAAGTGTCTCGTTTCTTCTCTTTCGCTAATGCTCGCCGTTTGGAACGGCTCCGCAATGTATTTTTAAACTATTATTTTTTGTTTATAAGATATTTTAATTGCAAAACAATTACGGAATCATCGGAAACTCCTCTGAACCTGGGCAAACAATATTGTTTATTTTCCATCGTGTTGTTTTAAACACAAAACCAGTAGCTGAAACTCCCCACGGTTTCAAAATTTCTTCTGCATATTTATTTTGGAAAGCAACTACTGCAGCTTTTGTAAGAGCTCCGAAGTAACTTGTTACAGGCAATGAAGCACCTTCACTATTCAAGAATGTTTGCAATAATGCAACATCCGTTGAAGTAACACCTTCTTTCAAATAAGTGTTTAGGTACATTCCATTACATGAGTGATTCAAGCCAGTAGACGCACCCAAAACCTCTCCGGCAGATGATGTTCCACCCAAAGTTCTTCTTGAGCTTGATCTTCGTGACTCGTCAGATGATGTTGTTTGGAAGTCACTATCTTCTGGTTGTGGTGTTACAGGAGTTGGTGTGGACACAATAGCTTCTTCCACATAATTTATAGTGAATACATCACTACAACCTGATTCATTTCCAATAACGTCTACAGCAGAAACACAGAAATGATGTGTACCATAACCTTGGTTAAATGTACCAGACAAAGATGAGTTTTTAATATTTGAAGCTACATAAGCACTGGCTTCGTCATTGTACGGCGATGTGTTTATGTCATTCCAATACTTGTAAACATAGTGACTTAAATCAGACTCAGTATTATTTGCCCATCTTGCAATCCCTTTATCCAATTCAGTAGAACCATTATCATCTACAACACCACCTTCTGAATCCTCCCAAAATAATCCAGTTGGAATTGCTGGTGCAGTATTGTCCACAATCACATTAATAACATCTACTGAACTAGAATTTTTATTATCAGCTTTATCACGTGCCTCTAATCTTAAAGAATAAGTACCATCAGTTATTGTAGTAGTGTCCCAAGTATAGATTACTTGATCAGAAAAAGAATTATCTCCTGTAATTGTTTTTGATATTCCGGCAATATTATAATAATATCGCAACAAGTTATCATCTAAAACAGTTCCTCTTATTTCAACAACTCCACTCACAACTTGATTATTTGTTGGAAAAGTAATTTCTGCTACAGGAGCCGTATTGTCAATCTCTACACTCTTAAATAATGGAACACTAGTATGACTTGCTACGTCTTTTGCACTTGCCAAAACACAATACTCTCCATTTAAAGCTGATGTATCAATTTCTGCTGTATAAACATCATTTACACCACTTGTTACAACAACATCTTTGATTGATGAGTAGTTATTTTTACAAACACCATTTTTCTTTTCAGCCAAATAAAACTTCACACTTTCAATACCATTATTGTCTGTTGCTTTTACAGATACTGGCAAAGTTTTTGATACAAGTTCAGGGGCTGTAAATTCAGAGACTTGTGGAGATGTTGCGTCGATAATAAACTCTCTTGTTTGTTCATCTGACTTAAACGATCTTTGATTTGCTTTGTTCCAAACATTTACCTCAGCTGTGTATGAACCTTCTGGTAACGGAACCCAGTTTGAAGCTTTTGAAATATCGACAAGAACATAATTTCCCTCTTGTCTCAAATCAACCCCTAGTGTGTCTCTTGTTACTTCAAAAACAGTCCCGTTGATAGTAAATTTTGCATCTCTAAAAGATTTATATTTATCGCTAATTCTTAGGCGAACAACACTGCTGTCTCCAGGTCTAAAAATAAACTTAGAATCGTTTGGATTTATAATATCTACTCCTAATGAACTTGTAACAAACGCTTTTGCCGGACCACCTGTAACAGGATACCAATCACCACTTAATTCATATTCAACAAATACATCATATTCTCCAACGGGCATTGCTTTCTTAATTCTCCAAACTTGTTTTCCATGCTGTATACCTGATTTAAATATGTTGTCATCAAGCTTGGTATCTACACCATCAGTGCTTGTAATAGTTGTTCCATCTATAGTTGCTCTAACTTTTGTCGCTGTCAAAGGCACCAACACTTGAGCAAAAATATTTGCATTAGATGAACCTGGTCCAAAGTTATTTGCAGCAACATATCTTTCAAGATATGAGTATTTTGAATCCGAAGTTTCTGCAACCTCTTTTACAACTCCTAATTCTAAATTAGACCACTTTACAGAATAACTTTCACCATTGTTGTAAGCATTCAAAATTAAACCATCATAGAAATTGTAATTATCTGCACCATCAACCGAGCTGTATGAATGTACTAAATTATCATTTAGATAAAATTCAAACTCACTTGTAAATGGATTTTGTAAAACCTCAAAATCTACAGTATCCCCGTAGGCAACAGGCTCAGGTAAATTAGTCCACCCTCCTGATATGGTATCCCAAACTCTGAAACGAGGATTATTATTTTCATTTGTAAATTCGATTATTGGCCACGCAGTATCATTGTTTGCTGGATTTATAACTCGTGCAACCTTTCCCCAAAGACCAGCCCTAACATAATCGACAGTACTCCAATCACTATCAATTAAAAGTTGAACTTTCACGCTGTTTTTTCCAGTTGGAATATCTGCTTGAACACCCTCAGTTTTGTGATGATCACTTGTTGATTGTTTTGAGCCATCAATACTCATAATTAAAGTGTTTGTAGTTTCGACCCACCCATCAGTTGGAGCTGTTCTGTCTCCTTCCCAATCAAGATCTGCAAAATCTTGTATGTCTCTAGTTACAATAAAAATCGTGAAGTGATTCATTTCTGAAACTAAAACAGTTTCGTTTGAAACTTCATCAACTTTCACCTCATCAACTACTCCAATATTTTTCTTTGATAATTCAGATTCATTTTCAGCGTATATAACTTTTGAAACTTTCTCCACTCCTTCTGGAACTGGTAATTTCAAATCATATTCAAAAGAGCCATTTTCCATATTTGAAGTAATGTCATAAGCAACATTACTCAACGCTCCAAATTCTTTGACTTGTTCGTTGGTTAAAACCACTTCTTCAATAGATAGGCTACCTGGGTTTTCCGGAAGTTTTGTGAAAGTAACTTGAACTTGTTCATTGTAAGAAAATTTATATGTGACATTTAATTCAACTTTTTCTACAAAAGTAACAATGTTTTCTTGTTTTGAGGTTTCTTCTTTAAATGTATCAACAATTGGAGCTTTTACATTTTCATTAATTGTTTTAACAAAATTATCAAATAAATCTTCCTGAGGAGTTTCATCTTTTGTTTCGTCATTGTTGGCTGTATCAGCCTCGGTTTGTTCTTCTTTATTTTCCTGATTCTCGTTTTGAATTTCTTCTTTTACTTCTTCTGCAACCTCATCAATATCATCAACAACCTCTTCTTCAGGGGATTCGGGTGTTGTTTCATCAACAGCAGGAATCTCTGGTTCTGTTTGCACTTCTTCTGCCACTTCTACAACAGGATCTGATACCGGAGCATCTTCCAAAGTTTCGGCAACTGTCACCAACGGAGAAAAAGCTAAAATTGTAATTAATAAATACCCCAAAATACTGCTTTTATAAGACTTATTCATAAAATTTTCTTAAATAATAAAATTACAAAACCCAATTTGTAACTTTACTTTACATAATGAGAATACTATGTCAAATAAGTTTTAAACCTCTCCTTTAACAAAATTTACTACTTGCAGATTAACAATAGAAAGCAAAAGTATAATTATTACAACAATCACAAAATCAATGATAGTTTTTTTGTGATGAATTTTTATTGGAACAAAGAATTTTAGAATCAGTGCAATCAAAATTAAAATAATTATAGAAACAGAAATTATTAAAATCATTGTGTATGGAGAGTTGTCTTTAAAAATACTTGCCCCCAAAACATTGGTGTTAATATTTCCTAAATTTATACTTTCAGAAACCGCAACATTGTCAGAATTTTTAAATAAATTGCTTTTTGGTGTTCCGAAAAATTGCACAACAAACACAGCTTCTTCTCCCTTATAAATTCCTTCTGCGGTAGCAATTCCTATTTCTGAGAATTTTTCTTCAACAATATTTGCTTTGTGAGTCGGACTATTCATCCAAGCTCTATGAACTTCGCGAGATTGCACAAAATTTACAGCTAGATTTTCTCCAGCAGCAGAATATTTATATCCAACTAAATCTAAATAGTGCCAAGGAAATTGACCTTCTTGATTAATGTGAGCAAAGTAACCTTTTGCCGCCATATCTTCTGCTTTTAATTTTGCAGCTTCAACAAGTAGAGGGTTTTCTACCAATTCCGGCAATTCTTGAGTTTGTCTTTCTTCGTTTGTGGCTTTTACCAAAACACTTGGAAGAATCGCCGCTAAATTATTTCTAAAATTTACGCCAACATTTGTAAAAACAGACAGAAAGAAAATAATTTCAACAAAGATTAAAACAACTAAAAGATAAACGGCTCTCTTTTGTGTTTTGTTATACATATCTATATTCTGCAATATTTATATACTTTTATCAAGTTTTTAGCTTTCTCTGAAATCTGGGTTTGTTCGACAGAATCTTTCCTGTGACAAAGCAGGCTTTCCGTCTTTCAACGCCAAGCATTGAATTTGGTAATTTCCCGGAATCAATTCTTTTGAATCAGAAAATTCGATTTCATCTTGCAGTTTGTTCAATCTCCCATTTTGCACCAAGAAACATTGCAAAACATTTTCAGCTTCCCAAGTTCCAACACAAATATCATTTGTAATTGCTCGATCTGTTTCAAATTTAATCACGGCGTCTCCTGCATTCCTGTCGAATTTCAAAATTCTTCCATCTTCGGTAACAATTTCATCTAAAATTTCTTCTTCGAATTCTTCATACTCTGTCGTTTCTTCATCAGTCCATTCTTCAACATCACCAACCGCAGTTCTAATTGAACAAATTCCAATTCCCCCAGCAGAGTCAGTTGCTTTTACAGTCGTCAAATAATTTCCGATTTCTGAAAAAGTTCTTGTAATCGAGCTACTCAATCCAGAAATTGGTCCAGACAAAACATTTCCTGTTAAATTATCTCCGTTGTACCAAGTGAAATTAACAGTCCTTGGAGATCTTGCTGTGTAAGTCACGGTTTCGCCAACATCAACTTTTGATTTATCAGCAGAACAAATCAATTCAATTTCATTTTCAATTGGAATACATTTTTCTTCACCATTGATAATAACTTTTTGTGTTCCAGGAGGGCAATCCAAAGGTTTTTCAACTTTAAAAGTAGCAACACCTCCTTTTACAATATCTCCTTGAGGCGTGTTTACTTTTACTTCATATTTAAAATGATAAATTCCTGGAGTTTGCGGTGCGTTAAAAGTGGTTGTATAAACACTATCTCGAGGGTAGCCCTTAATTAAATTTCTTACATAATTTTGCGCTTGCGCACTTTCTCCCGTACCACCGCCAGTTCTCCCTCCGCCAGAAGATTTAAATTTTATTGAGAAAGGTATATAAATACCGCGACTCATAACAGAGCCATTGTAATCAATACTTTCAACTGTTGTAGGCATTGAACCATATTTTTTCTTTATAAGATCATTTAACTCTTTGACCGTATATTGATCATGAACGGTCGCCAATCTTTTCCAAGCAGAAAAACTTGAATGAGGACGACTTTGCAAAACTGGATTCGTTATTCTTCCCTCTGAAAAACTTCCTCCTCTGTTACTACAATAAGTCCAAAGAAAATCAACTTGAAAAGCTATTCTTTCTCCCGGAGCATAACTTTTAACACTTGGTGGTTTTGGATTTGTTACATTTAATCGACTCAAAAAATGAGGATCGCCGGCAAAAGTTTCAACAGGATGATTGAAGAAAATAAATGCTGCAATTATTCCAAAAATTAAAAATGCTTTTTTCATACTCGTCTTCTTAAAATTACTGAAATAATTAAGCCAATAAAAAGTATTACAACAATCGACAAAACTAAAATTGTTTCAAGTGGATAAAATTTAAAATATTTTTCAAAAAATCCATACCAATTTGTAGTTACTGAAATATCTTCTGTGTAAGTGTCTACTAATTCTCCGTTTTCAAATAGTTCAACTGTTATGTTTAATCCATAAAGATTATAAAAAGGTTCAAATCTAGCAACCTCATCCGCGCCACTTTCAAATTTTATATTTTGTTCAGCTAAAATTTTTCCATCTGCAATATTTTTCACAAGAACTTTTGCAGACATATTGTTTAAAGCTACACCTCTTTCTGTATTCAATAATTCATATCTAGAATCTCGTGGAGTTCCATCTTCATTTATACGAAAATCATAAGGCGCATCCATGTAAAATACTCGGACATCAAAAGACGCTGCGTTTGTTAAGTCGGTTGTATTATATTTTACTTGTTCAATTTTTGGTTTTGCACCTGCGACAATAAATCTTGATTCTATCGGCAAAACAACTTCTCTGTTTTGTTCGTCTTTAAAAGTCATTAAAACTGTATAAACAGCAGGATTATATTCTTTAATATCAACATCAATTAAAATTTCTGACTCTTCATCTGGTTTTATTTCAACTTCATCTAAATTGGTTTCAAAAATCGGAGTGGTGTTTGAATTATTTCCTTCAAATATTTTTAAGTTCGTAGAAATTTTCTTATCAGAATTTGTCGAATTTAAAATAATAGCCAAAAATTCCATTTTTTCGTCTTTTCTGATTGTCGGACCAGTTAATAAATCAAAAATTTCATCTTCATTCACAACAATAAATCCACTTCTTTCCAAAAGAGTAATTTTTTCTCCGGTGAATTCAATTGGAATTATTTCATAAGCAGAAGGATTTTGGTTGCCAAAATACGTTTGAATTAAAAGACCAAGCTCGCCTTCAGGAATGTTTTTTGGACTTTGATAAATAAAAGGAACTCTCACACTTCCTTCTGCAGGAATTGTCATCGGACTACTGATTTCTGAAGTATTTATTGCCTCTGAAGGATGAAAAGCACCGTCGACATCAACTAGATAAACCAACTCAACTCTATAAGAAATATTTGAAATTGCATTTTGATCTATATTAAATATTTCAAAAAATCCAGAAATTGATTCACCTGGATTAAAAGGTCCGCTGGCAAGCTGAATTTTATCGACAAAAAGATTGGTTATAGAATTTTCGTAGTAATAAATTTCTTCTTGTTCTTGTGCAATTGCAATTGTTGGCAAAATTATTGTCAGAGAAAATATAAAAACAAAAAATGAACAAACATTTTTTAAAAAGAAATTCATATATTTTTATTGTATCTTTTTTAAAATTCTTTTGTGTATAAAAAATTTTAAGATGTGGAAAAAAAGTATGTTAAAATTTATCTAAATGAAAGAGTCTACTAAAAAAGCATATTATCCAAAAGAAAGTGCAGGTCGCTTGATGGCAAAAAATGTTCCGATTGTTCAAATTGAAAACACAGTTGGAGAAGTTGAAAAAGTTTTAATAAAAGAATCTAAAAAATTTGAGAGTATAAATTATGTTTATATTGTCGACAGTCATGATGTTTTGAAAGGTGTTATATCTATCAGAGAATTATTTATAAATCCAAACACAACTCCGATTAAAAAAATAATGACCAAAGAACTTATAACAGTTCGTTCTCACACCGATCAAGAAAAAATTACTCGTATCGCTATCGCAAATAATTTAAAAAATGTTCCGGTAGTTGATGAAAGCGGTCATTTACTGGGAGTTGTTTTATCTGACACGATTTTAAATATTCTGCACGAAGAAAACACAGAAGATATCTTGAGATCTGCTGGTATTTCAAAAAGCGAAAACCCTTCACAAGCTCTTTTGAAAAGTAATGCTTACGAATATTTAAAGAAAAGATTGCCTTGGTTGGTTTTTGGACTTGTCGGTGGAATGTTTGCAGCAATAATTATTGGCTTCTTTGAAGAAATGCTTTCTGAATTGATTGTTTTAGCGGCTTTTTTGCCAGCTGTTGTTTACATGGCAGACGCTGTTGGAAGCCAAACTCAAACTATTTTTATCAGAAGTCTTACAATGGACAGTTCATTTAAAAACTCAAATTACTACCACAAAGAAGCAATCGTTACTTCTCTACTCGCGGTAATACTTGGTTTAATTGCAATGATTGTAGTGGCACTTTGGTGGCAAAATATTTTGCTTGGCGTAATTTTAGGAATTTCTTTCTTCTTTACAATTTTGGCTTCATCGGCAACGGCTATTGCTCTTCCACTTTTGTTTAATAAAATAAATCTTGACCCTGCAATCGCATCCGGACCTTTTGCAACTGTGATTCGAGATATTATGAGTATTTTGATTTATCTTTTGGTGATTTATTTATTTTTACCGCTTTTGATAATTTAATTTTTAATAATCTAAAATCTAGTTAAATAAAAACACGCATTTCTGCGTGAAAATATTTTTATTCATCATGAATACTCAATAAAATTTTCAACTCATCTAACACAAGTCTCAAGTCAACGTCAGTATCTTGATGAAACGCATCATAAGATGTGTTGATTAAAATTACCCAATCTTTGAGATTGAATTTAATCCAAGCAACAACACCTTCAGGATTTGAGATAATACTAAGTCTCAGCTTTTTGTTGTCAGAAGTAGCAATAATGTGCTCCGCAACAAGCTCATGCGGTGTTTTTTCTTTCATTGTTTTGTTTGTGCAAATTCTGTATTAAATTTAACACGATTTAGAAATTGAAAATATTTCCGTACACTTTTCGGAACAAAAAGAAAAACCTTCTTCATCTGAGCAATTCTCACAACAAATAAAATGTAGATTGCATTTTTTGTTGTCGCAATTTACAAATCTCTCACAAGGTGTTTTACATAAACCACACTTCCCAACTATTAAATTTGGATCATCAACACCATCACCAACCACAATTCTATTATCAAAAACATAAAGCTTTCCATGAAAATGTTTTGCCGGATGTCTTTGCATGTAAGTTGCCATTCCGCCGTCTAGCTGATAAACATCTTTGAAACCTTTTTTAATTAAAAATCCAGAAGCTTTTTCACAACGCACACCACCAGTACAAACGGTTACAACTTTTTTATCTTTCAAGTGCTCAATTGATGGAAGAGCGTTTGGCAAATCTCGAAAATTTTCAAGACCTTCAGGAATTATCGAATTTTTAAATCTTCCGACTTCAAACTCATAATCATTTCTCATATCAACCACCACAAAATCATCGCCGTTTTCATACCAATTGTGTAACTCTGTTGGATCAAGATGAGTTCCGGTAAGTTCATTTGGATTTATATCATCATCACCTAAATGCAAACTCACAATTTCTGGACGGACTTTTATAGAAAGTTTTGGAAACGCTTCGCCTGTCCCTTCGCTTCTTTTAAAAATCATATCTGAAAACCGAGAATCAGAAATCACGGCTTCTTCATATTTTTTCGTATCTTCGTCCAAGCCTTCAACTGTCCCGTTGATTCCTTCGTGTGCAATAATAATTCTCCCTTTTAAATTTAATTTTTGACACAAAGCTCGATGCTCCTCCAAAAATTCTTGCGGGTTTTCGATTGAGACGTATTTGTAATATAGAAGGATTGTGTGAGGCATGTTTTTTAATTAAAGATATATGCTGTTTCTTTTTGAAAGTCTTCATAAAGACCTTCTTTTTGTAAAGCAGGTTTAAGTTTAGTTCTACCATCTGCTATAAATTCATGGATATTTTTCATAAAATTGAACGTAACAAAATTATCATCAAATGATTCTTCTGTAATAACCTGTTTTGCTTTCTCATACAAATCTAAGAGTTGTGGAGTAGGGTCAATTTTATACTCAACAGCGTGCGTTAATTCGTGCTCAAGAGTGGTTGGATCAGTATTATTTTCAAACATTACCACAACATCTGCATCTGCTTGATATCCTCCTTGACTTTTTCTAAAAGAGCGTCCTTTGAGATAGTAAATTGGTACATATCTATCAATTTTTAAACCAAAAGTAGTCCCAACTTGTGATCCGTCTTCGATTTTCTCAACTTCATATTCAATGTCAAACATAATAAATTTCTCTCCAACATTAAGACCTTTAAGAGCCTGTACATCTTCGAAGCTAGAGATTATTTTGATTGAATTTGGTTGACTAAATCTTTCCATATTATTAGTGGCATCAATCTTCCTTGTGTGGACCTGACAGGATTCGAACCCGCTGCCTCCTCAGTGCAAATGAGGCGCTCTACCAATTGAGCTACAGGCCCGAGCGAAAATCCAAGGGAAAATTTCATTTTCCCTTGTGATTTGAGCGAAGGGCCTGAAAGCTCTGCTTACAGGCCCAAGTGACTTTGTTTTAGTCATGCTCGGGTACTTGATAAACCAAGTAAAAACATTCTACCCTACTTTTTCTTTAACGCAAGAGCTATTACATGATCCAAAAAATCATCAATTTTAGCCCCACAAGCTTCTAACGATTTACAGATCAAAGTACTTTCTCCAAGTGCGGGTAATGAGTTTGTTTCCAAAATAAACACCCCTCTTTTTGGATGTACAATAAAATCACTTCGAGAATAATGTCTCAATCCCAAACCTCGATGAGCTGCCACAGCGGCTTTCTGCAAAGCTTCACTTTCAGATTTTGAAAAACATCCTGGGCAAACATTTTTAATTTGTGCATTTTGTTTTGCATCATAATCAAAAATTTCACTTCCTTCTGGCAAAACAATTTCTGTTGGGAAAAGCGGATACAATTCTTGTTCACGAAAATCTTCAATCACACCTACCGTCGCCTCTTTTCCTTTTATATATTCTTCAATCAAAACTTTTTCAGTATGAACAAATAATTTCGCCAAACTATCAACCAAAGAACGAAAATCTTTTACAACTGTAATTCCAAGAGAAGAACCTTTATCAAGCGGTTTTAAAATCAAAGGCATCGGCATTTTTCTGAAAACTTCGTAAGCTACATTTTCGATGTCATAAGTTTTTTCAACAATCGCAGCAAGCGGAGTTTTTAATCCAAGATTTTTAAAAACATCTCGTGCGTAATCTTTTCGCATTGATTGAACAGCAGAAAATGCTTTTGGTCCTGTAAACGGAACTTTTACTTGTTCTAGGATTTGTTGAACTTTTCCGTCTTCGCCGTATTCGCCGTGCATCGCATTGAATACAACATCAACTTTTGACAAAACTTCTGCAGGAGAAACCAAAATTCCGTTGTAATACCAATCGCCATACATATCAACCACAATATCCAAAACCTGATGACGATTTTTTAAATTATCAATAACAGCCTTTCCTGTTTTTAAAGAAATATCATATTCACTTGATGGACCTCCGCGAAGAACTGCGACTTTGTATTTCATAGGAGATATTATATCACTATTTTATTTTTTATAAGAAGCCTTGCGTTGTTTTTGCCGATAAAAACTTATTGCAAAACGATGAGCTTCGTTGTTTGCAAGTAAAATACTTCGCTGATTTTCTTTTATTATTTTTTCATCACCAAGCAAGCTTTGAGGTTTGTGAGATTCATTTTTTACAACTCCAACCACAGGAATATTTTTCCCCGATTCTTGCAAAATTTTTAAAGCACGATTTCTTTGTGCGACACTTCCGTCCACAACAATTAAATTTGCGTCTGGCCAGTCTGTGTGCGCGAGCCGGCGGGATAAAATTTCTTCAAGAGACCCGACGTCATCGCCGCGAGCGGCTTTTCGCAAAATAAATTTTCGGTAATCTGATTTTTTAACTTCGCCATTTTCCACAACAGTCATCACGCCAACAGAATTTTTTCCAGACATATGCGCTGCATCATACGCTTCAATTCTAAAATTTTCAGAACTATCTTTATCATGTTTCAAAAGTGCAACATCTTTTATGTGATTTAAGGCAAAAATTTGATTTCTTTTTATCGCCGCAAATTCAAAATCTTTTTTAGCCGCAAGAATATTCATTTCTTTTTCAAGCTGTTTCTTCAGCTCATCATTTCTTCCTTTGAAAAAAAGTTTGATGTGACGCAAATTATTTCGATATTCTCGCATTGCATTTTTATCTGACATTCTTGGATTTAAACCAAGTTGTTCATTCAAACGAGAATCCGATTCATTAGACATAAACGGAAAAATTTTCCGAATAATGTTCAAAGCCTCTTTCAATTGACTCTGCGACGGAAACGGACCAAACATTTCCTGATACTTCTTTTTATTGAAAGCTAAATTCCGACCTCGTTCAATCAAAACTCGCGGAATTTTTTCTTTTGTAATCACAACAAAACTGTAACTTTTATTATCTTTTTCTTTTGTATTTGCAATCGGTTGAAATTTTTTAATTAAATCTGCTTCTAAAATCAAGGCTTCTAAAACAGAATCTGTCTTTGTGAATTCAACATTGTCGGCTTTTGTGACCATATCTAAAATTAACGGTCCACGCGTTTTTATCAAATCATTAGAAAAATAACTTTTCACCCGATCTTTTAAAGAAGTCGCCTTCCCGATATACAAAATATCTTTGCCAAGCAAAAAACGATACACACCAGGTGCATCCGGCAAATCTATTTTTTTTAAGTCTTCCAATATCATAATTGACTTTTCAATATTTTATTGTATTAATATATCAGAAATTTTGTTTTTAACCAACAACCAAATCAAGGAATGAACGAAGTAGTAGAAGAAGGTTCCGAGCCCAAAGAAGGAAATCATCAACACAAATGTTGGGGGTGTGGAACTGTTTGGGAGCACGCTGATTCGTGCTCAAAAAGCGTAGAAGCACACGAGTGTCCAAATTGTGAAAGGCTTCAAGCATTTCACTACGATCCACAACAAGACAAGCACACGGCAAGAAAATGGCCTCCCTATGAACCATTTTGGAGATGAAATCCACTATCTAGTTTGCTGAATTAATTAGGCAAACTACTTTTTATTTTTTATTCTTCCTCGGCTTCAAAACCTTCTTCAAATATTTACCAGTAAAACCTTTTGTTGATTCAGCAACTTGTTCAGGAGTTCCCTTTGCTACGATTTGCCCACCACCAGAACCACCTTCAGGTCCAATATCAATCAAATAATCGGCAGACTTAATAACATCCATACTGTGTTCAATAACCAAAACTGTATTTCCTTTATCCACCAAAGTCTGCAAAATCTCAATCAATTTTTTCACGTCTTCGTAATGCAAACCAATTGTTGGCTCATCCAAAATGTAAATTGTTTTTTGCAAATGAGCTCGATAAAGTTCAGAAGAAATTTTCACACGCTGTGCTTCTCCACCAGAAAGAGTGGTCGCTGATTGTCCCAATTCCAAATATCCAAGCCCAACTTCATTTAAAGTTTGAAGCCGATCTGAAATTGAAGGAATATCATTGAAAAAATTTAAAGCTTCCTCAACTGTCATTCTCAAAACTTCATAAACATTTTTTCCTTTGTACTTCACTTCCAAAGTTTCTTTTGTAAATCTTTTTCCGTTACAAACATCACAAGGCACATAAACTGTCGGCAAAAAATGCATTTCAACGGCAATTTCTCCATTTCCCTGACACGCCTCACATCTTCCTCCTTTCACATTGAAAGAAAATCGGCTCGGCTTCCAACCTCGATATCGAGCTTCTTCAGTTTCAGCAAACATGTCTCTAATATGAGTCCACGCACCCGTATACGTAGCAGGATTTGAACGCGGAGTTCTTCCGATTGGAGATTGGTCAATCAAAATCGATCGTCCTAAATATTCTGAACCAGCAAATGAAGAACAATTTTCTGTTTTCGCAGAACGATATCTTCGATCCAATCGAGCTTGAAGATTTTTATATAAAATTTCATAAACAAAAGAAGATTTTCCAGAACCCGAAACACCTGTCACACAAACAAGTTTTCCAAGCGGAATCTCAACATTCATATTTTTTATATTGAAAACATTTCCACCTTTAATTGAAATATGTCCACGATTTTCTTGTCGTCTTTTTTCTGGAATCTCAACTTCCCTATCTCCTCGCAAATAATCCAAAGTTAAAGATTTTGATGGATTTGTTTTTGCAGTCAAAAGTTTTTCCAAATCATCTGCAACAACAACACTTCCTCCATGAACACCAGCACCTGGACCAATGTCCACCAAATAATCAGAAGCAAAAATTGTATCTTCATCATGTTCAACAACAATAATCGTATTTCCTAAGTCTCTTAAATCCAGAAGTGTTTGAATTAATTTGTCATTGTCTCTTGAGTGCAGACCAATTGTTGGCTCATCCAAAACATACAAAGCACCAACAAGCCCTGAACCAAGTTGTGAGGCAAGACGAATTCTTTGTGCCTCTCCTCCAGATAAAGTATTGGCTCGACGATCCAAAGAAAGATATTCAATTCCAACATCTTCCATGAACTTCAATCGTGATTCAATTTCTTTCAAAACTACTTTTGCAATTTCTTTTTCTGTTTTTGTTAATTTCAATTCAATGAAAAAATCAACTGCTTTGCTAATACTCATCGCAGTTAAATCAACAATATTTATTTTATCTGCCGGATTCCCTAAATAGACCGCAAGCGCTTCAGGTCGAAGTCTAGCACCATTACAAGTTGGGCAAACTTCATCCCCAAAAAAATGTTTTGTTCCGAGACCATTACAAGTCGGACAAGCTCCGTGCGGTGAGTTGAATGAAAAAAGTCGCGGTTCAATTTCCGGAAATGAAAATCCGTCATACGGACACATAAATTTTGAAGACATTAATTTTTCTTCACTTGGTGTCACAATTTTTATTAAACCTTCTGTTTCATTCAAAGATCTTTCGATTGCGTCGGCCAATCTTTCTCGCATATCCTTTGATTTATTTTTGATATCGCTGATATAAAATTCATCAATCAAAATATCAATGTCATGTTTTTTAGTTTTTGTAAGTTCAATTCGATCTCGTAGTTTGTGAACTTTTCCATCAATCCGAACTTTTTCATATCCCTTTCCAAGATAATCATAAAGCATTTGATAATGTTCTCCTTTTCGCCCCACAACAACCGGCGCAAAAATTTGAACCTTAATATCATCAACATCCACTCCCATAACTTTTTTAGAATTTTTTGAAACATCAACATTCTCAACATTTTTGATAATTGTTTCTAAAATTTCTTCATTTGAAAGTTTTTTGATTTCTCTTCCGCAAACAAGACAATGAGGCTTTCCAACTCGTGCAAAAAGAATTCTTAAGTAGTCATAAATTTCTGTAATAGTCGCAACTGTTGATCGCGGATTGTTTGAACGAGATTTTTGATCAATTGAAATTGCAGGAGAAAGTCCGACAATTTCATCAACGTCCGGTTTTTGCATTTGGCGCAAAAATTGCCGTGCATACGCAGAAAGCGATTCAATATATCGTCTTTGTCCTTCGGCAAAAATTGTATCGAAAGCAAGGGATGATTTTCCAGAACCAGAAAGACCAGTAAAAACCACCATTTTGTTTCGTGGCATTTCAACTGTAATATCTTTCAAATTATGAGTCCGCGCTCCACGAACAATAATTTTGTCAGACTCTTTTGGGTTCAAATTTTGTGTTTTTTTGGCTGACATAATTGAAAAATTAAAAGGCGATAAAATACAACAATTTTGGCATTTTAACAAATTTTTGAGAAAAAGACTAGGTTAAATAAAAATCTGACTCGGAGCCGGAAATGCGCTTTGCGCATTTCCGGCTCTTTTCATCAGATGAAATTCCTTCAAGCATTCAACCCGTATGCCGCCAGAGAACCAACGGTTTCCGGCAACGAAAAGCTTTCGCAGTGGGGCTGGATCATCGAAAGAATCCTCATGCAGTCGCCTTCAATGTCGTCGGTGAAATTCACACGATGAACCGCCTGCGGAAACAGATGATTCCGAAAATGACGCCTGACACCTTCGATGTTGGCGTAGTATTTCATGAACCGATGAGCAAGGTCGGCACTGGCATCATCTTCACGCGCCTCATTGATCTGACGAAGCATGTGAAGCGCCTGACACTCGTTGTAAGGGCGATCACCGTCGATGATGACGGTACGCCTCCGCTGACTGTTGAGATGATGAAGCAGGTACTCCGCTTGAGCCTCCTTTCTGGAAGACCCACAAATCACAACCGAGCGATTGCCGCGATTTCGAATCTCGTCCACCAGAAGTCGATTGACCTTGTTATCAGGAACCAACTCCCCGGCCTTGATGATACCAAGAATCTCGGAATCCTTGGTCTTGCGAAGAAGATCACTGACTTCGATATGCTCTCCATAGCCGAGCTTTTGAGAAACACGCTTTGCTCTCTCAGACTTCCCAGAAGCTGGGGGTCCAAGAAAAAGAAGTGCCAATGCCCGAAACGGTTCGGAACCGACTGAAACAGATTTTGATTGCATATAAAACGAACTGATTTTTGTTTTTGTTGATTTTTCCCTCTTACTATTTTTTCAGAGAGTCCATTTCTGAGATTACCACCAGACCACATTTTTGGCAATAATCAAACAAGTGCAATTCTGTGTATATTTCTGGCTACTTTTTTCTCTTATTTTTCACCTCTTCCAGCTTACCATCTACCTTACCTAGTTTTTTATCTTCTTTATTCAAAAATTTTTCCTTAATCAAAATAATTTCATCTCGCAAAATCGCAGCTGTTTCAAAATCCAAAATTTTCACTGCTGCTTCAATTTGTTTTTCTTTTTGTCGAATCAATTGTTCTGGTTTTGCTTTTGCAGTTTTCAAATCCATTTCCAAAAGTTTCGAAACCGCTTTTTGGTGGTCAGAAGAAATTGTTTCAGTAATATCACGAATTTGTTTTGCAATTGTTTTTGGTGTGATGCCGTGTTTTTTATTATATTCAAGTTGCAAATTTCTTCGTCTTTCAGTTTCATCTAAAGCTCGTTGCATTGAACCGGTAATTTCATCAGCATAAAGAATTACACGCCCATCAACATTTCTTGCTGCCCGTCCGATTGTTTGAATCAAAGCAGTTTCACTTCTCAAAAATCCTTCTTTATCTGCATCCAAAATTCCAATCAAAGTTACCTCTGGCATATCCAAACCTTCCCTCAACAAGTTCACTCCAACCAAGATGTCATAATCACCTTTTCTAAATTGTGTGATGATTTCAATTCTTTCCAAAGCTTTAATATCACTGTGCAAGTAAATTGATTTTATTTTTTTGTCACTTAAATAACTCGCTAAATCTTCCGCCATTTTTTTCGTCAAAGTCGTAGCCAAAACTCGCCCGCCTTTTTTGATTGCTTTTTCTGCTTCTTCGATAAAATCAGCAACTTGTCCTTTGTATTTTCCTTTTTCAGTTACGGGTTTAATATCAACAATCGGATCAACAAGACCTGTCGGACGAATTACCTGCTCAACAACATTTTCAGAATGTTCTATTTCATATTTTCCCGGAGTTGCTGTTGTATAAATTACTTGTGGAATTTTTTTCTCAAATTCTTCAAACTTTAAAGGTCGGTTATCAAGTGCACTTGGAAGACGAAAACCATGAGCCACCAAAGTTTCTTTTCTAGATCTGTCGCCATTGTACATTCCACCAATTTGAGAAACTGTTACGTGAGATTCATCAATTACCAATAAATAATCAGGGTTTCCATTTTTATCTTTTGGAAAATATGAAAGTAAAGTATCAGGTGCTTCGCCAGGTTTTTTTCCAGAAAAATGTCGAGAATAATTTTCAATTCCGTTTGTATATCCAACTTCACGAATCAAAGCTAAATCATACCTAGTTCGTCGCTTCAATCTTTCAGCTTCCAAAATTTTTCCTTCTTTATCTAAAACTTTTAGTCGTTCTGCGAGTTCATGTTCAATTGTTTTTATCGCTGTTGCTACTTTTTCTTTATCAGTCACAAAGTGTTTTGCTGGAAAAAAATAAAAATAATCAAGCTCTCCAATAATTTCCCGAGTCACCGCGTCAATTTTTGTAATGTGAGAAACTACATTACCGTCAAAAGTTACCCTCACAACAAATCTTTCTGAAATCGGCATCACTTCAATTGATTGTCCAATTCCACGCACAAGCCCAGGTTTTAAGTCCGCATTTGTTCTGTTGTAGTGAATTGAAATAAGAGAACGCAAAAAATCCCCTCGCTCCATTTTATCTCCGCGAGTCAATTTCATATTTTCTTTTTCATATTCTTCAGGCGCACCCAAACCATAAATACAAGAGACAGAAGCAACAATAATTACATCTTTTCTTGTTAATAAAGATTGTGTCGCCGCGTGTCGCAAACGATCAATCTCCTCATTTATTTGTGCTTCTTTTTCAATGTATGTGTCAGTCACAGGCATGTATGCTTCCGGCTGATAGTAGTCATAATAAGAAACAAAATAATGCACTGCATTGTTTGGAAAAAATTCTCGATACTCTTGGGCAAGCTGTGCGGCAAGAGTTTTGTTATGTGCAATAACAAGAGTCGGTTTTTGAATTTGATTTATAACATTCGCAATTGTGAAAGTTTTTCCAGAACCGGTCACACCCAAAAGGGTTTGGTGTTTTTCACCTTTTTTCACTCCTTCCACAAGAGATTTTATTGCTTTCGGCTGATCTCCTGCTGGTGCATATTCAGATTTTAGTTCAAATTTTTGAGACATAAATATTTGAGTATAATAACATTTCTGTCTGTATTTTGACAAGGTATTTAAAATATAGTACAATTTTAAGTAGAAAGTTCTGAATGAAAATCGAAATCAAGCCGCTCGGCATTTTCGAAAAAACATTAGACATACTTTTTCTCCCTATCATGTACGCAATCGCGTGGATTTCGGGAGGATTCGGCGAGAGTCCGCAGATGACTCATCGCTGGAATAATTTTAGGTTTTCTGCCGATGGACTCGACACGTCTATCATGTGCAGAGTCAAAGGAATTTCGGAAAAAGTTCAGAAGCAAGGAAATTTTTTTCAAAATGCTCTGTTCCACATCCCGTTTCTTGGCGGATCTAAAAATTATGTTGTTGTGTCGCCACTCAATCCTTCGCAGGGTTGGCATGCTGGCTGGCACAACGAGTATGTCACAGGAGTCTCGCGTATTCTGGTCACAAAGCCAGTGCGACTCTTAATAGGTCCTAATCCAATAAACTTCATGGGATTTGACTCCGCAGGGAGACAAATTCTAGTCAGAGTTGTTTGGTACGGAAAAATCGGGGATGCTGGTCCCTTCAAAAAACTTCAACTTCTTTAACAACTCGCCACCGGCATGGCGGGTTTTTTCTTTATCTAAATAAAATTACTATTATCTAGTAATTAGCCATGTGGTTTGTATTACATAATCTTTGTCTCCAAGGATATTTTTTATAGTTACAAACTCATTATCAGTTAGATCAAATCTTTCTCTAAATCCTTGCGATGAGTTTTCTATCTTACGATGCTGTAATCTGATAAACTCTACATTAGACAATGTAAAATATTTCTCTATTTCTTCTGCAGTAGAAAAATAAGCATCTGTTCTATTTAATTTCGGAATAATGCCGCCAATTATTTCTTTCATTCTATTTTGCCAATCATCATAATTATCAACATCTCCTCCCAAATGTTGTATAAGCAAAAAATCTTTTGTGACACGAATTGCTTCGGATAGAATTTT
The DNA here is from genome assembly GCA_964630375.1 of uncultured Candidatus Saccharibacteria bacterium. Taxonomy (GTDB): domain Bacteria; phylum Patescibacteriota; class Minisyncoccia; order Phycocordibacterales; family JAACPR01; genus JAGOTN01. Next base: position 13,483 of record CAZVRT010000005.1, on the reverse strand, counting down.
CTTTTGGTTTTCCCATGAATTCCAATGTAGAACATATCTTATAATTGAAATATCAAAATCCCTTTCAAGGAAAGGTAAATTTGTAACATCAGAGTTAATTTTATGCATTGCAATAGAATTTTTCTCTAATGCAAAATTATTATTTTCAACAGCAAAAATTTCAAATTTTATATCTGGCAAACTTTTAACAATATTCTTTACAAACTCTCCTTGATAACTCCCAATGTCCAGCAAAGAATAAATATGATTATTTTTTCCAGAAATTTTATTTTTTATAATACTTGAAAAAAGAGGAACGGATTCCTTAAATAATTGAGTAATGACCAAAGAGTTGCCTTTTTTATTTGCAAAAATATCAGATGCCAAAATACCCATATCCTTATACTCCATTATGTTATAATAGCATAATGTTATTAGAATTTTTTGATACAACACTCCGTGATGGAGAACAGGCACCTGGAAATACTTTAGACCCCAAACAAAAACTAAAGATTGCAAAAGCTTTAGAAAATCTCAATGTAGACATAATTGAAGCTGGTTTTCCGGCTTCTTCTTCTGAAGATTTTGAGTCATGCAGATTAATAGCCAAATCTTGCAAAAAGACAATTGTATGTGGTTTTGCAAGATGTAAAGAGGCTGATGTCGATGCAGTTTATGAATCTTTAAAACAGGCAAAACATTCTGGTATACATATTTTTCTACCAGCTTCCGATTTGCATATAAATAAAAAATTAGGAATGAATAGAAAAGAGATAATAGAACTCGCAGAAAGGACTCTTAATAATATATCTACAAAAAAATTTGAAAAAGTTTATTTTGGTATTGAGGACGCAACAAGATCAGAAAAATCTTTTTTATTTGAAATGATTTCTACAATATTAAAATTTGAAGTTGACTGCATTACAATTGCTGATACAGTTGGCTATGCACAACCATCAGAAATTTACTCTCTAGTAAAAGAAATTAAGACTTTGTTTCCCAAACAAAAATTCGGTATACATTGTCATAACGATTTGGGTCTTGCCACTGCAAACACTCTAGCTGCTATAAATGCAGGCATAGACCAAGTACAGACAACAATTAACGGAATTGGTGAGCGAAGTGGAAATTGTCCAATGGAAGAAGTTTTGGCGGCAATAACTGCTAGACCAGATTATTACGAGACTAAAACTCACATAGACTTGAAAAAAATTAAAAGTATCTCTGACTTAGTTTATAATTCAGTTGGAAGAATTGCGACACATGAGAAACCTGTGGTAGGAATAAATTCATTCAGACACGAAGCCGGTATTCATATTGATGGTATTCAGAAAGATCCAAATACTTATGAATTTTTAAATCCAGAAATTTTTGGGCAAAAGCGTCAAATAGTAAAAGGTAGACACTCGGGACATTCCTGATTCTTTTAAAGAGTTAAGAATTATACCTCCCCAAAAACTCCTTCTTATACTCCTCAAATTTCCCTTCCAAAATTGCTTCTCTCGTACCATCCACAAGTGAAATTATAAAATGCAGATTGTGCATCGTCGCGATTATCGCACCAAGCATTTCATCCGCACGAAACAGATGCGACAAATACGCCCGTGTATATTTTTGTGAAATTTCAAAATTCAAATCAGGATCAAGCGGAGTGTAATCATCGCGAAATTTTGCATTATTTAAATTTATTTTTCCGCGAGTCGTATAAATTGTTCCGGTTCTTGCAATTCGCGCAGGATTAACACAATCAAAAAGATCGCAACCATTTTCTATTGCCATAAAAATATCTTCCGGCTCACCAATTCCGAGCAAGTGCCGCGGTTTTTCTTTTGGCAAAATTTCATTTACCCACTTCACAGCTTGCGACATATCTTCTTTTTCAAAACTTCCGCCGATACCATAACCATCAAAATCCATCGCACCAATTACTTCCGCACTTTCTTTTCTCAAAGACTCAACTCGCCCACCTTGAACAATTCCAAACAATGCCTGCTTTTCTGCCTGCTCCGGTTTTGAACGATGATAATCCAAAGACTGCCGTGCCCAACGATGAGTTCTATCCAATGCTTCCGCCTGATAATGATTTGATTCGCCCGGCGCTGTGCATTCATCAAAAGCAAAAATAATATCCGCACCGATGTTGTGTTGAATGTCGATTGATTTTTCTGGAGTAAAATAATGCGCCGAACCATCTATGTGAGAACGAAAAGTCACTCCATTTGGATCAATTTTTGCAGGTTTGAAATGTTCGGAAACAGTTCGACCATCTCTTGATGAAACACTAAACTCTTCCAATTTTAATTCTTCCGCACCGGAAATTTTTTTAACATTATTTCCAAAAGCAACTCCCAAAGAAAAAACTTGAAAACCTCCCGAGTCTGTCATTGTCGGTCCTTGCCAATTCATAAAATTATGAAGTCCGCCGGCTTGTGCAAGGCGGTTGTCGCCAGGCTCAAGATACAAATGATATGTATTCGCCAAAACAACCTGTGCTCCGGTTTGTTTTATTTGTTCAGGCAAAAGTCCTTTCAGGGTCGCTTTTGTCGCCACAGGAACAAAAGCCGGTGTCTTTATAACACCGTGTTTTGTTTCTAATTCTCCTGCCCGCCCCAACTGTCCCGGAATTTCTTTTACAATTTTGAACGAAATCGGCGATTTCTCAGACTCTTTCATGTCCGCTCACAATACAATATTTTTAGTGTTTTGTCATTTTTTTAGACAAATTATAAAAGCACCTCACATTTTAAGATAAAAACATCCGTAACTTTGCAGTCACGGATAATAAATAGATACAGTTTTCGATGTTCAAAGGTTCGAGAACAAAGGAGCGAGTTGCTTCATAGCCAACAGCAATCTGAGTTCCATGATACCTTCATCGAGTTCTCCTTGCTTCTTCCCAACAAAAACATTGTCAGCGGCGAGCCGTATAAAACAAACTTCGGGATCAGAAATCATTTCCTCCAAAGCACTTTGCAGAAGTTCCCCAAGAAAGTCGAGTTTCGTAGCAAGACCCATTCCTTCTTCACAAAGAACGTTGAGTTCTAAAGCGGTCTTTTGACAGAATTCTTTCTGTTGCTCTTCGGTGAGACTACCTTCCAGATGAGAATCTTCATGACTTTGATTGAGCGCAACGATACGATTCTTTATGTCTTTGATTTTATACTTATATTGTCTCCAAACACTCCAGTGCCGCAACAAGTTGTCATCGGCTTTGCAGATTTCGACTTCGTTTTCAGCAATCGGCAGTTCTTCGTTGACGAATTGAGAAATGTCGAATCCATCAACTTCAGCAATTAGTTCTCTGTACATTTATTTTTAGGGTTCAAACTTGGCTTCATGCCAAAGTCCGTCAAGAATATAAACACGAAAAAATAATCAGGTCAACAAAAGCTGCTTATGCTTTTCAGGTCATTGACTTTTATTTAATTAATGTTATTATTTTGAGGAGTTTTAGTTCTAACCCACAACCCAATAAAAATGGAATTTGATCCCTTCAATCACGACATCCACAGACCTCTTGGAGATGGTTGTCTCAAAGAAGAACCCTCTGAGGAAGAGTTTGACGACTTTTGGTCTGATGTCATTTCTGAAGCGTCAGCTGAGGAATGCGCTAGGCTTTATGTCGAGCAAGAAGCCCATGAAGAGGCAGAAGACGAACGAAATCTCGAATTCGAAAGAGCGCCGGAGAGGCATCTCAAGAAGAAGAGAAACAGACGTTGAATTTCCGTTTCCTTTTGCAAGCGGGCGACTTTGTCGCCCGCTTTTTTCTTTTACACAAAATTGTAATACCGCCGTAAGTTTGTTAATGTCTCCCTAAAAGAACATTCAAACCCAAAATAAATAAACAAAAATGAAACCGACCGTAATTCTTCTTGGAAGAAAAACTTTCTCGGAGAGAACTTTCATCAAAGCAGGTAAAATCTACAAAGTACCTTTGTTGAAGCATTCCAAAATCATTCGCGTAGATAACAATCGTGAAATTCTACCGACTCTGTCACAAAACCCAGGCGCCTACTCTTGCTTGGCAATTGGAACTGATTCTGGAGGACGTATCAGAAGTAACTTTGATTCTTTTTCTGCAGAAAAACCTTTTGGGCTGACCGTCATTGGCTGTCTCAAAGAAAGGATTAGAATCGGATTACACATCCATCCTGACACCCATCCTACCGACCTAATTGGAGTTATTGGTCACGATCAAGCCATTCCAGCCTGCAGAAAATCAATTGCAGGAATTGGAGTCAATCGCACAATGATTGTCGGAAACAACGGGATTGGTATTTCTGAAGTTGCCGAAAATCCAGCTTACAAAAATTGGGCTGCACTTGGTCCAATCGAAAAAGCTTCGGAAAAAGGTCTTCATACCCTGAAAGAAGACTTCGGTGACAATCCAACTTTCACTTCGTTTTTGATAATTCATCACGGATCTGAAGTTTTATCTACACGAGGCGAACGCAATTGTTGCCTGATATTCTTTAATTTAACAAATCAAACAGGAGAATTGATGAATTTTCTGAAGATTTTTTCTGAAGCAAGCATCAATCTTTTATATATTCAAAGCTACAAGCAAGAAACTGGTTACAGATTTGCTATGGAAGTGGATGTTCCTAGACATAAGTTGTCTACTTTCAAGCAGATTTCATCCAAAATTCAAACTTCTGCTGAGAATGTGTGGATTCTTGGTCCCTACGAGTGTCGCTGATGACGCTCTTTTTTATTTTAAAAATTTACTGATTACCTTCAACAAGCTACAATATACAAATATGACACCAAGAAAAAAAGAAGGACGAGTAAGAAATTATAAAAATGTTGAGCCAATGACTTTTGAAAAGTTGGACGAAGAAACTAATAATCGTGTTGAGCGAATATCTGCAGAATTCAAAAATGGATTCACACTTCTAAAAAATACAGGCAAATCAGTTACATTCTGGGGTTCGGCTCGAACTTTGTCTGAAGACAAGATGTATTTAAAAGCAGAAAAACTTGCTGGAAGAGTTGCAACTGAACTTGGTCATGCAATTGTTACAGGAGGAGGTCCTGGGATTATGGCAGCCGGAAACTGCGGAAGTTATGATGTTGGCGGTCGCTCTGTTGGGTTCACAATCAAACTTCCACACGAACAAACTACAAATCTTTGTTTAACTCATCACATGGATTTTCAATATTTCTTCGCACGAAAAGTTTGTCTTGCGTTTGCTTCGGAAGCTTATCTGTTTTTCCCCGGCGGATTCGGAACTTTAGACGAACTTTTTGAAATCCTAACTTTAATTCAAACAAAAAAAATTGATCCAGCACCTTCTGTAATATTGGTTGGGAAAAAATATTGGAAAGGTTTAGATAAATTTATTAAAAAAGTTTTAGCAAAACAAGCAATGATTGATTTGGAAGATTTAAATCTTTACAAAATCACAAACAATGACGACGAAATCATTGAATTAATTAAAAACTCTCCTGCTAGAAAAAATATTTAAAAAAGTTTAGAACAACAAGAAATATGCCACCACTAATAAAGCGACAACGATTGCTATTGCTGTTTGAATTTTATTTTCAGACATAAATTAATTTTAACAGTAATCGGTAAATTACAAAACTGAATGTTCAATTACTTTGTTGTAATTAGAAATCGCTTTTTCTATATTTTCTCTTACAAGAGTAGGATTATTTATATTTGAAATCTTAAATTGGCGATCATTTCCAGCATTTTGAATTGTAATATCTCCAAAATTTAAAAAAGTTTGAAACAAACCTCTAACTTCAGAGTTCACATCTTGAATTCTTGAAAGTCTGGTAGTTGATATTTCACGATGAAAAATTCCTTTTTGCTCTATATCAATAACATTTTTATTTGTAATAACCCAAACATCAAGATAATAATCTGTCCAAATTATAAAAGAAATTACCCATAAAATAATTATCCAATTTGTATAAAGAAACAAAAACAAAACATTTAAATTGTTTTCACTTTCAATTTCTACCGGCAGCAAAGAAAAAATGGAATACAAAACTACTGGAAATAAAGTCGCTGCCAAAATTATAAACGCCGGAGTCACAAGACTAAACCAGTGTTTTCTAACTTCAAAAACTATATATTCGTCTTTTTCAAGATTTATTGCCATAAATTACATAAAATCATAAGCCCCTAAAAGCAAAACGGAAATTACAAAAAATGCCACGACTCCAATAAAATACAAACTCTTCGCAAAAATTTTATTGTTACCTTTTATTCCAAAATAGCCCCAATGATGTACCAGTATCCAGCTACATGCAGAAACAAAAAGTAAATTTAATAGCAAAATAATCCAAAGAAAATCAATCGAAACATTTATCACGACTTCGTTTGAAGTAAAATCATTCACCTTTCAATTATAACACTTTTTTATTTTAGAAATAAAAATTTCTGATACAATATCCGTATGTCAAAAAATGTGAGTACTGAGAGCTATAAAGGTGTAAGAGACTTTTTCCCAAAAGATCAATTTATCCAAGATTATATTTTTTTCGTTTGGGAATCTACTTTGGAGAGTTTTGGATATGAAAAGTATAATGCATCTGTTCTAGAACCCACAGAATTGTATATTGCAAAGTCCGGCGAAGAAATTGTAAATGAACAAACATACAATTTCACAGATCGTGGAGACAGACCTGTAACTCTTCGTCCTGAAATGACACCAACAGTTGCAAGAATGATTGCAGCAAAAAAAAGAGAACTCGCTTTTCCTGTTCGTTGGTTTTCTATTCCCAACCTTTTCCGATACGAACGCCCACAAAAAGGTCGCCTTCGAGAACACTGGCAACTAAACGCTGATATTTTTGGTGTTAATAATTTAGAAGCCGAAGCAGAAGTAATTGAAATTGCTTATAAAATTCTGCGAAATTTCGGCCTTGCAGATTCTCAGTTTGAAATAAAAATAAATGACATCACGGCTTTGTCACAAATTTTGAAAGACGCCGGATTAAATGAAATTCAAATTCATCAATATAAAAAACTTTTGGACAAAAAAAATAAAATTGATGATTTTGACGATCAAGTTAAAAAAATGTTTGGAAAACCTTTTTATCCAATCATCGAGCAAAACGAAGCTGTGGAAGTTTTGTTAAACAAATTAAGAAACCGCGGAATTTCTAATGTGAGTTTTGAACCGACTCTCGTGCGAGGTTTTGATTATTACAACGGAATTGTTTTTGAAGTTTTCAGCACTGACCCGGAAAACAATCGATCAATTTTTGGTGGTGGACGATACGACAATCTGACAACAATTTTTGGAGAAGAATCTGTTCCAGCGGTTGGTTTTGGTATGGGAGATGTAACAACTCGCGATGTTTTGGAAACTTACGGACTTTTGCCAAATTATGAATTCCCTGCTGTTCTGACAATTTGCCCAATAAACGACGCGTTTTTTGATTTTTCTGCGGAACTTGCACAAGAATTACGAACTCAAGGCATTTCTGTTTTTGTAGACTTTTCTGGAAGAAAAATTGGCGACCAAATCAGCAAAGCTGTTAAACGCGGAACTCAATTTGTTATCGCAATAGGTGAAGATGAAAAAAATTCCAACAAATTTACAATTAAGTCATTAAATAACAACAAAGAAAAAACTATTTCACGAAATAAAATTTTCAAATTTGTACAAAAGAACTTCTCACGATAATATTTAGACTCATTAAATAATTTGAAATTCAAAAGATAAAAGACATGCGAAAGATTACATTTGATATTGAAACAACAAACACTTTTCAAGAAGTTAACTCAACTGATGCAAAGGCTTTGGATTTAGCAGTTGTGTGTATACACGATTCAGAGACAGATGAATACACTCATTATTTTAAAGAAAATCTAAATGAGCTTTGGCCAATTATTGAAAGTGCAGATTTATTGATTGGATTCAACTCAAATCACTTTGATGTACCTCTTTTGGATAAATATTATGCAGGAAATCTTTTTGATATTAAAAGCATTGACTTGTTGGAAAAAATTCACGCTTCACTTGGAAGGAGAATTAAATTAGATGACATTGCCAAAGCAACATTAGGACAGCAAAAAAGCGGAAATGGTCTTGAATCAATTGTTTGGTGGAAAAACGGCGAGATTGATAAAGTTGTTGATTATTGTAAACAAGATGTGAAAGTAACTTTGGATGTTTACAACTTTGCAATGAAAAATGGTTTTCTTCGATATCCAAAAAACAGCAGTGGCGAAATCGGTGAATTTAAATTAGATACAAGCGACTGGGAGACACAAGGCGGCACACTTGCACCGACATTGGGTTTTTAAAAAGCCAATGCTAAAACTATCACCGCCAAAACAAACCTATAAACCACAAACACATTCATCGTATTTTTCTTCAAAAATGTCACTAAAAAGTGAATTGCCAGAAGACCTACCAAAAAAGACGTCAGCGAGCCGGCGAACAACTCAGCTCCAACTGAATCCAAAAGACCAGTCGTTCCTAAATCTAAAAGTTTTTTCAAACCTGCTCCAAGTAAAACTGGAAATGCCAAAATAAAAGCAAAACGAGTTGCGTCTTCCCTTTTTAATCCTAAAAACAATCCTCCGGAAATTGTCATTCCTGAACGCGAAAATCCCGGAACCAAAGCCAGTGCTTGAAAAAATCCAACCCCAACTCCTCTTTTTACATTTAATTCACGATTTTGTTTTCCAATTTTTTCCGCTGCAAACATTATCAAACCTCCGACAATCAAAGCTGCGGCAACCAAAATTGGATTTCTAAAAATTGTCTCCATTGAATCTTCTAAAAGCAATCCAATTACAACCGCAGGAATTGTTCCAAGAATTACAGCTTTCAGTAAAATTAAATCTTTCGCATCTACAAATTTTTTAGAAATAAATCTAAAGAAGTTTTTTACCAAACCTAAAATATCTTTCCAAAAATAAATTAAAACAGAAAAAGTCGTTGCCAACTGTAAGACCGAATCAAAAGCTAAACCATAATCAACCTGCATCCCTAAAAATTCCCTCGCCAATATCAAATGCCCGGAAGAAGACACCGGAATAAACTCTGTAGCGCCCTGAATTATGCCCAAAATGACCGAATTTACTATTTCCATAAGGTTTTGTTATAATTTATATGTTTATCCTAACACAGTAAAACATGAACGAAAATAAACTTTTTGTACCAATTTCAATTTTGATCGCAGGATTGATTATTGCCGGTGCAGTTTTCTTCACTAGAGACAGTCGTCCTGGTCAAGTAGCTAACAACGGAGATCAACCTACGACTCAAGTTGAAGTAAAACCAGTTTCTGACGAAGATCATATTTGGGGAGACAGAAACGCGGAAATTACAATCGTAGAATATTCTGATTTGGAATGTCCATATTGTGCAAACTTTCACAAAACAATGGATCAAATCATGAACGAATATGCTGAAGGAGGAAAAGTTGCTTGGGTATACCGACACTTTCCACTAGATCAAATTCACCCAGATGCACGTCCTGCTGCTGAAGCATCAGAATGTGTTGCAGATCTTGCTGGTGAAGAAGCATTTTGGAAATACACAACTTCATTATTCAACGGTGCACCAAGCTCACTTTCAAAAGAAAACTTGAGATCAAACGCAGTTGCACTTGGAGTTGATGAAGGAGCTTTGAATTCTTGCATCGACAGTGGCAAGTTCAAAAACAAAGTTGAAGACAACTATCAAAGTGGGCTAGAATTAGCACAAAATGATAGAAACTTCGGAACTCCTTACTCAGTTGTTATTGTAAATAAAACTGGTGAACAAATCACAATCCCAGGAGCTCAACAATATGGTGTTGTAAAACAACTTATTGATACAATTCTTGCAGATTTGGAACAACAATAATTTTTAAAGGAGAAATCTTTTTTAAACAAAAAACCGGCTCCGCCGGTTTTTTGTTTTGCCTCTTTTTATTTTATACTGTTATACAAATCACAATACTCACAATCATCTTTGCAACAACCCTTAGAAAGAAATTCTCCGCTCAAAACATCATTCGCCATATCTTTTATAGCTTCAAACATTTTTTCAATTTTCTCGCTATCAACACTTACTGTAAGTTGTTCATATTCTCCTTTTTTATTTTTCTCTACAAAATCCAAAATTGCATTCTCAACTTTTAATTTTCCTTCATGATAATCTTTCAATAAAATATGATAAAAAATTAACTGCCTTTCCAAATCTTCCTTCTGACTTTTTTTACTTTTTTCAGAATATGGTTTTCCAGTTTTATAATCGATAATATTTATTCTTCCTTCAATCTTTGAATCAAGATATTCGATTTTATCTAAAATACCGGTCAACAAAATTTCTTGATCATCATTCAACATGAAGCTTTGAGTAAATCTTTTTTCAGTATCAATATTCAAATTCCAAGTAGAGTGATAAGTATCATAATATTCAGTCAAAATATTTTCTCCTTCAGCTTTGTATTTTTCAAAAAGATGGTCAGGAATTGATGAATTTATTATATGATTTTGAAACTTCTTCAATAAATCCTTTTTAGACAAGAATTCTTCTTTTGTTACACTGTCATTAAAATATTCTTCCAAAGTATTGTGAATTACATTTCCAAAAATTTGATGAGGGTTTAGAGAACTCGGCAACTGAATTAAGTTTCTAAACAAATACTTAATCGGACAATCAATGTAATTATTTAAAGCAGTGACACTAAGCTTTTTATTCAAGAACAAGTTATTCAAATAATCTTTATCAAAAATATTTTTTGGTTGTTTAGAATTTTTGATAAAAATATCCAAGTTTTTTAAATTATTTTTTTCAAAATCTAAAACTTCTTCTTTTTTGATGAAATCATACTGAATCTCATTTATAAACTGAGTTTTTTCTTGCTCTTTCCCTTGCCAATCATTTTTTGAATAGGATATCCACAATTCTTTTTTTGCTCGAGTCATAGCCACATAAAACAATCTTCTTTCATCATTTATATCACCTTTGAAGTTTTTTATAGGCAAAGTAATTCCGCTAAATCCTCTTTTGTTTTCCCAACCATTTCTTACAGCATTTATTATATAAACATACTCAAATTCCAGACCTTTTGATTTGTGAGCTGTCATCAGTTTTACTCCGCTTAAAATTTCAGGATTGCTTGTTTCAATATCCAAATTATATTTTTTATAAGAATCTATAAATTTTAGAAAATTTCCAATATTGTAATTTTTATTATTTTGTTTCTGCTTTTTAATTTCATCAAAAAGTTTATCTAGCTTGATTAATTGATCCTGTCCATCATCAGAAGCCAACATAAAATTCATGTATCCGATTTCATTCAAAAAATCTTTTAAGAAATTTTCAAAATCATCATTTAAGGATTGAGTTTTTAGAGATTTTATTTTTTCTTTTAATTCTATAAATGCTTCTATATTTTTAATGTTAAAACTTTCCAAAAGTTTCGAACTATCCAAAATATCTATCAAATGATCATTTGTTTTTCTTTTATGTATAGAATACTTATCCAAAATTTTAACCACATCAAAAGGATCAAAATTCAAGAAGTTTACAAATAGAATTTTACTTAAATTATAATCATCATTCGGATTATGAATTACACGAAGAATATTTATGATATTTTCAATATTTATATCTTCAAGCAAAAACTCATTTGAGATGATTGTATGTGAAATTTTTTTATGATTAAAAACTTGTTTTACTTCTCTGATATTTTTATTAGATCTATAAATTACAGCTATTTCATCGGGATTCACACCAGAATTTATTTTTTCCAAAATATCATCAGCCAATTTCAATAACTCAAACTTATAATTTGAAAATTCGAGAAATCTAATTTTATTGTTTTCCTTCCGATTTGAATTTAAATGAATCGAACTCTCCGAAGTATTCAATATCAAACTATGCGAACCATCTAAAATATTTGCAGTTGAACGATAATTTTCCTCCAAAGCAATTTTTTGAACATCATTATAAACAGAATCAAAATATTTAAAATTTTCCAAACTCGCACCTTGAAATCGGTAAATTGATTGTTTTTCATCACCCACTGTAAATAAATTCGGTCTTCCATTTAAATGCTCTGCATCAGTCAGCATTTGAATCAATTTATTTTGTCCAAAGTTTGTATCTTGATGCTCATCTACAAGCAAATATTGATATTGTTCTTGCAGATCCATTTTCAAGTTTTCATTTACCTCCAGTTCATTCAGAACATTCAAAATCATATCTGAAAAATCATACAGACCTCTTTCTTTCAAAATCTCCTGATACTCTTCAAACACTTGAGAAATCTCATAAGCTTTATTTATTCTTTTTTCTATTTTTTCTTTTTCTGAAGGTTTTATATCTCCAACATTAAATTTCCCAGTTTTCCTTTTATACAAAATACTTTCATCGGCAAACATTTCTTTTTCCCAATCCGGAATTAAATTTCGAAATTCTTCAGGATTAAAACCTTCTGATTTTATATCTTTGATAGCATCAATAATAGTTTTAATTGAACTAAAAATATCACTTTTCGAAACAATTTCTTTAAAAGAATTATTTTTAATAATTTCTTCTATTATTTCCACTTTTTCTATGTCAGTGACAACTCGGCTAAATTGCAATTCTTTAAAATAGAAAGAAAATTCTTTTATTACATATTCTGAAAAAGAATGAAAAGTAAAAATATTTACACGATATGCCGCGTCTCCAATATATTCAAAAAGTTTTTTTCGCATCGCTAAAACTCCAGAATTTGTAAACGTCAAAGCTAAAACATTTTCTGGCGAAACGTCAGTTTTTAAAAGTATTTGAGCAATTCGCAAACTTAGAATAGTAGTCTTTCCTGTTCCTGGACCAGCCACAACCATTACAGGTCCTTCGATTGTGTCTACTGCCGTCTTTTGAGATTTATTCAGCCCTTTATATGCTTTTTCAAATTCTTTCGAGATAATTTCCTTATTCATATTCACAGAGTTGCATTATAGCAAGAAAAAAGCAATAATGTCCGCAGACCCAGAACCCTATTGAATTATGCCAAAATCAAAAGAAGAAGACCCTATTCGCACGTTCGAATGCTTGCGTGTCCCAGACCCGCTTGTACTTGGTAGAAGTGTTCCTCTCAAATTCGACGCATCTGTACTATCAGATGGGTTCCTCGAGAAACTCGAAGAATCAGGAAAAAGGTACGAGAAATCGGTTCGCCGTTTCAGAAAATCTCTCGAGAAATCTCTTGGGAATCGCCATCGAGGCTCCACTCCCTGCCGCTGAAAAGCGGTTTTTATTTTCTAATTTTACAACCTCTCCATAACCCCCCTAGTAATGACACCGAAGTATCCTAGTGCCGGCTCTATTCCATTATCCCTCTGGAAGTTAGATAGTGCTTGTTGTGTTTGTGTACCAAAGTATCCAGTTACACCTGCTGGTATAGAGTATCCTTTAGATATTAGGATAGATTGTAGTATAGATACATCTGTACCTGTATCACCTAGGGTTAAGTCTCTTAGGAAGGTAGTGGTGGTTGTTGTATTGGTTGGTTGTATGTTTAGTATATCTAGTATGTTTTGTGGGAGAGA
>CAZVRT010000004.1:0-92007 GCA_964630375.1 uncultured Candidatus Saccharibacteria bacterium | reverse complement strand
CCACGTCTTTTGCCGCAGGACGCACTGCTTGTTCTTTTTCCAGGGTGATTGCCATGGTTTTTAGATTTGGTTTGGTTTACTGAAACGAACTTACTTCAGAGTTATATAACAAAATTAGGCATATTGTCAAACGAAATAAAACTTTAAATGCAAAAACAAAATCGGCAGAATACTCTGTGAGGAAACATCTGCAGGTCAAAGACCGAAGCCGTTGACGAAGAGAGTATTCTGCCGATTTTGTTTTTGTTGATTACAAAGAATTTATTTCATTTGACGCCAGTAAATGCCCTTTTTCGATAAAAAGTTCAATTGCTTTGAGAGCACTTTTCTCAACTTTTTTTAGTTCTTCAATTTCAGTTGGCTTAAATTTTGTTAAAACATGTTTTACAACAGCATCTTCACCGGAAACTTTTTTTACTTTTCCGCTGGGAGTTACTGGTGCAATTCCAATTCGCAATCTCGGAAATTCTTTAGTCTTAATATTTTTGATAATCGACTCAACACCTTTATGTCCGCCAGAACTTTTATTAAAAGAAATTTTCAACTTCCCCACACCTAAATCTAATTCATCATAGACAACTAAAGTTTGTTTAGCTTGTTTTTTTGTCTTCACAAAATTCACAACAGCCTTGCCGGAATTATTCATATAAGTTTGCGGGAACACCAACAAAATATTTTCACCATCAAATTCTCCTTCAGAAATTAATGAGTTAGATTTTTTGTGAAAATTCCAATCTTCAAATTTATTTTTCTTTCTGAAGCTCTCAACAAAATCTCTCCCGATGTTGTGTCGTGTGTTTTTGTACTTATCTTCCGGATTTCCGAGACCAACAATTATTTTCATATTTTCAGATTGTATCACGAGCTAAAAAATTCAAAAAAAGCAAAAGGTTGCAGTAACCGCTATAAATGTATTAAAATGTCCTCAACACATAAATCTATGGCTCAAAAAATACTTAATCTACTAAAAGAACTCCTTACATTCGCCGTTGTTGCCGTTGTTATAGTTTTACCTCTTAGAATATACATTGCTCAACCTTTCATTGTGAGTGGAGAATCAATGTATCCGACTTTTGAATCTGGTCAGTATTTGATCATTGATCAGCTGACATATCGTTTCAATGAACCAGTTCGCGGAGATGTTGTAGTTTTTCGATATCCGCAAGACCCATCAAAATTTTTTATTAAAAGAATAATTGCATTGCCAAACGAGACAATAAAAATTGATGGAAAAAATGTAATCATCAAAATGACAGATGGAACAGAAATAACTCTTGATGAACCATACATTGAATTAGAAAGAGAAGGTCAAATGGAAATGACGATTGATGAAGATGAATTTTTTGTTATGGGAGACAATCGTCTTGCGAGTCTAGACTCAAGAGTTTGGGGACCTTTGAAAAGAGACATGATAACAGGTAGAGCATTGATTCGACTTCTACCTATCAGCAAGATAGATTTTTTACCAGGAGAATTAAGTAAATTATAATTTTGAAAATGGCAAAAGATAACAAAAAAGAAGTTTCTAACGCATTCGTTATATCAAAATACTATGGATTTACTGGAGCTGAAATTCCGGAAATAACAAAAGAAGATATTGATTTGGCAACAAAAATCAAAAAAGGTTCAAAGTATGAGCATGCAGACCTGCCTCCAACAGAATTTAAAGTTTCTCTTTTGAAACAACATAAAGATAAAGATTTTGAAGTTCATGACCCTGTGATGCTTTATTGTGAATCAAATAATAAAGCTGGAAAAACTGTTGCTGGAGATAAAAATATTCAGCTTCAAGTTATCGGAACTCCAAAGTCTATCGCAGAAGCACTTTTGATAAAAACAACAATTTGTATTCTTCAAGAAGAAGGTTTTAAAGATATTGGAATTGAAATCAACAATGTCGGCGGAAAAGAATCTTTGCCAAACTTCATAAGAGAGTTAAACAATTATTACAAAAAACACATGGGCGATATGGATTCTGATTGTCGACAACTGTTTAAAGACGGAACTCACGCTCTTGTTACTTGCGGTACAACTTTAAAAAACGAAATAAAACAAAATTCCCCTTCTCCTTTAAATTATCTTACAGAAAACAATCGTTCTCACTTTAAAGAAATTATTGAATATCTTGATGTTGAAGGAATTCCATACGATGTAAACAAAGATATTTTAGGAAATCCAAACTACTCAACAAACACAATTTTCAAAATTGTAGATAAAAAAACTGGAAAAGTTTTGGCGACAGGTTCAAGGTATAATCAATTGGCAAAAAAAGTTGGTCACAAAAAAGATGCACCGAGTGTTGGAGTAACAATTAATATTGCAAAACCAAAAAAAGTTCCGTCTTCACGACTTCCAAAAATTGATAATCCAAAATTCTTTTTTATTCAAATCGGAAATCAAGCAAAATTCAAAGCTTTGCAAGTTTTAGAAATGCTTAGAAAAGCAAAAATCCCTGTTCAACAAGCAATTACTCGCGATAAAATCACAAATCAAATTGCAAAGGCAAAAAGACTAAAAACTCCGTATGTGCTAATAATGGGTCAAAAAGAAGCCTTTGAAAACAGCGTTTTGGTCCGAGATACCCAAACTCACAGCCAAACAACCGTTAAAATTGATGATTTGGTTGACCATCTAAAAAACCTGTGATAACCTACTGAGCTATATATGTCATCAAATGTTGAAATAAAAAGAAACAAAAACGAGAACAATTTGAGCGTTCTTAAGCGTTTTACTCGTAAAGTTCAAGAATCAGGTGTACTTCAAAGAGTTCGATCTCAAAGATATCTTGAAAGAGAAAAATCTGAAAACGTTCGAAAAGCTAAAAAATTAGTATCTTTGAAGAAAAAAGAAGTTTACGACAATCTAGTAAAGCTTGGAAAAATCTCTCACACTCGAGGAAAAAGACGAAAATAATAAATGATTACTATCCACAACACAACAAAACAAAGTCCGAATTCTTCGAATTCGGACTTTGTTGCTATATCAGAAAAAATCTTAGGAAAAAAATATAATTTGTCTCTAGTTTTTGTTGGTGAAAAAACTGCCAAAAAATTAAATATGGAACATCGAAATGGAAACTACGTTCCGAACGTTTTGTCTTTTCCTTTATCTGAAAATGAAGGAGAAATTTTTATTTGTCTAAATGTTGTAAAAAGAGAAAATAAAAAATTTGACATGACTCCCCTTCAATATGAAAAGTTTCTTTTCATTCATGGTTGCCTGCATTTGAAAGGTCACGATCACGGCAAAGAAATGGAACGACTTGAAGACAAATACATAAAAGCATTTTTGTAAACAGTTATACACAGCGTTTTTATTTTTTTCTGCTACAATAAAGCTTATTAATTATGTCTAAGAATATTGCAGTTGGAATAGATATCGGAACTTATCACGTGAAAGTTGTTATTGCGGAAGCTTCAACAACATCTTACGGAATGCCAAACGTTCTGGGAGTTGGCTTTGCCGAATCAAAAGGTTTACGCCACGGGTATATTATCAACCAAGGAGACACAATAAAAAGTATTCGAAAAGCTGTTAGACAAGCTGAAAGAACTGCCGGTGTTAAAGTGAAAAAAGTTTTTATTTCTGTCGGAGGAATCGGGCTTTCTAGTTTTACTTCAACAGGCTCAGTTATGATTAGTCGAGCTGATAATGAAATTACTGATCTTGATGTTGATAAGGCATTGGAAGAAGCTCAGAGATCAATTCCACAAACAATCTCAATCAACAAAAGAATTATTCACAATATTCCAATTCAATTTTCAATTGATGGAAAACCTGTACTTGGTTCAAATCCTGTTGGAATGAAAGGTGTAAAACTTGAAGCGACTATCTTGTTTGTATTTTCACTAGAACATCACTTGTCAGAATTGATTCAAGCAGTTGAAGATTCTGGTTTTGAAATTGCTGATGTGATGGCAGCTCCAGTCGCAGCGAGTTTAGTTTCTTTAACAAAAGCTGAAAAAATCGCGGGTGTTGTTTTGGCAAACATTGGTTCAGAAACAGTTTCTATCGTGGTACATGAAGACGGTATTCCAATTTCTTTAGAAGTTTTCCCTGTCGGCTCTAATGACATCACAAACGATATTGCACTTGGATTACAAGTTTCTCTTGAAGAAGCTGAACTTATAAAAACAGAATTTGAAGTTGGCGCTGTTCCGATAAAGCACCCTCGAAAAAAACTTGAAGACATTATCACAACAAGACTTTCAGATATTTTTGAATTAATTGCTGCGCATTTGAAAAAAATTGGTAAAAACGGTTTGCTTCCTGCAGGAATTGTTATCACTGGCGGTGGTAGCGGAATCACAACAATTGAAGATTTAGCAAAAGCATATTTGAAACTTCCAACAAAAATTTCGAGCTTAGTTTGTGATAGTCAAATTGCAGAATGTTTACAAGATCGTGGAGTTGCAATCAAAGACGCTACTTGGGCTGTTGCTTACGGATTGTGCGTATTTGGATTAAGCGCTGAAGGAAACGATATTGTTTCTTCAAATTTAGGAAAAAAATTCTTAAAAAGACTTTGGCACAAAATAGTCAGATTTTTCAAGCAATTTTTGCCATAATTTGAAATATAGTCAAGTTTCGCAGCTCCCTTCTAAGTGATATCATTATGTTGTTAAGAGAGGTTTAAGTGGTTTTATAGACCAAGTTATATTTAGTAATTTCAACATATGGCACAAATAAAAACAGAAATAGAAACATTTGCACGAATTAAAGTCATTGGAGTTGGTGGTTCGGGAAGAAATGCTGTAGAGCACATGATTGAATCAAAAGTTCAAGGCGTTGAATTCATAACTGTAAACACAGATGCTCAAGATCTCCACCACTCTTCTGCTAAAAGAAAAATTCACATTGGAAAAAATCTAACAAAAGGTCTTGGTACTGGAATGAATCCGGAACTTGGTCGTCGTGCTGTTGAAGAAACAAAAGAAGAAGTTCAAGAAGCAATCAAAGGTGCTGATATGGTTTTCATCACTTGCGGTCTTGGTGGAGGAACTGGTTCTGGAGCTAGCCCTGTTGTTGCAGGAATTGCAAAAGAAATGGGAATCCTGACAGTTGCTGTCGTTACAAAACCTTTCTTTTTTGAAGGACAACAAAGAGGAAAAATTGCTGAGCAGGCTCTAAATGATCTTAGACAAGAAGTAGATGCTGTTATCTGTATTCCAAACGACAGACTTCTTTCAAACATTTCAAAAGAAACAACTGCTAAAGATGCTTTCATGATGTGTGATGATGTTTTGAAGCAAGCAGTTGAAGGTATTTCTTATTTGATTACAACTCCAGGTAAATTGAACGTTGACTTCGCTGACATCAAAACAATTCTTAAAGATGCAGGCTCAGCTCTTATGGGAATTGGTATCGCAAGTGGTGAAAAAAGAGCTGAAGAAGCTGCAAAAATGGCGATCAGTTCTCCTCTACTTGATCTTTCAGTTAACGGAGCGCGAGGAGTTTTGTATTCAATTTCTGGAAACGAAGACATTACAATGTTTGAAATTCAAGAAGCCTCAAAAGTTATCACAAGCTCAATTGACCCTGAAGCAAAAGTTATTTTCGGAACAATTTATGATGATTCTCTAAAGAAAGGAGATATTAAAGTTACAGTTATTGCATCTGGCTTCCCTGACGATATTGTAAATAAATCTTTTTTCGCTTCACATGCGCCAAGAAGAAACTTTGAAGAAAAGAAAGCGGAGGTGGCAGATAAAGAAACAGAATCAATTCTTGAAACTCTAAAACTTACAAAGAAAGAAAGAAAGGACGATAAAGAAAAAGAAGAAGTTAAGCCTCAGGAAGAACCTGTAAAAAAAGAAGTTCCTAAAATTCAAGATGATGAAGATGATGACTGGGCGGTTCCAAATTTTTTAAGAAGATCTAAAATTAAATAAACCTGTAAAACGCAAAATATTTATAAATTGAATATACGCGATAAAACAAAAATTGGAACACATTTGTGTTCCAATTTTTGTTTTTCGCTGACGCTCGCCGTTTGGCACGGCTCCGCGACATATTCAATTTATAAATATTTTGCTTATATAGTTTTACTTAATTCAAAATTATACAATTTAAAAAGTATTCTGGAAGTTACTGAATTTTAGTAAGTCATGATAAAATTTGTAAATTAATTCTCTAAAAATATGAGTATGCAAGATTTGATTATCATCGGTGGTGGTCCAGCTGGAATTTCTGCGGGCGTTTATGCCTCAAGAAAAAAACTAAAAACAACTTTAATTGCAAAAGAATTTGGTGGTCAATCTATTGTTTCTGATGGTATAGAAAACTGGATTGGAGAAATTTCAATTCCCGGTCCGGAGCTGGCTAAAAAGTTTGAAAATCATTTGAAGGCATACGCGGAAGATATTGTGACAATTGTAAAAGAATATGCGAATGTAGTTGAAAAAATTGACGGTGGTTTTAGAGTAACAACAGACAAAGGAACTCATGAAGCAAAAGCTGTTTTAATCGCAACAGGAAGTCACAGAAAAAAACTTGAAGCAGAAAATGCTGAACAATTTGAATTTAAAGGAATTACTTATTGTGCTTCTTGCGACGGTCCGATGTTTACCGGAAAAGATGTTGTTGTTATCGGAGGTGGAAATGCCGGTTTTGAATCTGCTGCACAACTTCTTGCCTACACAAACTCTGTAACTTTAATTCACCGAAGCCCTGAATTTAGAGCTGATCCTGTAACAGTTGAAGCTGTGTTAAAAAATCCAAAAATGTCAGCTATTAAAAATGCTCAGATAACAAAAATTTTGGGTGATAAATTTGTTTCAGGTCTTGTGTATAAAGATAAAATCACGAACGAAGAAATAGAAATCGCATGCCAAGGTATTTTTGTAGAAATTGGAAATATCCCAACAACTTCAATGGTGAAAGATTTGGGAATATTAAATGAACAGAATCAAGTAAAAATTGACCCTTGGACACAAAGAACAGATTTAGAAGGAATTTGGGCCGCTGGTGATTGTACAAACATTATTTACAATCAAAACAATATTGCAGCTGGAGATGCTGTGAAAGCTCTGGAAGACATTTATATTTGGGTAAAGTCTAGATAAATAAAAACCTCACGACTTAACGCAAGGTGAAAATTTTTTCTTCGGCGGCAATCTTAAGCATTTTTTCTCTGGCAATTTCGTATGCCTGTCGAATTTGCTTTTCATTCCACTTGTATTTATTGGCATAGAAACGAATGAGCCCAGAAAGCTCAACCTCCTCACTCCAACAAGGAGAGCGGTGCATCAAGGTGTTGAAAGCCGCAAAACTCATCAGCTCAGCAACAACTTCTCTGATAGATATATTCTTTCTGCAATGTCTTTTGATCCAGTCAATATTGACCGCATTTCTGAAGTTCTGTTCAGCAACCATTTTGACAAAAGTTCTATTTGTTAAATTTTCAAGTAAAAATTAACACATTCTTTTAAAATTACAACTCTTCTCTGTCAAGACTCAATAATCTACTCAATTCTTCACCACCTAAAGAATTTTTAATTAATCTAGCCATCGGCAACAATCTTCCATTAAATTTTGCATCCATGAGTATCTTGATAATTTCTTCTTTTGTTATTGGTTCTGGATTTTTTTCAATAACTTTGTCCATAATATTATCGAGGAAATTGATTTGTCTTTGATAAGAAAATCCTACAGAATCTCTATCTTCTTCACTAAACATTTCATTGTTTTTGATTTTTTCATCATAAAATCTCCTTTCCAACATACTTGTCAAAGCTTCATCTAAGCCATCCAAATATTTGACTACAACATTATTTCCATGCTCATCTTTCTGACGACTAAATGAATTCATCCCATTTCTTCTTGGCATACTTATTTCAATACCACCTATCTGCATATCGGGTTGATGTTGTTGAGATTGAAAAGATTTAATGTGAACCATTTCATGAAATGCCAAAGAAGTAAACAAAGCTTCATTTCCTATTCTATCTACCATAATAAGAACAGTTGGAGTATTGGCCAAACCATAAGCAAGTTTTTTATCATACTTATTAACACCACCTTCTTCCACAACATGAATATTCTCTCTAGGTATCCTTGTGTTTCTTTCTTTTCCAAATTCAACCAAATATTCATCTAGAGCATCTTCAGCAAAATCTAGTAATTCCAACTCTCTTTCTGTTTTTTCTAATTCTAAACCTTCTATTTTGGCAGAACCTTTTTCTAGTCTTAATTGATCAAGGAGCTCTTGGTCAGGATTTGTTCCAATCAACCTATCATAATGTTTACCTTCCATAATTAAATTGATTTTAACACAATACACATAAACAGTGGAATTTCCTTTCGTGAAGTATTTTCAGCTTTTGCCCAAGGACCCGCTTCACTTTGTCTGTGTGAAATCCACTCTTCAATTTTTGTAATAGCAAAACTTTCTTTTGCAAACGCTTTCATATAAACCTGCAACGGTCTGTGATAACTTTGTGTAAACTCTTTATTGCTTTTCTTTCCAGGAGTCATGTCGATTTTTGCCTCGAATTCACTCAAATATGAATCTACTCTTCTATATTGAATTTTATTTTCTTTATCAACTCCCCACGAAGTTTTTTGCGGAATACGAAAAGCAGGATGATTTAAAACAATACAAACTCGCCCGTTTGGTTTTAAAAGTCTAGAAATATTTTCTACAACTCCAGCCAAATCTTTCATATTTTGCAAAGCTAAAATTATAGTTATGACATCAAACTTTTTATCTTTTAAAATTGTTTGATTATCCGCACTGGCAACAATAAATTCTGCTGGAATATTTTTCTGTTTTGCTTTTTCAATTAGAGATTTTCCTAAATCAACACCAGTTAATTTTTGAGAATATTTCGAAAAATGTTCCAAGAAAAATCCTTGCCCACAACCCAGCTCCAAAAGCGCTTCATTTGGTTTAAGATCAGCAACTCGCAACAAATTAGGTAAAATCACTTTAGAATGATACGTATCATCATCTTTTAAGTGTTTGTCATACCAATCCGCAACCTTACCCCAAGAGGTGTCTTTTTTCATATAAACAAGAGTCTATATGATTTTGACAGAAATGTATATGCCATTCTTATAGACTTCTTTGTTTAAAATTGATGCTTAAAAACTTAAAATTTAAAAACAAAAACTACAACCGAAGCAACTGCAATTCCTAAAAACGCTCCTGCAAAAACCTGCACCAAAGTATGAACTCTAATTTGCAATCTCCAAAATGCGATAAAAAATGCTCCTGCAACTATTACCCCAATCAACATATATTTCGAAGTTGAATCAATATTTAAGTTCGAAATAAAATGAGTAAAAAATGTTGCCAGCGCAAAAGACATGCTCGTATGTCCACTCGGAAAAGAATAATCGTCCAAATCAACACAAGCTTCTTTTGGTCTTGGAACTTTCGTAAGATTTTTTATTAAAATAGTTAAAAGAATAGTTATGGAAATTATCAAGATAAGTTGAATTAATTCTGGCTTCATTAAGAATATGATAATAGATAAAATAAAAAGTGCCAGGTTTCCCCAAGCACATAATCCTAATTAACTAACGACAGCATGCGTAAATATGCCAAGACAATTCATTGGCGAGATTCGGAATTTTTTTGTCCAGCTTTTTTCTTCTGAGCAAATAATTGGACAAAAGAAGTATTCTTTGGCCGCCAAGACCGCCAAGGCCACCGCCCTCTTTCTTTAGTATTCGAACAGTTAAATCCACGCAATATTTTGAGTGATCATTTTCCTGTCGGAAAAACAAAGCCCAACTACCTTCATTCAGAGATTTAAGGGAATTCCGAATATTTTCAGAATTGTTTCCGGTGTCATAAACGACAACACCTTCTCTAATCAAGCAATCTATAATCTTCACTCGTAGATCACTATCCAAAAACTGAGTTGCAATCCACACTTTAACTCCCCTCAAAGATTCTTTCTTTTTGTTTTCGTTTTCGATTCTGGTGTTCTCAATTGTTTGAAGCCCGACATATATCAAGACAAAAATAACAGCTAAAACCAGAAAAATAGCGACGATATCTTCTTTATTAAGGTTTGCAAACATAGAGTTAGGTTGTTCAAGGTTCTTTCTCGATTTGAAACTACAAATCTTCTGGGCTGAATTTACAACATTTGCACATTTTAGTCAAAAATAAAAAGCTTTCACC
This sequence comes from uncultured Candidatus Saccharibacteria bacterium, assembly GCA_964630375.1. Taxonomy (GTDB): domain Bacteria; phylum Patescibacteriota; class Minisyncoccia; order Phycocordibacterales; family JAACPR01; genus JAGOTN01. Next base: position 81,872 of record CAZVRT010000004.1, on the reverse strand, counting down.
AAAGTGGATCAAGCATTACCAAAAGCACCCAAGGAACGATCAAAATTGTGCCTAACACGATATTCACTCCGGAATACAACCTATCTTCAAGTTTCCAAGTCTTCGCGGAAACAAAGGAAAAAATGTTGGCGACCAGCATTCCCAAATTTGGAATAATTGGACTATTTTCCGGCTGACTCCAAGTCATCACAATAAACGGAATAGCAGCAATTGAACCTGAAGCGATTGAAAGAACAAACGCCCACCTTGGTCCATTTGTAAGCCAAAGCACAATGCAAATCACCGTAAGAATTCCAACAACGACATCCAAACTTGTCCAACCAAACTTTCCTTTCATAATGAGAATGATTGTAGTCGTCGTCGCACCAAGTCCGTAGACTATCGGAACAGCAGGATTGGCTTTCTGCTTCAGCATCGTGATAATCGTTATCCAAGCTAATGCAGACCACAGCGCGAACGTGGCGAGAGACAATCCTTCGCCAGTTCCCTTTGCGGTTTCAACAATCAAAATCAAGTACGAAAGCGCTCCAAATAAAACACTAAGAATCGCAAGTTTCGTTTTCAAAATTTTCCTTTCTTTTAAATTTACTTTTCTGGAGATACTTTAAAGAAACAGATGTTGAAAGTCAATTTAAACAAAAAATCGCTTGTGAAAGCGATCCTTCGGTTCATTATTCAGTTTTGCTAATAATTTATTTTATTAATCTTATTTTATTTTGTAATATTCTGAACTGACATCCCAGCCAATCAAACCGTTTCCGACTTTTTTGTAAAACTGATCTGCCGTATTGTCCATAAATTCTTCAAAGTTCTCTTTTGTATTTTCTTTTGAATCTTGATATTCAAATCCGATACCATGCTGATCCTTTGAACATTTTCTGATATGAAGCGAAAGATATCTTTCATCTTTTGCCATTTCTTCTGCTAATGACTGCAAATCTTCTAAACTTACTTTCTCATCTCGAAATTTCCAAATTCCAAGATAATTTTTTGTTTGTTCCATATTGAATTGAATTTAATGAATTGAACTGAAATGAATGAACCTCTGTATTATACAATGTAATTAATTTTGGTCAAATAAAACTCAGCCACCTATATGCTACAATTGCAAATATGACATTTGATGAATTTCAAAAATTTATAGACTAACAAGATGCGTTTTTTAAATCTTTAAGAGGGCCTGACTATAAATCCAGTGAAAGAGAGCATGTTCTTGCTAGGACCGTAAAAATTTCTGAAGAATTTGGAGAATTATGCGACGAAGTATTGGCTAGTTTTGGTAATCAAAGAAAAAGTAAAATGGAAGAAAAAAATCAAAACAGCTTACCAGATGAATTTGCTGATATGATAATCACAGTCTTTATGTTGGCAAAAAGTTTGAACGTAAATATTCCAGAAGCGTTAAATCACAAAATAGAAAAAATCAGATTGAAACATAATAAAGAATTAAAAGTTTAAGTATTTATCATTTCAAATCCAAGACGGTTATTTTTATACTTAATAACCCCTACGCTTTTTTAATCCAGCAAAACAATTTTTAATTTTTGAGTTAAATTTTCCAAATTCAAATAATCTTCTTTTTTAATCCTCAACAAAGGCAGCTCAGATTGTTCAAAGACACGCTCGACTTCAACATCTCTTTCTATTCTATCTTCCCTTTCATGAGTTTTGTCATCAAGTTCTATTGCAAGTTTTGGAGTGATATAAATTTTGTCGCAAATTAAAAAATCTACAGATTTTTGATTTATGTGACTAAAAGCACCTCTAAAAGATTGTCCTTTTATTTTATGATTCAAAAATGAACTTATGTGAACTTGAGGAAAAACAAAGTATTTATCTCCCATAATTTTTAACAAAACATCGTAACACTCATGTTCGGATTTGGTCATTAAGTACTTCTTGATTTTATATTTGTACTTATATTTATTTTTCGGTTTATCTAAATTTTTAATTTTTAAAAATTCACCAGATACAAAAATTATTGCTAGAAATATAAAAACACCAATGACAAGTAAGATAGTTTTAGTATCAGCATATTTAAGTATTTCCATGTGTCTAAATTATATCAAAATTTATAGACATTAATTGTGACTCTACGGGGAATCGAACCCCGATTTGCAGGATGAAAACCTGCTGTCCTAACCGTTAGACGATAGAGCCGTAGGCAATAATATAACACCATATAAGATATATGTAAATTGCCTGCCAATGCCAAAATTTCTATAAAATACGCCCGCCCGTACCCTTAAGAGTAGATTTTCTCCAAATAATCCTTAATTTTCCGAATATCCCCTTCCACATCCTGACTTTCGTACAAAATAAAAGCTATTGGTCTTTTTTGACCTTTGAAAGACATTTCAAAAATAACAACGGTTGATCCTAGAATTTTCCCCTCACTTGTCACAGGTGTCGAAGACAAAATTCTGACACCATTTTCATTTATAGTTTCCGTACTTGAATCAGATTTATTATTCTCAAAAATATCAATTTGCCCACCCAAAAATGTTTTGTCACCAATATATAAATTGTCTTCAAAAAACTGATTGTATACAGGTGACCCGTATGCACTGTAATCCATTTTCCCGGAACTGATTTTCAAAAGAAAACTTCTATTGTTGTATAAATATTTCAAAAGCAAAAATAAATCTTGTGCATTTGTAACATTTTCCAAACTTTCTCCAGACACATCAACAAACTTTGTTTCTTTCATTCCAATAGAAACAGTTTTTTCATTCATTAAATTTATGTATCTTTTCTTGCCGAGTTTTGCAGCAAAAGTTTCCGCTGGCTCAACAGAATCTTCCATCAATAAAGGAAACAAAAGATTATATGCGGACAAAGAATTTCCACCTTTCAAAATCGAATTGGAATTTGGTGCAACAGCTTCAAACGGCACAACAATATCTTTATCAAGATTTACATATTCTCCGGCAACCAAAGCTGTAACTAATTTTGTCGCTGAACCAGCAGGTATTTTTTCTGAAGAATTTTTCTCTGCCAAAATAAAATTATTTTTTAAATCAGCAACTAAATAATTTTGTGCAGAAATTTCCGGAGCAAACATTGCGTATTTAAAATCATCAGAAACAGAATCGGCTTCAAAAACTAAAACTGGCATTCCAACACTTGCCACTTCAAAAACTTTTTTCGCATCTGCGTCATCCAAACGAATACACCCTCCAGAAAAAGTCGAAGCAACCGGCTCTCCATCGGGATAATATGGCCAGCCATGAATAAAAAAGTTTCCTTCAAAAGCCAAACTGTATGGCTGATAAACATTTCCAAAAGATGAAAAATGATTTTCTGCTTTGTATTGAATTTTATAGATTCCAGACGGAGTTTCCCACCAAGAGCCCTCGCGTCCTTTTGTTTTTATCGGAACTTCAAAAGCTAATTGACCTTTTTGATAAACTTTCAAAACCATATTTGATAAGTCAGCTTCTATAAAATCCACTTGCTCTGCCTGTAATTCGTCTTTTGCTCTCTTAAAAAAATCTGCGTCGGCAAAGTGCTCGTTCGATCCAAATTCCAAAATTCCGATTTTGTCTTTTAATCCGTTATCTAAAGAAAAAACTACACTTTTATTTTTCACCAAATCAAACTTGTGTACAAAAAACAAAGCGGCCGCAACAAGAACAGAAAACAAAACAAAATTAATAACGAAACTCTTCATGCTGAATAATGATAGCATGATTTGTATATTTTATAATTAACTTTTGCGTATGATATACTCATGAAATTATGAGTATATCAATAAATAGACCGCTTAGAAGAGCCCTAAACCCCCTTTGGCTATCAAAAAATCTCCACAGACTGCCAGAAATCATCTCAAACTATTTAAAGCAACAAGCTAAAGCAAATATACCACCAACCGTTAATCAAATCATCACTGCCACCACCATTGTTAATCTTCCAAATACCAAAAGACCCCAAATCCCGGGTATTGAGCTTGGTGGTTTCATGTCTTTTCCTAATTTAAAGATATTAACAATAGGTGAAGTTCCTGATCTATCAATATATTGTCATCACCTTAGGTTTGAGGATGATGAATGGAAAGTTTTTAAAAAACAGACTCATCATAATTTAGGAATAGATGTGGTTTTAATTGATCCTGACACAAAACTAAGTCAGCAAGACACAATGATCGTTGCTGAGCTTGAGAATCAAGGAACTAAAACATTCATGTACAAAATTGATACTTCTTTTGCAGTTGATTTGCAGAAATTCAACCCTATCGATATCAGCAACGACCAGTGTTTAGCCGATGTCGGTACAATTCAAAAATTGTCAAATCCAAATACAAAACAAGAAATATTAAAATATTCAACTATCATTTGCTCATCTTCAGAATTCAATGATGAGCAAACACATGCTCAAACAGTTTTAAATATTTTGAGTTGTGGAGTTTTAGTGGCAACTGACAAAACTCCAACACTAATCAAATTATTGCCAGATGATTTTGAGTTTGTTGAGAATCCATTGGAGTATTCTCTAAAACAAATGTCTCAAATGGAGTACAAAAGGCTTAGTGTTTTTCTAAGAAGACATGTTCACAGAAACTATTCACCATCAAAGATAGTTTTTGAAATTGCTAACATACTTAATTTGCCAGAAGCAAAATCAAATCACAATCAAAAAATATCCATCTTGCTTCCAACCAAGAGACCCCTGCAAATTGATATGGCTCTGAAAAATGTTGCGAGTCAAAATTACAAAAACAAAGAATTAATCTTGATACTGCATGGTGATGGTTTTGATGTTGAAGATATTAAAGAAAAATGTGCACAGTTTGATTTTGAAACAAAGATAATTCGTTGTCCGACAGATTCGTTGTTTGGGGACAATCTTAACCAAGGCGTTGATTTGTCTTCTGGATTTTATTTATCCAAAATGGATGATGATGATTGGTATGGACCCAATCATCTAGATGACTTAATGGCAGCATTTGAATATTCCAGAGCAACGATAGTTGGTAAGTGGGCAAACTATATACATATCGCAACTAAAGATATTGTAATAAAAAATATGTATGACAAACAAGAGACGTATGTTGGTCACTTGCCAGGAGGCACATTCTTAATAAATACAGAGCTGATTAAAAAAGTCAGATTTGGTCATATTAAAAATCAAATTGATACCGAGTTAATTCAAAGACTGAAACAAAGAGGAGGTATAGTATATTCTACACATAGTTTTAATTATATAAGAGTACGACACACCGAAGGACACACTTATGAACGAGACGACACTGAGTATCTAAAATCATCAGAGAGCAAATGGTTTAAAGGACTGGTAAAACAAGATTATTTTATATGAAAAAACAAACCTTAAGAAAAATAAAAAGAATTAGAGACACGATTTTCCCCTCTCTTATTTACAAATCAAAAACGCTAACCGGTCTGTATTACACTTTTCTAGACTCGAGTTTTTCCAGAGAATTTACATCAGTTTTAGCCGGAAAAATCAAATATGAAAACGAATCCAAAAATCTTCGTAAAAATAAAACTCTTTTAATTAGAAATATTCACAGAATTGAAAAAGGAATCTTGATGCGGCCTAGAAAGGAAATATTTGCCAATGATTACATTACAGAAACCATAGATCAGTATGAGAATATTTTTAAAACGGACCCTGACGCAACAGAACAAGTTATTTGGTTTAGCGACGTGCTAAAAGAATATTTCAATGTCGTATCAAAAGAAAATCAAACTATAAACGAACAACGAATTCGTTTTCAAAAAATTCACAACCAATCTAACAGAGATCAGAATCCTAAGAAAATTCCCTATCATAAAATAAATGAAACTCCTTCTGTTTCATTTGATAATTTTTTCTTGTTGGCTAAAAAAAGAAAATCTGTCAGATGGTTTTTAGACAAACCAGTTGAACGTCATTTGTTGGACAAAGCTATTGAAGTTGCAGGATTAGCCCCAAGTGCATGCAACAGACAGCCATATCAATATTATGTAATCGAAAATCCCGAACTCGTAGAAAAGTTAGCAGCCTTACCTGTCGGAACAAAAGGCTATAGGCACAATATTCCCATATTTATAATGTGCATTGGAAATTTGGACGCATACACTCACGAACACGATCGACACCTTATCTATATTGATACTTCTTTAGCCAATATGAATTTAATGCTGGCGCTGGAAACTTTGGGCTTATCCAGCTGTCCAATCAATTGGCAAGATATAGATATACAAGAACAAGAAGCGCGTCAACTACTCGGTCTACAAACATATCAACGTCCGATAATGTGTCTGGCAGTTGGTTATGCCGATCCGGAAGGAATGGTTGCCTTTTCGGAAAGAAAAGAGATTGATGAAATAAGAATATATAAATAAATTATTATGATTATTGAATTAAGAGGTGTGCAATTTTCAAATAAAGGCTCTGAGCTGATGATTGAATCAATCATTGAAAAAATGCAATCTGAATTCCCTGATGCACAATTTGCAATTGAAGCTACAAACTGGATACCTGCTCGAGACATCAGAGACAAGGGTCTGTTGGTAATTCGTCGTCCGAAACCATCGACTTTCCAATATATTCCAAGTTTTGTACTTAGAATATTTGGTTTTGTAAAAGACAATAGTATCAACGTTATTTTGGATGCTTCCGGATTTGCTTTTGGTGATAAATGGGGTTATCAAAAAGCTGCTAATAGAGCCGCGAATCATATTAAGAAATGGAAATCTCAAGGTAAAAAAATTATTTTTATGCCACAAGCATTTGGAACATTTTCTGATAATAAACTCAAAGAATGCATGAAAATAATAATTCAATACGCAGATTTAATATTTGCGCGCGATGAATTATCGTTCAATCACTTGAAAAATCTCGACCTTAGTAACTCAAAAATTTTTCTTTTTCCAGACTTCACAAACCTGACTGACGGAATTCAGCCGAAAAATGCGAAAATATATGCTCAGCAAATAGCAATAATTCCCAATATAAAAATGACAGAAAAAAATAATTTGGAGCATCAAGCATATACAGAATTTCTTAAAAAGATTATTAATCTTCTCAGAGACAGAAATCAAACACCATTTTTCCTAATTCACGAAAATAATTCAGACATAAAAATTGCTGAAGAAATAAACGAATCCCTGACAAATAAACTTGAAATTATTATAGAGAAAAGCCCGCTTCACATTAAAGGAATCATTGGCAGTTCTAAGGCGGTTATAACTTCCCGCTACCACGGCTTGGTTAGTTCCCTTTCGCAAGCCGTCCCATGTCTCGCAACTTCATGGAGCCACAAATATCAAACACTTTTGGAAGAATATTCTTTTCCGGAAGGACTTTGCAACACGACCGATTCAATCAACATTCTCGAGCAAAAACTGGACATTATTTTAAATAAACCACAAAGACAGATTTTAATTGAGAAACTTACCCATACATCCGAAGAACAAAAATCACAAACTCGTCAAATGTGGTCAATGGTTTTCAAAAAGATTCGCGAATGATAATATCATTGAGTTTAATGGTCACAATTATGTCAAAATATATAGCACATCTGAAGTATATCCTACGGCTAAGTTTTGTCATTTCTCAAGCGAACTTCAAGACTGCATACGCCAGATCTTGGCTGGGATATTTGTGGTACATACTGAACCCGATATTGCTTTTCTCTGTATTAATTTTATTAAAACAAAAAGGTGGAGTTTTTTCTTCAGATATCCCGCAATATCCTTTGTATCTTTTAATTGGAATCGTTTTGTTTCAATATTTTATTAAAACCACAACAGCAGGACTTTCTGCATTTCAAAAGAACCGAAACCTGATAAAAAACATGAAACTCCCCCTTGAGATATTTGTTATTTCCTATTGCTTAACTTTTATTTATACACACTTCTTTGATTTTTTGTTGATTTGCATCGGCGTAATTGTTCTTGGGGTAAACATATCAGGTCTTTTTATTTATCCATTTATTTTTTTAATGTTTAGCATGTTTACATTTGGAGTTACTATACTTTTGGCTCCGCTGGCTATTTTCATTTTAGACATCAATAACATATGGCAATTTGCCGGCACTTTTTTGTTTTTATCTACGCCAATATTTTATGTTCTACCGGAAACTAATATATTGTATATTTTTAGCATGGCCAACCCCTTGTTTATTTATATAGAATTATCCAGAGAGATATTTTTGTTTAATAAAATTAATAGCGTACTTTTATTGAGTGCAATATCATTTAGTATTTGTATTCCGATCCTGGGTATTTTATTTTTCAGAATACAAGAAAAACGAATAGCAGAGTATTTATGAGCACTAATACTGGAGACAAAAGAATAGTAGTCGAAGATTTACATAAATCTTTTTTTCAAAATCGAAGAAATTCAGTAAGATTCTTTCAAACAGTAATTAAGTTAATAAAAAGAAAACCTCTTGAAAAGAGTAGGATTATTAACAATGTCTCTTTTTCAGCAACACCCGGAGAAAATATAGGTATTATTGGAGATAATGGAGCTGGAAAATCAACTCTATTAAAAATAATTGCTGGAATATATACAGCTGATAAAGGATCAATTAAAACAAATGGGTCGGTAGTTTATCTATCTGGTTTTAATAATGGATTAAACGACGATCTTACAATGAGAGAAAATATTTATCTCGTTGGCTCTTTAATGGGTTTAACAAAAAAGGAAATAAATCTGCACTTCAAAGACATTGTGGAGTTTTCTGGAATGAAAGAATACTTGGACACAATAACAAATAATTTTTCATCAGGAATGTTATCTCGTCTTAGTTTTTCGATAGGTATTTTCTGCCTACATCACAAAAACCCTGATATTCTACTAATGGATGAAATTGGGTTAGGTGGAGGAGGTGCAGATATAGATTTTAAGGAAAAGTCAAAACAAAAAGTTGATAATTTCTTAAGATCAGGTTCAACTATTATACTTGTCAGTCACGACCTTGAAACCATTGAAGAATATTGTGATCGAGTTTTACTGATGAAAAAAGGAATTATAATAATGGACGGTTCTCCCACTGAAGTTTGTGAAGCATATCGTGATAGCATTAAAGTATGATGTATATTTTTCAAAAATTAATTTCAAACAGAATGAGAATTGGAGAAGTTCTAACGGCTTCCCTGTGTTTTGGAATTGGAGTTTTACTTTTGATAAGAGATCAGGATTTAACTTCTTTCATTTTACTCTCTATGTCCTCCCTATTTTTGATAATAGTTTTTGAATTAGCATTTAAATTACGGAAGCTATGCAAAATAATCGAGGACCGATTTACCATCCTTGATAAAAATTTACTTGAAACACAGCTTTTGGTACACGACAGATATCGCAAAATTCTAAAAACAAACTCGCCGACTGATATTTCCGAATCAGACAAGTTTGTTTTAATTACCAGCTTATTCAACGAAACACAAACAGATCGGATTGAAGAATATAAACAATGCCTAAAAAATAATCTTGAACATCGAATGATAAAAAAGATTGTGGTATTTTATGACACCAGTAAAGATTCGGTTAAAAATCAAATAAAAGAATTTATTGAAAGTGAGCCTAGAATTGAGATTGTATATATAAAAGACCGACCAACTTTTAGAGAGTTATTTGAATTTTCAAATAATAAATTTCCAAAACAAAGAATTATAATCGCCAATGGAGATATATACTTTAACCAAACTCTTGAAGTATTGGTAAAATATGATTTGAAAGATAAACTCTTAGCCTTAACTCGTTGGAATGTATTACCAAACGGGACATTGCAAATTTTTCATCAAGGAATAAACATGGGTACATCTCAAGATGTTTGGGCATATCAAACACCCATTGACACCCACTTCTCTTGTGATTTTAAAATTGGCACTTGGCACTGTGACAGTTTTTTGAGTCATCATGCTATGAAAGCTGGGATCAAAGTCCTAAATCCTTGCTTGGAAATACAAGCTTGCCATTTGCACCTCAACGATACCCGATCTGAATATAATTTAAATCTTATCAAAAATTATTCTTCTTTCATACAAAAAGAAAGAAAAAATGGTAATGAAATTGGAAAAGTTTTATGGAGCTTTTTGGAAAACTAACATGATGATATCACATAAACATAAATTTATCTTTATTCACATCCCCAAAACAGGGGGAACATCCATTCGGGATGTGTTTTTAAAAAAGGGATTAATTGAACACGCTCAGAAGCTTACCTGCGAAGAGGCAGAACTATTTTCCATCCCAAAACATTATATCGGATCATGGACTCACCACCTACCGATTATCGAACAAAAGAAAATGGTTTCCTCGGAAATATGGAATACTTATTTCAAATTTACCTTTGTCCGAAATCCTTGGGATATTGCTGTATCTAAATACAGTTATTATAAGCAAAATCCTCAAGTCCGAATTTACGACCCATACAAAGCTCAAAAGGTAGACCAATTAGGAAATTTTAAAAAATGTATATTTCACCCAAACTTATTTGATAACAAATATGATTGTTACTTATTTGACGAAAATGGGAAACTAATTCTGGATTTTGTTGGAAAAATTGAAACCATACAACCAGATTTTGACACAATTTGTGATGTGATTGGTTTAGAAAGAATAAGTCTGCCACACTTAAACACAAGCAAGCATAAACATTATTCATATTACTACGATTATGAATCTAAAATGCATATAGCTAAATTACAAAAAATACTATTAAAATGTTTGGATATAAGTTTGAAGACAAATCATCTAATCACTCCAAAAACTGGTTGGAAAATATTTACTCCAATACTGCTCGTAGTTTGAGCGCATTTTTCGGAAAATCTGATAAATAATATCCATTGGAAATTTTTTATATTTAACCAAATCCGAAGTCATTGGTGAGCGTAAAAAATATCTGTGCTTAATAAGCAGCCACAATCCCCTAACTTTCAGTGAAATAAAATTGTCAATTTTTCTGTCGAGCCTTGAGAAAGGTCGTGGATTTAAATTACACTCTTGAAATATTTGATTCTTTTCTTCGGACAATTTACTTTCGTCAGAACTTTTAGTTCCCGGATACATTCTTGATCCTGATAAAACAAAACGTGTGCATTTAATTTTTATATCACCTCTCAAAATTCTCAACCAAAATTCAAAATCAAAAGCGTAATGTAAATCTTCTCTAAATTTATTCTTCTTGAGAATATCGCTTTTAATAAAAACAGAAGGCTGACCAACACTTCGCAAACCACTCAAAAATTTTTGATATGAAAACTTTGAATATCCGAAAAACTGAATAATACTTCCCTCTTTATCCAAAAAAGCCATATCACCCATCAAAACATCAGTTTCTCCTGATTCAAAAACTCGAGCAACTTGTTCAAGAGTGTCTTTATAAAGAAAAACGTCATCAGAATTTAGCCACACAACAATGTCTCCGCTAATCATCGCCAACCCTTTGTTCAAAGCATGAGTCTGACCATTGTCCAGCTCTGAAATCCATTTCAAATTATATTGCGACTGATATTTTTCTAAAATCTCAATCGTATTATCCGAAGAACCTCCATCAATCACAACATGTTCCACATTCCGATAAGTCTGCGCCCCCACAGAACGTAATGTCGCTTCCAAAAATTGACCATGATTAAAAGATGTTGTTATGACGCTAATTTTCATATAAATCTATTCCCGTTAGACGTTTTACTTTCTCTACGTCTGAACGAAAATATTCGGTTAGTTCTTCACGCAATTCTTTACTCATCGGCTCCTTCTTTATTTTTCTGTAATTCATTTTATTCATCCAAACAAAAAACGCCCAGTGTTGAATATTCAAAAACTTCTTTAGCTTTTTAGAAATTGGTCGTAAAAAAGAATGCTTAGGAATAGACAAAACTCTTTCAAAGAATTTACTCCTAATTTTGCCGTATTCATTATGAATTGGAAATTCTTGCTGTCCATCATAATCGGCACCCAAAAAATTCAGCACCTTTTTATAGACGACTTCCGTATCAGAGATAAAATCATTAAATGATATAATAAGTACCTGTTTAGGATTTGACACTTGTGTAAACAATCTCTCTAACTGCTCCCCGAGCATACATCTTTGTCTATATTGCAATAAAGCAGGACATTCAACTCTCTTTGGTAAATCATTTCCTTTGTTTCTTTCATCTTGAAGACGCCAAGCTTTTTCAAAACTTTCGGCATCCTCATTATCGTCTTTCAGATACTGATAATAAAGTGAGTGGCATAAATAGACCGGATTGCGAAGCATAACTATAAACTTTGCGCTTGGGTCCATCTTTAAAATCTCAGGAACAGCAACTTCTGAAGTAAGATATCTGGTTGATCCTTCACCAACAAACTTATATCCTGACGATCCGTCAAAACATTTTTGTAAATAGTCATCCAATGATGTATATCTATAAACTCGGGTATTTGGTATATCCGACGAAAAGTACATCGGTTCTTTGGGTTGTGAAAAATAAATATCAGGATGTAAACGCAAATATTCACTCAAAGAAGTGGTGCCACATTTTGGTGCGCCGATTATAAAAAAGTTTGGTTTTTTAATTTCTTTTTCTGCCATATAAATCTATGCTTGTCAGATTCTTTACTTTGTTAACTGTCGGCAAAAAGTGTTCATATAATTCGATTTGTAAATAATCTGGAATTGTTGTAACACCATCTGTGCGTTTCAGGTTGTAAACTTTTATGCGCTTACATACAGAACCCAGAAGCGGCCACTGGGATAAGCCAAAAATATCTTTTACCTTCTTAGAATAATACCTTAATCTCTTTGACTCTAAAGCTCTTAAAATGTCTCCGACCAAACGACTTTTCATATCTTTTCTTTTATTGAACTGAGTGAAGTCTATTTTACCATCATCAGGCAAATTTAAAAAATTAAGAACCTTGCGATATTCAACAGCAGTATTTTTTATAAAATTATCAAAATGAATAACATGTACTAAGTCCCTAGAAGAAACAGTGTTGTATAACCTCTCCAACTGATTTCCAACATCACACACATAATCGTATCTTATAGTAAGAGACCTGCTTTCACGTTCTTTCCATGCTCTTTCAAATTTGCGTTCTTTTTCAGCCAAGTGGTGTCGTGCCTCAAAAAATAAAGATTCCGCCATCTCAACTGGATTACGAAGCATAACAATAAACTTGGCATTGGGATTAAGTTTTAAAATTTCCGGCACAGCTACCTGAGAACACAAATAATGAGTTGATGCTTCTCCCCACAATGAATCGCCAGAACAATTTGAAAACAGACCCAAATACTCTTCAAGAGAATTTGGTCCAGGTAACTGCAAATCGAATGCAAAATAATTTGGCTCTTTTAATGCAGACATACAAACATTTGGGTGCGACCTTAAATATTTACTGAGCGAAGTTGTTCCGCACTTTGGCGCACCGATTATAAAGAAATCAGGTTTTGGCATATTTTTTTTGCAATCTCTGATGCATGTCATTATAAAATCCAATAATATCCTGAAGCTCACTTTCCAAAACCCCAACAGTTTCTGGCTTAAGATAAACACGAGCTTGATTGTCTCGTCCGTCTCGACGATGTGAGTTTACATTTCTAAACAAATTCCTAAAAAACCTAAAATCTCCTTTAAATTGACTATATAAAAATTCAGATATTTTCTGACTATCTTCTTGCTCAATACTTTCAAGTATAGATTTATTCCATTTTTTAAAACTTTGCCTCATCAAAGAATAATCAGAAAGGATCACTTGAGAAGATGATTGATATAAGGAAATCAGAAGACCATATCTTTTATGTAAAGACTGAGCATGCGCAATACAATACTCGTCAATAGTCTGACTTTGAATACTTTCTCTACGAACTTTTTGCTTTTCTGATATAACAGGATGAGTCCAACCAAAAGAAAAATACTCCGATATCAAAATATCAATTGGGTTACGGAAGTGAATTATGTACTGAGCATCTGACGGTAATAAATCAAGGCTGTCTTTTATACGAACTGGGCAAACTACATAATCTCCATTGATGAGATGTTTCCAGCCATCTTCATTTGCTGGCTCAGAATTTGCTGAAAAATAAGGCAAATTTTTGGAATTGGCATAAGCTTGGAAATATCGATGCAAGAACATGGAAGCAGATTTATGGAGTGTTACAACACAAACTTTCATGGCAATTAGTATATAATAATTCTCAATGAATGTATTTACCGTCTGCACATTAAGTCATAAGGGCTTATTTGAAAAATATCTCGAACCTTCGGCGAAAGAAAGCGGATTTTGTGTTGTAAAAAAAGATGTACCACAACTCTGCAAAGACGGCTCTTACTATCAACCAGGCTGGAAAGAAACTATGCAACAAAAAATCGAGATTCTCCTAGAAATATCAAAAACTCATAGAGGAGAAATTTATTTATATAGCGATTGTGATGTTTTGTTTAACCCGGATAATTTTTCACCAGAGATAGCAAAGAAAGATTTGGGTCAGAATTTTATAGCTCTGCAAAATGACGTGGTTCAAGCCTGTTGTGGTTTTATGATTATGAGAGGATCTGAAGAGTTGGAAAATTTACTTTCTTTGACCCTGAAATATATGGAACATGAACCAGAAGATCAAGCCGCACTTAATGCAGTATTACGAGATTTTCCAATCAAAGTAAAAATTTTGAAGCGTAAAAAATATGCGTGTGTCCGACATTTTTTCAATAAAATTAGCAACGGCGTCTGGAATCAAAAACCTTTTAGACTACCTCGAGGTATGAAAATATTTCATGCCAACTGGACAAAAACCGTAGAAGACAAAAATCAGTTGTTGAGGTTTGTACAAACTCAACTATTGAGCCAAAGCACGAGAGAGAGAGAGAGAGAGAGATCTTACTAACACATTCTCTAATAACCCATGAAAATGCTAATTTAAATCTAAACCTCTAAGTGACAGAAATTCTGGTAAAATATACACTGCAAATGAAAACTCCCATAGTATTTATAATATTCAACCGTCCGGAATTAACTCAACGAGTTTTTGAGGAAATTAGAAGAGCACGACCGGAAATACTTTTTATTATTGCCGACGGCCCACGTCCACACAAAATTCAAGATGCCGAATTGTGCAAACAAACTCGCGCAATTGTGGAAAAAATTGATTGGCCGTGTGAAGTGCACCGTAATTATTCAGAAATAAATCTTGGATGTGGCAAAAGAGTTTCGAGCGGACTAGATTGGGTTTTTTCACAGTGCGAACAAGCTATAATTTTAGAAGATGATTGTTTGCCTTCCGCTAATTTTTTTAAATTTTGTGAAGCAATGCTCGACCTATATAAAAATGATTCTCAAATTATGAGTGTTTCTGGTTTCTCTCCACCTATAAAAGATTTGCGGAATTTATCCGAAGATTATTATTTCTCAAAATTATTTTGGATGTGGGGATGGGCAACCTGGAAAAGAGCTTGGCAGCATTATGATTTTAAAATGACAGAATGGCCAAAATATAAAGAATCACAAAAACTTTATGAACACCTAAGCGAGTTTCGTATGTCCAATCAATTTGAACGAGATTTTGATAATGTGTATTATAATAACGGCGAAATTGGTGTGGTTGATACTTGGGACTTTCAATTTGTTTTTTCACATTTTTTTCATGAAAGTATAGTAATTAAACCCAAATATAATTTGATAGAAAATATTGGAATTGGACATCATGATGCAACTCACACAGTTTTGTCGAATAAATTAGGTAATATTAAGCGAAGTTTGACTGAAAATAGAATCCTCGATAATAGCCTTTCCATTTCATACAACCCAAACATAGACAAAAAAGTCTTCGGAGTTTATCATCAAAAATCCAAGTTACTATTTCAAATAAAGAAGATTATCAAGAAAAATAAAATGCTGTCGTCTGCGCTGAAAAAGATTTATTTTAAAATTCATAAATTACTGAATTCCAAAAAATCATGAGAGTTTCAATTATCACACCAACATATAATAGCTCTCAAACTCTTGGCGACACTTTGGCAAGTGTCCAAAAACAAACATACGGAAATATCGAACATGTTTTCATTGATAATCTGTCGACAGACGAAACGGTTCAAATGATTAAAAAATATCAAGATTCCACCACAAATCTGGTTAAGTTGCATTCTCAATCCGACCTCGGTATTTATGACGCCACAAATAATGGTGTCAAAATAGCAACCGGAGATATAGTGGCAGTTCTTAACTCCGACGATTTTTATATCTCACCAAATCTTATACAAGAAGTAGTAGATACTTTTGAAAAAACAAATTGTGATGTGTGTTATGGAGACATAGTTATTGTTGATCGTAACGACACAAACAAAATAAAAAGAAAATGGAAATCAGGTCAATTTTCAAAAAAGAATATTTTTAGAGGTTGGTGTCCTCCACATCCAGCGTTTTTTTATAAAAGAGATTTGCACAATAAATACGGATATTATTCGACTAATTTTTCTATTGCCAGCGATTACGACTTTATGATTCGCTTAATAAAATCAGACGATACAAAAATGAAATACATTCCAAAAGTTTTTACTATTATGAGACACAAGGGACATAGCTCAAAAAGTTTTTCTCAAAGAATCAAAGGTTGGCAAGAATTGCGACAATCATGGAAAAATAACTACGGAAAAGTACCAGCTTTTTTCATTACTAAAAGAGTCCTTTTGAAAATACGACAGATATTTTAATAAAATAAAAACTCCCATATTTCAGAGAGCGCAAAAATCAGCGAATATATTTTCGGAAAAGATCAGTTGCATTTTTCACATACCTTTCCGCCATATTCCAATCAATCGGTTTCGTGGAATCAAAGCTCGGGCGAAGTCTTCCCTGCGCATCAATACTTATACCCGGAAACTCCTCCAAAATTGGACAAAGCAAATCCAGAGTATCAGGACCAAGTCCTCCAGCAACAACCAACCCAACATCCGGAAACTGCTCCTGAATTTCCCGAAGAAATGGCAACATGAACCGTGCGTCCAAAGGCTGTCCTTTACCCATGCTTTTATCCAGCAAAACATAGTTGAGAAGTCCCAGATCTCGATACTCGCGAAGTTTTTCAACGACTTTTTTAGGATCGTTGTCCATCATTTCGAAAGCCCGAGAATTGATTTGCAGAATCACTTTTAACGGAGAATTGTTAAAACTCAACCTCAAGGCTGACCAAATAGCTGCAAAGTCGGGCCAGATCATGTCCAGCTGAAGACCGTGCAACTGAGCGCCGCAGGCATTCAATCCTTTTACAATCGTTTTTACAGTTTCTTTGTACGGCGTGGTTCCATAGTCGGCATAATGCAGACAATTGAACACGGGCTCGCTACCAGTTACTGGAAAAATGTTTGAAAGATATTTTGACTCAGGCCAAACATCGTCGTATTTAGTTGCATGCCCATTCAAGCTTTTGTAGCTGCACATTATTCCGATGTGCAAAGCGTGAGGTATTCCAGATTGATTTTTCTTGAAACAATCAATCATTCTTTGAGTTGTTTCCCACGTAGGGAAATCTGTAATTCCGATATAGGGTCTTGGTTTCATTATTTAATGTTTTTGGGTTCTTGTTTTCAAATGAACCTTATCATGATTTAGAAAATATTCTAGCAAATTTTATTTGACATTTTTATTTTTTGTTTTATTGTATTGAAGAAATCTTTACTATGAATATAGACCAAAAACATCTGCGAGCCATTGAAGAAATGGTAGAACATTACTGCTCGAAACACGACTTGATTCCCCGTAAGCAAGAAATCTGCGTTTCAATTTCATTCAGACCCAAGAGAGAAGTTTTCGTCTCTCAAGAACCGTACAAATTTGGCGAGGCTGATCCAGAAGTTTTGGAATCCAAAATTATGGATGGTGATGCATATCGCATGCTTCAAGGATATCTGGAAGAGATGGGCTCAGAAAAAGGAACAATCACCCGTGTATTAAACTCTGTGAAGCATTGCCTTGGAGCTTACAACACGAGACCAAAAGTCAGAGATGTGGTGTACTACGGAGATGCAAACGACGTTGATTCAAGTTGGCGAAGAACTCGAAATACCGGAAACAAAATCCTGCAACACATCGACAACTGGCTCAATTCACTCGGACTGAAAAGGCTCGGGACTCCACCGCACTGATGTGTGGTTTTTTATTTAAAAAAATTGTAAAGTCATTTCTATGAAAATATTAGGTATTGAAACTTCTTGCGATGAAACGGCTTTGTGTTTGCTAGATGCAAATGGCGGTATTGATGCACCAAAATTTGAAGTTTTAGAAACTGCTTTAATTTCGCAAATTGATATTCATAAAGAATATGGAGGTGTCTTCCCTGCTTTAGCAAAAAGAGAACATGCAAAAAATTTAGTTCCGCTTTTTGCAAAAATTTTTGAGAATCAGGTGCAAATCGAGTGGCAAAATCCGCAAATAAACTGGCAAAAAATTGAAGAAATTTTAAATCGAGAATATGAACTTTTTGAAAATTTAAAAAATTATATTGAAGAAAACTTTGTTTCAAAAAATCTACGACCAGATTTTGAAATGATTGCAGTTACAAGCGGACCAGGACTTGAGCCAGCACTTTGGGTTGGAATAAATTTTGCGCGAGCGATTTCAGAAATTTTTCAAATTCCAGTTATGCCAGTGAATCACATGGAAGGACACATTGTTTCTGTATTAACAGAAAAAGAAAAACCGGGATTCCCTTCTCTTGCACTTTTGATTTCTGGTGGACACACAGAAATAATCGAAATTGAATCTTGGGGAAAATATAAAAAGATTGGCGAGACTTTAGATGATGCGATAGGTGAAGCGTATGATAAGGTCGCGCGCATGATTGGTTTGGAATATCCTGGAGGACCACAAATCTCACGTTTGGCACTTACTGCGCGCGACCAAAACCTTTCCGACGAACAAATCACATTTCCTCGACCAATGCTTCACTCTCCTGATTTAAATTTTTCTCTTTCCGGATTGAAAACTGCCGTGCTTTATAAAATAAAAGAACTTGAAGAAAATTCTGATGCAACTTCCGGCAAAATTTCTGCCAAAATCACTGAGAGACAGAAACAAATAATCGCAAAGGAATTCGAACAAGCTGTGGTAGATGTGATAAACGCAAAAACAAAAAAAGCTCTTGAACAAACTGGTGCAAATTCTTTGATTGTCGGTGGTGGAGTTATTGCAAACAAATACATCAGAGAAAATCTTTCGCAAATCGCTACCGAAAAAAATATATCTGCTCACTTCCCAACCACCGAACTTTCAACCGATAACGCAGTAATGATTTCAATCGCCGGATACATAAAATCTTTCCGCCAAACTCCGCAAATTTGTCCTGAAATAAAAGCTGAAGGAAACATGCTTCTAAATTAAGGGTTTTTCTGCTAAAATCAGCCAATGCATGAGAAATTTCTTAGCCCATATGAACCTGGGTCAACGGAGGAAAAAATTTACAAATTATGGGAAGAATCAGGGCTTTTTAATCCTGAAAAATGTATTGCTGAAGGATACACTGACCCAGAAGCTGAGCCTTTCACAATTGTTCTTCCTCCACCGAATGTAACCGGAACACTCCACCTTGGACACGCGGCAATGCTTGCAATCGAAGATATTTTAATTCGATACAAAAGAATGAATGGCTATCGAACCCTTTGGATTCCTGGAACAGACCATGCCGCTATCGCCACTCAATCAAAAGTTGAAAAAATTTTGGAAAAAGAAAAAATCCGAAAACAAGATTTGGGTCGTGAAGAATTTTTGAAAAGAGTTGAACAATTTGCACAAGAAAGTCACGATACAATCATCACTCAACTCAAAGCTATGGGAGCTTCTTTGGACTGGTCGCGCGAAGCATATACTTTAGACAAACCTCGCGAACGTGCAGTTTATACCGCTTTCAAAAATATGTACGAAGACGGTTTGATTTATCGCGGCGAAAGAATTGTAAATTGGGATCCAAAAGGTCAAACAACAATTTCTGATGATGAAATAATTTACGAAGAAAGAGATGCAACTCTTTATACTTTTAAATATTCGCAAGACTTCCCTATTTCAATCTCAACAACTCGTCCTGAAACAAAACTTGGCGATACAGCTGTTGCAGTTCATCCAGACGACGCGAGATATCAACAATACATCGATCAAACTTTTGATGTAAATTTTGTTGGTGTTGATTTAAAAATTAAAATTGTTGCTGATGAAAATGTTGATCCAGAATTTGGAACTGGTGCACTTGGCGTAACTCCAGCTCACAGTCACGTCGACTTTGATATTGCAAAGAAAAATTCTCTGCCACTCATCCAAGTCATAAATGAATTTGCAAAAATCACCGACAAAATTCCAGCTCCGTTTGCAGGACTGAAAGTTTTAGACGCTCGAAATCTTGTTGTTGAAAAATTACGCGAAGCAGGTCTTATCGAAAAAGAAGAAGTTGTAAAACAAAATGTTTCAACAGCTGAAAGAACCGGCGCAATTATCGAACCACTTCCAAAACTTCAATGGTGGATTGATGTTAATAAAGAATTCAAAATCAAACATTCAGAAATCAAAGGAATTCCAACCGGCGGAACTGTAACTCTGAAAAAACTAATGCATCAAGTTGTTGAAAATCAGCAAATTGAAATTTTACCGAACCGATTTGAAAAAATTTACCGAAACTGGATTGATAATCTTCATGACTGGTGTATCTCACGACAAATTTGGTACGGACATCGAATCCCTGTTTGGTATAAAGGCGAAGAAATTTTCGTTGGTTTTGAAGCGCCTGCCGATGACTGGATTCAAGACGAAGACACTTTAGACACTTGGTTTTCTTCTGGATTGTGGACTTTTTCAACACTCGGCTGGCCAGACGAAACTGAAGATTTAAAAATTTATCATCCGACAAATGTTCTTGAGACTGGTTACGATATTATTTTCTTCTGGGTTGCTCGAATGATTTTGATGACAACATATCATCTGGGACAAATTCCTTTTGAAACAGTTTATCTTCACGGTTTGATTCGTGATGAAAAAGGACGAAAAATGAGCAAGTCTCTGGGAAATATTATCGACCCAGTTGATGTTACAAAGGAATACGGAGCTGATGCGGTGCGAATGGCACTAATTGTTGGCGTTGGTCCTGGTGCTGACTCAAACATGAGCGAAAGTAAAATCAAAGCTTATAAAAAATTCTCAAACAAAATCTGGAACATCGCACGATTTGTTCAAGAAAATGTTGGCGATTCTCTTTATGATGAAAATTACACTTTGACAGATACAGATAAAATTCCGTTTGATGAACTTACAGCCACGCTTGCCGACATAAAAACAGATATTGAAAACTACCGTCTATATATGGCGAGCGAAAAACTTTATCATTTCACATGGCACACTTTCGCCGATCAAATTCTTGAGGAAAGTAAAGAAATTTTCAAAACAGATATTGAAGCTGAAATTGAATCTCGAAAGCAACTTTTAATGCGAATGTTTGATTATCTTTTGAAAGCTTTGCATCCTTTTATTCCGTTTATAACTGAAGAAATAAATCAATCTTTGTCGTACAATAGAGACAAGACACCGCTGATGGTTAAAAAATGGCCGCTGTCTGATAACTAATGATTGACGCAACAACTATATTATTTGCAATCTCAGGTGGAGTAATTCCCGCTTTAATTTGGCTTTTCTTTTGGTTAAAACAAGACAGCAGAAACCCTGAACCTAGCAGGTTGATATTTTTGACTTTCTTTTTTGGAATGCTGGCTGCACCAGTAGCTCTAACAATTCAATTATTTATAAATCATTTCTTTTTTGGTAATGCTGATATTGATCATTTATTTGAAAATTCAATTGGAGTGCCCGTTGCAGGAATTACAATGATTTTATTGTGGGCTTTCATTGAAGAGTTAAGCAAATATTTAGCAGCACGAAATGGCGGACTAAACAGAGACGAAAATGATGAAGCTATTGATGACATGATTTATTTAATCACTGCCGCTTTAGGATTTTCTGCAGTTGAAAATGCTTTGTTTATTTTTGGTCCGCTTCTAACTGGAGATACAGAGCTCGCAATCACAACCGGAAACCTGAGATTTATCGGCGCAACACTTCTTCATGTCGCATCAGTCTCAATTATTGGAGCAGCACGTGCTTTTTCTCATTTCAAAAGCGACAAAGTCAAAAAAATATACGTTTTCTCAAGCTTTATCCTAGCTGTTGCATTGCATACCGCCTTTAATTTAATTATAATTAAAAGTGCTGAAAGCGCATTCTTAGCTTTCTCTATAGTTTGGATTATTATCATAATTATAATTTTGATTTTTGAACGAGTGAAAAAAATATTCGTAGAAAAAATCCAATAAGTTCTTCTTTAAAATATGCTTAGAAAAAACAACAAAAAAAGATCATTTTTTGAAAAATTAACTGGAGTTATTCCGGCGGATGAATTTGATGATTTTGAATTTGAAGAAAGAGACAATAGACAATCTTACAGACAGCCTGTGAGAAAATTCTACGAAGACGAGTTTGAAGAAGATGAAATTGAGGAAGTTGAAGAAAGACCAGTTGCACCACAAGATGGACAACTTGCTGTCGATGTTTTGAATGCCGATGATTCTATTATTGTAAAAGCAATGCTTGCAGGTGTTAAACCAAATGATATCGATATTGATATCTCAAGGGATATGGTAACAATCCGCGGAACTCGTGAAGAAGAATACGAAGTAACAGAAGATAATTATTACCACAAAGAACTTTTCTGGGGTGCTTTTTCAAGAAATATTTTGTTACCTGAAGAAATTGATGTTGATCAAGCAGAAGCAGTAGAAAAAAATGGATTGCTTACTTTGAAATTGCCTAAGTTAGATAAAAATCGAAAGGCGAAGGTTGTTGTTAAAAAAGCGTAATGCAAATAAATACATTTTGTAAGTACACGCGATAAAAGAAAAAGCGAGACGCAAGCGTCTCGCTTTTTCTTTTTCGCTAATGCTCGCCGTTTGGAACGGCTCCGCAATTTGCAAATTGTCATGCTTTCTAAAAAATGTGTCAGGAGGCGGGCTCGAACCGCCGACCCTTCGCTCTTCAGGCGAATGCTCTACCAACTGAGCTATCCTGACATTTCAGCCTATTCTGTCGACTGATTCCCAATTCTAAACGTTTCTATCAGTTTCTGCAACCCTGAGACATCCATTGCAGAATCTACATTTAGCTTTAAATTATTGACTGAATTTGAAGCTTCTTGCACTTGTGTATACATTTGAAGCATCTTTTCGAAATATGGTTGCACCAAAAACCAAGACCAAATTGTAACTATAATCAGAATAATCCACTTTAAAGAACCCAAAATATTTCCTATCAATTGACCTCTCCGCATCTTTTTCAAGATTTTGTTATTCTCTCGAGAAAGAAGTAATGCTTCTTCCAATAGTCGTTTTTCTTCTGGTGACATTTCAAAATTATAACACAAATTTAAGCTTTCTATAATCTGTAATTGTGCCCTCGCCAGGAATCGAACCCAGAATAATCCCTTAGGACGGGATTGTTATATCCATTTAACTACGGGGGCTTATTTTATTTAAGTAATTTAACACTTAATGTTAAAAATAAAAATGTGTATTTTACATACATCGCGGAGCCGTCCCAAACGGCGAGCGTTAGCTGAAAGCAAAAATCAGAACTTAAAAGTTCTGATTTTTGCTTTACAGCGTGTATTAAAAACACACATTTTCGTTTTTAAAATTAGTCTTGAATTTCAAGAAGCTCTCGAAGCTTCGGTTCATCAAACCCAATAACGATTTGATTTTCAATATCGATAACAGGAACTCCCATTTGCCCACTTTTTTCAATCATTTCACTTCTTTTTTCTTCATCGGCTGACACATCAAGTTCTGTGTACTCTACACCTTTTTCTTGAAAAAACTCTTTTGCCATTTTACAGTACTGACAAGTTGGAGTTGTATAAACTAAAACTGTTTTCATTTTCTATAAAAATTTATCTAATAAACTAGAAATAATTTTATCATAATAAAAATACCTCAACTATTGAAACCAACCTTTTATCGTGGTCAAAAAATTCCCCATCATTGTCTCTTCTTCTACAACAACCTCCTCTTTTTCCTTGTCGTCAACAATTACAATAACCTTTTCCCCTTCTCTCGCCACGCTAAATTTTGATCTAATTTCTTTTTCAATTCCCGTTTCTGTTTGCAAACGATCAATTTTATTTACAATGTTGTCTTTTTTATCTTCCAAAACACCTAATTCACCTTGTGAAGTTTCCAATCGATCCTTACTCAAAGAATACTTTTTATAAACACCCAAAGAGCCCTTGGCGATAAAAAATAAAATAATAAACAATATGATTAAAACCAAAGGAGAGTAAAGAATTCTCTTTATTTTCCGCTTTTGACTAAATTCTCTCACTGGTGCATTATATCATCTATGTCAGTTTTATTTCACCCAAAAAGCAAGAAAGCTATCAAAATAATCTTTGGAATTATTTCAATTCTGATTATTATTTCTATGGTAGTTGCTTACGCTCCTGGATTCTTCATGTAACAAACACAGCGTAATCTAGTCGCTGTTTCTCATCATTTTTAGAAAAATATCTTGCCCGATATGCACTTTTCCTCGTTCTTGCATTTTCTTCTTTCCTTTCTTTTGCTTTTCTCGCAATTTCATTTTTCGAGTAATATCTCCTCCGTACATATGAGCTGTTACGTTTTTCTTTAAAGCAGAAAGTGTTTTTGATGAAATAATTCTTCCCATCGCTTTTGCTTGAATTTTTGTCACAAACATTTGTCTCGGTAAAATTTTTGAAAGCCGCTCAACCATAGCCTCAGCTTCTTCTTGCATTCTCATCACAGACACAACCCTTGTAAAAGCAGTTACTGGTTCTTCGGCAACAAGCAATTCCATTTTTGTCACATTTGCGGATTTAAATTCTCCAAGCTCATAAGAAATAGAAGCGTATCCAGAAGATGCACTTTTAATTTCATCAAAAAAGTTTCTCATCAACTCTCGAAGTGGCATTTCAACATTCAACGCATTTCGACTGTTTCCTAAATTTTCTGTCGCACCAATCACCGCTTCGTGTTTGAAAAGAATTTGCATAATATCTCCAACATAATCCGGCGGAGTAATTATTCGCATAAAAATCCAAGGCTCTTCAACTTCCGCAACATCTCCATGATCCGGAAAAAGTGCCGGTGAATAAATTGTTTTCAAATCTCCTCTTTTTGTTAAAACTCGATAAGTAATTGAAGGCAAAGTCACAATTAATTCCAACCGAAATTCTCTTCGTAGCCTTTCGGTAATAATTTCCAAGTGAAGCATTCCCAAAAATCCACATCTAAAACCTCGTCCTAAAGTTCCAGAAGATTCTTCTTCAAAAGTGTATGAAGCGTCAGAAAGTTTCAGTCTTAAAAGTGCTTGTCTCAGAGCATCAAAATCATCCTGACTTTCTGGGAAAATACTAGCCCAAACTACCGGTTTTGGCGCAGAATACCCCGAAATTGCCTCAGAATTGCTCCCTGAACGCACAATTGTATCTCCGACAGAAGCAATACCTGGCTCTTTAATACCGGTCACTATATAGCCAATTTCCCCTGCTTGAATCGAATCTGAAGCCACTTCTGTAGGCTTGAAAAAACCAACTTCCAGTGCTGAAAAATCCTTTCCGGCAATTTTGAAATCCATTGTCATTCCCTTTTTTGCGCAACCATCAACCACTCTCACAAAAACAACAACACCTTTGTGATTTGAATATTGAAAATCAAAAATCAAAGCTCGCAAATCTTTTTCATCTGAACTATTTGATTCCGGCGCAGGAACTCTTTTAATAATTTCATCCAACAAACCCGGCACACCTTCACCTGTTTTTCCAGAAGTCAAAACAACTTCATCTGGCTCACATTCCAACAAATCACAAACTTCACTAACAACGTCATCAATTCTTGCCAAAGGAGAATCAACTTTTGAAAGTACAGGAATAATTTTTACTCCCATTTGCTTTGCTGTTTCTAAAGTAGTTAAAGTTTGTGCTTGCACGCCTTGAGTTGCATCAACTAAAAGAATTGAACCTTCAACAGCCTTCAACGCACGAGAAACTTCGTATGAAAAATCGATGTGCCCAGGTGTATCGATAAGATTTAAAATATAGTCTTGATTTTCAAATGCATACTCCATCCGAACTGGTCGCATTTTGATAGTAATACCTCGTTCTTTTTCAAGCTCCATATTATCCAAAACACGATCTTGCATTTTTCGCTTATCAACTGTTTTTGTAACCTCAAGCATTCTATCAGCAAGCGTAGACTTCCCGTGGTCAATGTGAGCGATTATTGAAAAGTTTCTAATATGTTTTAAATCCATAAGTGCAGTGCATAGTATCAGAATTAAACCTCTTCTTCCACTACCACAACTTTTGCTTTCCAGAATCGAGAATGAAGAGTTTTTCCTACTGTTTTAATTTCTTGGTTATCCAAAATTATCAGCACCAAGATTCCAACTAGGATTCCGAAAATTCCAGAGAAAAATCCTTGAGCAAAAACTCCAGCAGTTGTCGACATGTTGAAAATATCATCGAAAACTCTCAGCATATAATATGTAACAAATCCCATTACAATCGAACTGGCTGTTGTATGAAAAATTGATCGCCACAAAATATCAGAGAAGCAACAGAATTTTCTATCAAAAGAAGACCAGAGCATAATCAAATTTAATATTTGCCCCAAAGAAAACGCAATTGGCAAAATCAAAACCATACTTCCTGGACCACTAGAAACGCGCATCATATTTTCTAGAAAAATAACAAACTGCGGCGAAATTTCATAAAGGAAAAACAAACCAAAAACTGAAGCGACAGTAAACGCAATTGAAATTAAAGAGAAAAACAACGGCTTAACAGTTTCTCCTGTTGAGTAATAACCTCGAACGAAAAGCAGAATCAAACTTTGAGCAACCGCAGAGATAACAAACAATGCTAAAGAAGCTGCAACAAGTCTCGTATCATCCCAACTAAATTTTCCTGTTCCCAAAATAGTTCTGACAACTTGTGCCCGCAAAACGATAAACAAGACCGTAATCGGAATCGACCAAAAAATAATGTGTCTCGCGGCTTTCACAACATATTCTGTAAAAATTTTTGTTTCTCCTTTTGCAAAAAGTTTCGCCAATGTTGGAAAAGCAGCCATCGAATAACTCGCTCCAATAATTGCAAGAGGTATTGATTGTAAGTTAAAAGCAAATGTGAAAATTGCAACTGAACCAGCGCTCATCAAAGCAGCTAAAGTAACCATAATCAACATTGAGATTTGATTTCCTGCCAAAGCAACAGTTCTTGGTAAAGAAAGTAAAAGTACTTCTTTGATAATTTTCCAATCTGGTTTCCAAACAAATTTTGGAATAATTCCTTTTGCAAAAACTGTCGGCAACGTAACAATAAGATGAAGCAATGCTCCCAAAACAACTCCCCAAGCCAACCCTGCAACACCAATTTTGTCATAGAAGAAAACAATTCCGACAATAATTCCAAAGTTGTACAAAACCGGACTCAAAGCATAAATCAAAAACTTTTGAAAAACTTGAACGTAACTCATGTAAAATCCAGAAAAAGAAAGTAGTATTGTTTGGAATAAAAGAATTCTTGTAAGTAAAATTAAAGTTTCTCCATAACCCAAGTTAAAATATTCTGGAAAAATTGTTATTAAAATTTTTGGCGCAAAAGAAAAAGTTATTATTCCGATTATAAAAGAAACAAAAAATAATCCTGTGAAAATGCTATCTGAAAATTTCTTTAAATAATTTTCGTCTTTCTCAAGCGCTTTGATAATAAACGGTACAAGAACAGCGGCAGAAACCAGAGAAATTATCATTGTGAAAATAAAATCTGGAATTCGAAAAGCAGAATAGTAAATATCAAGTTCAATACCTGTACCAAATTTTCCTGCTAATAGACGATCTCGAATTAGTCCTAAAAATTGGGAAATTAATGCAAAAGCAGCAATAAGATATGCTGCCTGGTGAATGTTTGAAATTTCTTTGGAAAATAATGAGATTAATCTTTTAACCATAAATTATGGTTAATTTTAGCATATTTTCTAGTTTAAAACCCCCTCATCTTCCCCCTAGTCACCACCCCAAACCACCCCTCTGCAGGTGTAATGTTGTTGTCTCTCTGGAACTGTGCCACCGCTTGTCTTGTCTGTTCACCAAAGTATCCTGTTGGTCCTGCTGGTATAGAGTATCCTTTAGATATTAGGATAGATTGCAAGGTAGATACATCTGTACCTGTGTCACCTAGGGTTAGGTCTCTTAGGAAGGTTGTATTTGTTGTATTGGTTGGTTGTATGTTTAGTATATCTAGTATGTTTTGTGGGAGAGATATGATACCTAGAGTGTGTAGTGTTGTTAGGGAGTCTTTGTATTGGAGTACAATAGAGTTTAGGGTGTTGTTTTTAGCTTGGAGGCTAGAAGGGACTGAGCGACGTGAAGAAGAACGACGTGAGGGTTCTTCTGAGGGGGTTTGTTCTTCTGGTTGTTCTTCAATAGGGTTTTCCTCCCATATAGCATACAGTGTTGTATCAGAGTTTAGTGTGAATGAGTCACCTGGTTGGTATGAGTCTCCTTCACCATCTGCTTGTGTGTTCCAGTTTAAGAAGGTGTATCCTTCGTATGTTGGTGAGGGTGGGAGTGTTACAGAGGTTCCTTCATCTTCTGTTATGTCTGGTATGGGAGATGCTCCTTGGGTGTTGAAGGAGAGGGTGAAGGTTTCGGGGATGTATGTTCCTTTCCAGATGTGACCTGAGGGTTCTGCAGCGTATATGGTGGTGCCGGGGGCAGAGATTGTTATCATGTTTTGAGACATGTTGGAATTATAAGGATAATGATATCCAGTCTCATGTGCTGAAAAAGTCAGACCTCCATCTGTTGAAATTAAAAAATCCAGTTCTGGATTTAGTACATCTCTAAGACCGACTTCGTTCAAAAGTAATACTTGTATTTGAGCATTTGATGATAAAGCAATATCAGCTCCAATTATATCATTATAACAAGTCTCATTCTCCCACTCATCCTCCACACAAAACACTTCTCCTTCAACATCTCTCCATGAGATTCCGTTATTGTCGGACACCCTAACATAACCAACCTCTGGTCCCGCCATCAATATCGTATTACCATCTTTTGAATATTTTGCTCGTATATAGTGCGGATACGGATCATTTGACACAGAATAATTCCAACTCTCCCCACCATTAGTTGTTATAAAATACCCTCTATGACTAGAAGAGTCTCCATCAGGATGCGCAGCAGCTATTATTTTCATTCCGTCTGACGACATAGAAACTGAAGGAGTAAGTTCTAAATAATCGTAATCAAAATCCTCTATTTCCGACCAAGATTCACCTGCGTTATTTGAAATATACGAACCTCCGCCATAAGTCTCAGAACTTATAACTACAATTTTTTCTCCATTAGCAGAAACTGCGATAGACTGAAGATCCAAAGACTCTATCTCTGGATTATTATCAAGCAGCACAGAGTCCCACGTTAAACCAAAGTTAGTTGAAATCCATATAACCAGTTCATA
The DNA here is from genome assembly GCA_964630375.1 of uncultured Candidatus Saccharibacteria bacterium. Taxonomy (GTDB): domain Bacteria; phylum Patescibacteriota; class Minisyncoccia; order Phycocordibacterales; family JAACPR01; genus JAGOTN01. The sequence continues at coordinate 52,372 of CAZVRT010000004.1, read as the reverse complement.
TTGTGGAACAGCAAATAATTTAGAACCATCAGCCGATGAAGCAATATCCATCCACTCTCTTGAACCAGCACCAGTCCTTTCAACCCAATTATCACCACCATCTGTCGAAGTGTAGATATATCCGTTTTGAGTAATAGCGGCCAGATTCATTCCATCATCTGATGAGGTAATGCCCATCCAGTTTCTTTGTCCAGCCCCAGTCAACTCCTCCCACACCCAAGTCCCAGCTGCTTCTGCAGTTTGAGGTTTGATTATTAAAGGTGAGTAAGAAAGGATTGTTAAGGTAAGTAAAAGTATAAGTGCGGTGATTTTATTTTTGATTTTGTTTTTCATATCGTACTTAATTGTATAAGAGTACCCCCCGCAAGAGGGTTTTCAACAAAAACATTAAATATTTAGCTGTGTATTAATAATTCTTCAAACGGTTTGCCTTATCGTGTTGTCGAATTTTTTCGTGAGCTTTAGCTTCAATTTGTCGAATTCTTTCTCGAGTTACACCAAATTTCTTTCCTACTTCTTCAAGAGTATGTTGAATACCATCATTTAGACCATGTCGCATTTCCAAAATTCTTCTTTCTTTTTCAGAAAGATCATTCAAAATTTCTTGAACTTGATCAGATAAAATTCTTCGTGAAGCTTCTTGATCTGGAGATAAAATTTTATCATCAGCCAAAAAGTCTCCTAACGTAGATTTTTCATCTCCATCATCACCAATTGGATTTTCCAAACTAACAGTACTTTGGTCAATTTTTTCGATAGTATAAATTTTATCTACTTCAACTCCCATTTCTACCGCAATCTCTTCCGGCATAGGATCTCGGCCCAAATCTTGGCTCAATCTTCTGTGAATTTGTTTGTATTTTGCAATTGTTTCAACCATGTGAACAGGCACACGAATTGTTCGAGACTGATCAGCAAGCGCTCTTGTGATAGCCTGACGAATCCACCAAGTTGCGTATGTAGAAAATTTAAATCCTTTTGATTGATCGAATTTATCAACAGCTTTAAATAATCCCAAGTTTCCTTCTTGAATTAAATCCAAAAGTGTTAGATCAGGGCTTCTTCCCACATATTTTTTGGCAATAGAAACAACCAATCTCAAGTTTGCTCGAGCTAAAAGTTTTCTCGCTTCATCATCTCCGTTTTCAATTCTTTTTGCCAATTCTTTTTCTTCGGCAGCATGAATCAAAGGATATTGTCCGATTTCTTTCAAATAAATTTGAATAGAATCGTATTGTGAAGAAGATTGTTTTCCGGCATATTTATTTAATTCCGGATCTGGTTCAATGCTCAAAAGCCCTCCTCCTTCAAGAACGTCAATTCCCATTTGATTGAACCTTGCATACATTTCATCCAAAAATAAAACATCTGTTTCAATGTTTGGAAACTCTCGCAAAATTTCATCATAAGTAACATAACCTCTTTCTTTTCCTTTTGTAAGAAGTTTTGATAATTTTTTTTCCATTTCTTGAGATTGCTTTGCAACTTTCTCAGAAACTTTTTTTGTAGGTTTAGTAGTTTTCTTTGCAACTACTTTTGTTTTCTTCGTGGCTATGTTCTTTTTGGCAACACCAACCTTTCGCTTTGTTTCTTTTTTAGCGACTTTCGTTTTATTTGTTTTAACAGATTTTACTGTTTTTTTCTTTATTGATTTTTGTACTTTTTTTGCAGTACTTTTTGCCATAAAATGGTAGCGTTAATATTACAATACTCTTAAAATATGTCCATATCTTCAGTGTGTAAAGATTCTATATTTTTTGAAATATATTGCAACTCTTTTAACAATTCTTCATGAATTGAATTATCAGATGAAAATTCCAATTCTTTCTTTATCTCAGCTCTTCTGTCTTCCAAAGAATTCTTTTTGATTCTGGCCAACAATTCTTTTACAGTTTGTTTTAGAATTTTCTCATCAGAATAAATTGACTCTGTTGTAAAAATTACTGATTCTAGATTTGGGTTTCTTTCCGCCAACTCCAATTCATCTTTTCCTAAAATTTCAATAATTTTTTCCTCCAATTTTTCTATTGAAAAATCTTTTTCCTGTTTTGATTTCTGCCAAAAGAATATTCCAAACAATTGTTCTTTGACTGATTTAATTTCTTCTTTTTTTTCTTTAGAATTCACAACAATTTCATTTGCTGAGCTTTTTACTTCAGAAACTTCTCTCCACAAAACATCTTGATGAATGTTAAATTTACGAGAAATTTTTTCGATGAAATGTGATTGCTCAATCGCACTTTCCAATTTATTTACATATGGAATCAAAACATGGTGAATTTCAATTGCCAAAGATCGCGCGTCCAATTTTTTTAAATCAACTTGTTCTATCAAACAATCAATTATATGAGTTGCTTCACGAATCGCTCTTTTCCAAAGGTCAGGGTTTTCTTTGACTAAATCAGCTGGATCTTTTCCTGGTGGCAACTTTGCAATTTTCACATCCATACCTTTATTCAGAGCCAATTGCCAAGCTTTTTCAGAAGCTCGGAAACCTGCTCCATCTGCATCAAGCGCAATAACAAGTCGAGATGAAAGTCTTGAAAGTTGAGTCAGTTGGTCATCGGTCAAAGCAGTTCCGGAAGTTGCAACAGTGTTTGTATACCCAATTTGCTGAGACATAATCACATCAAATTGCCCTTCCACCAAAATACTGAAATTATTTTTTCTGATAGAAGTTTTTGCAAAATTCAAACCATACAAAACATTTGATTTGTTAAACAAAGGAGTTTCCGGACTATTTATATATTTCGCTTGCTTATTGTCAGAAACTAAAATCCTTCCTGTAAATCCAATAACCTTTCCGGAAGCGTTAAATATCGGAAACATTAATCTTTCTCGAAAACGATCGTAATAATTTCCTTTATCTCCTTTTTTTATCAAACCAACTTGTTCGATTTCTCTGTCTTCAAATCCAACTTTTTTTAAATGATTATGCAGATCAGACCAATTATTTCCAATACTTCCTAATCTCCATTTTTTCAAAGTCTCATCCGCAACACTTCTTTCTTTCAAATAATTTTTTACTTCTTCGTTTTTCTGAATATTTAATTCAAAAAAATCTGTTGCCGCATCCAGAATTTGAAATCCTTTTTCTTTTTCATCTCGATTAGTTGATGATCTAGTATTTGAAAGAATTATCCCTGCTTTATCGGCTAACATTTTTAAAGCTTCCACAAAATCCAATCCTTCAAATTCCTCCACAAACGAAAAAACATCGCCTTTTTTACCACAACCGAAACAATAGAATGTTCCTCTGTCCGGTGAGATATAAAATGACGGTGTTTTTTCGTTGTGAAAAGGGCAACAAGCCTTGAAGTTTTTTCCAGACTTATCAACCTTTATGTAAGAAGATATCAATTCAACAATATCTATCTTTGATTTTATTTTTTCAACATCAGAATTCATACGGTTTGTTCCCGTACTATACTACCCTTCTCTTGAATCTGCGAATTTCTCTTCGATTTCTTCTTCAATAGCTTTCGCTTCAAGATTCTTTTCACTTCCTTCAAATCCTGTTCCAGCTGGAATCAATCGTCCGATAATAACGTTTTCTTTCAATCCTTCCAGTCGGTCTTCAGCACCTCTCACAGCACCAGCAATCAAAATTCTTGGTGTGTGTTGGAATGAAGCAGCTGACAAGAAGCTGTCTCTTGTTAGAGAAACTTCTGTGATTCCCATAATCAATTGATTTGCAACCGCTTTATTTTCAAAGTTTTCATTTTCTTCTTCAAAAGCAACTGTTTCAACAATTTCTCCTTCTGAGAATTTTGTATCACCAGGTGAAACAACTTTCATTCGAGAGAACATTTGTCGAATAATAATTTCGATATGCTTTCGAGAAACTGCTTCTCCTTGAAGTTCGTAAATCTTGTTTACTTGGCTAATGATGTAGTCTTGAGCTTTTTCTTTTCCTGCGTACTCAAATAATTCTTGCAAATCAGCAGAACCATCTGTAATCATTTCACCTTTTTCAACGTGATCACCAACTTTTACAAGCGGAGTTCTGATTGATGAAAATACATACTCTGTATCTTTTTTACTTTTCTTCGCAGTTCCGTTGTCTGGCATCAAGATAATTGTTTTTTCTTTTCCTTGATCCAAAATATCGCTGATTGTACCAGAAACTCTTGCAATAACAGCGGGTGTCTTTGGCTTTCGTCTTTCAAACACTTCTTCAACTCGCGGCAAACCTGCAACGATGTCTCCTCCAACTGACGCTGTACCTCCGGCGTGGAATGTACGCATAGTCAACTGTGTTCCTGGTTCTCCAATCGCTTGAGCAGCAACTGTTCCAACTGATTCTCCGATATCTACCAATTTATCTTTTCCTAAATCAAGTCCGTAACATTTTGCACAAACACCTCTTCTAGATTCACAAGTCAAAGGTGAGTAAACTGAAACAATTTCCGGTGCTTTTTTTTCGATCTCCAAAGCATCAGCTTTTGTAATCAAATGACCTTTTTTGTATCCATCGATATCTTTCGCCAAAATTCTTCCTCGAATTTTCTTTGAAAGTGGAATATCAATTCCCGAATCGCTGTTTTGTTTTATTTCGATAAACTTGTTTGTTCCACAATCTTTTTCAGAAATAATCACATCTTGAGCAACTGAGAACAATTTTCGAGTTAGATAACCAGCTTTCGCTGTGTTCAAAGCCGTATCGGCAAGACCTTTTCGAGAACCGTGAGTTGTGGTGAAATATTCAATCGGTGACAAACCTTCCTTAGAAGATGAAAGCACAGGATACTCAATAGTTTCTCCTTTTGAGTTTTGGATAAGACCTTTCATACCTGCCATTTGTGTAATTTGTGAAAGAGATCCTCTGGCTCCAGATTTGAACATGTCATAAACAGAACCAAGTGTATCCATAACTTCAGGAATCATTTTTTCAACACTGTTTTTTACACCGTGCCAAACTTCTACAACTTTTCGAAGTTTTTCTTCTTCAGAAAGAAGTCCTTCATTGTATAGATCAACAATTTTGTTTACTTCTTCTTGTCCTTTTGCAATCACATCCCATTTTCCTTCTGGAACAATAATGTCATCGATACCGAAAGTAATTCCGGCTTTTGTTGTGTAAGTGAAACCAAACTTTTTGATTTCATCCAACAATTCAACAGCTCGTTGTGGACCGTACTTGATAACGACTTCGTCCAAGATTCGTGACATCACGTTTTTATCAACGTGCTCATTAACAAATGGATAATCTTCCGGCAAAATTGAGTTGAACAACAATCGTCCTACAGAAGTTTCAATTGTTGAATCTTCATAAGCAGCAAGTTTTGTATCTTTCTTACCTTTTACTTTCACTTTTGCTCGCAAATCTACTGCACCGTAATCATGAGAAAGGATTGCTGTGTTAGGTCCGGCAAAAACCATTCCTTCACCTTTTTCTCCTTCTACGATTTTTGTCATCCAGTAAACTCCAAGAGTAATATCTTGTCTTGCAGCAATAATAGGATCTCCGTTTCCAGGCTTTAGAATGTTTTTGTCAGAAGCCATAATTTCTCTAGCTTCGTATTGTGCAACTTCTGAAAGCGGAACGTGAACCGCCATTTGGTCTCCGTCGAAGTCAGCGTTGAAAGCTGTACATACAAGCGGATGAACTTGAATAGCATTACCTTCAATTAGAATTGGTTGGAAAGCTTGAATACCAAGTCGGTGAAGAGTTGGCGCTCGGTTTAGAAGAATGTATTTTCCTTTAATAACTTCTTCAAGAACTTCCCAAACTTCTGGAACACCTTCATCAATCAATCTTCCTGCCCCTCGAATGTTGAAAGCAAGTTCTCTTTGAATCAAACCAGAAATAACGAAAGGTTTGAACAATTCAAGAGCCATGTGTTTTGGAAGACCACATTGATTTAGTTTCAATTCCGGACCAACAACAATTACAGAACGACCTGAGTAGTCCACTCGCTTACCAAGCAAGTTGTTTCGGAAAATTCCTCTCTTACTTTTTAGGTTATCAGCAATTGATTTTAGAGGTCGCTTTTGAGCTTGAGCAGCACCTGCAAAAAGTTGGTTTCCATGTCTAATTGAGTTATCAATTAAAGCATCAACAGCTTCTTGCAAAATTCTTTTTTCATTTCTCAAAATAACGTCAGGTGCGTGAATATCCAAAAGTTTTTTCAATCGATTATTTCTATTGATTACTCTTCGATACAAATCGTTTACATCTGATGTAGCTTGTCGTCCTCCTTCAAGAGCAACCATTGGTCGAAGTCCTGGAGGGATAACTGGGATTCTTGTTAGGAACATCCATTCAGGTCTAATTTTTGCGTTGATCATATTATTCACAACACTAATTCGTCTGTTCAATTTATCCTTTGCAAGACTTGTAGCAGTAGTTCTTTCTTCTTTTAACTTTGCCAACAATTTTTCCATGTCGATTGATCGACAAATATCATATACAGCTTCAGCACCAATTTTTGCTTCAAACAATGTTGAATATTTCATTGAGTACTTATGGAAAGCAACTTCGTCCAAAACCATTCCAGGTCGCAAACTATCAATGTCTTTCTTTGTTTCTGTATAAAGATTTTTAATTGCATCTTTAGTTTTTTTGTCTTGTGAAGAAGCTGTTTTTGATTTAAATTCTGATTCAAGTTCTTTCAAAAATCTTCTTCTTTCATCTTCATGAACTTCAGTTACAAGATAACCTGCGAAGTAAATAACCTTCTCAAGTTCTGCCATAGACATTCCAAGAACCAAACCGATTCGTGATGGCATTGATCTTAAAAACCAAATATGTGACACAGGTGTCGCAAGTTCGATATGTCCCATTCTTTCTCGTCGAACAATACTTCTTGTTAGTTCAACTCCACATTTTTCACAAATAATTCCCTTGTATCGAATACCTTTGTATTTTCCACAGTAACATTCGTAATCTTTGTCCGGACCAAAAATTTTCTCGTCAAATAGACCATGCTTCTCAGATCTTTGAGTACGATAGTTCATTGTTTCAGGTTTCAAAACCTCTCCATATGACCACTCTTTGATTCGCTCTGGCGAAGCAACTTTCAGTGTCATTTTATTAAATGTTTTTTGATTTCGTTTCTTATACATAAGCCTATTCGTTATTTTTATTATCGTCTTCTTCAATTTCAGAATGAAGCTCTGCGTCCAATGCAAGACCTCTCATGTTTGCCATAAGTACATTGAATGATGCAGGTGTTCCAACTTGTCTGATCGGCTGACCTTTAACAATTGAGTCGAAAGCAGCTGAACGTCCTTGGATATCGTCAGATTTGTAAGTCAAAATTTCTCTCAAAGTATGAGCTGCTCCGTGTCCAAGAAGAGCCCAGACTTCCATTTCTCCAAATCTTTGTCCTCCGTTTTGTGAACGTCCTCCAAGTGGTTGTTGTGTAATAAGTGAGTATGGACCAATTGATCGCATGTGGATTTTATCTTCAACCATGTGGTGAAGCTTCAACATGTACATGTATCCAACAGCAACATCTTGTTCAAACTTTTCTCCTGTTCGTCCATCGAATAGTGGCATTTTTCCTGATTTAGAAAATCCAGCTTTTTCAAGTTCTTCTTGAATTTCTTTGTCAGTCGCACTCGCGAAAGAAGGAACAATAGCTTGGTAGCCAAGTGTATTTGCTGCCATTCCTAAGTGCAATTCCAAAATCTGTCCAAGGTTCATACGGCTCGGAACTCCAAGTGGTGTAAGAATAATATCCACTGGAACACCATCTTTGTCGTATGGCATATCTTCTACCGGAAGAACTCTTGAGATAACACCCTTGTTTCCGTGTCGTCCCGCCATTTTATCTCCAACTGAGATGTTTCTTAGTTGAGCGATTTCAATGTGAATTCTTTTAATGATTCCAGATTCTAGTCTGTCACCATTTTCTCTTGAGAAAATTTTGATTCCGATAATTCTTCCTCTTTGGCCCGCCTCAACTCTTTTTGAAGTGTCTTTCACATCTCGTGCTTTGTCACCAAAAATAGATCTTAGCAATCTTTCTTCAGGAGTTAGTTGAGTTTCTCCTCTTGGTGTAATTTTTCCAACTAGAATATCGCCCGGTCTGATTTCAGCACCGATTCGAATAATTCCTTCTTCGTCTAGATTTTTTAGTTTTGCTTCAGATACATTTGGAATATCAGGAGTTGTAACTTCTGGACCAAGTTTTGTGTCTCGAACATTGATTACAACTTCTTCCATGTGAATAGATGTCAAAGTGTTATCTTTAACCAATCTTTCAGAAATAATAATCGCATCTTCGTAGTTTGCTCCAGCCCAAGACAAGAAAGCTACTCGCAGGTTTTGACCTAGAGCGATTTGTCCATTATCTGATGAAGAAACATCAGCAAGCAATTCACCTTTCTTTACTTTTTGTCCAGGCACAACAACCGGTCGATGTCCGAAACATGTAAAGCTGTTTGTTCTTTGAAAATTGATAAGTGTGTATTCAATATCTTTTCCCTTTGAAGTTTCAAGAACAATTTTTCGCGCATCAGCAGATTTGATAACACCGTCTTCTTCAGCTCGAATAAGTCGACTTGAATTTCTTAGTGCCATTTCTTCTGCACCTGTTCCAACAAGTGGAGCTTCAGCTCGTACACAAGGTACGGCTTGCTTCTGCATGTTTGATGCCATAAGTGCACGTCCTGCTTCGTTGTGATTCAAGAAAGGAATCATAGAAGTAGCGATTGAAAATGCTTGGTTTGTTGCAACATCGATAAAATCAACTTCGTTTTTACTTACAACGCTTGGGTGTCCTCCTATTCGAACATCAACTTGATCTTCTGTAATGTTTCCATTTTCATCGAAAGGAGTCGCGGCGTGTGTAATTTTGTATTGTTCTTCTTCAAGTGCATTCAAGTAAACAACTTCTTTTGTGATCTTTCCTTTTTCAACTTTTATGTAAGGAGTTTCAATCATTCCAAAGTCATTTGTTCTTGCATAATTTGTGAAGCGCAAAATCAATCCAATGTTTGGACCTTCAGGAGTTTGAATAGGACAAACTCTTCCGTAGTGTGATGAGTGTACGTCTCGAACATCAAGACCAGCTCTTTCTTTTGTAAGTCCTCCGGGACCAAGAGCAGAAATTGTTCTTAAGTGTTCAATTTCTTGTAGCAAGTTGTCTTGTTGCATGAATTGAGACAATTGGTTTGTTGAAAAGAATTCTTTAATTCTAGCTTGTAGAGGTCTTGGAGAAATGAAGTTTACAGGGAGTGTTGAGTCAGCGTCGATTGTAGACATTCTGTTTTGAATGTTTCTTTTCATTTGCGCCATACCAGTTCGAATTTTTTGTTGCAAAAGCTCTCCAACAAAACGAACTCGTCTAGAACCTAGATGATCAATATCATCTTCAACTGCGCCAGGTGTATGGTTCAAATCAATCACGTGATTGATGATAAGTGTCATATCACCAAGAGAAATTGTTTTGTTTTCCAAATCTTTCTTTCCAGTTGGAAGTCCAAATCTATTATTGAACTTAAATCGTCCAACCTTTGAGAAATCGTAACGATCTTCAGCAAGAATAGAATTAACAAATTCTTTTGCATTATCAAGATTTACAAGATCACCATCTCGCAATCTTTTATAAATATCTAGATAAGCAGTATTGATATCTTTAATATCATCTTTCTTTAAAGTTTTTTGAATCGCTTCTTTTGTTCTTGGGTATTTGTCAAACAACTTAACAATTTCTTCATCTGTTGTTGCACCCATTACACGCAAGAAAGCTGTAACTGGAAACTTTCGGTTTTTATCAATTTTGATGTAAACGATATCGTCGGCATCTGTTTCCAATTCAATCCAAGCTCCTCTTGCTGGAATAATTTTTGCACCAAAATATTTTCTTCCTCTCAAAAGATTTGTTGTAAAAATAACTCCAAATGATCTTGCTAGCTGCGGAACAATTACTCTTTCAATACCATTGATAATGAAAGTTCCATGTTTTGTCATGATTGGGAAATCAGCCATGAAAATTTCTTGTTCTTTTTCAGAAGCAACTGTCTTGTTTGTTAACTTAGCTCTAACTTTGAATGGAGCTTCGTAAGTAAGTCTGTTCTCCTTTGCATACGCTTCTGTATACTTTGGAGATTCAAACTCAAAACCAACAAATTCCAAATCAAATTTCTTTTCAGAATAATCTCTTATTGGTGAAAATTCTTTAAATACTTCTTGAACCCCTTCTTTGATCAGCCAATTGAAAGATTCTGTTTGACCAGCAAACAAATCAGGCATCTCAATCATGGGTTTTTTGTATTTTGAAAAATATTTTTTGGGCATTGAACCCACTGTATCTGGTTGATACTTATCTTTTTGTGCCATAAACTGTATCTGTATTTATTTTTTCAAATATAAACTCGCTAAAATTTCAGAGTAAGCAAAAATGACCCCTTCAAAAAGGGAGTACACGAAAATTACTCTCTACTTAATTTATAGTACCCAAAATTTTAGAAAATTATCTGAGCTTGTAATAAAAATTTAAAAACGCGCGTTTCCTCCCTAACTCAATCCGCAATCTATATAATAACCCAAGATAAAATTTCGGTCAAGAAAACCTAAAATTATTCTAAAATCTTATTATTTTTAGCCCTAAATTCGTCTATTTGCTTGTGATTTCCGGATAAAAGGATTGGTGGGACCTTGTATTTCTTTCCTTTATACTCAAAAACTTCCGGTCGCGTATAAACATCGTGCGAAGAAATTCTCGCTTCTTCTCGAGAATCAAAATCTCCCAACACTCCTTTTATTTGTCTAGAAATCACATCAACCAAAATCATTGCGCCAAGTTCACCACCCGTCACAACGTATGGTCCGATTGAAATCTCCTCCATTCGAAAAACTTTTTTAATTCTTGCATCAATACCCTCGTATCTTCCACAAACAATTATTATATCTTTATTTCGCTTTGTAACTTTCGAAGCTGTTTCTGTATCAAACTGCTTTCCGCCTGGAGATAAGAAATAAATTTTCACAGCTCTCTTTTTTCCTTTCGCTTTTTCAATTGCTCTTATAACCGGTAAGGCTTCCATAACCATTCCAGGACCACCGCCATACGGTTTTTGATCAATGCGATTATGTTTATCTTTTGCAAAATCTCTTGGATTATAAAATTTAACTTTTATTTTTTTATCTTTAATTGCCCTACCAATAATTGATGTAGAAAAATAAGATTCGAAGCTTTCTGGAAAAATAGTAACTATATGAAAATTCATAACTTCTAGATTTTCAATTCATCAATAGCATCGTCAATGCTTTGATTCATATCTTGATATCTTGTGCTTCCTTCCGGTTCAGGAATTCTTAGATTCACTCGTGCATTGTTTTTCATTCCGACAATTCTTAACAAAACTCTGATAGCCTTAGCAGTATTCCCCTGTCGTCCAATTACCTTTCCCATATCTTCTGGGTCCACTGAAAGAGTAAGAAGGACACCCATGTCGTCTACGCTTCTTTTTACTGAAACTTTTTCTGGTTTATCAACCAGTGACTTAACTACATACTCTAAAAATTGTTGATCTGAATCTGCCATAATAATAGCTTTATATTAAATAGTATTAAAAAAGCAGTGGATTAAAAACTGCTATATAAAAATCGTGCCAAAATAAAAGGTTTATGTCAATAAAGTTATTAGAGAAAACTATTCTGAAGTTGGTTCTTCAGCAGGTGTTGCTTCTAAATTAACTTCTTCTGCAGGAGTTTCAGCTGGTGCTTCTGTTGGTGTTTCAGTCGCAGGTGCTGCAACTTCTTCAGCAGGTTGCTCTTTTCGAATAGGAGTTTTTTGTGGAAGAACATTTTTCTTTTCTCCAGCAATAACTTCGTGAGTAATCAAAAGATTGTGAACAGTGTCAGAAACTTGTGCACCTTGTCCAATCCAGTATTGAATTCTGTCTTTCTTCAAACGTGTATCTTGGTTTCTTCTAGCGTCGTAAGAACCTAGAATTTCAATAAATTTACCGCTCTTTGGACCATTTTTTGAATCTGTTAAAACAACACGGAAAGTTGGTTCGTGTTTTCGCCCTGTTCTTTGTAATCTAATCTTTAACATAGTGGAAATGAGAATATCAAATATTTGATTAAAGTCAATGGTCAAGGTAGTATAAAGTCCATAAATATATATGGAAAATACCAACAAAAGGATTGAAGGGACTATTGCTGTAAGCAAGGCCAGAAAACTGGGTTTTGTAAAGAATCCAGCTACAGAAGAAGACATCGCTATTAGATTTGATGACATCAGACACGCCCTTCCGGGAGATACAGTTGCTGTGCAATTGATGGACAGAAAGATTGATGAAATGCAACAAGGTGTGGTTGTCGAACTTATTAAAAGAGCAAAAACAAAATTTGTCGGAACAGTTCAAAAGTCAAAAGATTGTTTTGTAATTCCAGATAGTCAAAAAATTTATGTTTATTTCAATTTAGATAGTTCGGAAGCTGCGAAAGTTGAACACAATGACAAAGTTTATGTTCAGTTGGATAAATGGGAAGATACAAAAGAAAGACCTGATGTAAAAGTTTTACAAGTGATTGGAAAAAAAGGTGTTCATGAAGTTGAGATTCGTTCTATTATTTTAGAAAAAGGATTTGATGCAGAATTCCCAGAACAAGTTTTGCGTGCTGCTGATGAATTAAAAAAAGAATGGTCACCTATTCCAAAATCAGAATTTGAAAAAAGAAAAGATTTTCGAGACACGCTAACTTTTACAATAGACCCTGTTGATGCAAAAGATTTCGACGATGCAATTTCTCTTAAATATTTAGAAAATGGAAATTATGAAATTGGAATTCACATTGCCGACGTTGCTCATTATGTAACTCCAGGAACAATTATAGATAAAGAGGCCTTTGAAAGACAATTCTCTGTTTATCTTGTTGATAGAACAATTCCTATGCTTCCTGAAGTTTTATCTAACGATTTGTGTAGCTTGAATCCAAATGAAGAAAAATTAGCTTTTAGTGCTGTTTTTGAAATTACAAAAAATGCGGAAATAGTAAATGACTGGTTTGGAAGAACAATAATAAAATCCAACAAAAGATTTACTTACGAAAACGCTCAAGAAACTTTGGACAAAAAATCTGGAGAATATTTTGAAGAGCTGAATGTTTTAAATACAATTTCAAAAAAACTTGCTGATGAAAAATTTGCAGCTGGCGCAATTAGATTTACTTCTGAAGAATTTAAATTTGAATTAGATGAAAAAGGCGTGCCGATTGCAATTCACAAAAAACCTCATTTAGAAACTCACTCTTTAGTTGAAGATTTTATGCTTCTTGCAAACCGACGAGTTGCTAAATTTATTTTTGATAAATGTAAAAGTCTTTCCGGTGGGTGTGGACTTATGTACAGAGTTCACAACCTTCCTGATAAGGATAAAATTTCAGAATTATCAGTGTTCACAAAAGCACTTGGTTATATTTTGAATGTAGCAAAAGACGGTTCTGTGACTGCAAAAGATTTGAACGCACTTTTTGCACAAGTTGCTGGAAAAGCTGAGGAATCTTTAATTACATCTGCCGCAATTAAAACTATGGCAAAAGCTATTTATTCAACTGAAAATAACGGGCATTTTGGTTTGGCATTTGAACATTACACACACTTCACTTCACCGATTCGACGTTATCCCGACTTAGTTGTACACAGAATTTTGGCAAAACTTTTAGCAAACGAACAGATCAACGAAACAGATCAAATATTTTTTGAACAAGTTGCAAAGCACGCATCAATGCAAGAAGTTGCAGCTCAAGAAGCAGAACGATCTTCAATTAAATACAAGCAAACAGAATTTATGTTGAATCATATTGGAGAAAAATTCGAAGGAATTATCTCAGGTGTCGCTCCTTTTGGATTGTTTGTTGTTTTAGATGATACGGGCGCAGAAGGAATGGTTCATATTTCAAAACTTGGTGAAGACTATTGGAATTTAAATGAAAAAAAATATTGTATTGTTGGTGAGCGAACAAAAAAAGCTTTTACACTTGGAGATAAAGTTAAAGTAAAAATCGAATCTGTTGATTTAGACAATCGAAAATTAGAAATGAGGCTTGTTTAACAGTCTGTTTTTAAAATTTGCACAAATTGACAGTGGCTGATTTTAATAGTAATTTGCAATAAACAACGCACATTACTTAAAATGAAAATTGAATTCCGCACCACGAAAGCTGTCAGAGATTTTGTTTTTGATTCAGAGCCTTCTTCGATGGGATTAATGTCTTTTATTCTCCCTTTTATCATTGGTTTTCTTGTGGCAAAAGATGGCGTAGATGTTGTTAGCACTGCATTTGTACTTTGGATAGCACAAATGATATCAACACTATTTATTTCTGAAGTAACTTATTCAAATTATCTGTCTTTTTGGTTTTGCTGGATTCCCAACATTCTATTGGCACCCCTTACATTACCATATGACATATTTTCAAGTATGTTTAGACGGATTTAGAGGTTTATGGCACGTAATTGCCATTTTTATTTTTTCAAAATATTTTTTATTTCTTTAAACTGCCCAGGTTTTAAATTTCCGATATTTATATCTAAAATTCTAAATCTTTTTAGTTTTACAACTGACAACCCGAGCGCTCCGCACATACGTCTAATTTGGCGATTTTTACCTTCTGTAAGCACGATATCAAAAGATTTTGAGCCAGTTCGGCGAACTAAAGTTGGTTTTGTAATATAATTTTTTGTACTTCCAACATTTCCTATGTTTACACCTTTTTGCAAAAGACCAATTTGTTGGTGAGAAATTGATTTATCGAGTTCAACAGAATATTCTTTTTCATGATAATGTTTTGGATTCAAAAGCAAGTCAGTCAATCTGCCATCATTTGTCATAATAATTAAACCTTCAGAATCTTTATCAAGTCTTCCAATCGGGTAAACTTTTTCAGGAAATTTTGTTACATCTTTTATTTCCTTTTCATTTTTATATTGTGCATTCACAGTCACAACTCCTCTTGGTTTGTAATATGCGTAATAAACTTTTTTACTTTTCTCAACACCGACAACTTCAACTTTATCTTTTTCAGAAACCGAATCACCAAGTTTTGCAACTTTCCCATTTATTAAAACTTTTCCTTTTTTAATCAGCTTATCCGCTTCA
The DNA here is from genome assembly GCA_964630375.1 of uncultured Candidatus Saccharibacteria bacterium. Lineage (GTDB taxonomy): Bacteria > Patescibacteriota > Minisyncoccia > Phycocordibacterales > JAACPR01 > JAGOTN01. The sequence goes on along the minus strand of CAZVRT010000004.1, from coordinate 37,309 downwards.
CGACGCGACGCATATTGATTATCAGCTAAATATTTATTAATACGAGTCATACAAACTATTTAGCATATTGCACACCTTCTTCAAATTTAATTGAAAGCAATTCTGAAACCCCTTGCATCATTGTTACTCCATAAAGCACACTTGCTCGAGACATTGTTTCTCGATTATGAGTAATCAAAATCAATTGAGAACGATCTGAAAGTCTTTCAATCATGTCTGCATATTTTTTTGAGTTTGCTTCATCGAGCGCTGCATCTGTTTCATCAAGAATAATAAAAGGCGGCGGATTTACAGCAGACATTGCAAAAATAAGTGCGATAGAAGTCAAAGCTCGTTCTCCTCCAGAAAGCATCATCAGTCCGCGAACTTTCTTTCGAGGCAAAGCAATATCAATATCAATTCCCTCTTCTTGGTCAATATCGTCCGGAATTCCGTTTCCATCAAAATCGATATCTGTATCGGTTTTCTTTCTGCGAATTTCTGGCTTTACCAATTTCAAAGCAGCTTCTCCTCCTCCAAACATCAAGCCAAAAAATTTATTAAATTCTGAATTTATTAAATCAACTCCTTCTTTGAATTTTTTTGTGATTTCAGTTTCCAGTTCAACAATTAATTGTTTCAAAGACTCTGCTGAAGTTTCCAAATCTGCAATTTCTTTTATCAAAAATTCATCTCGTTCTGTAACTTCTTCATATTCTTTCAAAACATCATTTGAGTTTCCACCGCCAAGTTCTTCAATTCGAATTTTCATTTTTTCCAAGTCTCTTCGTCTTTGGTTTTGTTCATCACGGTTTTTTACTTTTTCATCAGAAACTTCAACTGACTCATAATCAACAGCCTCTCTTCCGGCCAAAACAAGCGCTTCAGAAACTTCTCTTTTAAAATCTTCGTCAATTCTAATTAAAGATGATTCTTCGATGTTCAAACGATTCAATTCGCTTTGCAAATGTCCTTTTTTTGTTTCTAGTTCAAAAATTTTTCTTTCAGCATCCAACATTGTAGTTTGAGAAGCTTCAATTTCTTTTCTTAAATTGAAAATCATATTTTCCAAAGCTCGCTCTTTTTCTTCCATTTTTTTCACTTTCAATTGAGCTTCTTCAATTTTTTCTTTCAAAGATTCAACGTCTTTCAAAATATCAAAATCAGACTCTTGCGGAGCTTTTTTTCTTTCTGAAATAAACAAAGTCAAAGACTCACGAATTTTTATTAAAATATTTCTCAAAACAGAAACATCTCCACTTTCCATATCTTGTGAAAATTTTTCGATTTCCATTTTCAAATTTTCAACATCACTCAAAGGAATGCTCACGGATTGCTCTTCTTTCTTTTCTCTCTCAGCAATTCTTTCCAAAGAACGCAGCTCTCCTTCAATTTGACCAACTTCTCTTACAGAATTATTTTTTTCATTTCTGATATTTGAAATTTGATTATTCAAATCAGACAATTCACTTGTTCGAGTATCACCTTGTTTTGATTTACTCAATTCTTCTTTCAAAGAAACCAACTGTGTTTCAATTTCCCCTAACTGATTTTTTGGTTCTGCTTTTGCATTTAAAATATTTTTTTGTGCAGTATCAATATATTTTTTTTCTATTGCCAAATAATCTTTATAAGCAATTCGCAATTTTTCTTTCAATTCTTCCGTTTGTTGAATTTTCTCAACTTGTTTTTTCAAATATTTTATATGCGGAGCAATTTCTTTTCTCAAAGATTGAACTTGTGCGACGTTTTCTTCTGTCTTTTGCAATCTCCTTTCGCTTTCAACTTTTTTATATTGAAAAACTCGCAAACCAAGTGCGTCCTCAAGCATTGCTCGCCTTTCTTTAGGAGTTGAATTTAAAATTCGGTCAGCTTCACCTTGAGAAATAATATGATGTCCAGTAGAACCAATATTTGCTTTCGCAAGAAGTTCTGAAATATCTTTCAAACGAACAGAAGATCCATTGATAAAATAATCATTCACCCCGTCTCTGTGTACTACACGCTCAATCACCACTTCATCAAAATCAATATCCAAAGCTCTATCTAAGTTATCTAAAATTATTTTTACACTTGCTTTGTTTTGTCTTCCAAGAGCTGTTGTCCCATTAAAAATCAAATCCTCTCCCTTTTTTCCTCTCATTGATTTAATAGATTGTTCTCCTAAAACAAAACGAAAAGATTCAGCAACGTTTGATTTCCCTGAACCATTTGGCCCAACAATTGAAGTAATAGGAGCATCAAAATCTAATTTACTTTTTTTCGCAAAAGACTTAAATCCCGAAATTTCTAAAGACTTTAATTTCATAAAGGTAATTATAGCAGAAATATTACAACCACTTTTTGATTTTTAGGCCGTTTCTAGCAGATTGTTGCTCAGCATCTTGCTTTGATTTTCCTATTCCAGTAGCAATTTGTTTCTCTCCAAGAAAAACTCCAACTTTAAATTGCTTGTCGTGATCCGGTCCCGTTTCTTCTAAAGTTCTGTATGATGGAGTTGTACTCATGTGTTCTTGAGCCTTTTCTTGGAACTTACTTTTTGCATCCACCCACAAAGCTTCGTCAATTATTCTTTCTGTTCTTGGCAAAAGATTTTTTGAAATAAAAACTTTCGCTGCTTCATAACCTTGATCCAAATAAATTGCACCAATAACAGCTTCAAATGTATTTGCCAAAATTGCTTGTCGAGCTCGACCAGTATCTTTTGCTTCACCTTTTGAAAGAAGCAATTCTTTATTGAAACCAAGTTCACTTGATACTTCAGAAATTGTAATTGTATTTACAAGTGCTGCACGAATAGCAGTCAGTTCACCTTCATTTCTTTCAGGAAATTTTTCATACAAAAATTCTGTTGTTACAAGTTCCAAAACAGCATCTCCTAAAAACTCCAATCTTTCATTGTGCTTCAATTTTGTTTCTCTATTTTCGTTGATATAGGAACGGTGAGTAAAAGCTTGAATCAATAAATTCTTGTTATCAAACTTTACACCTATAAGTCTCTCTTTATTTTTTGGTTCCATGAATTATGCGTTGTTTTTTTGAATCAAAGTTGTGATTGATTGCGTTATTAACGGCACGATATCATTATAAAAATTTAAATCTGCAACATCCTTTACTTTAAACCACTGTGCAGCATCTAAACCGCTTTTTCCTTCTTGCAATTTAATATCTCCGTAATCAGATTCTACGAGATAATATCTAACTTGTTTTCGATGTTTTCCTTTTTCCGGATGATTAGCAACATATTCAGTTTCTCCAAGCAAAGAATTTATACCTTTCAAATCCAAATTCATTTCTTCTTTTATAACTCTTTTCAAACCAGCTTCATCATCTTCTCCCTCTTGTAAACCACCTTTAGAAAGAGTCCAGTGACCAAAAACATCGTGAACTAAACCAAAATAAATTTCTCCACTATCTTCTGCGAAAACAACAGCTCCAACTTTTTCTTCAATAGGCATTTCTTCAAAAGGAATATCTTTTTTCTTTTTTGGAGATTCATCTTCTTTTCCAGGCTCACCAAGTTCTTTATAAACAGCACCCAAAACTCCGTTGATAAATTTTCCAGAAGTATCACCTCCAAAAGCTTTTCCCAATTCAATAGCTTCATTAATAGCCACCTTTGAAGGAACTTCTGATCGGTCTACAAACAAAAGCTCAAAAAGACCCATTCTTAAAATGTTTCTATCAACAGTTGCTATTTTTTCTAGCGGCCAATCTGGCGCAGCCTTCTCAATAATAGAATCAATTTCTGGTTTCTTTTCAATAACACCACGCAAAAGAGTTTGCATAAAATGAATATCAGACACACCTGGAGCGAATTCCTCAATGTTTCTTAACAGAATATTTTCTGCCTCGTTATTATTGTTTCCATTAAAGTCCCACTCAAACAATGTTTGAAGAACAATCGATCTTGCAAGGTGCCTATTTGCCATACTTTTTTATTTTATCATAAAGAACTTAAGAGTGAACAGTTTTTTTATTTTGCCTGTGAATTCTTTTTCGCTGCTGCTTTTTGAATTTTTTTAGCTACATTGATAACTTGTCGTCCTTTATATGTTCCTGTAACTGGGTTGGCTCGGTGTCTCAAGTGAGGAACTTTTGCTTCTCCTTCAAGACTAACAGCCGGCTTTTCTAAAGCGTGATGTGCTCGGCGGTTATTTGAGTGCCCTCTTGTATGTCGCATTCTTACTGTCATAGTGGTGTAAATTATACACGATTATCAGATTTTGGCAATATTTCTATTTAAAAGTCTTTGTAAGTTTTTTCATTTCTTCTATCTATTCTCAAAATCATAATTTCTGCTTGATTATTTGTATTTATAGATTTAGAAAAAATAATTCTTATACTACCAGCCCTGATCCTGTATATATTATCTGAACCTTTTAATTTATTTATATCTAAATCTTTTGTTTTATTTTCCAAAATTAATAACAAAATTTTTTGAATTTGTTTGCGTTCTTTCTTTGATAATTTTTTTAGAAATTTTGATATTTTATCCATCAATTTTGTTTAACTTAGACAAAATATCTTTAGCTGAAATACCATTTTTATTTATTAGGGTGAAGTCTGCTATGGGTTCCCAATTTGATTCTTCGCTATCTACTGGTGTTAGTCTAAAAATAGGAACAGAACGACGAATAATAGTAATAGACTCACCTTTTTCAACACGCTTAATATAGGTTTCGGTATTTTCTCTCAATTCTTTTAGACCAATTATTGTTGATTTTGTAGACATATTTAAAGTTTATCTTAAGATAAACTTTAAGTCAATGTCTTCTAAAAACTATTCACCACATCTCTTGTAACAGGTCCAAACCACCCCTCCGCAGGCTCTATCCCATTATCCCTCTGATACTGTGCCACTGCCTGTTGTGTTTGTGTACCAAAGTATCCTGTAGCACCTTGTGGTATAGAGTAACCTTTAGAGATTAGTAGTTGTTGTAAGGTAGATACATCTTCACCTGTAGATCCTAGTGTTAAGTCTCTAGTGAATGTTGTAGTGGTTGTATTAGGTGTTGTGGTGTTAGGTATTGTGTTTAGTATATCTGTTACCTGTTTTGGTAGTTCTATGCCTATGGATAGTAGGGTTTTAAGGAATTGTGCGTATTGTGTGATTATTTGTGTTAGTTGGGTGTTAGAAGATAGAGATTGTGGTACTTGTCTTCTTGAGCTAGAACGACGAGATGGTTCTTCAGAAGGTTGGGGTTCTTCGTTGTTATTACTACCTCCAGATAGTCTTGTGATGGTTCTGGTGGTTGTTGAAGTGTTAGGACCTACAATTACCTCTTCTCCTTTAACTGTATATATTAGCGGTTGATCTTCTATGCTGTATATCAGTTCATATTCCCCTGGTGTTACCTCTACAGTACCTGTTACTTGTATATTGTCTGATACATCTACAAGATCTGGTCCTATTTGATCAAAGGCTGTTACTGTACCTGTTTGTGGATTGAATACTTCATCTTCGTCTATTTCTAGGGATAGAGGGGTTACTGTTAGGGAGGGTGGGGTGTTGAGGATGTGGACATTATCTATGTCATTACTAATTTTAGCTGAAACTAATGAATCAGTTAAATAAATATTATTATTGTTTGTAGCCCATATACCATACCCTCCAACAAAAGAAACAGTAGAGTTTGTTATTATTAAAGGAGTATTTACGGATTCTATCAATCCCCCAACTTTTAATCCTGTAATAGTAGAACCAATTATTTTTAAACTACCGTCGCTACTATAGTAATCACCACTCCTAATACTAATATATCCCGAGACCGAAGAGTCGTTAATCTCTGTTATTTTAGCCCTTAAACCTCCAACTACAGCAGAATTGGTGATTAATATAGTATCAGCAAGCCATGTACCATTAGTATAGTAATCATTTCGAATATATGCATTAATGGTGGAATCATTAATTGATATTTCATTTGCCAAAACACTTGAATTGTAAGTATAACCATATGATGGACTTTCTTCATACCCATTACCCACTGTAGAGTTTGTAATATTCACACCATCACCTGATACTTTAAACAATTTAACAACCGAATCAACAATATTAATGCCACCCTGAGAGATTAAGGATCTATTTTCATGTAAATTTCCGTTGATTGTTGAACCTGAAATAGAAATATCTCCAAATATCCCATAAGTGTACCCGGACATATTCACATCTGTAAATATAGCATCAGCTCCTATGCCAGTCGCATACACAGAATAGTAAGATGAATTAATTGTTATATTTTTAACTTCAAAAGAATTGCTCATAGTCTGAATGTATCCATTCAATTCAAACCCCTTCCCATCCAAGGTAATGTTGTTGGCGGCAATTACACAGTTGTTTGATGTGTTGGCGGATAGCTCATAAGTTTCATTTTCTTGATCCAAGGCGGTAGAACAATCTGTGATTATAGCTGCATATGCTACGGGTGTTTCTTTGATAATGATTGCAAGGTACAGCATAAGGCCAACACCTGTTAGTTTGATGTATTTATTCATGAAGTGTATTATACATTGAGTTACCCCCCACCCCCGCAGTATTTATACACAGTTTGCAAATACAAATTATTAAAAAATTATTTATGAAAAATAATATAAATCCAAAAAAATTTTATTTTATCTCCGGATTACCACGAAGCGGTTCTACTTTGCTTTGCAATATTCTAAATCAAAATCCTCGCTTTCATGCGACAGCTACTTCAGGTGTTTTACAAATGATAATAAACACACGAAACACTTGGAACAATATTCAAGAATTTAAAGCTGTCAGAAATGAACCTGCAAAACTAAGAGTATTAAAATCAATGCTTCAGTCTTTTTATTCTGACGTAGAGAAGCCTGTGATTTTTGATAAATGTCGAGGTTGGCCTGGACAATTTGAACTTTTAGAATCTTTGGTGGAAAATGATGTGAAAATATTGATAACAGTAAGAGACATCAGAGATATTTTGGCTAGTTTTGAAAAGCTATACAGAAAAGAAACTAAAAAAGGCCATCAAATCAGTCAAGAAAAAGCTTTTCCGGTTGAATTTCAAACTGTTGAAGGTAGGTGCGAGGTGTTTATGAAAGCCAATCAACCTGTTGGTAGCGCATACAACACGATAAAAGACGCTCTAAGAAGAGGTTTCGGGAAAAAGATGCATTTTGTTTTCTTTGAGGAATTAACTACAAACCCTAAGAAAGTTATTGATGATATTTATAAATTTTTAGGAGAAGAACCTTTTGAGCATGATTTTAAAAATATAGAGCAAACGACAAAGGAAGATGACTTATTTCACGGCTTTACGGATTTGCACACAATCAAAAACACTATCATGACTCCTGTCTCTGATTGGAAAGAAACACTTGGTCCATTTGCGGAAAAATATGACAAGTTTAATTTTTGGAATAAAGCGGTGCGAAAAGAATAGCTTATTTAATTTTTGTACAGAAATATTTTCTGTGTTCTGAAGATAGACCGCATTTTTTTATTGCTTGGATGTGAGTTTTTGTTCCATACCCTTTGTGTTTATCAAAACCGTAGTCTGGAATTTTTTTGTGAAGTTTTATCATTAGGTTGTCTCGATAGACTTTGGCGAGAACGGAAGCTAGAGAAATTATCGGCTCGGAGGAGTCGCCACGGATTATGGTAGTTTGGTGGAGATATTTAGACGGCGCGCGGAGCGCGCCGTCTAAACAAACCTCACAATTATCACAATTAATTCCCTTTTTCTCAAAACTCCTCAAACCACTTTCAATGCATTTCTTTATACATTTTGAAATTCCGATTTTATCAATTTCTTTTGCCGAACATTTTTTAATTTCAAAAAGTATTTCTCCTTCTTTGATTTTTGAATTTATTTCTGAATTTTTTGCAAAACATTCTTTCGAAATATTTTCTCTATCTTTTACCTTCATCTTCTTTGAATCATTTAATTTATGAAATTTTTTCAAAATTTTATGAGCTTTGTTCTTTTCAATAGCTACCAATCCCACACAAACAGGTCCAGCCAAAGGTCCTCGCCCAACTTCGTCAATTCCTATTAAATATTTGACTGTTTTAGGTTTTTTCATTGCACCATTTTACCCCAGAACAAATTAAAAAACTTTTTGTTATAATTCCCCTACAATGAGTCTAAAACCCTTTACACACCTTCACACCCACAGTCATTACAGTCTTCTTGCTGCTGTTCCAAAGATAAAAGAGCTTGTTGCAGCAGCCAAAGATGACGGAATGAAAGCCTTAGCTCTTACAGATAACGGTAATCTTTATGGAGTTATTGAATTCTACAAAAAATGTCTGGAAGCAGAAATAAAGCCAATAATTGGTATAGATTTATATGTCGCTGCAAGAACAAGAAAAGATAAAGAAGGTCGTATAGACAGCAAGCGGTCTAGATTAGTGGTTTTAGCCAAAAATCAAAATGGATATAAAACATTAATCGAACTTATCACAGACGCAAACCTGGTTGGCTACTACTACAAACCCAGAGTTGATAAAGAATCTCTTCAAACTTGGAATCAAGATTTAATTTGTATTGTTCCGTCTTTCAATAGTGAATTAATAAATGCACTCCGACTTGGCGACGAACAAAAAGCAAAAGAATTTTTAGATTTTTACAACGAAACTTATGGTGAAGAAAATGTTTATCTTGAATTAACTCATCACCCAGAAGTTGATGGTCACCATCAACTTATGGAAAATCTTGTTAATTTTGCGAAAAAACACAATGCAAAATTAGTCGCAACTCATGATGTTTACTATATAAAAATAGAAGATCGCGAGGCAAGACAAACCCTCCTTTCTGTTCAAGGAACTTTTGGTGGAGGTGGACTTCAATCACCAAATGAAGATTTTTCTTTCATTAATACAAAGACAGCAAATGAATATTTTGCAAATTATCCTGAGGCACTAGAAAATAATCAAAAAATAGTTGATGAATGTAATGTTGAAATCGAACTTGGAAAGTGGGTATTCCCTGACATCGATATTCCAGAAGGAACAACATACGATGGAGAACTTCGCAAAAGAACTTATGAAGGAATCAGCAAAAGAAATCTTGAAGAAACTCCGGAAATAAAAGAAAGAATTGAATATGAATTGGATATTATTCAAACAAAAGGATACTCTCCGTACTTTTTGGCCGTAAGTGATTTGCTTAAATTTGCAAAAGATAACGGTATATTTTCGAACACAAGAGGTTCAGCTGCGGGATCAATGGTCTCTTATCTTGTTGGTATCACAACAGTTAATCCGATTGACTATGAACTTCCCTTTGAGCGTTTTCTAAACCCAGAAAGACCTTCAGCTCCCGATATCGATATGGACTTTGCCGATTCACGAAGAGATGAAGTTATTGAGTACGCTAGAAGAAAATATGGAAAAGATGCTGTCGCACAAATCGGTACTTTCGGTACGATGCTTGCTCGAGGGTCTGTGAGAGATGTTGCCCGTGCTCTAGGATATGAGTATTCAAAAGGAGATGAAATCGCAAAATTAATTCCGATGGGATCACAAGGTTTCCCCATGTCTATTGATAGAGCTTTGAAAGAAACTCCTGAACTACAAGAAATGTACGACACAGATGAAGATACTCAAAGGATAATTGACATGGCAAAAAAAATTGAAGGTTGTGCTAGACATATTTCCGTTCACGCTGCAGGAGTTGTTATCGCACCAACTAAACTAACCGACTTCACACCTCTTCAATTAGATCCTAAAAATCCTGATAAAACTATTACTCAATTTGATATGCATGCGGTTGAAGATGCCGGGCTTTTGAAGTTTGATTTTCTTGGTTTGAAAAACCTAACAATCATGGCGGACACAGTGAAGCTAGCAAAAAAACTTTACAATGTTGAAGTTGATATTGATAACGTTCCTTTAGATGATAAAAAAACTTACGAAATGTTGGCGCGAGGAGAAACTGCTGCAACTTTTCAACTAAACGGAGACGGTATGACAAGATTTTTGAAAGAACTTCGACCAACAGTTGTCGATGATATTAACGCGATGGTTGCTCTTTATCGACCGGGCCCGATGGCTTTCATTCCTGACTATATTGAAAGAAAACACGACCCATCAAAAGTTGAATACTTTGACCCTAAACTTGAACCTTTTCTAAACAGAACATATGGAATTTTGATTTATCAAGATGATGTTCTTTTGATTGCTGTTAATCTTGCGGGATATTCTTGGGGAGAAGCCGACAAATTCCGAAAAGCGATTGGAAAGAAAATTCCTGAAGAAATGGCAAAACAGAAGGAAAAATTTACAAAAGGTTGTATTGAAATTGGTGGATTCACTCCTGAAAACACAAAGAAGCTTTGGGAAATGATTGAAACTTTCGCCGCTTACGGTTTTAACAAAGCCCACGCCGCCAGCTATGGTCGTGTTGCATATTTAACATCATACTTGAAAGCCAACTTCCCTGTCTTGTACATGTCTGCCGTGTTGGATGCCGACTCAGGAAACACAGAAAAGATTGCGGAAATGGTTGCAGAGTGTAAAAGAATGGGAATTGAAGTTTTGCCTCCTGATATCAATGAAAGTTTCGAAGGGTTCACCGTAACAAAAGATGAAAACGGAGCTGAAAGAATTCGTTTCGGACTTTCAACAATTAAAAACTTTGGAGAAGGAATTGCACACGCAATTATTGAAGAAAGAAAAGTAAATGGAAAATTCTCTTCTTTGGAAGATTTTTTGACTCGAATTACTGACAGAAATTTAAATAAAAAATCTTTGGAAGCTCTTATAAAATCCGGTGCCATGGATAAGCTTGGTGATAGAAGCAAGATGTTTGGAAATATAGAAGGAATAATCGCATACAACAAAGAAGTTGCTCGAGGTCCTAAAAATCAAGATTCTCTTTTTGGAGATATGCTTGCTGCGCCGCCACTAAGACTTGAAGAATGTGAAATTTTTTCTTCAACACAACAACTTTCTTGGGAAAAAGAATTGTTGGGACTTTATGTTTCTGGAAATCCGCTTGAGCAATTTAAAGACAAAATAGAAAAGAATTCTGTAAAAATTTCAAAAATAAAAGAAAATCCACCGAAGGAAACAGTGACAATAACTGTCGTAGGAACAGTTGAAGAAGTAAAAATAATTAAAACAAAAAAAGGTGACGATATGGCTTTCTTAAAATTGGCAGATTTAAATGACACTTTGGAAGGAGTTGTTTTTCCCAAACTTTTTGCAACACACAAAAATGCCATTACAACAGACTCTGTTTTAGTGGTCGAAGGTAAAGTTTCAATGAGAAATGATATTCCGAGCTTGATTATCGATAAAATTAAGCGATTATGCTAGTATTCTAGCTATGAAAAATGAACAGAATTTGATGAATCAGAGGCATTCTCTTTCTCATCTTTTAGCAGCAGCGGTATTAGAAATCTATCCTGATGCAAAGCCGACGTTGGGCCCTCCTATTGATAATGGATTTTATTATGACTTTCAATTCTCTTATCCAGTTTCAAACGACGATTTGCAAAAAATCCAAAAGAAAATGTTGGAGCTTTTGCCAAATTGGACAGAATTTACAAGCAAAGAAGTTTCAGCAGATGAAGCTCGAGATTTTTATTCTGGAAATGAATTTAAACTTGAGTTGATAAATGAAATTGCCGACAAAGGCGAAAAAATTACTTTCTACACTTCTGGAGGTTTTACCGATTTATGCAAAGGTGGACACATTGAAAATCTTTCATCAATCGACAAAAAAAGTTTTGAGTTGAGCAAAGTTGCTGGAGCATATTGGCGTGGAGATGAAAAAAATCCGATGCTAACTAGAATTTATGGGATAGCTTTTGAAACAGAACAAGAATTGGCGGATTATAAAAAACAAATTGAAGAAGCTGCTTTACGCGACCATCGAAAACTTGGAAAAGAATTAGATTTGTTTGCTTTTTCTGACTTGGTTGGTGCCGGACTTCCTCTTTTCACTCCAAAAGGTACAGCTTTGCGAAATGCTGTCGTAGATAAAATTTACGAAATTCAATCAAAATACAATTTCAAACAAGTTTGGATTCCGCACATTACAAAACCAGAACTTTATAAAACATCTGGTCACTGGGAAAAATTTGGTGATGAACTTTTCAAAGTTCAAGGAATGGAATCAGAATTTGTAATGAAGCCAATGAATTGTCCTCATCACACTCAGATTTATGCCAGCTCTCCAAAAAGCTATCGTGACTTGCCTGTTCGATTTGTTGAAGCCACAACTTGTTATCGTGATGAACAATCAGGTGAATTGCTTGGGCTTTCAAGAGTGCGGTCTTTAACGCAAGATGACGGACATATTTTTTGTACTCCTGAACAAATCGAGCAAGAAATTTCTCAAATGGTTGAAATTATTAAAACTTTCTATACAAAACTTGGAATGTTTGATGAGAGTAAATATTGGGTTCGTCTTTCAGTGCGAGATCCAAAAACTCCAGAAAAATATTTGGGTGATGATTCAATTTGGAATCATTCTGAAGACATCTTAAAAAAGATTTCTGAGAAAGAAAATTTGAACTATAAAGTCGGCGAAGGCGAAGCTGCTTTTTACGGTCCAAAATTAGACTTTATGTTTAAAGATGCAATCGGACGAGAATGGCAACTTGCTACAGTTCAATTGGACTTTAATATGCCAACTCGATTTGGTTTAGAGTACACAGATAAAGATGGAACAAAAAAACATCCTGTGATGATTCACCGAGCAATTGCAGGTTCTATTGAAAGATTTTTGTCTGTGATGATTGAACACTTTGCTGGAGACTTTCCATTCTGGATGTCGCCCGTGCAAATTTCTGTTATTACAATCAACGAAAAACACAATCAATATGCAAGTGAAGTTGTTGAGGAATTAAAATCAAACGGATTCAGAGTTGATTTTGATAACAGCGATGAAGGTTTTGGAAAAAAAGTTAGAAAAGCAAAAACAGAAAAGACTCCTTATTTTGTAATTATTGGTGATTCAGAAATGGAGTCAAAAACATCAACTCTTGAATCTCGTGACGAAGGCAAAATTGGACAATTAAGTATTGCTGAGCTTGTAGAAAAATTAAAGTCGGAAAGCTAAATAAAAAGGCGCTTTCACGCCAAGGTTTCTAATGTGTTTTGCAGTAGCATAGCAATAGTCATAGGACCAACACCTCCGGGAACTGGGGTTATTGCGTGAACCACATTTTTCACAGAATTAAAATCTACGTCGCCACACAACTCATCACCAAAAGCATTAATCCCAACATCCACCACAACAGAGTTTGGTTTAACAAATTCTGTTGTAATAAATTTTGACCTGCCAATTGCCGAAATCAAGATATCAGCTCTCCTGCATACTTCACTTAAGTTATTGGTAGATGAGTGCGCGACCGTAACAGTTGCATCTCCCAGCAATCCTTTAAGTAAAAGCAGATTTGCCAATGGCTTTCCAACAATTGAGCTTCGACCAACAATAACAACTTCTTTTCCAGAAAATTGAATATCGTTTCTCCTAAGCAATTCAACAACACCTCTCGGTGTTGCTGGTACAATCTTTGGAAAACCTCTTAAAAGAAGTCCTTGGTTGAACGGTGTGAATCCGTCGACATCTTTTCGTGGATCTATAAGATTCACAATCATCTCAACATCAATGTGTTCTGGCAAAGGTAGTTGAATAATATATCCATCAACTTCCTGATCTTGATTCAACTTCACCACCACATCAACAAGCTCTCGTTGTGTTATGGTTTTCGGTAGTTTTTTGGTTATGCTTCTAAAACCAACTTCTTGAGCGAACCTTTCTTTGTTTGAAACATATAGACTGCTCGCAAGATTGTCTCCTACCAGAACTACTGCCAAACAAGGCTTTCTGGACATACTCAAAACTTGAGTTGAGATTTCACGTCGAATTTCTTTTGCACACTTTTTTCCATCTAACAAAATCATTTTATACCTCCTTTTTAAAGTTACTTTCAAGCAAACATTAATTTATTAATTGACTTATGTAAAGCTTTTTTGTTTTATTAATTAATATTTATTCTGAAAATTAAATGAAAAAATACTAAAGATTACATAAAGTCTTGTCTTTAAGATTTTCCAAAAACACATATACTTTGTTTTTATGGAGATGGAAAAAGATTTTGACAACTGGAATTTAATCAAGAAAACACTAGAATTAAAAATATACAAGAACAAAGAATTATTATTTAAAATTGCGGAGATTTGGTGGTGTTCAATAGGCATAAATATTGCAAAAGAATCTTGTGGAAAAGGAGATTATTTTCGTAGACCAGTTTTGATTTTACAAAAATTATCTAATAAACATTTTATTGGTTTATCCATCTCCAGAACTCCAAGAGTTGGAAGTTGGTTCCATCCAATTAAAATTAACGGTGAAATACAATACGTATCTTTACATCAAATTAGAATGTTTAGCACCAAAAGACTGCAGAGGCACATTGGTACAATTACTCAAGAAGAATTTTCGAGCGTAAAAGAAAAAACCAAGCATGTGCTTGGTTTTTTCTAAATAATCACCGAGACTAGTCTCGGATCGCTGGGCATGCCCTAAACACCTATATCCTATATAAACTTTCCCAAAAAGTCAACTCTAAGGTCGCCAATGTTAAGCAATTTTATTTGCGTTTTTATTTTGTTCTTTAAAGTCTGCAATTTTATTTGATACTGATTTTACAGCTCGTTGCTTTTTCAAATACATAGCGATAGCCGTACTCCAAATTGCAATCAATGCAACAACTCCTAGAACTTTCGCAACATCTCCAGGTCCTGTATATGGGACTTGTGACAAGAATACTGATTCCAAAGATGCTAGATTTCCTGTTGGTGTTCCTAGTCCTGTATTTGTTGTTACAGTAACTCGTCTATCATCATCGTCGTCATCTTCGTCTTCTCTATCAACAACAACAATTGAACATTCGTCAGAAGCTCGATTACCTTTTGAATCTCTAACTTCTACAGAAACTCTGTATGATCCTCTTCGGTTATAACGTACTCGCTCTTCTTCATCATCTCCTGAAATATCACCTGACCATTCGATTCTATATGAAGGTTTTCCACCTCGGATTTCTACTTCATATGTTACTGTGTCACCTTCACGAATTCTAGTTTTTGAAACTCGACAGATAACATCTAGATCATAGTCTTTATCTTGGTCATTTGAAGTGATGATAGTAGTTGTATTATTACAGTTATTGTCACCAGTGTTATTACTACAATGATTATTAGTTGTATTTGTAGTTGAAGAGTTTCGAATATTAATTCTTACACTATTATCTGTTTTACTGTTGTCGATAATAGTTGTGTCATTGTCGCTGTAGTTTAGGTTAAAGCCCAGTGCTGACAACGCTCCTCCTGATGAAGGTGTTGAACCTCCACAGTTTGATCCTGAACATCCTCCGTATGAAGGTGTGTAATCATAGTAGTCGTTGTATCCGTAACTTCCGTAGTCAGAATATCCACCGTAGCTGTAACAATCTGAACAATTGTAATCGTAGTTAGAATAACTAGGAGTATATGAAGAGTAGTTGTAGTCATTATATCCATAGTTATAACTTGGTGTGTATGAAGAATAATTGTAATCGTAGTTAGAATAACTAGGAGTATATGAAGAGTAGTTGTAATTACTTCCAGAAGAGTAGCTAGGGGTATATGAAGAATATGAATAACTTGGAGATGATGAATAATCAGGCGTGTATGAAGAATATGCTTGTACAGACATTACAGGGAAA
Organism: uncultured Candidatus Saccharibacteria bacterium; assembly: GCA_964630375.1. Classification (GTDB taxonomy): domain Bacteria; phylum Patescibacteriota; class Minisyncoccia; order Phycocordibacterales; family JAACPR01; genus JAGOTN01. Next base: position 21,643 of record CAZVRT010000004.1, on the reverse strand, counting down.
AATATCAAGGCAAAAACAAATGTTATGTTTTTCAAAATATTTTTTATTCTTGTTTCTAATAAAATGTTTTTCATGTTTTTTCTTAAATTATATATCTATCCTTCAAGTATACTACATCTTTATATTTAAGTCAATAGGTACTGCTTTTTAAAGAAAAAAGCTTTTTGCTGGGGATTGAACCCAACAAAAAGCTCGTGAGAACTGCTACCTTACAGCAACAGTTCCGTAAATGAGTGCCCCGTCCATCAAAGCCCGGTCGATGGACATATTTTGCCCATCAGGGTTGATAGCCCCTGTCGGCGGAATGTTGGCCGCGGTCAAAGGAATCCATGTCCGCCCTTCGGGCAGAGGGACTTCGTTAGAACGAGGAGGGGTCTTGACACCATCGAGCAAATCTCCGGTAACAAAGGCCCACTGATTGTTCATACGAGGATTCCTGAAAATAGGAATCTGAACCCCGCCAAGATCCAGCCAAGTTAGGCCAGGAGGCGGGGTGCTTTCCCCGGTGTGTGCATGGGCCACCCCATACTGAAGACGGAGGCCTTCGTTGATTTGGGCAGCAATGCTGCTGCCGTTATTCGTGGAAGCCTCCAATTGGACAGGAGTACTCGAAGTAGCAGCGGATACCGTCGCCTTGGAAGAAGCCGAGGCAGCCGCGATGGCTGCCATGAAGTCTTCCCTCATGCTCGACATCTCCTTTCGGAGAGCATCGGACTCTTGGGCTTTCTTCTGGGCTTCTTCCTGTTCAGCAGCAGCTTTCGCTGCCACCTCACGTTCAACCTTTGCTGTTTCCAGCTCGACCCGAAGAGCCTTGAGCTCTTCGTTTTCAGGCGTGGCAGCCACAGGAGCGGTTGCCGTCGGAGTGCTGGTGGGGCGAAAGACCCACAGAGCGAGGAACACTGCGAGCACGAGGCCCGCCGCGACTCCCCATTTCAGCTTGAGAGAGAAGCCTTTCGACTTGTTCTGGGTAGCGACCGCTTCCGCGATCTGGTTGACGGATTCGCGGAGTTGAGCGATTTGCTCTTCGGTGGTGGCCGCAGGGGCCGGAGTGGTGGTGTTACTCATTTTTTGTTTTTGGGTTTGGTTTGGTTTGGAAAGAACGAAATTTACTCAACGAATGTGAGCTTATTTCTGCGTATATATTAGCACAATTTTATAAAAAGTCAAGTTCACATATATACACTCTTGTAAATAGTTTAAATCCAGAAATTACCCCTTAAACACCGCATCCACCACCCATCGATCTGTCTTTTTTCCAAAAGAATCACAAGTTGAAATAGTCAGCCTTCGCCCACTTCGACTTAAGTCAATAAAAGCTGATTCTGAGTCTGCATGATAGACTCTTTCCACAACATACGTATATTTTTGGCCACCAGAATAGATATAGATTTCATCACCAATTTTAGTCTTTTCAATGTCATTGAAGGCTTTATAAGCTTGATTTACAACAACAGGCAAACGGCTACTATGTCCAAAAATAAACATATTTCCCTGCTCTATAAAACCAGAACCCGGATAATAAACAGCACCACTTTGTAAAGCTTGGTCCAAAACATCAACAGCCGGACTTTGAGGCTGCAAAACAACGGTATCAATTCCAACTGATGGCACTACGATTCTAGAAGGTTTTGAAAGTGTTGTTTGAACAGTTGATTGAGCTGTTTCTGAGTTATCAGGACTTCGTAAAATGTTGCCATTTCTATCTCTAACATATGTAACTTCCTGTAATAAATTAGGATCACTAATTGAAGCACCTTTTGAATAATCAACTCGATCTTTCTGATTGTTTTTAGCAATCATAAATTCCCCCGGAATCAAATTAGTCGGCAATAATCCCAAAGCAGCAAAAATAAAAACTGAACCTAAAAAAATACCGCCCGCCTGCAACCAAAAGATTTTATCTTCTTTTTTCATTACAAAAATTATACTACAAGTCGGACTTGATTTAAATTATCAATACAATTATGATAAATGAACCTCTTTCAAATTGAGTTGGGGTATCTGCGTAGATGGCAGAGCGGTCAATTGCAGCGGACTGTAAATCCGCCGACTTCGGTCTACGGGGGTTCGAATCCCTCTCTGCGCACAAAATAAAGAAAATATAAAATCCCCAAAATTTTGCTTCCGCAGGCGTAAGCCGAGGACTGGCAAAATTTTGGGGATTTTATATTTTATTTATCCGACAAGCGCTCCTTCATTAATCTCACTCTCCTTAAACATTCTTTGGTGCTTGCCTTTTGAAATTCCAAAAGTAAATTCTTTTCCGGTAATTCCAACTGAAAGATTATCTCCCTCACCAAGACCACTAGCAATAATAAGTTGTGCAGCTGGATTCAAAATCTTTGTTTGAATCACTCGCTTCAAAGGTCGCGCACCATAATGAGGATCGTATCCTTCATCTGCAAGATATTTCAAAACAGCAGGAGAAGTTTTCAGCTTAATTCCCTTTTGTTCCAATCTTTGACGCACCAAATCAATTTGAATTTCAACAATTTTTTGAATTGCTTCTTTGTTTAAAATATCGAATATCACAACTTCATCTAATCGGTTCAAAAATTCTGGTCGGAAATGTTCCTTCAAAGCTTTTTCAACATTTGTTTTTGTTTCGTTATATTGATCGCTTTCGGTCGCACCATCATCGAAACCAATTTTCTCCATTCTATCGATATATTCCGCTCCAATATTTGAAGTTAAGATAATTACAGTATTTTTAAAGTTTACTGTTCTACCTTTTGAATCTGTTAGATGTCCATTATCCAAAACTTGAAGAAGAATATTGAAGACTTCTGGGTGAGCTTTTTCAATTTCATCAAACAAAATTACTGAATACGGTCGATGTCGAATCATTTCTGTTAGATTTCCACCTTCTTCATGTCCGACATATCCAGGAGGCGAACCGATCAATTTTGAAACTGAATGTCTTTCCATAAACTCAGACATATCAACTCGAATCAATGCTTTTTCATCATCAAACAAAAATTCCGCCAAAGTTTTTGTTAACTCTGTCTTTCCAACTCCTGTTGGTCCAAGGAAAATAAATGAACCAATTGGCTTATTTGGATCTGAAATTCCTGCACGAGAGCGACGAATCGTATCAGCAACTTTTCTCACAGCTTCATCTTGTCCTATAAGTCTTTTTCTCAAAACACTTTCCATTCTCGCCAATTTTTCTGCTTCTTCTTCAAGCATTCTTTCAACCGGAATACCTGTCCAACGAGAAACCACAGTCGCAATATCTTCTTCTGTGATAACTTCTTTCAAAATTTGTCGTGATCGTTGAAGTTGTTGCAAACGTTTTTCTTCAACTTTCAAATCTTTTTCCAATTGAGGAATTTCGGCATAACGAATTTCGGCTGCCCTAGATAAATCAGCACGAGTTTCAGCAACATCAGCTTCTGTTTTCAAACTTTCTAGATTTGATTTTATATTTTTAATTGCAACAATAGCTTCTTTTTCATTTTTCCATTTCAATTCAAGCTCGGCAGTTGAAGACTTCAAATCTGCAATCTTTTCTTCAATCTCACTTAATCTGTCAGTAGTTTTTTTATTTTGCTTTGTTTCTTTTTTTAGAGCTTCTCTTTCAATCTCAAGACGCATCACTTTTCTTCGTGAATCTTCAAGTTCTTCTGGCATATTCTCCAAACTAATTTTCAAAGTTGATGCCGCTTCATCGATAAGATCTACAGCCTTATCAGGCAGAAATCTGTCGGTAATATATCGAGAAGAAAGCTCAACTGCAGCCACAATCGCATCATCAGAAATTCTAACACCATGATACAACTCATATTTTTCCTTAATTCCTCTCAAGATTGCAGTTGCATCTTCAAGTGTCGGCTCGGCAACATGAACAGGTTGAAATCTTCGAGTCAAAGCTGCGTCTTTTTCAATATGTCTTTGATATTCTTTAATTGTCGTTGCTCCAATAGCTTTCAATTCTCCACGAGCAAGAGCCGGCTTCAACATGTTTGAAGCATCAAGAGAACCTTCAGCGGCACCAGCACCAGCTAGCGTATGAATTTCATCAATAAAAAGAATAATTCTTCCTTCCGCTTGCTTAATTTCCTTTACAATCTTTTTCAAACGATCCTCAAATTCTCCTCGATATTTTGTACCGGCAATAAGAGAACCTAAATCCAAAGAAACCAATTCTTTATCTTTCAAAGATTCCGGCACATCACCTGAAGCAATTCTATTCGCCAAACCTTCGATAATTGCAGTTTTTCCAACTCCAGCTTCACCAATCAAAATTGGATTATTTTTTGTTCTTCGTGACAGAATCTGAATAACTCTGTTTATTTCTCGATCTCTTCCGATAACAGGATCAAGAGCTTTTTCTCGAGCCTTATCAGTTAGATTTACTGTAAATTTTTGTAATGACTTTGTCGAAGCTTGCGGAACTTCGCCATTTTTATTTTCATGTTTCAAACTTTCCAAAATATTTACAACATTTTCTCGAGTGATTTTAAATTTCAGTAAAATATCTCGCGCAGGACTTTTTATATCTATAATAGAAAGTAGCAAATGTTCAACTGAAACAAACTCTTCCCCCAAATCTGTCGCAACCTTAATTGAGTAATCGATCACTTGCGCTAAATCAGGTGATAAATAAAGTTGGTATGAAGGAGAAAGCGTTTGTGCTGTTTCAGGAGATTCAATTTCATCTAAAAGAGAATCTGATAACAAAATTATGTCTACTCGAAGTTTTTCTAAAACAGAAATAATCACACTCTCTTCTTGCAAAATAAGAGCAGTCAGAAGGTGAACGGAATTCACATGATTTTGTCCACGCTCAACAGCCAACTCGTGCGCATGACGAATCGCTTCTCTGGCTTTTGTTGTGAAATTTTTGAAAGGCGGTTGTTGTTCCATAATTTTTTAGATTAAATTCCCATAGATGACTTGATAATTTTTGAAGAAATAAATGAACCTGGATTTGAACCTGCTATTCTGACTCCGATTATTTCTCCTTTTAGAGTCATAAGAATAGCTCCTCTTGTAATTGCATCATTTGAAATTGAAGTTCCAATTTGAATAATATCTGTTGATGGCTGCGAACCTGCTGTAACTTCTGATTCACTTATAACTCCAGTTGAAGATTCCAAACTTGTTACAATCCCTGTTGAAACTGAATTTCTGTTTTGTCCTCCCAATGAAATTATTGATTGTGCTAGTTTTATATTTTGAGAATCCCCAAACACTGCAGGCACAAAAGTTTTTCCATCTTCAACTCCACTTGGTTCTAAAAGAATTGATCCTCTTTGCGGCGCTTTCGATAAAGAAACTGAATAGTTTGATCCATCTGGATAATCTGCAACTAAATTATTTTGACTTTCAATTACAGTAGATGAAGTTAAAATTTTTCCATCGTCTGAAATCACCACACCCAGACCGACAAATGTTTTTACTCCATTTCTGTCTGCATTGTAAATGCGAACCAAACTTTTTGAATTTTTTTCTACAGCTTCTACCGTCAAATCTTCTTGATTAACAATTACAGTTTCAACCACTCTCTCAGTTCTTGTTCCTCCTCCAACGTTAGTTACTGTTTCCACAACAGGGTCAACGACTTTTTCAATGGTTCTCTCAACAACCCTATTGATTGTTTGAGACACTGGCTCAGGAGCTTGGTCTAACAAAGAAACTGTAGTAATACCTGTCGCCACAGAAGAGACGAAACTGACCAAGAGACACAAAAGCACTATTTGTTGAGTGTTTAGATCATTCATACATAGACATAATACTGATTTTATAGCTTAAAATCAAGTTTTATCTTTTGGAGAATTTTTATTACTTTTTTCAATTTATTTTTGGTTGTGTCGCGCCCAAATGAAAATCTGATAGACGAAGCAGCACAATCTTTCTTTCCAAGCGAATCAACTACATAAGAAAAAGAGTCTTCGCCTAGACTTTTGCAAGCAGTTGTAGAACTAACAAGAATATTTTTTGCATCTAGAGCTAAAACCAAAAATTCTGCATTGCTTTCTGGTATGCAAATATTTACATTATTTGGAAGTCTTTCTCTTAAATCTCCGTTCAAAGTTATGTTTGGAAAAATCTTCAAAATTTCTTTTATAAAAAACAGTTGGAGTTTTTGCAATCTCAAGCTCTCTTTTTCTCTCATTTCTTGCGTTTCGATAAAAGCTTCAGCACAACCAACAATTCCAGCGACGTTTTCTGTACCGGCTCGTAAACCCCCTTCCTGAGATCCGCCAAAAATTATTGGTTCAATTGGCACAAAATGTTTTTTATACAAAACACCTACACCTTTTGGCCCGTAAAATTTTCCGGCATCAATAGTCATTAAATCGACACCAAGTTTTTCAACTTGAACTGAAAAATAATTTACCGCCTGAGACGCATCAGTATGAAAAAACGGAAATTGATTTTTTTCTCTGCCAACGTCTTTCTTAAATTCTAGAATTTCTTTTGAGATTTTTGATATTGGCAGAATTGTGCCGATTTCGTTGTTGGCAAACATGACAGAGATAAGGACAGTGTTCGGTTTTAAGGCGGCGCGCACGCTCTGTGGTTTTATTAAGCCATTTTGCAAAACCGAAAGTATGGTTAACTCTGCACCTTCTTTTTCCAATCTGCGCGCCGCCTCCATCACTGCAGGATGTTCTATTTCCGTGATAATCAAATGCGGTCTCTCTCCTTTCAATTCTTTTTTTAAATTTTCATCATTTAAAAATTTTCGAACAACACCACACAGCGCAAGATTGATTGACTCAGTTCCACTTCCAACAAAATAAATATCTTGAGTCCGAACTGAAAGACCTCTGGCAATTTTCTCACGAGATTCTTCAACTGCTTTTCTAGCAATTACACCCCCTTTATGAATTGATGATGGATTAAAAAATACATCCTTTAAAAAAGGTCTCATTTTTTTCAACACTCTTCTTGAAGTCGGCGTTGTTGAAGCATAATCTAAATATATTTTTTCATTCATGTTAAAATTATCGCATGTTCACTATACCGCAAGATACAGTTATTTACATAATCGCTGCAATTCTGATTTTGATTGCAGGATTAGTGTTATGGATTGTCAGAATTGAATCAAGAATTAAAAAATTAACAAGAGGACAAAACAGTTTTGATTTTGAAAAATCAATTAACTCAATTGAATCTGATTTAAATAATATTTTTACTTTCAAAGACAACATTGAAAGATATCTGAAAAAAGTTGAAGCTCGTCTACAAAAAGGTATTCGAGGTTTATCTTTAGTTGGTTTCAAAGCTTTCCAAGGTCTTGATTCAGGTGGACATCAAAGCTTTGCCACGGCTTTTTTAAATGAAAACGGAGATGGAATAATCATCTCTACACTACACTCACGAGACCGCGTTAATGTATTTGCTAAAGAAATAAAGCAGTTTTCTGCCACCGTTACCTTAACAGAAGAAGAACAACAAGCGTTGACACAAGCCAAAGAATCGTGCAAGTTGTAATATACAAACTATTTTTATGTCGCCAGAAACCTCAAAAATGGCCAAAAGGCCGCCTGTTGTAGCAATACTTGGTCATATCGACCACGGTAAATCTACCCTGCTTGACTATATAAGGAAATCAAACATCGTTGCCAAAGAAGTTGGAGGCATCACACAACACATCAGCACTTATGAAATAACTCACAAAGATGAGGAACACGGTGAACAAAAAATCACTTTTATCGACACACCTGGACACGAAGCTTTTAGGGATGTTCGATCAAGAGGTGCAAACATTGCTGATATTGCAATTTTGATTGTTTCAGCAGAAGACGGAGTGATGCCTCAAACTTTAGAAGCAATCAACTGTATTAAAGAAAGTGCAGTTCCTTTTATTGTTGCAATAAATAAAATTGACTCTCCTCGAGCAGATATTGAAAAAACAAAGTATGCATTAATTGAAAATGAAGTTTATTTGGAAGGACTTGGAGGTGATGTGCCTTTTGTTCCAATTTCTGCAAAAACAGGACAAAACATAAACGATCTTCTCTCTATGATTCTTCTTGTTAGTGAACTTGAAGATTTGAAAACTGACAAATCAATCAAAGCTAAAGGAATTGTAGTTGAAGCTCACAAAGACGAAAAAAGAGGTATTAGCGCCACAATTATTATTAAGGATGGTACTTTAAAAGTTGGAGATTTTATAGCAGGAAGTTCTTCCCTTTCTCCTGTGCGAAGTATTGAAGACACTTCAGGAAAAAAATATAAAGAAATTTCAGCATCAACTCCGATTGTGATTTACGGTTGGACTTCAATCCCACCTGTTGGAACTTTACTTGAATCTTTTAACACTAAAAAAGAAGCGGAAGAATATTGCAAAAATTGTGTTACTCAAGACGAGAAGCAAAATGAAAAGATTCAAAGTCGTGCAGATTTGGCGGTTATTCCAATTATTATAAAGACCGATGTTTCAGGTACAGGTGAAGCGGTAAAATTTGAATTGGAAAAAATAAAAACAGAACGAGTTAATTTTAACATTCTTGAAAATTCGACAGGAATAATTGGAGAATCAGATATGAAAAAAGCCCTTTCAGATCCTCAAACTCTTGTTATAGGAATGGGAGTCGGAATAGATCCGCGCGCTGAAGCAATGAGAGAAAGAAATGGAACAATTGTTAAGACTTTCAACATTATTTATGAAATGGTTGATTGGCTAAAAGAAATTGTAAAAGAAAGAACCCCAAAATTAATGGTTGAAGAAGTTGCCGGAAGTGCAAAAGTTCTTGCAATGTTTAATCAAACTAAAAAGAATCAAGTTCTTGGAGGAAAAGTCACTTCTGGAATTATAGGTTTGGGAAACACTGTAAACATTTTGCGAAGAGGAGAAAAAATTGGAACTGGTACGATAAAAGAACTTCAACAACAAAGAGTAGTAGCAAAGCAAGTCGATGAAGGAAATGAATTTGGAACTTCTATTGCTGCTGATATTGAAATTGCAGTTGGTGATGTAATCGAAGCAATAATTAAAGTTGAAAAATAATATGGAACACCGATCAGAAAAAATAAGTCAAAATCTAAAAGAAATTATTGGTAATTTCATTGAGGAAAATTCAAACCGAAAATCAATGATTACAATCACGAATGTTCACCTTACATCAGACTTTAAAAAAACAACTATTTTTGTTACAGTATTTCCTGAGCAAAGCGAAAAAGCTGCGCTTGATTTTTTGAAAAGACAAAGAAGTGAAGCCCGGGATTATCTTAAAAAACATTCTCGTTTGGCACGAATTCCTTTTCTGGATTTTGAAATCGACAAAGGAGAAAAAGCCAGACAAAGACTTGAAGAGATCTCTCGGGATTTATAAAATAAGGCGTGGTGGCGAAGTGGTAACGCTGCGGTCTGCAAAACCGCCATGCGCGGGTTCGATTCCCGCCCACGCCTCAAGGTTTCCATAAACCTAATTGCCCGAATGGCGGAATTGGTAGACGCCCTCGACTTAAGATCGAGTATCGCAAGATGTGTGGGTTCGAGTCCCGCTTCGGGCACATCAAAAAAATTACTTTCCTTTAAGAGATTTTTTTGTTAGCATTTAAAAACTTCCGCCTATAGCTCAGCTGGTAGAGCAGTCGCCTCTTAAGCGAACGGTCGTAGGTTCGAGCCCTACTAGGCGGACAAGCGAGAGAAATTCGCTGGTAAATTTTATTTTTTATTGATAGAATTTGCCGTATGCCGAGGTGGCGAAATTGGTAGACGCACTTGCCTTAGGAGCAAGCGGGGTGACCCATGGAGGTTCGAGTCCTCTCCTCGGCACAAAATAAGTATTTAATAAACGATAATTTATGGCTTAACAAAGCCATTTTTTGTTGATTGTTGACTTGACTTTTTCATAAAAATGTGATAGTATTGCAGTTAGATAAACTTGCGCTCAAAATGTATTGAGCCAAGTGGCTCTTTTACAGGCCATAAGGCCATGCGCGAAAATTCAACTCGAAAAATAAAGAAAGAAATGAAAGCAGATATCGGAGACATTCATCTCATTATGGGTGTACTTACCCCTTTGGGTATTGCAATCCTTATGAGTGTTTTCAAAGTCTTGGACACACCAAGCACAAGACCTATGACCACATCTGAACAATACATCCGAAACTCTCGGAATTTATTGTTCAACATCAGCTTCTTTGCCTTTTTAGGGTGGCTCATCGGGTTCAGTCTTGAATTCCTAATCACTTTTATGGGAAGCAAACTCCCTCAAAGCAAATACATAGATGCGATCTGGGTTTTGTGTTCAATACTGTTTTGGCGTTTGTGGCCTCAACAGCTACTTTACGTCCCTACCACCAACTCAGTCTTCCGTACAAGCAACCGAATCTTCACAAAGAAACGCGAACTTGCCGATGATCAAGGACTGGTGGACAATACTGTTAAATACCACGGTCCAATCTGGGCTATAATCAACATCTTCGACCAAAATCAAGGCGAGTTCGATACCGAAAGCCAGGAAAATTTGAAAATTCCAATCAAACAACTGAGCTTCCAAAACGTCACAGGTTCGGCAGAAATGATCTTGACTTACAACATCAATGACATTGATGCCTATGCAGCCGGTGGCACGAACAACGAACTTCGCAAGAAAAAAGTCGAACAGACCGTGGGTGCTTATTTGATGAACATGGTTGAAACAGCTGCTTCAAAAACTACATTTTTGAAAGCAATTGCAGATCCTGCAAAAACCTTCGGTCATATATTCAAAGAATTCCACAACAAAGCCCATCATATGGAAACTCGTCATGGAATTCACATTCAGGAGTTCAAGGTATCAAACCTGAACGCAAGTCAAGCTTACAACAACGCACTTGACGCTCGCGGCATCACCAATGTGATGATTGAACAGGCTCAAGAAGCTGTTAAAGCCTCAAAACCGAAAGAAAACGAAGAGCCTACCATAGCCTTCGAAAAGGCTTTGGAATTGATCATCGGAACAGCAAACCCTGGTGGAAATGTGAAGGTCAATCTTCACCGCGGACTTGAAGGCACAAAACCAGTCGTCGACTCCGACGGAAACATATAATCACTCCTGAAAATTAATGAAGGAAGAAAAGAAGAAAAAAAGAGGAGGGCGCTTCATTGGCATCGCTGCAGTGGTTTTGATCCCCATCTTCGTCGCTTTAGCATTCAACGAAGAAAAGGAAAGAATCAAACAAACCCAGCCTGTCGTGAAATACGGACCTGTAGAGGTGTTGGAGGAAACTCCTTTCACACTCAAAGCTGGCGAGTCAAAAATCTTCAGCACTCGGAGAAATGGAGTCGGATTTGTGTACACAGTTAAGTGGACACAATTCAACAAAAACTCCTACATCAAAGGTTCCATCCACGGAGTCTACGGGGCTGACGGGGCTGACAGAATTAGCCAAGGGACCATTCATCCTCACATCAATGTAAGCCAACCTCCGGGATCCGGAGAAAAATGGCATGTCTACCCGAAGAATCATTATCTTCGGCTAGAAAACCTTGAAAACGATACTGTCTCTGGAGTCTTTCAGAGATGGGGTCGACGAGTCATCTCAACAACTGTTCCACAGTTGGAGAAATGATGTATTTTCGCGCAAAAGGCCGGTCACTTCGTGACCGGCCTTTTTTCTTTTCTACATTATATATATTCTTTTAACTTCCCTTTTCACTATTATTTTAATCCGGAATTTACCCAAATATTGAGGTTGTAAATGCTTTTAGAATTGCCACAGCTGAAATCATTATAAATATTCCAACAAGACCCCACATCATATGCTTAGCACCAGTTGCTCTTTGAGCAGGTTGGTCAGCACCTCTAATGTACTGAACAATTCCCCAAACAAAGAACAAAATAGCTGCACCAAACAAAAGTGTAATTGTCGGGTTAATAATCGTCTGAGCAATTTTTAAAACTAAACCAGATGCATCCATAGAAATTATCGTCCGTGTTGAGGAATATCAGGAGCTGTTGGTGTTGCGTTGTCTAGTTGTAGTGAAGATCTCAAAATGTTTACCAATCCCCAAACTGAAACCATCACAAACAATGCAATAATTCCCCAAAGCATGAATGTTCGTCCTTGTGCTTTTCCAGCATCATCTGAACGCAAAACATATTGCAAAACTCCCCAAAGGAAAATCAAAACTCCAAGTCCAATAACAATCGGAATAAGAGCTCTAATAATACCTCCTGCCATACCAATCAATTGCCCAATACCATCACTGCTTTGAGCAAAAGTTACGAAAGGCAAAACAAAAAGTGCTGAAGAAATTCCAAGTACTTTTTTGCTGTTAATTTTTTTCATAAAATCAATTTAAATTTTTATTACAATAAACCGGATAAAACGGCATAAGCTAATTATACCACTTAAAAAACAAAGCAAATCTAGAATTGTGGAATATTTAACCCACCAGAAGAACCTGGTAACAATGATTCTTGAAGCAACTTGACCAAGCCCCATACTGCCACCAACACAAACAGAGCAATTAATCCATAAGTGATAGTCTGAACACTTTCACTTCGTTTTGCAGCACTATCACTGTTTGTAAAATATTTTACAACTCCCCACAAAAACAAAAACAAAGCGACTCCGGAACCAAGTACAGTTAAGTTTTCAATAATTTTTAAAACAGTCCTGCGTAAGATTCGCTTCCTCCACTTCCGCCTAGTCCCCCATATTCTGGTCTGAAAGGCTGCGCAAAAGAAACCAATGGTGCAAAAACCAATCCGATTAGTATATTTAGTTTTGTGAAAAAATTTTTCATTTTAATATTTTATTAACTCCTGAGGACTTACTGATTGCGTTCCAATGTTTGGCTGCTGAGTTGCCGAAACTCCAACAGATTGAGCAATCATATTAACAAAACCCCAAGTCACCCCCATAATTAAAAGAACAATTATACCCCACATAATAAAAGCGGAAGCCTCGGCTTTTTTCTTTGAATTTTCTGTCGTGATGTATTTCAAGACTCCCCAAATAAACAAAAGAATTCCAAGAGAAACCACAGGAGGAATTGCCATGTTTACCAACTTTGAAGCTTCAGCGATTGTGTCATTTATTCCACCTCTATTTCCATAATTTCCACCTTGATTTTGCTCGGGATTATTTCTTAATTCCTCAATAGATTGTCCTGCGCTACCAATGTCAGACGGGTCTCCGTTACGAAAAACAGAAACTTGAAGCAGACGCACAAAACCCCATACCGCAACCATCACCGTAAGAGCAATGATTCCCCAGAGCATAAAGTTTCTTGCAGCCGCTTGATCTTTTGGTTCTTTTGAAAACGCATAACGCAAGACTCCTACCAAAAACAGAAGCACTCCCAACAAAATTAAAATTGGCAAAATTCTCGCAATCACTTCTGCAACATATTGCAATAAATCTAAAATTGGAGTTCCCCCAGCAACATTGGGACGATTATTTTCAGGTAGAGTTTTTATTTCTTGAACAGATTGTTCCGGTGGACGACTTGGGTCACCCTCTCCAAGAAAACTATTTTGCAACAATCGTACCAATCCCCAAACTGAAACCATCACAAACAATGCGATAATTCCCCAAAGCATGAATGTTCTACCTTTTGCTTTTCCAGCATCATTAGAATTTAAAACATAAAGAATAACACCCCAAAGAAAAACCAATACTCCAATTCCGATAATAATTGGAACAACAGCACCAATCCAGTGAGTAATCTGTCCTAGTAATTGAAAAGCTGTCATTCCTTCTTCCTGTGCAAAAGAAATCGCTGGTAGGAATATTCCAGAAAGTATTAAATTTAATTTTGCAAAAAACTTCATAATTTTATCCGGCTATTTGATTCACAGTGTTTTCAATCACTCTGCTCAACACGTGTGCACCAAGAACAATCATTCCACCAATAATTGTGTAAAAGAAAGTTGTTTTGGCCTTTTCAAGTTCAGTTGCATTACCTTGCGCTTTTACGAAAAGAAATCCTGCATACACTAAAAAGAATACGACGATAATCGCCCCAAACTCTACAACCACATCTAGAATTTGTTTTACAAGCTGTCGTAAGTCAGTTGCTCTGATGGGATTTGGGAAAGAAACCTGAGCGGTTGCATTAGAAAAAATAATCAAATTAGTAATAAACGCAGTAAATATTCCTAATAAAATTGTTTTATTTTTTTTAATTATTTTTTTCATATATTTAATTTATCAAATCTGAAGGAGCCAAATCTGTATTTTCAACACCAAGAGTTTTCAATATTGTTCTAACAATCAACCAACCAGCCGCTGCTAATAAGAATCCAATAACCACATTTTGCAAAATTGACTTTGCACGATTAATTTTTCCGGAATCACCAGCAGAGGTTAAATACAGAAATCCTGCGATAGCAATAAATATCACAGACAAAATAACTACTATTTGAAATGCGTAGTTTTTTAATTTATCTACTGTTTTCAAAAAAGCATTCCAATCACAATCATCAACTGTTTGACACTCTACAATAGAATTATTTGCATCAGCAACACTTGGAGAATTTACCCCTGTTTGCACCTGTGCAGTAATTAAATATGGAACAGAAAGAGCTAGTACAACAATCAATATATTTATCTTTGAAATTATCTTTTTCATAATTACATTGGTCTTAACAAATCAATTTCACCACTAGCTCTCATAATGGCTTCTGAAGTATCAAATCTTCCAGATACTATTGATTCTACCATTCTTTTGTAAATATCATCTGTCTGCTCTGGGTTAAAATCATAAACAGTTTTAGCAATCAATGCAGAATCATGAAAAGTTTGCATGAAAGCATTGTCAGGCTTTTGAGAAAGTAAATCTCTTCTAACGGGCGGCAAAAACAGAGAGTCAGCCATGAAAGCTATAGGACTCACATTTGTCACACTTCTTATCACATCAAAAGCTCTTTCTACATTTGGCGTTGTTTTTGGAATTGCAAAAGCATAAACTTTTCCGTAAGTTGCTCGAATACCGGTTCGAGATTGCGGAATTACCGCCACATCATAGTTTAAGTTTGGATTTTTTTGTCTTATTTCAGAAAATTCACTGGCATAACCAAAATACATTGCCAAATCACCGGCAATAAATGCATCGAGAGAATTCGGCATAGAACGATTCCATGAGTAAACAGTTCGAGATGGGTTTGCGAATTGAGTAAAGAAATTTGTAGCAGCCTGTGCAGGTGCTGTCGCATATCCCAGCCTTTCATTTAAAATCACAGAAAATAAAGGCACTCCTGTGTCAGCTAAAGCATTTCTTTGAATAATTTTGTTTCCGGCCTGCAAAAACAGTGTCGTTAAAATTTGTTTTGCATTTTTAACATTCGCATATTCCCCAAATGCAATTGAAGATCTTTTGATAGACAAATCCGGCTCAGTCTCTATCAACTGCGGTGAAATTGTCAGAACTTCATCCCAAAATTTTGGTGCTTGCGCAATTCCCTTTTCAGTGAAATATGCACGATTCCAATACATAACGATAGGATCAATAATAAAAGGAAAAGCAAAAATTCCTCTTTCATCTGTAAATAATTCTCCTGCTTCTACAAAAGTATCTTTGAATAATCTCTCGGTATAATACTCATAAGAAATTTGAAACAACTTTTTCTCGTGTCTAACCAACTTATCATCTGTAAGCAAAACCAAATCAGGACCAACACCTTCAGCAAGTGCCGTTGTAAATTGATTATCAAATTCCGCTGGACTTATATATTTATATTCTATTGTTTGCGGAATTTTTATTTGATCTTTCAAATAGTCGTCAAATTTTTTAAATTGTTCAGCTGGAACAACCCCCCATACAACAACTGTTCCCGCCATTTCAGCTTCTTGATTTTTTGACAAAGCAAAAATTAAAACACCAACCACAATAATAATTCCTGAACAGACTAGAAGTATGGTTTGAAATGCTGAAAGTTTTTTCATAAATTATCTCTTAATAAATATCATACCATAATGATGGTCTCCTGCTTTTATGTCTCTTAAGAAAGAAAATCCTGCACGTTCAAAAATAATTTTTCCTTGCTCAGGATTTACAATTCTTGATCTATGTGGACCAAGTCCTCCAAAAGAATCGCTCCAATCAATAAGCATCGCGGTACATTTTGGTTTTAAAATTCTAAATGCTTCTCTTGCAACAGCATCTTTATCATCAACTTGAAAAAGAGTGTTCGCCACCAAAACCCTATCAACAGAATTATCTGCCAATCTGGTACTGTTTTCTTCATCGATATCGCCCCAAATAATTTCGATATTTTCTACACCTTGTTTGAAAGCTTCATTTTTAAGTTTTAATAAAAGTTCTTGTTGTACATCCACAGCAAAAACCTTTCCTGTTTTTCCAACAGCCTTTGCAATAGCTAAAGTATAAAAACCAGCGCCAGAACCCAAATCAACCACTTTCATTCCTGGATCAACGGCAAATTGTTCAATATTTTTTTCAGGTTGCGAAAACATTATTGATTTAATTATATCAATAATTTTATTCGTAAAATTAAGTTATATACAAATTTAGAAACAAACTGAAGAAGCAATTGAGTCTCCTGATCGAAGCTTCATAATTCTCACACCTTGAGTTTGTCGTCCTAGGTTTGGAACTTCTTTCAAATCAACGCGCACAACTTGGCTTTTCTTTGAAATAGTTACAATTTCTTCTAATTCGTCTGTGATAACACAAGCTGAAATAAGTTTTCCGATCTTATCTGTGATTTTTGCAGTTTTAATACCAGAACCTCCTCTTTTTTGAACTTTGTATTCTTTCAAATCAGTTTGCTTTCCATAACCTTGTTCAGAAAATACCAAAAGTGTTTTTGCTGTACTGTTTTTGTTTATAACATCAGCTCCAATTACAAAATCTTTTGATTTCAAAGTCAGAGATTTTACTCCGGCAGCAGTTCTTCCCATTTGTCGAACATCTGATTCTTTAAAGCGAATTGATTGACCTTCAGAAGAAACCACAATCACTTCATCTCCTTTATCAACGAATTTTGCAGAAACCAGTTTGTCGTCTTTTCCAAGAGTGATAGCAATGATTCCACTTCTTCGAACATCATGGAAACTTTTTGCATCAACTTTTTTCGCAACACCGTCTCGAGTCACCATCATCACAGAAAGATTTGCTGTGTTTTTTAATTCTTTTGGCATTGGAATTACCGAAGTAACTTCTTCTTCTTGAGAAAGAGAAATGAAATTCATAATAGATTTTCCACGAGTCGCTCTACGTCCTTCTGGAATATCATACATTTTGATTTGATAAACCTTTCCTGTGTTTGTGAAGAAAAGTAAATCTGCATGAGTTGTTGTGTGAAGGAAAATTTTCACAAAATCCTCATCTTTTGTATCTAGGTCAACAACACCAACTCCTCCTCGTCTTTGTTGTTTGTATTCATTTGGATTTGTTCTCTTGATGTAACCTCCTTTTGTCAAAACCAAAACTGAATCTTCATCCGGAATCAAATCTTCAGCAGAGAAATTTCTAACTCCTTGTTTCAAAACTTTCGTCTTTCTTTCGTCACCGTGTTTTTCAGCAACTTCAAGCATTTCTTTTTTGATAAGATTTCGCATTTTTACATTTGAAGCCAAAAGAGCTTTCAAATCTTTGATTAAAGCTTGAATTGCTTTTAGTTCATCTTCAACTTTTTGTCTTTCAAGACCAGCAAGTTTTTGAAGTCGCATTTCCAAAATCGCAATCGCTTGTAGCTCAGAAAGTTTAAATTTCTTCATCAAGTTTGCTTTTGCTGTTGGAGTGTCTTTTGAAGCACGAATTGTTTTGATTACTTCGTCGATGTGATCGAGAGCAATTTTCAAACCAATCAAAATATGTTCTCGAGCTTCAGCTTTCGCCAATTCAAATTGAGTTCGTCTTGTAACAACTTCGTATCGATGTCTTACAAATTCTTCAAGCGCAGCTTTAAGTGAAAGAGTTTGTGGAACTCCATCAACAAGCGCAACCATGTTGTAGTGAAAAGTTTCTTCAAGTTGTGTGTGTTTATAAAGAAAATTTAAAATATTTTGAGGATGTGCAGATGGCTTTACATCAATAACAACTCTAATATCTTCCGTAGATTCATCTCGAAGTCCTTTAATTCCTTCTATTTTTTTCTCTTGAACAAGAAGACCGATTCTTTCAACCAAATCAGCTTTTGTAACACGATAAGGAATTGAAGTTATAACAATTTGGAAGCTTCCGTTTTTTTGCTCAACAACTTCCGCTTCACCACGACACACAACTCCTCCTCGTCCGTTTGCATACGCAGCGTGAATATCTTTTTCATTGAAAACAACTGCACCTGTTGGAAAGTCTGGACCTTTAACAAAATCTAAAAGCTCTTCAGTTGTAGCTTTTGGATTTTCCAAAAGATGAACAGAAGCATTGATTAACTCTCCTAGATTGTGTGGAGGAATGTTTGATGCCATACCAACGGCAATTCCCAATGTTCCGTTTAAAAGAAGATTTGGAGCAGCTGCCGGCAAAACAACAGGTTCTTTTCTTGTATTTTCATAGTTTGGACGGAAGTTTACAGTGTCTTTTTCTAGATCGTTCAACATTGATACAGCAATTTTTGAAAGTTTTGCTTCTGTGTATCTTGGAGCAGCAGCGTTGTCACCATCGATTGAACCAAAGTTTCCTTGGCCGATTACCAATGGATATCGAGTAGCGAAAGGTTGTGCAAGTTTAACCATGGCTTCATAAACAGAAGCATCTCCGTGCGGGTGATATTTACCAAGAACTTCTCCGACAATAGCTGCAGATTTTCTTGTTTTTGCAGATGGAGTCAGTCCCATATCGCTCATCGCATAAAGAATTCTTCGGTGAACTGGTTTCAAACCATCACGAGCGTCAGGCAAAGCACGCGACGTAATAACAGACATTGCATAGTCCAAATATGCTTTCTTCATTTCACCAACAATTGGAGCAACGATTACTTTTCCTGCATTTGAAGATTGTTCTGGTTTATTTTTTTCAGACATAATTAATCCTTATCTTATCATTATTCAACACTTGATTCAATTTCTAAAGTTGTTGTTGAGTTTTCTTGTGTTTCTTCTATTGTATCTTCTTGATTTTCAGAGTTTTCAGTATTTGTATCTTGATTTACGCCAGAAAAATCTTGATATGTATTATTTTCTTCTGAAAACTCGGGTATCGCGTCAATAATTTCTTTACTTTCATTAAATTGGACCATAAGTTCACCGAACATTGATCTTAATTCAGAAAACTGACTCTTTATATTTGAAACAGGTGTAACTTCTTCAGATTTTTTTTGAACTTCTTCTTCGGAAACAGTTTTTTGATTAAAAGAATTCCAAGCGAACCAAGAAACTACTAAAACAAAAGTAAAAATAACCGCACCAGCAAAAGCCAAAGTCATTTTTTGAGCATCGTTTTTTCGTCTCAAATTCTCTAATAAATTCTTCATAATTTTTAGTTTGAAGGCTTAAGAATAACGATTTCACCTTTTTTATCAACAATATCTTTTAGTTTGATTGTAAGTTTATCAACTGGCTTTATATCATCAGCACCTCCCTCTTCCAGAAATCTTTTTAGAGCAGTTTTTTCACCAATTGAACCAAAGTGAATTGGAATAATCACTTTTGGTTCTCTTTTTACAGCTAACTTGTAAGCTTCTTGAGCATCCAAAGCACCTTCGCCACCAATCGGTACAAACAAAATATCAATATTACTTGCCTCTTCTTTCAATTCAACCGGAACATCAGATTCACCATGAGCTCCTAAAAATGCAATTTTTATTTTATCAATTTCTAAATAATAGATTGTGTTGATTCTTTCTTTTTTGTCGTAAAAACTTTTTGACAAAAAACCTTCGATAAACATTTCTCGAAATTCGTACTCTCCAGGACCCTTGATAACAAACGGTTGCTTATCTCCTCTTGATACAGTCTCGATACCATTCATGTCAGGATGGTTGATTGAAATTAGACACAAATCAGCTCCAAAGCTTGAACTTTTTAGCTTTGACTCTTTAGAAATTGGGTTTAAAGCGACAGTCAGATCGCCGTGTGTAATTTTTACAAATTCTGCTCCTTCAAATGTAATAATCATAAGTTGCACAATTATACCAAACTTTTAAATAAATCGCAGAGTTGACTAAGAAAATTTATAGTGTTACTTTTATTTGGCTTAATTTATAAGCATCAAAGAGTGTTAACCCTGTATCAAGACAATGAAATATGTGGTCCGATAACTATAGGATTGCATTGAGAAATGGGCATACAGAACACTTGGAGAATTTAATTTAAAATATGGAAAAAGAAAATTTGATGGTGAAACTAACAGTCGATGCTGTTCTTCCACCTTCTGAAGGAGATTTAGTAGAAGGAAAAGTTATTGCACTTGATAAAGCTGCTGTTTACATTGATTTACCACCTTTTGGAACAGGTATTATCTTTGGACGAGAATATATCACTGCGAGAGACTTGATCCGAAAATTGCACGTTGGAGACATCGTTACAGCAAAAGTTGTAGAAATCGGTGGAGAAACTGGTTATATAGAACTTTCTGTAAAAGAAGCTAAGCAAGCGATTATTTGGGGAGAAATTGAAGAAGCAATTAAAAACAAAACTCCACTTGAACTTACAGTTCAAGATGCAAACAAAGGAGGACTACTTCTTTCTTGGCAAGGCGTTCAAGGATTTTTGCCAGCTTCACAATTGAAACCTGAAAATTATCCTCGAGTTCAAGATGGTGATAAAGAAAGAATTCTTGAAGAATTGCAAAAACTTGTTGGACAAAAACTTGTTGTTTCAGTAATCGGAGCAACAGAAGATGACGGAAAACTAATCTTCTCTGAAAAAGACGCTGGTGAAAGCGACGGAGAAAAAATCACTGACACATTTAATGTTGGAGATATTGTAAACGGAGAAGTTACAGGTGCTGTTGACTTTGGAATTTTTGTAAAACTAAAAGAAGGATTGGAAGGATTAGTTCACATTTCTGAAATTGACTGGGCTTTGGTTGAAGATCCACGACAATTTTACAGCGTTGGTGATTCAGTAAAAGTTAAAATCATTGAAATTAAAGACGGGAAAGTTTCACTTTCAATTAAGCAACTTAAAGAAAACCCTTGGGGTACAGCTGCTAACAAATACAAGAAAGGTGATGTTGTTAAAGGTGTTATCATCAAATACAACAAGCACGGTGCATTGGCTTCAATCGAAGAAGGTGTTGCTGGTTTGATTCATATTTCTGAATTTGAAAGCGAAGAAGAGTTGAAAAATAAATTAGAACTTGGAAAGAGATATGACTTCAAGATTAATTTGTTTGAACCAAAAGAACAAAAGATGACTTTGTCTGCGAAGTTAGATTAAGTTCACGAAACGTAATTCATTATTTGAATACACGCGATAAAGAAAAAAGAGAGACATAAATGTCTCTCTTTTTTCTTTTCGCTGATGCTCGCCGTTTGGGACGGCTCCGCAACATGTTCAAATGTACACACTTTGTTTTTCAATTGAATTAATTCCTCAAACATATTTTTGAAAATAAAAATACTCTGCATTGTGTGGAAACGATGCAGAGTATGAAGATTGTAAACTCAACTCTCAAGAGGTCAGTTGCGGAACCACGAACCGATGCCTGCGGTCGGCATCCCAGACGCGGTCGTCCGAGAAGCGGCGCACGCGGACGCGGAGCTCGCCCCAGGCGTCGAAGCCCACGAGCACCACGAAGAATTCGTCTCCCACTTTGAGCAGGAAGAACGTTGCCCAT
>CAZVRT010000003.1:106768-107424 GCA_964630375.1 uncultured Candidatus Saccharibacteria bacterium | reverse complement strand
ACTCGAAATCTTAGTTTATCTGGGACTACAGTGAACTCAATAACAGGGAGTAAGTCGTAACAAGGCACGGGTAGCGGAAGCTGTTCGTGGATTAATTCAAGTGAAAACACGTCTAAGCAGCACAGCTGTTTAAACTTAGACGGTCGATTTCTGTGCCTCGATCGAGCGCGGAAGGAAAATTGTACTCATTCTTTAAAGTGTACACAGACAGGGAGGAAAGACTCCTAAGTGAGCGAAACAAATCAAGTAGTTGTGTAGCTTCTTGCCAGTATTAAATAGATAATTTTCTCTAAAAATATAAAAACAGGTCAACTAGTTGACCTGTTTTTATATTTGTGGCATTATTGGGGATGAATGAAACCTTCCCATCACCCTCATCGGCATGCCCAAGTTTCGGGTATGAACACCTTCATCTTGGTCGTCATTGTTTTCGTGGTATTTGCTGCCCTTTGGCATGCTAAGAAGCGATACAGTGACAACAAACAAGAAACCAAAGAACTCATGACAGACACTTCGGTGATCTATCAAAAAACGGGGCCGTAAGGCCTTTTTCTTTTTACAATTCGGTTTTTATTTGTTATAGTCTCTTTCACAGCAAAAGGCTGTAAATGCTTATGCGCGTGTAGCTCAGGTGGTTAGAGCGCGTCACTGATAAT
>CAZVRT010000003.1:38626-106758 GCA_964630375.1 uncultured Candidatus Saccharibacteria bacterium | reverse complement strand
TAAGTATTGATAACAAAAAGCCGGTTCTCATATTTTGGAATCGGCTTTTTTATTACTTGTCTTTTCCTCATTTTTTTGATACGGTATAGTGTACGTTATTTCGTTTGAAGTAACCGCTTTTGTAGAAGAAAGCATACGGGCATAGAGCTCGATGGTGCGGATCTGGAGTTGCGAACCTCCTCCTGATCCTGATAAGACGAGGTACGCATGCGGGCGTATAGCTCAGGTGGTTAGAGCGCGTCACTGATAATGACGAGGTCCCAGGTTCGAGTCCTGGCATGCGCACAGAAAAGTTTTATAATTGGTGTATGACTTCACCAAAAACAATTTTAGTTACAGGTTGTGCAGGATTTATTGGAAGTAATTTTGTTAATAAGTTTTTAGGGCAATTTCCTAAAACAAAAATTATTGGAATTGATGATTTGTCTTCTGGACGAAAAGATTCTGTTAATAAAAAAATTACTTTTTATCAAAAAAGTATTTTAGATGAAGATGCTTTAAAAAATATTTTTTCAAAACATAAACCAGAATATGTTTTTCATTTTGCAGCTTTGCCTCGAGTTTCTTTTTCAGTGAAATATCCTGTTAAAACGACACAAATAAACGTTGCAGGAACAGCAGCACTTTTGGAAGCTGCAAAAAATTCTGGGGTAAAAAGATTTATTTACTCTTCATCATCTTCTGTTTATGGAGGGGCTAAGCAAATGCCAACAAAAGAAGCAGAAAATTTTCCGAGTCCACTTTCTCCTTATGCCTCTCAAAAATATGCAGGAGAGCTTTTGTGTAAAAATTTTAGTTCTATATCTGACTTGGATACAGTTTGTTTGAGATATTTTACAGTTTTTGGCCCTGGTCAATATGGAGATGATGCTTATATAACTGTTATTGCAGCTTGGCTTGAATCACTTTATTTTCCAAAAAATAAAAAAGGTTTTATAGAAGGAAATGGAAGTCAGTCTAGAGATTTTTGTTATATAGATAATGTTGTAGATGCAAATATTTTGGCAATGAAATCTAAAAAGAAATTGAATGGAGATGCTTTCAACATTGCACACGGTGAAAGAACAACTTTGAATGAAGTTAGAAAAATGATTGAAAAAATAACTGGACAGAAATTAGATTTGGAAAAAAGACCTGATCGTGCAGCTGATGTGAAGCATACTTGTGCTGATATTTCTAAAGCCAAAAGAGTTTTGGGATACAAGCCGAAGTTTAACTTTGAACAAGGGTTGAAAAAGACTATTGAATGGTTTGAAAGTCGATAGTATACTTTTGTTCAATAAAAATATGAAAAATATTTTTTCAAAAAATAATACTTGTTGTACAAGCAAACAATTGTGTTTAGCTTGTATTCTTGTATAAAATTTCTCCTCATTTTTTAAATATAAAAGATTGCCAGCTGAACAGGAGCTGGCTTTTTGTTTAGTTATTGTTTGGCAAATTAAA
The DNA here is from genome assembly GCA_964630375.1 of uncultured Candidatus Saccharibacteria bacterium. GTDB lineage: Bacteria > Patescibacteriota > Minisyncoccia > Phycocordibacterales > JAACPR01 > JAGOTN01. Next base: position 105,312 of record CAZVRT010000003.1, on the reverse strand, counting down.
ATTAATAAAAATAAATAAAATGAGTGCAAAGAAAATACTTGTAATGGGACTGCCTGGTGCAGGAAAAACTTATTTCGCTGAGAGATTTGTTCCAAAAATAAATGCTGTACATTTAAATGCTGATAAAATTCGGGAGAAGTTTAACGATTGGGATTTTTCAGAAGAGGGAAGATTGAGACAAGCTAAAAGAATGCGTGATTTAGCTGATGAAGAAATTAAAAAGGGAAATTTTGTTGTAGCTGATTTTGTTTCTCCAACAAAAGAAAGCCGTGAGATTTTTGCTCCGGATATTGTGATTTGGTTGGATACAATTTCAGAAGGGCGATTTGAAGATACGAATAAAATTTTTACAGCGCCAGAAGAATTTGATTTTAGAATTACGAGTCAGAATGCAGATTTTTGGTCGACTTATATTTCAAAAAGAATTTTAAAAACTGGTTGGGATTCAAAATCTCCGACGACGCAACTTCTTGGTCGGTGGCAACCTTGGCATGAAGGGCACCGAGCTTTGTTTGAAAGAGCTATAGAAAAAACAGGTCAGGTTTTTCTGATGATTCGGGATGTTCAGGGAGTTGGCGATAATCCTTTTGATTTTGAGACTGCTGCTTCGCGTATTAGAGCTGATTTAGCGGATAAGTTTGAAGAAGATGTGGATTATAAAATTCAGTTGGTGCCGAATCTGGTTCATATAACTTACGGGCGAACTGTCGGATATAAAATTGAACAGGAATTTTTGGGAGAAGAATTAGAAAGTGTTTCTGCCACAAAAAAGCGAGCAGAATTGAGAGAAAGAGGTGAATTGACATAGTGCTTTGTTTATGTAGTTCTGGATTTAGGTGGATTATTTTCAATACTCGCCCATACTTTGGCGGTGAACAATCTGAAGAATGGTAAATTTTTTAACCCAGCGGCGCAGGCGTTGGGTTTTTTATTTATTTATGGTAAATTAGCAGTCTTAATTTAAATTAATTCAATGGATATATGAACACATTACGAAATGCGAAGATTGTAGGAAAAATTGCTGATAACAACGCTGAACCAGATTTTATCAAGGCTCTTTTTGATACTGGGGTAGATGTTGCATGGTTTAACACCGCTCACCAAGACGAAGCTGCAACTTTGGAAGTTTTGAAAAAAGTTAGAGAATTTTCAGATGAAGTTCCAGTTTTGATCGATACAAAAGGTCCGGAAATTCGAACAAAAAATATCGAAGAACCAATCGAGGTTAAGGCTGGTGAAGAATTTATTATCACTGGAGATCTTTCTGTAACAGGAGACAAAGTTGTTTTTGCAGCTTATGAAAATCTTGCAGCAGAAGTTCCAGTTGGGACAATGATTCTAATTGATGATGGAGAATTCGCATGTAATGTAAAATCTATTGAAGGAACAAAACTAATTTGTGTTGCAGGAAACGACGGAAAAATTAAAAACAAAAAAAGTATTAACATTCCAGGAGTTCATATTGAATTACCGGCTCTTTCTGAAAAAGATAAAGGCTTTGTGCATTTCTGTGCAAAAAATGAAATCGATTACATCACTCACTCATTTGTAAGAAACAAAAAAGATATTGATGAAATTAAAGAAATTTTGAATCAATATGAAAACCACGGAGTAAAAATTATTGCAAAAATTGAAAACCGAGAAGGTTTTGAAAACATTGATGAAATTTTAGAAAACTGTGAAGGACTGATGGTTGCTCGAGGAGACTTAGGAGTAGAAGTTCCATTTGAAGAAGTTCCTTTTATGCAAAAAATTATGGTTGAAAAAGCAATTCAACACGGGAAAATTGCGATTGTTGCAACTCAAGCTTTGCACACAATGATCGAAAACCCGCGACCAACACGAGCTGAGGTTTCAGATATTGCTAACTCTATTTTGGACGGAGCAGACTCTGTTTCTATGTCAGGTGAAACAGCTTATGGTAAATATCCTTTGGAAGCTGTGAATGCAATGTCACGAATTATGAAAAATACAGAAGCGCACCGAGGAGAATTAAACTTCACTGAAGCTAGACCTTTCTCAACACATCCATTGCATGTTGTTGCTGAGTCTGTTGTATTTACTGCTGATGCTTCAGATGCAAAAGCAATCGTTGTTCCTTGTGTAGATGCAAAAATCGCACAAGTGCTTTCAGTATTTCGACCAGATACTCCAATTTTTGCATTTTCTTCAGATAAGAGAGTTGTGCGATCATTGCGAATGTCATACGGTGTTCACTCAAAATTTGTTGAAGGTAGTTCATGTGCGGATTTGTTGAAAAAAGGTTTGTCACAAATTGAGCTTTCACAAGAAGATAGAATTGTTGTTGTGAACTCAGATGATGAAGATAAAAACTCATTTGATGTAAACGTGGTTACTGTTGCACAAGCTTTGAGTAAATAGAGTATAATCTCATTGTATGTCCACTCTATATGTCGTTGCGACCCCGATTGGGAATTTAGAAGATATTACTTTGAGAGCAATTCGTGTTTTGAGCGAAGTAGATTTTGTTTTGTGTGAAGATACACGAGTTACAAAAAAACTTTTGTCGCATTATGATATTAAAACTCCAACAATTTCATATCATGCGAATTCAAAATTAACCAAACTAGAAAAAATTCTTGAACTTCTTGAGGAGGGGAAGAATTTGGCTTTGGTTTCTGATGCTGGGACTCCTGCGATTTCTGATCCAGGAGTTCAGCTTGTTTCTGAGATTTATAAAAGAGTTGAAAGTGCTAGAGTTTTGGCTGTTCCTGGAGCAAGTGCGTTGACGGCGGCGATTTCTGTTGCTGGGGCACCGAGTGCTCGATTTGAGTTTTTAGGTTTTTTGCCTCATAAAAAAGGCCGAGAAACCATTTTCAAAGAAATCGCCGCATCTGAGACTACAAAAGTTTTTTATGAATCTCCGCACCGAATATTGAAAACTTTAGAATCACTGGCAAAGCATTGTCCGGAAAAAAATATTACTATCGCTCGAGAAATTACAAAAATTTATGAAACTCTGACTCGTGGAAGACCAGCAGAAGTTTTGCAATACTATGATGAAAACCCAGACGAAGTTCGGGGAGAGTTTGTTGTGATTGTTTCTGAATAAAAAGTGTTTATAATAACTACATGATAGGTGGTTATAATTCGCTTTTATGGATAGGCTTAATTTTAATTTTGTTACCATTTATCGGGGTGCCTCTTTTTTGGAAAGAAATAATTTTATTCATAGTTGGAATGTTCTTAACATCGCAGGCGTTATTTATCAGAAGTCAGGTTAAAAAATATAATGCCTCAAAAAAATAAAAATAAAAATAATATTGTAATTATCGTTGCTTTAGTTTTTGTGTTTTTTATTTTATTCGCCCTCTTGTTTTTAGGTCCAAAAATTTTTGCGACTAGTTATGACAAAAATATTGTTTTGAATGATGAGAACGGCGAAGTTGTAGAAGAAAAGAAAGAGCAACCAAAAGAAGTTGTAAAACATGTTCCTTTGCCTGATTCGGTAAAAGCAATTTATATGACTTCTTGTGTTGTTGGAACAAAGGATTTTCGTCAAAGACTTGTGGATTTGATTGATACAACAGAAGTTAACTCTGTTGTGATTGATGTTAAAGATTTTTCTGGAACAATTTCATTTTCACCACAAAGCGAAAGATTGAAACCAGCTTGGCAAGCAGCAAATTGTGGAACTTCTGATATGAAAGAATTTATCGCACAACTTCATGAGAAAGGAATTTTTGTGATAGCTCGAATTACTGTTTTTCAAGATCCTTTCTATACAAAAAATCATCCTGAAGATGCTGTGAAAAGAGCAAGTGATAGAGGGGTGTGGAAAGATTACAAGGGACTATCTTTTGTTGACGTTGGTGCAAAAAGATATTGGGATTACATTTTGGAATTATCTCGAGAGACTTACGAAATTGGTTTTGATGAATTAAATTTTGATTATGTTCGATTTCCGTCAGATGGAAATATGAAGGATATTTTCTTTGAGCATTCAAACGATATTATTGTCGCAAACGGAGCGAAAGGGAAGCAAGTTGCTTTGGAAGAATTTTTCAAATTTTTAGATAAAGAATTGCGTGGAGATATTCCCGCTGATTCATCAAAGCGACCAATCATTTCTGCCGACTTGTTTGGTATGACAACAACAAATACAGATGATTTAAATATCGGACAAGTTTTGGAAAGAACTCTTCCGTACTTTGATTATGTTGCACCGATGGTTTATCCATCTCACTATCCAAATGGATTTAATGGTTGGTCAAATCCAAATCACCATGTTTACGAATTGATTCATTTTGTTATGGGTTCAGGTGTTCGTCGTGTTGAAGAAATGAAAAATTCTTCAACAACTCCAGAATATATTCGTGAGAAATTAGATAAGCAACAATTACGAACTTGGATTCAAGATTTTGATTATGGAGGAGATTATGGTCCAAAAGAAGTGCGTGATCAGATTCAAGCTACTTACGATGTTGGACTAACTTCTTGGATGATTTGGGCACCTTCAAACATTTATACAAGAGGAGCTTTGTTGAATCAATAAAGTATTTAATTAAATATTAAGATGTGGCAATTTCTCGGAAATAGTTTGCTACAGGTACATTATTTTTTTCAAAGAAATCCAATAGTATTGAAGCTAGGTGTTTTCTAGTTTCATCATATTTTTGCCAATCCCAATCTCGAATAATTTTTATAATTTCTTCTTTGGTTATTCCATTTAAATAATTTCGAGCGTTAATGTGTGGGATATGCATTATTTGACATAGTTCAAGTGTTCTAGAATCTGTGCATATACACAATGAAGGTATCCCAGCTTGTATCCCAATTAATGTTCCATGGATTCTTGCTCCGACTACAATATCAAATCGCTTTATTGTTTCCAACCATTCTGGTACATCAAAAAAAACATGAGATTTATTTTTAAACCAACGTTCAAATTCTTCTTTTGTTGATGATGGGGACAAGTAAGATTTTGCGGCTATGTATTCTTTTTTAGGAATGCTATCTATTTCTTGTCTTGAAAGTTTCATAAATACTTCCGGATTTTGGCATATGTATAATCCGTCTGATTCGTTTACCATTTTAACTAATGATTGTTCTATAGGTTTAAAATCAACGTGATAAGGGTTTCCAGCAGCAACAGCAAATCTTGGGTTATCGGGAATTTCTTTTTTTGAAATTTCAAACCCTAAGTTTGTCGACGGATTTATAAAATTTGAAGGGCAGCCTGTCACTATGCAATGTTTTTCTTTATTACGTTTTGATATCAAATCATAAGTTCCTTGTCCTCTTAAAGATATGTTTGGATTATTGCCTTGAGCATGCTTGGTAATTTCATCAAACCAATTCCATGTACCTTGTGGAATGTCTTTAGGTTCAATCCCATCAAATGAACATTGATATCCAAGCCCTACTGCAACTATTGGAATATCAATTTTTTTGAACGCTTCTGCAATGTCGCTTAAATCTATGTGGGATCCAAGCTGGTTTGCTAAAGGTAAAATCAAAATCTCAACTTCAGGATACTGTTCTTTTGAGAAACGACGCCATCTAATTGACATTGGTCCTATGTCTAATATTTGTGCCAAAGCATAAGTGTATACCAAATTTCCATTATTATTGCTGGTGTATTTTTTAATAAACTCATCAATTGATAAAAATGCTACATCTGGCATATATGTTGTCAAACCAAGTAATCTTACTTTTCCTCCATTCATGTTTACGATTATATCATTTATCAAGCTCAACTATTTTTTACTTGTTTGATATAATTAATGAGATGGAAAACCCAGAACAAATTTCATACTTTGCAGAAACTGATGCGCGAAACAAACGGATTCCGTTTGGAATAAAAGCAAAAGATCGTTCGCGACACATGTATGTAATAGGAAAGACTGGTATGGGTAAATCTACTTTGCTTGAAAATATTGCTGTTCAAGATTTGAAAAATGGAAATGGGGTTTGCTTTATTGACCCTCACGGAAAAACAGCTGATTTGCTTTTGGAATATGTGCCAAAGGAAAGAATAAAAGATGTTTTGTATTTTGCTCCTTTCGATACAGATTATCCGATTTCTTTTAACGTGATGGAAGATGTTGGATATGACAAACGACACCTTGTTGTTTCAGGTTTGATGTCGACTTTTAAAAAGATTTGGCAAGATGCATGGTCAGCCAGAATGGAGTACATTCTCTCAAACACTTTGTTGGCACTTTTGGAATATCCAGACTCAACTTTGCTTTCGGTAAACAAAATGCTTTCTGATAAAAGTTTTCGAGAAAAAGTTGTTGAAAATATTACTGATATGTCGGTGAAGTCTTTTTGGGTTGATGAGTTTGCAAAATATACCGACAGATTTGCCGCAGAAGCTACGCCCGCTATTCAAAATAAGATTGGACAATTTACTTCAAATCCATTGATTAGAAATATTGTTGGGCAACCAAAATCTAGTTTTGATATTCGTGAGTTGATGGATGAAAGAAAAATTGTGATTATCAACTTATCAAAAGGAAGAGTTGGTGAAGTAAATGCACAGCTTCTTGGAAGTATGATTGTGACAAAAATTTATCTTGCAGCAATGAGTCGTGCTGATGCTGATGAGGCTACTCTTGCTAAGCTTCCAAACTTCTATCTTTTTGTGGATGAGTTTCAGTCTTTTGCTAACGAATCTTTTGCAGATATTTTGTCTGAAGCTAGAAAGTATAAATTGAATCTTACAATTACTCACCAATACATTGATCAGATGCCGGAAGAAGTGCGTTCGGCTGTTTTTGGAAACGTCGGGACTTTCGTTAGTTTTAGAGTTGGTGCGGCAGATGCGGAATATATAGAAAAAGAATTTGCCCCGGTATTTTTAGCGGAAGATATTGTTAACTTAGGGTTTACGCAAATTTATCTTCGTTTGATGATTGACGGAATTGGTTCGCAACCTTTTTCTGCAAAAACTTTGCCACCGATTGCAAAGGGAGATGTAAATTATGTTCAAGAAATTATTGAGGCTTCAAGACAGACTTATGCAAAACCAAGAGATGAGGTTGAAAAAAGAGTTCGAGAACTTTTGGAATCTGGTCGTGAAGAAAATAATGACAGTAAAAAATCTGAAAATAAGAAATCACAAAATAAATCAAAGAATAATAATCAATCAAATAATAATTTTCAAAAAAACAATCAACAGAATCAAGATAATAAACAAGAACGAAGTAAACCTGTTATTGATGAAAAATCTCGACGAGAGCTTGAGTTGGCTTTGAAGAAACAAATTATTGATGAAGGGGAAAATGATTTGAATGATATTGAAAACGAGCGACTTTCATTGAAGCAATTGGAGAAAAGAAAAGTTGTACAAAACGATCCAAAAAAAATTAGTGAAGAGAATAAAAATAGCTTGAAAAATGCACTGGCGTCTGTTTTGGGAAATTTACCGGAAAATAATCAAACAGATGATAAGCAAAATGAGCCTGAAAATAAGCCACAAAATACGGCTCAAAATTCAGATGAGATTTCGATAGAAGAATTACGAGATGTGCTTGATGTAAATCAATAGATAATGTAAAAAGGTTAAATGAATAATCCTAAAAGAGTTTTAATTTTTGCTCTGACTTATTATCCGAAATTTGTAGGAGGCGATGGTGTGGCTTTGAAAGAAATCACAGACAGAATTTCTAACAAAGATTTTATTTTTGATTTGATAACTTTGAGATTGGATAAGAATCAGCCGAAGTTTGAGAAGTTTGGAAATGTAAATGTGCATCGAGTTGGTTTTTCAAAAAGAAATCCAACTCCTGAAGAGCTTTTAAAGTTTCCGATGTATTTTACAAAAATTCTTTTTCCAATTTCTGCTTTTATTAAAGCTTTGAAACTAAATAAAAAACATAAATACGATTTGATTTGGGGAATGATGGCCTATGCAGGTTTTCCGATTGTTTTATTTAATTTTTTTAAACCAAAAATTCCTGTGCTTTTAACTTTGCAAGACGGTGATCCAATTGAGGTTATTGCTGGGCGTGCACGTATTAAAGTCGTAATGCCAATTTTCAAAAGAATTTTTAAGATTCCAAAACATATTCAATCTATTTCAAATTATCTTGCGGATTTTGCAAAACAAATGGGATACGCTGGAGAAATATCTATTGTTCCAAATGGAGTGGATTATAAAAAGTTTTCTACTTTTGATTCAAATCGAGTTTCTGAAATAAAAAATAATCTTCAAAAACAAGAAAATGATTTTTGGCTTTTTACCGCATCTCGTTTGGTTCAAAAAAATGCAAATGATATTGTAATTTCTGCACTCGCAAAACTTCCAGAGAATGTGAAATTTATTATTGCCGGTATTGGTCCTGATAAAGAAAAGTTGGAGAATTTATCAAAAGATTTAAATGTTTCTGATCGAGTTATTTTTCTTGGACAAATTTCTCACACTGATTTGCCAAATTATCTGCGAGCTTCTGATGCTTTTATTCGTCCATCAAGAACAGAGGGATTTGGAAATTCTTTTGTTGAGGCAATGGCAGCAGAAATTCCGGTGATTGCCACAACGGCTGGAGGAATTAAAGATTTTCTTTTTGATAATGAAAATGGTCTGGAAGTTGGAATAGACAATATTGATGATGTGGTAGAAAAAACTAAATTATTGATGTCGGACACCATTTTAAGACAAAAAATCGTTGATAATGCTAGGCAAATGGTGGCTGAAAAGTACGATTGGAACAATATAACTGAGCAAATGAAGCAAGTCTTAACTAAAACCATCAATTAGCGTATCATTTGGATAATGAAAGTTTTAATTGCGACTGGCATATATCCGCCGTCTGTAGGTGGTCCTGCGACATATTCAAAATTCTTATACGATAATCTTCCAAAGCATGATATTGAGGTTGCTGTGGCTTCTTTTGATGATTTGAGAAGTTTGCCAATTGGTATTAGGCATTTTCTTTATTTCATTAAACTTTTAATTGACGGAATTGGAAAAGATTTAATTTATGCTCAAGATCCAGTTTCTGTGGGATATCCAGCAATGTGGGCGGCAAAAATTTTAAAGAAAAAGTTTGTTTTAAAAATAGTTGGTGATTATGCTTGGGAGCAGGGAGTTCAAAGATTTGGCGTTGATGATCTGTTAGATGATTTTGTGAAAGACATGCGAGAGTATCATTCGCGTGTTATACGAATGAAAAAAATTCAAAAGAAAGTTGCAGAAAGTGCTGACAAAATTATTGTTCCATCTAGATATTTGAAAAAGATTGTTGGACAGTGGGGAATAAATGAAAACAAAATAAATGTAGTTTTTAATGCGTTTGAAGGTATTTTAGAAATTCCAGATAATCGTGAAAGTTTGCGCGACGAAGTTGGTTTTGTGGGGCCAACAATAATTACGGTTGGACGACTTGTTCCTTGGAAAGGTTTTGAAACTTTAATTTCTGTTGTTGATGAATTGAAAGAAGAAATTAAATATTTGAAATTGGTGATTATTGGTTCTGGTCCTGATAAATATAAGTTGGAAAAAATAGTTTCAAAAAATCATTTATTTAAAAATGTTTTAATCACAGGTGCAATGGATAGAACAAATTTATTTAAGTATATTTCGGCTGGGGATTTGTTTGTTTTAAATACTGGTTATGAAGGATTTTCTCATCAACTTTTGGAAGTGCTGGCTCTAGGGGTACCAATCGTAACTACAAATATTGGTGGTAATCCTGAAATTATCAAGGACGGAGAAAATGGTTTGCTGGTAAATTACGATGATAAAGAAGAAATTAAATCAGCGATCCGGAAAATTTTGAATGACAGAGAGATGGTTCATAAATTTATTCAAAATGGAAAAAATTCTGTAAAAGAATTTTCTTTAGAAAGAATGGTGGTTGATACGGTAATGGAATTAAGAAGTGTATGAAAGTAATAATGATCTCAACAGACAGAGGAATTTTTAATTCTGGAAGTAGAACACAGAATCGTTTGGCTAGTTATGGAAAAATTTTTGATGAATTGCACTTTGTTGTTTTTACAAAAAAGGGTTGTGCTGATACAAAAATTACAGAGAATGTTTTTGTTCATCCTACTAATTCTTTGGGGAAGCTATTTTATATTTCAGACGCATTTTTTAAAGTTAAGAAAATAATCAAGAAGCAGAAAGATTTTATCGTTTCTTCTCAAGATCCTTTTGAGACAGGTCTTGTCGCTCTGTTTTCCAAAATATTTTTAAAAACAAAATTTCAATCTCAAGTTCATATAGATTTTTTTAGTCCTTATTATAAAAAAGAATCTTTGAAACAATTTTTGCAAGTTTTGGTTGGTCCGTTTATTTTAAAGAGAGCTGATAACATTAGAGTTGTTTCTAATAAAATAAAAAATTATTTAATTTCAGAATTGAAGATTAAGGAGGATAAAGTTTATGTTTTGCCGGTATTTACTGACTTTGATTTTATTAAAAGATCTGAAATAAAAAATAATCTGAAAGACAAATACAAATATTCAAATGTTTTGTTGATGGCTTCTCGGCTGGTTAAACAAAAAGGGATTTTGATTGGAATAAAGGCGTTTGAGAGAATTTTAGAGAAACATCCTGATTCTTGTTTGGTTATTGTTGGATCTGGTCCGGAAGAAAGAGAAATAAAAAAATATGTAAAAGAGAACAATATTTCAAATATATTTTTTGAAAATTGGTGCGAAGATATTTTTTCTTACATGAAAACTGCTGATTTATTTTTACTGCCATCTTTGTACGAAGGTTGGGGACTGACTGTCGTTGAATCTGTTGTGTGTGGCACGCCGGTTGTGATGACGGATGTGGGTTGTGCAGGAGAATTTTTGTTTGATGGAAAAGAAGGTTTAATTGCTGAAATAAATAATATAGATGATTTTTACGAAAAAGTATTGAGATTAATTGAAGATAAAAATTTGTTTTCAGAAGTTAAAAATAATTGTTTTGAAAGTTCTGAAACTAAGAAAAAAAGTTTTGAAGAATATTTAGAACAAATGAAAAAAAGTTTTATTTAAAAAATATGAAAATTTTAATAATTACTCAAAAAGTTAATAAAGATGATTCAGTTCTGGGGTTTTTCATAAGATGGATTGAAGAATTTGCTAAACAAGCTGATGAGGTTACTGTAATTTGTTTGGAAGAAGGCAAGCATAGCTTGCCAATGAGAGTACTCTCATTGGGGAAAGAAAAAGGAGCCGGAAAACTCGTTAGAGTTTTCCGGCTCTATAAATACATTTGGCAGTATCGAAAAGACTATGATGCAGTATTTGTTCACATGAATCAAATTTATGTCATTTTATGTTGGTTGCCTTGGTTTTTAATGAGAAAGAAAATTTCCTTGTGGTATGCTCACGGTAAAGTTTCATTTTCACTAAAAATAGCCAACTTATTTTGTCGTTATATTTTTACTTCCACTGAGAATGGTTTAAATTTACAAACGAAAAAACGAAGAATTGTTGGACAAGGTATTGATACAGAATTATTTAAACCAAATATTTTTGAAAAAGAAAATAATAGACTAATAACAGTTGGAAGAATTTCTGTGATAAAAAATGTAGATAAAATTATTGATATTCTAGAGGATTTAAATGATTTTTATTTAGATATCGTTGGCATCCCTATATATCAAAATGATTTTGCTTATAACGAAAAATTAAAAATAAAAATAAAAGATTTAAGCCTTAAGGAAAATATAATTTTTTCTGGTTCTGTAAATCAAGAAAATTTGCCCAAAAAATATAATCAAGCTAATATTTTTATCAATTTAAGCGATACAGGAAGTTTGGACAAAGTTATTCTGGAAGCAATGTCTTGTGGTTTGCATATAGTTACAACAAATAAATCTGCTAGAGAGCTTGAAAATATAGAATTTATTGAAAATTTTGATAAAGACAAAATAGTCAGTATTATAAAAAATATAGATCAAAATAAATTAAATTTACAGGCTAGGGAATTTGTTGTTAAAAATCATAGTATGCAGAACCTGATATCAAAAATCATTTTTATTTTAGAAAAATAAATGCTATTATTTTTATTCATAATTTATGAAAGGTCTAGAAACGGTTTATAATCAACATCATAAAAGCAGAGGAGATTCTTTTGCTATTTTACTAAAAGAAAGGGGAGATTTTTTAAGAAAACATATTGGATCCGGAAAGAAAATTTTGGATATTGGTTGTCGAGATGGACAATTAACTTCAGAGTATTACAAAGGTAATTTTGTTACAGGATCAGATATTGATAGTAATGCACTTAATAAAGCAAAAGCAAGATTGAATATTAGTACGGTTCATTTGGACTTAAATGACGAGTGGCCGTTTGACAGTAGTCATTTTGAGGTTGTTGTTGCTTGTGAGTTTTTAGAACACATATATTTCCCAAAAGTTGTTTTTGAAAAAGTTAAAAAAATTTTAAAAAGTGATGGTATTTTTGTCGGAACAATTCCTCATGCATATAGTCTTCAGTCGAGAATAAAATTTTTATTAGGAATTAAAAGAGGAACTCCGCTTGAAGATCCGACTCATATTAATCATTTTTCATATAAAGAGTTTAAGAAGCTTTTAAGCGAAAAATTTGATATAATTGAAATTCATGGGTATATTCCTCCGAGATATCGAATTCTGAGCAAAATTTTTCCTTTTCTATTTGCACATGATTTAATGTTTGCAGTAAAAAATAAATGAAAAAAGAAACCTTCTATAATAAAAAAGAATTAATTAGTAAACTTTTTTCAGAAAAAGATGTTGTTTTAGATGTTGATTTTTGGGGACAAGGAAGAAAAATAGAAGATGAAAACTGGCCACATCGATTAATTAAAAATAAAGTAGAAGAAATTTATGGTATTGATTTGGAATGTGATTTTTCAAAAATTCCAAAAGAAGATCATGATAAATATTTTATTGCTTCTGCAGATGACTTTAATTTAAGTAAAAAATTCAGTGCAATTTTTGCAGGGGATTTAATTGAACATTTAGTTAATCCGGGTTTATTTTTAGATTGTTCAAAAAAACATTTAGAAGAAAACGGAAGATTAATTATTACTACACCAAATGCTTTCAACTTGTATGTTTTAGCTGGAAAAATTATGAATAGAGAACCAGTTGTTAATTCTGATCATACTTGTTATTTCAATATTAAAACCTTAAATGTTTTATTGGAAAAAAGTGGTTGGGAAGTAGAAAAATTTGGTTTTATGTATACTTTGGACTATAAATTTAAAGAAAGTCTGAAAAAGAAATTTTTAAATGTAATCTATAAGTTTTTAAGTATATTCACTGATAAATATTATGAAACTTTAGTTATTGTATCTAAGCCTAAAAATTAATGGGGCATTCAATTTTAAGAGAAGCAGAATACGATGAATTATCAAAGGTTGAATTAAACGGTGCTATTTTAGATGTTGGAGGAAGTAAAAAATCTGGATATAACAAAAAGGTAAAAGGTCAAAACTCTTGGCATGTGGTAAATTTAGATGAAAATTGTGAACCAGATACTTTTGTTGATTTAGAAAAGAAATTTCCTTTTGAGAATGGTTCATTTGATCATGTTGTTTGTTTAAATGTCTTGGAGCACTTATTTGAGTTTGAAAATGCTTTCAGAGAATCTTTACGATGTATTAAAGTTGGTGGAAAAATTGTCATTGCAACTCCTTTTGTACACCATATTCATGGTTCGCCAGATGATTATTTAAGATACACTAAATCTGCTTTTTTTAAATTATCAGAAAAATATGATTGTAAATTGATTTACATTAAACCTTTGGGATACGGTCTATTTTCTTTAATCTTTCAAACAGCAGGAGGGGTTATTCGTATAAATTTTCTAAAAGAATTTTTTAAGTCAATTTCAATTAACTTAGATAAGGTTTTATTAAAAATTGTAAAAAAATATTCAAAACTTACTCAAACAATTCCTTTAGGATACTTTGTTATTTTTGAAAAAACTTCTAACTAATATTATTGAAATTATAAGTATTAAATATCTGTTTATTATCCAAGCGAAGATAGTTCCTGTTAATCCAAAATAATAAGTAAATATTATTATAAATAATATTTTTGTAATTGAGTTGATTAAATTTAGAATATACAGTTTTCTTGTTTGTTCATGAGCATTTAAAATATCGTTTAATATGATTTGAGAAAAACTCATAATTGATAAAGCAAATAATTGGGAGTAAATAACATATTCTGCATAAATAGGGAAAAATAGTTGGAATAATAATTTTGCGCTAATTATATATAAAAATGTTGTTATTAAAAGCAATAAAGAAAATAATTTTAATTTTTTCCAAATACTTTTTTCTAAATCTGAAATTTTAGACTCAGAAAATTTTGGAAAAGCGATAGATGAAACTATTTTACATAGACCTCGAATTTGTTCTGGGAAAGCAATTGCAAAACTATAAATTGCCACCTGAGCTGGTCCCAGCATGTTGAAAATAAAAATTTTATCTACATGTGTCGAAAGAGTAGACATAATATTAATTACAGTTAAATGTTTTCCGTACTTTATTGTATTTGAGTCAATTTCTTTATTTTCTAAGTATTTTTTAGTGGTTTGCTTAAATGCTATAAATCTTAAGATTGTATAAGGTATAAAATAAGAAGCTACGACAATTGGTAGGCTTTGTGTAAAGAATAAAGTTGTAAGTATTGAAAGCAGACTTATTAATGTGATTGCTGAATTATAATTTGAAAGTTCGTAAAACTTCTTTTTACCATTTAGTATAGATTGGTAAATTGTGAATGAATCAAAGAAAGGTAAAAAGATTGCAATTATTAAAAAAGAAATAGAAAATTCAATGTTTTGTGTTTGAAGGAAGTAAAAAGAAGTAATAATTGATGCTATTGAAGATAGAGAACCCCAATAAATTTTTTGTTTAAAGGCCGTAATGGTAGAGCCATCTTTACCTTGTGCAATGCTTTTTGTTAGCGAAGTATTTATGCCAGTTAAAGTTGGAATTGCTAGTACCGCAGAGACAGAAAGAATAAACTTGTAATTACCATATGTTTCAATGGGTAAAAAGTTAGCAAATATTATTGCTAATATGAAAGAAGACATTGCAGATACTATTTGAGATAGAAACAACCAAAAACCACCTTTTGCCAAATAAACCATATCAGTTTGAGTATATTTCTCGCTTTTTCGGAGGGTGTTGTAGATTTTTGATCTAATTTTTTCCATAGTTTTGAACAGCTTTCATATTACACTAAGCTATTTTTCTGACTAGTTTTTTGATATAGTTTCAGCCATATGAAAAACACAATAATTTTGAGGCGGATACTAATAGGAGGTATTTTTGCTTCTTTGATCGTTCCTTTTGTTGTAGCCAAAGATCTTTATTTTCCATTTATAGTTGGGAAAGCGTATGTTTTTAGAGTTTTAGTGGAGGTGTTGTTTGGCTTGTGGTTGGTGCTTGCTATTTTTGATAAAGAAGCTCGTCCAAAAAAATCTTGTGTTTTGTGGAGTTTAATTTCTTTTCTGGCGATTGTGTTGATTGCAAATCTTTTAGGAACAAATCCTTCTTATAGTTTTTGGAGTAACTATGAGCGAATGGAAGGATATATAACTTTGTTACACTTGTTCGCATACTTTATTGTTGTTGGTACCATATTTAATACTCAAAAAATTTGGAATTATTTTCTAAATACATTAGTTGTTGCGTCTGTTATTCAAGGTTTTTATGCGCTGTTGCAAGTTAGTGGAAAATTAAAAATTGGTCTTTCTACGGATCGTATCGACGGAACTTTTGGTAATGCAACTTATTTTGCAGCTTTTATGCTGTTTAGTTTTTTTGTAACTTTATTTTTGTTTATTAAAAATATTGCAGAAAATAAATTCAAGAAAGATAGTTTCTTTCCTTACTTTTATATAATCGCTTTGATTTTGCAGATTATCTCAGTATTTCTATCAGCAACAAGAGGTTCGATAATCGCTTTATTTGCTGGATCTTTTGTGGCGGTCTTGGTCTATGCAATTCTGGAACCAAAGAAAAAATATTTACGATGGAGCGTTTCAGGATTTCTGGCTGTAATTATTTTATTTGTTTCGGTTGTTTTTGGATTTAAAGAATCTTCTTTTGTGCAAGATACAGTTTCACTGAGAAGAATTTCTGAAATCTCTCTTGATAGTGGAACAGTAAAAGCCAGGTTTATAAACTGGGGGATTGCTTGGAATGCAATAAAAGAAAGGCCTTTACTTGGTTATGGACAAGGAAATTATTCAACAATTTTTGATACAAATTATGATGTGAGGATGTGGAACCAAGAACAATATTTCGATAGAGTTCACAATTTGTTTTTTGATTGGACAATTGCTGCAGGGTTTATTGGGTTATTATCCTATCTAGCAATTGTTGCTTCAACTCTTTATTATGTTTGGAAACCTTCTTGTGGATTTTCAAATATAGAAAAAGTATTTATCACTTCATTTTTTGCAGGATACTTTATTCATACATTCTTTGTGTTCGACAGCTTAACTAGTTACATGATTTTGTTCTTGGTTTTTGCTTATGTTCACTCAAGAGTTGCTAAAGACTTTAATATCTTTGGAAAAGCTAATTTCTCAAAAAATATTGCACAAGTACTTATGATTGCAATATTTGTTGCTATACCTTTTACAGTTTGGGGTATCAATTCAAATAGTTATTTTCAAAATAAATCTATTACTAATGCTTTGAAGAAAGCAAATTTCCAATCAGACTTTGAAGGTGCAAGAACTATCTTTGCAGAGGGAATGAACAGAAGAACTTTTGGAGCTCAAGAGGCTTTGTCTATGCTCCTTGATACTGCAGCTAAAGTTGTTCGATCTGAAGGCGTAGATGATCAAACAAAGATTGCTTTTATTGAACTATCAATACAAGAATTGGATTATTATCTTTTTAACAATCCTGATGATTCAAAAATGTTTTTGTTAGGAGGTCAGTTTTTTGTGAACATAGGAGAGTTTAATTTGGCTATTGAATATTTTCAGAAAGCAATAGAAATTTCTCCTAAAAAGCAATTTATGTACACACCGTTGATATTGTCTTATATGAAACAAGGAAGAAATGATGAGGCTATGAAAATTGCAAAAGAAGTTTATGAAATAAATCCTGATAATGATTATTTTTGGAATAATTATATTTATATTGCCGAACAAGCTGGAGATGTAAAATTATCAGAAGAGTTAATAGAAGAAGCCTTTAGAGCAAATAGAGGAAATAGAGTAATTGAGTTGGCAGAAAAGAATTTACGATCTAATCTAAATAATCCTCAAGCTTATGCCTCTCTGGCTGTAACATATTACAGATTAGGAGATTCAGAGAGAGCGATAGTTCTTTTAGAAGAACTATCTAAATTATTTCCACAATCTAAAGAACAGACTGATTTGATCATTAATAAGATAAAGGCAGGTGAAGAGATATTTTAATACTTGCAATATTTTTAAAACATGTTAGTATATATGTTGTGAGTGTTGCGGTACGCGACATCCAAATGAATATCACTGAAAAGCCCCGCCTTCGGCGGGGCTTTTCTCTTATTATATACTATACATATTATCCCCTTATCCCGTATCTATATTTAAACCATTTTTTATCTTAAATACTTCTGATAAACAACAAATAAAATAAAAGTAAAATTTCGATTAAATTTATTGGCTTGTCTGTATGTTGTTAAAAAAAATTCTTTTTGTATAATTTATAAAGTTCGTTATTCGACATGACCGACAGCTGCACTCACATAAGATATTCAATTTGGAGTTTCGTACCTGTCGGTCGTGTCGTGTCGTGAACAAAAAAATTAAAAAACTTCGCAAACAAAATTGCGAAGTTTTTTTATTTATAATTTTCAAAAATTATTATTACTTTAATAAATAAAAATAATTACTAAAATTTTTTCTTCCGCAGGCAAAGCCGAGGACTGGAAAAAATTTTAGTAATTATTTTTTGTGTCGTAATCAAAAAATATTTTTTTTTAAAAAAAATTTTTGAAAAAATTTTAAAAAAGTTTATCCACACTTTTTTTAAAAAAAATATTGTAAGTATTTTTTTGTATCAGATAATTAAATACATAGAGGTCGATTATTATTTAAAAAAAATAATTCAAAAGTCACATGCCAGCAAGAAAAAAGACAACAAAAAAAGCAGCTCCAAAAAAAGCTACTAAAAAAGTTGTGAAAAAAACAGTGAAGAAGGCAGCAAAAAAACCAGTAAAGAAAGCTGCTAAGAAGACTGTAAAAAAAGCAACAAAACGACCGGCTACAAAAAAGAAGACAACAAAAAAGAGCCGATAGTTATCGAGCTTAGTCTAATTAAATAAAACACCCTCTATGTCGCCGTAGAGGGTGTTTTATGTTAATATGCTGTTCTATGAGTTTTTTAAGTAAAATATTCAAGAATGAAAACGAAAAGATGCTTGATAAGTATCGAGGGCTTCTTCCAGTTATAAATTCTTTTGAGGAAGATTTTGAGAAATTAACAGCTGAAGAATTAAAAGCAAAGACTCTGGAGTTAAAAGAAAAACTAAAAAAAGGAAATACTCTAAATGATATTTTGCCAGAAGCTTTTGCTTTGGTAAGAGAATCTTCTAAAAGAGTTTTAGGAAAAAGACATTTTGATGTTCAAATGATCGGAGGAATGATTCTTAACGATGGAAACCTTGCAGAGATGAGAACAGGAGAAGGAAAAACTCTTATGGCGACTTTGCCTTCATATTTGAATGCACTAGAAGAAAAAGGAGTTCATGTTGTTACTGTAAACGATTATCTTTCTCAAAGAGATGCTGTGTGGATGGGACAAATTCACGATGCACTTGGATTAAGTGTTGGTGTAATAACACAATCTGGTTCTTTCTTGTACGACCCTAATCACAGGAATTTAGATGAAGAAAGAGATGAAAAAGGTTCTTTCAAGATTGTTCACGAATTTTTGAGACCAGTTTCAAGAAGAGAAGCTTATCTTGCTGACATTACTTATGGAACAAACAGCGAATTTGGTTTTGATTATTTGCGAGACAATATTGAATACAATGTTTCATCTTTAAGACAACGAGAACATAACTTTGCTGTTGTTGATGAAATTGACTCTATTTTGATTGATGAAGCTAGAACCCCTCTTATTATTTCTGCACCTGCAAATGATTCTCAAGATTTGTATCAAGTATTTGCGCGAATCGCAGAACAAATGAAAGAAGATGAAGATTTTACTGTAGATGAAAAATTGAAAGCAATTTCTATTACTGATGCCGGAATTGATAAAGCAGAAAAATCTTTGGGTATTGAAAATATTTATACAGAAATGGGTGTGAAGTATGTTCATCATCTCGAGACAGCTATTAGAGCCAAGGCTTTGTTTAAAAATGATAAGCAATATGTTGTTCGTGACAATGAAGTAATTATTGTTGATGAATTTACTGGAAGAATGCAACCAGGACGAAGATGGTCTGAAGGTCTTCACCAGGCAATTGAAGCAAAAGAAGGTGTAAAAATTCAACAAGAATCAAGAACTTACGCTTCAATTACATATCAAAATTATTTCAGAATGTATAAAAAACTTTCTGGTATGTCAGGTACTGCAAAAACAAATGCCGAAGAATTTCTGAAAGTTTATAATCTTGATGTTGTAACCGTTCCGCCAAATACACCAACAATAAGATTTGATAGAGATGATTTAATTTTCCAAACTCAAAAAGGTAAATTTGCTGCTATTGCAAATAAAGTAAAAGAAGTTCACTCAAAAGGACAACCAATCCTGATTGGTACAGTTTCAATCGAAACAAACGAGCTTCTTTCTGGATTTTTGGCGAGCCAAGGAATTCCACATCAAGTTTTGAATGCAAAGAATCACGAACAAGAAGGGCAAATTGTTGCGCAAGCCGGTAGAAAAGGCGGAGTGACAATTGCGACAAATATGGCCGGTAGAGGAGTCGATATTATTTTAGGAGGTGCTCCGTATGATGAAGAAAAATATAAAGAAGTAAAAGATTTGGGAGGTTTGTTTGTGATGGGAACTGAAAGACACGAAGCAAGAAGAATTGATAATCAATTGCGAGGTCGTTCGGGACGGCAAGGTGATCCAGGAGAGACACAATTCTTTGTTTCTCTGGATGATTCATTGATGAGAATTTTTGCAAACTCAGGAATTAAAACTTTGATGGGTAAATTGGGATTGCCGGAAGATCAACCTATTGAAAATAAAATGATTACTCGATCTTTGGAGTCAGCACAAACAAAAATTGAAGGTTTCAACTTTGATGCTAGAAAGCATATTTTGGAATTTGATAACGTATTGAACACACAAAGAAAATCAATTTACGAACGAAGAAGAAAACTTCTTTTGGGTGATGTTACGTACATCAATTCAGAATTGGAAAGACTTGTAAAAGTTGATGGTAATTGTGCGATTGTGATTGAATCTAAAAAATCTTCAATGAGCGAAGATGAATGGATTGGAGCAGTGCGAAGATTGATGTTGCAATCAATTGATAACTTCTGGATTGAGCATTTGGAAATGATGAGCTACTTGAGATCAAGTGTAAACTTGCGTGCTTATGGTCAGAGAGATCCTTTAATTGAATATAAAAAAGAGGGTTTGAGACTTTACAACGACATGCTTGCTGGAGTTGATCAAAATATCATAAATCACTTGCCACATATCGGTGCTGGTGCTTTTGCAAGAGAAGAAGAAAAGTTGAAACAAACAATGCAAAAGGCTCAACAAATCACGAGCGAAACTGATTCTTCGGTTTCGGTACAAGCTTTTGGTAGAAATGAAATTGTGAAAATGGAAAAAGATGGCGAAGTTCGAGAAGTAAAATGGAAAAAAGCAGAAGAAATGCTTAAAGAAGGTTGGGTTTTGAAGAACTAGAAAATAAATAAATATAGTGATATATTATTTTCATGCGAAAAACTTCTCTAGTTTTGGCTTTAATGATTCTATTTTGCATATTATTTGCACCTCAAAACTCTAGCGCAGCAACAATAAGAACAGATAAAAACGCCAGTGTTTCTGGACAGGAGGTTTTATCTGAAAATGTGTATCTGGTTGGAACTGATCCAAAAATTGCCGGAATGGTAAATGGTGATGTTTTTGCTACTGGAAATAAAGTTGAGGCTGTCGGAAATATCAACGGAGACTTTTTGTCATTTGGTGCGGATATAAAAACTACCGGAAAAATCAATGGTGATGTAAGGCTTATTGGTGGTGATGTGATAATTGAAAATGATGTTTCTGGAGATTTGGTTGTTATCGGTGGAAACATCACTCTAAATGAAAATGTAAAAATTGGAGGAGATATTATTTTGATTGGAGGAATTGTTCATTTGAATAACACTTCTGAAAGACACATCAGAATTGTTTCTCGATCTACAATTATTTCTGGAAAAGTTTTAGGAACTGCAAATATTACTTCTGAGAATATTCAAGTTTTGAAAGATGCTGAAGTTAGTGGAGAGATGAGTTATTTTTCTCCACGACAAGCTCATGTGGAGGATGGTGCAAAAGTTAGCGGTTCAATAAATTTTAATAAAGTAGATTCATTGAGAGAAAATGGTTTGGTTAAACATTCAATTGTAAGTTTCTTAAATTTTTGGATGTTGTTTAGATTTATAACTTCATTAGTGCTGACATTCATTCTTGTGTATGTGTTCAAGATTTTCTCACAAAAAACAGCGACTCAGACACTAAAATCATTTTGGAAAAGTCTGTTGGTTGGTTTGGTTTGTTTGATTTTTATTCCGATAATTGTTGTGATTTCATTGATTAGTTTGATTTTGCTGCCGGTCGGAGGTTTGATTTTTATGATTTATTTGGGAGCTTTTATAATTTCAAATTCGATTGCGGGAATTGCACTAGGAGCGTTTATGAAAAAAGCATTTTCTAAAAGTGACAACATTGAAGTTTCATTTCAGACAGCGGCTATTGGTATAACATTTTTGACTTTGCTTCAGTTTGTACCGACATTAGGTGATGCTACAAGATTTGTATTTATTTTGGCGGCGTTCGGTGCGATTTGGGTTTATTTGTATGAAAAAGTTCGTTGGGGTAATTCTTTGAATAGATAAAATAAAAATGTTTGGAAAGAAAATAAAAGTTGTTACGCATAATTCTAGATTTCATGCTGATGATGTTTTTGCTGTTGCGACTTTGGATTTAGCTTTTGATGGAAAAATAAAAGTTACAAGAACTCGAGATGAAGAATTGATAGAGAAAGCGGATATTGTTTTGGATGTTGGTAATGTTTATGATGCTGAAAAAAATAGATTTGATCATCATCAAAAAGAAGGGGCGGGTGTGAGAGAAAATGGAATTCCGTATGCGAGTTTCGGTTTGATTTGGAAACATTTCGGTCGCCGGCTCTGCAACGACCGCGTTTGGCAGTACATCGAAAACAAAATCGTCCAATCAATCGACGCCGGCGACAACGGCATCACAACATTTTCAATCAATGAAACTTACGGTGTTTCTCCTTATTTAGCACAATCAATGCTTTATTCTTTTATGCCAAGTTGGAAAGAAAAAGAAGATTTCGATGAAGCGTTTTTTAAAGCGGTAAAATTTGTGAAGCAGATTTTGGAGCGAGAAATTTTAAGAGCAACACATTCATTTGAAGCTGAAGAATTTGTTTTGAAAGCGTATGAAAAAGCAGAAGATAAAAGAATTGTTGTTTTGGATAAAGAGTGGCAATTTTCAGATGAAGATGTTTCAAGAGTATTGTTTGAAAAAACGGATGTTTTATTTTCTATAAGATACCGAGAAGAAAGTGATCAATGGAGTGTGAAAGGAATTAGAATAAAAATTGACGATTTTCCTGTGAGAAAACAATTTCCTGCGGAGTGGGGAGGTTTGCGAGATGAAGAATTGCAAAAAGTTTCTGGTGTGGAAGATGCGGTATTTTGTCATCGAGGGTTATTTTTGGCTGTGGCAAAGAGTTTGGGTGGAGCAAAAAAATTAGCTGAAAAAGCCATTGAAAATTAATTGTGGATAAGAAGCCTGTAGCCCTATTTGTGGGTCTATAATTAAAACCAGTAGATTTTGCTTTAAAAATCTATTATTAGTTAACTAATTTATTTAAATAAATATATGAATAGAAATAGAGGTTTTACATTGATTGAATTGCTTGTAGTGATCGCTATCATCGGTATTCTTTCTTCAGTTGTGTTGGCTTCATTGAACACAGCTCGAGGTAAAGGAGAAGATGCTGCAAAGAAAGCGAACCTTTCAAACGCAAGAGCACAGGCTGAACTTTATTATGATAATAATGATAATGAATACTCAGACCAATCTTCTTTAACAGAAAATTCTGGAGTATGTGGAACAGGGGCTGATACAATTGGAGCTGCTGTTGATGCAGCTGGTGGACAATGTTGGGCTAATGAATCTACTTGGGTTGCAAAAGCAAACTTGAGCGGATCAAACGGTATTTTTTGTGTGGATAGTACAGGATTTGCCGGAGTTGCTTCAACTACAATGGCAGCATCTTTGTGTAACTAGATTTAGTTTAGGTTGATTCAAAAAAACAAAAAAACCGGCTAACGTCGGTTTTTTTGTTTTTACACTAAAAGTGATTACAGAGAAGCACAATCATGAGTGCCCACTGTCCAAGTTGTTCCATTCGAAACTGTAGAAGAAGCTACAGTAGCTGCTCCTGTGCTATCCACACAGAAACTACCTGATGACAATGCAGTAGTCGCAGTCCATCCATCTGCATCAGCAGTACATGTTCCACCTGCTGCAGAAACATTAGCTTCTATTCCTTCACTTCCACAAACTCCCGCATAACTATTACTATGACTATCATAATAAAGTTCAGCCTGTGCTCTTGCGTTTGAAAGGTTCGCTTTCTTTGCAGCATCTTCTCCTTTACCTCGAGCTGTGTTCAATGAAGCCAACACAACTGAAGAAAGAATACCGATGATAGCGATCACTACAAGCAATTCAATCAATGTAAAACCTCTATTTCTATTCATATATTTATTTAAATAAATTAGTTAACTAATAATAGATTTTTGGCCTGTGTTATAATTATTTAATAAAATTTAGTATGACAAAATTAAGCAACAACAAAGGCTTTACTCTTATCGAACTTTTGGTTGTTATTGCTATCATAGGAGTTTTAAGTTCAGTGGTCTTAGCTTCGTTGTCGAGTGCTAGAGGAAAAGGAAATGATGCAGCGATTAAATCAAACTTAGTGAATATGAGAACACAAGCAGAATTGCTTTATGCGCCTGGTTCCGGATTTTCAAATGTTTGTGACAACTCTTCAATTCAAAATGCAATTTCAGAAGTAGAAAGTTTAAATGGTGGAGAAGATGTTGTTTGTACGGATGATACTTCAAGTTGGGCAATTGCTTCAGCTATTTCATCTGGAGCTTTTTGTGTGGATGCAAATGGTGCTGCAAAATCATATGACGATCTTGAAGATGCGATCACGGGTTCTAATTGTAATTAAATGACTATTATATTTTCAATTTTCTTTTTAATACTTGGTGCGATAATTGGAAGTTTTTTGAATGTTGTTATTTTAAGAATGAATACAGGTCGAGGATTAAACGGACGATCTGGTTGCTTGAGTTGCAACAAACAACTTCACTGGCATGAATTAATTCCGGTTGTTTCTTTCTTTGCACTTAAAACCAGATGCGCTGGTTGTAAGTCAAAAGTCTCTTGGCAATATCCCTTGGTTGAAATTTCGACAGCTTTAATTTTCTTTGGAGTTTTTTTGAAACAATTGCCAATTATAGAAAATGTTCCTGTTTTAGGAATAATTCAATTAATTTTTTATTTAATAATCTGGAGTATTTTAGTTGTGATTTTTGTTTATGATTTGCGTCATACTATAATTCCAAATTCTCTGGTTTATGTTTTTAGCAGTTTGGCTTTTGTTTTGACTTTGATAACAATTCCTTACGATTTTTGGCTTAAATTTCCTTATTATTTTGATGTGTTTGCCGGGTTCATATTTTTTATCCCTTTCTTTTTGTTGTGGTTTTTTTCTGGCGGAAGATGGATTGGGTTGGGCGATGGGAAATTAGCTATTGGTATCGGTTTTCTTTTAGGTTTTGTTTCTGGTCTCTCTGCAATTATTTTAGCTTTTTGGATTGGAGCAATTTATGCAATTTTGCTTATGTTAGTTTCTCGATTGAATATCAAGGGTCATAATATTACAATTAAGTCTGAGATTCCTTTCGCGCCGTTTTTAATTATTGGAACACTGATTTTGTTTTTTGTTCCTCTAGATGTTTTAGGTCTCGCACTTTTCTTTAATTTAAATGTTTAGAAAATTAACTAAAAAAATACATTCATCTACTCGAAGAGGTTTTACTCTTGCGGAAATGACAATCGTGGCTGCAATTTTTGGAATTCTAACAGCAGTTGTTGTTTTTAAATACGGAGATTTTACTTCAAATCTTTTAGTTTCAAACATGGCATACGAAATAGCTTTGACTGTAAGACAAGCGCAAGTTTTTGGAGTGGGTGTGCGCGGAGCTGTTGATGGTGAAGGAGTTAGTTTTGATTACCCATATGGAGTTTATTTTAATCTTTTAGATGGAAGCTCAGGAGGTGTAGGAGAGAGCAGGAATTTTATTTTATTTGTAGATAGAGATAATGATTGGTACTGTAGTTTAAATAGTACAGGTAATAATCCTTGTATTTGCCAACAAGGTGACGAGTGTCTAGATCAGTTAACTTTGCAAAGAAATATTAGAATGACGGAACTTCGTGTTGGTAACGAACAGTGTGCAAATATCGGACAAATTGCTTCGGTTGCTATTTCATTTAAAAGACCAAGTCCAGAGGCAAGGATTGGTATTCAAAATACTAGAGACAATAACGGTGGGCAAGGTTATGGATTTACTCAAATAAAAGTTGAAGCTCCAAATTCTGGAATCAATCCTAGTTATGTTTTGATAAGAAAAACCGGGCAAATTTCTGTATCTCAAGATGATATATGCATAAGAAGTTAATTAACAAAAAAATAAATCAAAATAACAGAGGGTACACTTTGGTGGAAATGTTGGTTTCTGTGGCAATTTTTTCTATCGTGGTTTTGATTACACTTGGTGCTATTTTGACTATCTTGGACGCAAACAGAAAAGCTAGAACTTTAACTGAAGTGATGAATAACTTAAATTTTACTGTTGAAATGATGACGCGGTCGCTTAAAACTGGTGTGGAGCCTGTTTTGAATACAAGTAATGGAGTTTTACATGTTGATGCAATTATTTTGGATAGAGAAGGTTTTCAACGGGAAAGAACTTCTTATAGATTGTCTGAGTTAAATAAAAGAATTGAACAATGTGTTTCTTCAGTAGGAAGTAATAATTGTGATTCGGCCTCTAACTGGATTCCGATAACATCAGAAGCGGTGGTTGTAGAGAAATTCCAACTTATGGTGGTTCATGGTGGAACAACAAATGATAACAGGCAACCCAGAACATTAATGCTAATTGAAGGAAGTGTTAAAGTAAGTGATGATATTTCCTCAGCTTTTTCATTACAAACAACAGTCTCTCAGAGACGACTAAACTTAACAGGCTCTGAAACTAGTTCAGTAAATTAAAAATATGAAAAATTTTATTAAAAAAATCATACAAGAAAAACGAACAAAAGGATTTACTGTTTTGGAAACTTTAGTTGCTATATTTATTTTGGTCTTGTCTGTGACGGGTCCAATGGTTTTTGCACAATCTGGATTGAGAACTGCATTTTTAGCAAGAGATCAAATTACTGCTTTTTTCTTGGCACAAGATGCAATTGAGACAATAAAAAATATTCGTGATGATAATTCTTTGCAAGGGAAAGCAGATTGGCTTGAAGGGATTATGGTCTGTGCTCCAGGTTTCAGTGATAATTGTTTAATAACAATTGATACAACAACCAATCCTCCTGCTATAAATGAATGTGTTTCAGGAACTTGTTCAAATTTAAAAACTGACACCTCGACTGGTTTTTTTGGTTATGATTTTCCTTTGGGACAATCAAATGATTCAAGATTTAGAAGAAGTGTTTATCTGACGGAATCTATTTCTGGAAGAGAATTACAAATTGTTGTGGAAGTTTCTTGGACATCAAATGTGAGAGTTGGAGGTTCAAGAATTGTGGTTCAAGAAAATATTTATAATTGGGTACCAAGAGTTGATTCAAATTAAAATTATGAAAATATTTATGAACAAAAAAATATCAGACAAAAAAGGATTTACACTTTTGTTTGCAATTCTTGTTTCTATTATGATTTTGGCTGTGGGTGCTTCTATTATCAATATTGCATTGAAGCAAGTTGTTCTTTCTGGTGCTGGTAGAGAATCTCAGTTTGCATTTTATGCTGCGAACACAGGACTTGAATGTGCTTTGTATTGGGATCTAAATGGGTCTGTGGTGAATAATAATGGAAGCGTTGCTTATGTTTTTCCACCAAGTTCAAGCTTTGCAAGAATAAATGAAACTGGTTATTTAGATTGTGCAGGAACAAATATTGCAAATGGAAATTCTTCTTTTATTCAACAAACTTATACAAAACCTTGGGATATAACTCAGTCTGGTAAAACTGTTTTTCGAATTGCTTTAGCAAACACTATAAGTAATTTAGACAATATACTTTATTGTGCTGAAGTGACGGTTGGTAAGGAAATTGATTCACAGGGCAGGATAACAACTACAATTACATCTCAAGGTTTAAACAGCTGTGAGCCAGAAAATGATGCACGTGCAGTACAGAGAGGTCTTGTGTTACAGTATCGTTCATAGGATATGAGTTCAGAAAAAGAGGCGAAAAAACAATGGCAAGCGTTGCGTGATTTAATTGAATATCATCGTAATCTTTACTATTTAGATCAAGCTCCAGAAATCTCTGACGAGGAATATGACGCTTTGGAAAGAGAAATACTCGCAATCGAAGCACGTTTTCCTGAATTGAAAAAAGATTCTCCAACTGAAAAAGTTGGAGGAAAAGCAGCTGCTGGTTTCAAAAAAGTTACTCACAAAATTTCTCAATGGTCTTTCAATGATGTTTTTGACGAAGATGAATTGATTGCATTTGATAAAAAAGTAAAAAGAGCTTTGCGAGATGAGTTTGGTGATGTGGATATTGAGTATACTTGCGAATTGAAAATTGATGGTCTGAAAATTGTTTTGGAATATCAAAATGGAAATCTTGTGACAGCGGCTACTCGTGGAGACGGTGTCGTGGGAGAAGATGTAACTGAAAATGTAAAAACAATTTCTTCAATTCCACATAAAATTAATTTTAAAAAAGAACTTATTGTTGAAGGTGAAATTTATTTAGCAAAAAAACAATTTGAAAAAATAAATAAACAAATAGAAAAAGAAGGGGGGCAACTTTATGCAAATCCTAGAAACTTAGCGGCTGGAACAATGCGACAACTGGATTCTAATATTGTTCGAGAAAGAAAATTGGATGCAT
Source organism: uncultured Candidatus Saccharibacteria bacterium (assembly GCA_964630375.1). GTDB lineage: Bacteria > Patescibacteriota > Minisyncoccia > Phycocordibacterales > JAACPR01 > JAGOTN01. The sequence goes on along the minus strand of CAZVRT010000003.1, from coordinate 76,965 downwards.
TTTTATATGACATTGCAAAAATGGAAGGCGAGCCTGAAACACAATTTGATGAATTAAATTGGCTGCTTGATTATGGTTTTGTTGTAAATAAAAACTTTACTTTAGCTAAAAATGTTGATGAAGTAATTAATTTTTGGAAAAAGTGGGGGAAGATAAGAGACAATCAGGAATTTATGATTGATGGTGTTGTTGTGAAAGTTAATGATAAAAAATATCAGAGATATCTTGGTTATACAGGAAAAGCTCCAAGATTTGCGGTGGCATTTAAATTCCCGGCAGAACAAACAACAACTGTTGTGGAAGAAATTGCTTTTCAAGTTGGGAGAACTGGAGTTATTACACCAGTTGCGCATTTGAAACCTGTTTTGATTGCTGGTTCAAAAGTGTCTCGAGCAACTCTGCATAATGAAGATGAAATAAAAAGACTGGATGTGAGAGTTGGTGACACTGTTGTTTTGCAAAAAGCTGGAGATATTATTCCTCAGGTTGTTAAGGTGATTAAAGAGTTGCGACCCAAAAAGAGTAAGCCATTTATTTTTCCTGAGAAAATTTCTGAATGTGGTGGTGATGGAAAAATTGAAAGAATTCCGGGTGAAGCGGCTTATCGTTGTGTTGATAGAAATTCTTATTCTGTACAATTACAAAAACTTGCTTATTTTGCTTCAAAGAAAGCGCTTGATATTGCCGGTCTTGGTCCAAAGCAAGTTGAACAATTTATTGAAGCTGGTTTGGTGCAAAATCCTGCAGATTTCTTCACTTTAACAGTTGGTGATCTTTTGCAACTTGAAAGATTTGCTGAAACTTCTGCAAACAAATTAATTGCTTCAATCAACAAGGCCAGAAATGTTTCTCTGCCAAGATTTTTAGTCGGGCTTTCGATAGATAATGTTGGTGAAGAAACTGCAATTTTGTTGTCTCAACATTTTGGTAGTTTGGATAAAATTAAGAATGCAGAACTTGCTGAACTAGAATTTATCGATGGCGTTGGAAGTGTTGTAGCTGAATCTATTTACAAATGGTTTAGAGATAAAAATAATTCTGAAATGTTAAATCATTTATTAAAAGAAATTACACTTCAAGAAGTTAAACAAAGCACAAAAAAGAATGAAAAGATTTTTGGTAAAACTTTTGTTTTGACTGGAACACTGAGTTTTATTGGAAGGGACGAAGCAAAAAATATAATTAGAAAATTTGGTGGAAATGTTTCTAGTTCTGTGTCAAAAAAGACTGACTATGTTGTGGCTGGTACTGACCCAGGAAGTAAGCTCGAAAAAGCTGAAGAATTGGGTGTCAAAATACTAAATGAAGAACAGTTTTCAAAGCTGTTGAAATAAGCTAGTATAGCCTTTATGAATAAAGAACAAATTTTAGATCTCGCTAAATTGGCTCGACTGGAGCTTACAGATGAAGAAGTAGGGAAATATAGTCAAGAAATTGGTTCTATTTTGGGATATATTGAACAAATAAATACTGCCGTTTCTGACAATTCTTCAGACATTATTGAAAGTTCTGATGCTAGAAATATTTTCCGAGAAGATGAAAATCCGGATGAGCCAGAAACTAATACAAAAGCAATTTTAGATTGTGCTCCAAAAACAAAAGATAATTTTATTCAAGTACAAAAAATTCTAAACAACGACAACAATGGATCTAACTAAACTGACAATAAAAGAAGCTCATGAAAAATTGGTTGCGAAAGAAATTTCAGCAGTTGATTTGGCAAATGCGTATTTGAAAAATATTCAAGAAAAAAATTCTGACATAAATGCATATATAACTGTTTTTGATGATGTTATCTCGCAAGCTGAAGAAGCGCAGAAAAAAATTGACGCAGGCGAAGCGACTTTGCTGACAGGTATTCCAATTTCTATTAAAGACAATATGTGTATGACAGGTCGAAAGACAACTGCCGGTTCTAAAATTTTAGAAAATTATTTTGCTCCATATTCTGCTACTGCAATTTTGAAATTAGATGAGCATAAGCCTGTGTATTTAGGAAAAACAAATACTGATGAATTTGCACAAGGAGCTTCAACAGAAAACAGTGCTTTTGGTGTAACAAAAAATCCAGTTGACACAGAAAGAGTTGCTGGCGGCTCTTCAGGAGGTGCGACTGCTTCTATAGCTGCCGACATGGCCCTGGGTTCTTTTGGTTCTGATACTGGTGGTTCTATTCGAGAGCCTGCAAGTTTTTGTGGAGTTGTTGGTTTGAAGCCAACATACGGAAGCGTTTCTAGATATGGATTGATTGCAATGGCAAGTTCTTTTGATGTAATAAGTCCAACTGCAAAAACAGTTGATGATGTAGAAATTCTTTTTGATGCAGTACGAGGTGAAGATAAATTGGATTCAACAAGTCACAGTCATTTAAATAATGACGGAAGTGTAAAAACAATCGGAGTGCCTTATGGTTTTTTGAAAGAAGGAATTGATGAAGATGTTTTGCAATCTTTTAATGACGGAATTCAAAAACTAAAAGAAGCTGGATATGAAATCAAAGATATTAAAATTCCGAGCGTGGAATATTCTCTTGCGGTTTATTATGTTTTGGTACCAGCAGAAGTTTCATCAAATATGTCTCGATATGATGGAGTGAAATTTGGAGAAAGAATTGAAGGAAAAGATTTGCTTGATACATATATGAAAACTCGCGGGCAACTTTTGGGAGCAGAAGTGAAACGAAGAATAATGTTGGGAACTTATGTTTTATCTGCTGGTTATGCTGATCAATTCTACCGAAAAGCTTGGCAAGTTCGAAATATTATTCGCCAAAATCTTGATGAAGTTTTTAAAGGTGTTGATATTATTGCAATGCCAGTTGCGCCTACTCCAGCTTTTAAAATCGGTGAAAAATCAAATGATCCTTTGAAAATGTATCTAAACGATATCTTTACAGTAGTTGCCAATGTTGCAGGAGTTCCGGCAATCTCTGTTCCTGGAAAAGAAGTTGAAAGAGATGGAAAAAAACTTCCTGTAGGTATTCAATTTATTTCGAGCCATTATAATGAGAAAAAACTATTTGAGATTGGTAAAAAATTTGAGACAATAAGGTAGATGGCAGACAAACCAACTGGTGCTGATAACGGATTGATATATGGTGTTTACGCAATGATTTTCATTGTGTTTCTTCTTGGATTTTATGTTGATAAATTTAATTCAAAAGTTGAAGAGCAAAATTTAGAAATTGGAAACACCTCAAGTGATTTAAGAATTTTGCCAGTTGGTGATTTAGCAATAGGAAAAAGAATTGCAAATATTACAGATATAAAAGTTCGACAAGTGCCAGCCGGTGCAATAATTGGTGAGCAATCAAAAAGAGCCATCGGACAAATTTTGGAAGGTCCTGTTGAAGCTTTTGGAAGACATTGGTATCGAATTGATTATCAAAAAATTCCTGATGGTTGGGTAGAGGCGAAAGATATCACAAGTAATGTTGGTTTGTTTCGAGCTTTAAATATTTTTCCAATTTTCTTGGATATTTTTAGACCGATTGGTTTGATTTTGGCTCTAATATTTTTGTTGTTGATTTATCATATTTCTAAAAAACAAAAGAAAGCAGTTTCTTTGATAAATAGTAAAAAAGAACTTCAAGAATTATCTTTGGAAAGAAAGATGAAAGAAAAATATCAACAAGAATCTGAGCCTGTTAGTTTGGCGAGTTTGGGATTGCCTGAAAATTTGCCGACAGGAGATGCAAGTGCATTAGGATTTTCTTTTGAAGTTGAAGAACAAACTCCAACTGGTCCAAAAAATGAAAGATGGGTGCGTGTACAAAATTTGATTCAATCTTCATCTTCAAGTGATTGGCGACAGGCAATTATTGAAGCTGATATTATTCTTGATGAAATGCTTATCAGAATGGGATACGAAGGCGACTCAATTGGTGATAGGCTGAAGAAAATTGAAGAAAGTGACTTTATTACTTTGAATAAAGCTTGGGAAGCTCACAAAATTAGAAATCACATTGCGCACAGAGGAGGGGATTTTCTATTTTCAAAATCTGAAGCTGAAAGAGTAATTGATTTGTATCGGCAAGTCTTTGAAGAATTTTATTTCATTTAAATAATTTCTGAAATTTTTTCTAGTGAGCCCATTATTCTCCTGCGTAAATTTGCGCCATTACGAACTTTTACTCTCAAAGTTCCATAATAGTCATTGTTTATTTTATATTGTTTTTTAGGTTCAGTTTTTATAAAACTAGTTTTTGTAAATTGTGATTTCTGAGTTTTTGTAATTTTTTGCCAAAAATTGATGATTTGTTTTTCTCTATGTTTGTGTAATTGATTTATAGAAACCCTAAGAATAAACTTATCTTCGTATATTTCATAAATTTCTTTTAACCATGTTAAAAATGTTTTTATAATTCTAGGATCACTGTTTGTAAAACCAAATTCATAATTTCCTTTTTTATATCCTTCACCCCAATACAAAGCCAATCCAATCATAAACAAATCTCTTTTTGATATTTTTCCCAAATCTGATTTGCCTAAATCTGAATATTTTTTGTTTTTAATTTTTCTGTCAATTTGCAGTTTCTTTGATCTGATCAATGAACCTTTTTGTCCTCCTGTAATTATTTTTTCTTGAATAATTTTAATTTGTTTATTTGTTAGTTTAATGTCTCTGCACCAATAACTGATAGTGCTTTTATTTTTGTTTAATTTTTTAGATATATCGTTAATGCTAAAACCTTGTTTTCTTAAATAGATTGCTTTTTCTTTATTTTTGGTATCAGACATATTGAACTAGGGATTGCAGGTAAAACTATTATATTTAATTTATTTGTATAAAAGAATGTTGCGTTTATAAAAAATAGTGTTATAATCTTGCATATCCATTTTAGTTGGATGAAATATCGCGGGGTGGAGGAGTAGTACCTCGAGAGGCTCAAATTTAAGGGCCCAATAAAAAGAAATTTTTATTGAGAATCTGCCAAATTCGGTGAAACCTTACCTTATACAGGTTGGCAATGCCGAGCCAAGCTTGTCTAAATGACTTGAAGGTGTAGAGACTAGACGGTAGACACCCTACTTTTAAAAAGAGGGTGATGGCATAGTCCAGACTACAAACACAATTGTGGTGATGAAAATCATAGTAGTAAGCATAACCTCTAGACCCCGGTGCAATTCCGGGCCCCGCAACAAGAAAATAGAGCAAAACAAAAAGCCGCCCTTTGGGCGGCTTTTTGTTTTGCTTTAACAATCCTCTAAAACTTAACAAAGTTTGTTAGTTTTGAATTGTGTAAGTAGGAATTCTAAACTCTTGAGTGTTTGGTACAACGTAGCTTGTTGGTGTACCTGTTGAACTGTCGGCAAAGTTGATGTCAGTCAATCTTAGTCCGAAAGCTCCTCTTGCATCTGGGTCTAGTCTTACTACGATTTCAAAGGTTTCTGTTGCTCCTTCCGGAATTCTGTATCTGTTGTTTGTAAGAGTTCTGGCTGATGTGTCTGCAATTCGCGCGTTGCTAATTCCAGAAAATGCATCTCCAGTAATCTCTGTTACAAAACCAACTGTACTTGATGCTGTTACTGATACACTGTTTTCAATCCAAGCATCTTCTTCGAATGCAGTTACTCTCACTGTGAATCTGTATTCACCTTCGTCATCTGATAATGTAGATGAAGTGTTTTCTCTGTATACGAATGTTCCTCTTGAAGTAGTTGTAACATTAACTCCTTGAGTTCGTAGAGTGTGTACTGAACCTTCTTGTCTTCCGCTAATTGTAGATCTGTCACCTGTAGATTCACCTTCTGCTTCGATTCCAAATTCAGTGCCGTAATTATCACCATTTATTCTTCCGATACCAAATTGAATTTGAGTACCATCTGGATAATTTCCGTTTAGTCTATTGAATCTAGCTGAAACTACAACTTCAACTCGTTCATTTCTATCAATAGAAATTTGATCGTTGTTGTCTTCAAAATCAAATAGGTATTCTCCTAGATTTGATGTTGTTGAGGCATTGTCATATTGGTAGTTTTTTCCACCAATTCTTACTGACAAATCTGAAATAACATTTTGAATGTTATTGTGAGAAGTTGAGGCAACCAGTGTCATTGTATTTAACAACACATCAGCATTGTCTGTATTATCTACGACAAATCTGAATACTTCATAAGAAGGAGATCGGCTACTTGAATCAACAATTAAAATTGTTGGATCAAGATCTCGGTCGCTTTCTCGGATTCTTACTTCACCGTCACCTGCGTTTTCGATATTGAAGAATCGAGAATCGCTGTCTGAACCAATGTAGTGTTGAACGTTTCTTGCATCAAGTGCTCTTATTCCGTCTCGTGGAATCCAAACTTTCCATCGTTGTGGAAGATCTGAATTATCAATTCGGTCCGATGTTTGAACAAGAATTTCAATTTCTCCGTTACTACCTCGTTCGATAACTTCTCTCAAGTTTGAAAATCTCATTTCATAAGATCTTGTACCTGCAACTGAGTTATCAGTACTTTCTCCTCGTGACCAGTCACTTTGACTGTCTACGTCAGCACTTGCAACTCTTCGTCCACCAACGTACAAGTCCATAGATTCAATATGCTTCCATGGCTCGTCTTCGTTGTTTTGTGACACAGCTTCAAGTCTTACAGAAACTCTTTCGATTCTTATATCACCATCTTCAACTCGGAATCTTGAAGCGAATACTTTTCCTGATTCACCTTCTTCAAGATCTTCATTTGAGTAAGTTGAAAGAGTCGTGTAGTTTCTGATACTTGCTTCACCTCCTCTTAATTCTTGATCAGGATCAGTTGTTGGTGGAGGAGTGGGTGTAGTTGGAGTACACTTTGATGAAACATCGCTTCGGGTTATCGGTCCAAAATATCCAGCAGCTGGAGAGATCCCAACCGAAGCTTGATATCTAGCTAAAGCACTTCTGGTTATTGTTCCAAAATATCCTTTTGCAACACCAACCGGCATCACCAACATTCCTCTTGATTCAAGAAATGTTTGCAGAGCAACAACGTCGGAACCTGTGCTTCCCAGAGTTAAATCTCTAGTGAAGGCTCCACAGACGTTGCCTGTTTGATTTCCTGAAACAGCAGCTCTTGCTGCAGTAGCTTTATCAGCAGGAATTATGCCAAGTGAAATTAGTAGTTCTACATCGCTCAGTGTTAATGCGTGAACTGAAGGAACGGCAACCATCGCTGCCATAACCAGTCCAGCAAAATACCGAACTATGGAATTTTTAAATTTATTCATAATAATGTTTGTTATAATTTGAATAATGTGTTAACTGTAATAACTCCGTATTTTGACTATTTTTATATTAAATTGTCAGGGTACACGGGGTTCTGCTACTGGTAACACAGGAAATCTAAAAATCTTACATGTAAGAAAAAGTGTTTTTATGGGTTAATAAAGCCAGAAGCACCAAACAATCAATGGATTCTCAAAACAGAGAAAATATGGAATTGTTATACGATCAATATGTTGATGATATTTTTAGGTATATACAATTCAGAATCAGAAACCGAGAAAAAGCACTTGATTTAACTCAAGAAGTTTTTATCCGTGTTTGGCAATCATATTTATCAAAAGGGAATAGTTTGGATTTTCCGAAGGCTCTTTTATATAAAGTCGCACACAATTTACTTGTTAATAGTTACCAAAGAGATATTTCTTATTATTCTCTAGATGAAATGTCAGAAGAAGGTTTCGAGGTAAAAGATACTGCTAATGATTTTCAAAAAATTTTTGATGTCAGAGATTTGTATCAAGCAATAAGTCAATTGTCTAAAAAAGATGCTGAAATAATTTTATTAAAATACATTGAAGGTTTTTCGGTAAAAGAAATTTCTGAGATATATAATATTTCAGAAAACGCACTTTCTGTTAGACTTCATAGAGCTATTTCAAAACTAGAAGAGATATATAATCACGATAGCAAAACTACAAATGAATAACGATAGGTTTCAAAAAAATATAGAAGACTTAAAAACTGGTTACAGCCAAGTTTCTTTGTCATTGGAAGAAAGACAAAAATTGAAGAATAATATTTTTTCAAAAATTGAAGAAAAGAAAAAACCTGTCGTTTCTCCATTTTTACAATTTTCATTTTATTTTAAAACAGCTTCTGCGTTGGTACTTTTGTTTGCTGTTATCGGAGCTCCAATTTCTTTTGCTGCTGAAAAAAGTTTGCCAGGAGATTTTCTTTATGATGTGAAGACAAAGATTAACGAAGAGATTGTCGCAATATTTGTTCCAGAAGAAAAGAAAGATGATTATTATCAATCTTTGTTGGTGAGAAGAACTGAAGAGATAAAAGCCTTGGTTGAAAAAGGAGAAGTAAAAAAGAATGCCATAGATGATTTTGAAATTGCGTTAGAAAATAATGTGACAGCAACTTTAACGGTTTTGGAAAATTCAAAAAATTCTGAACAAGAAATTTTAAATAATCATCAAGCTGTAGTGGCAACATTGGTAATAAATGAAGAAATTCTGAAATCTGCGTCTGCTAAAATTGAAGAAGACGAGGAAGATACAAAACCAGAGAAAGTTGATTTGGTTGAGGAAGAGGATGAAGATAATAATGCAGAAGATACAAACGCAACTTCAACTTCGATTTCAACAACTACCGCAGAGATTTCACTTTCTGTGAATTCTGAGACTGATAATTTGGAAAATGAAGATGATGTTTCGGTGATAAACAAAATTGAATCTATAAGAAGCAGGGCGCAAGATGCTTTGGAAAAAAGAGTTAAAGAATACGAAGAAGAACCTAAAAAGTTAGGCTTGTAAAATCAGCCCAATATATTATAGTGTTTTTGCATTGATTAAATGCACCCCGAGGTAGCTCAGTTGGTTAGAGCGTAGCACTCATAAAGCTAAGGTCGGCAGTTCAATTCTGCCCCTCGGGACAAGTTTGGTTTAATATTGATAAACTTCGTCAAATTTGATAAAGTACTGGAACGCGATATTTAGCGAAATATTGCGGGTGTAGCTCAGCTGGTTAGAGCGTCCGCCTGTCACGCGGAAGGCCGTGGGTTCGAGTCCCATCACTCGCGCAAACAACACTTCGGAAGAAGTGTTTTTATTTTTTGGTGATAAAATAATTTAATGACAAAGAAAATTTTAAAAATAATATTAGGAATAATAGTTTTTATTATTGTTCTCATTTTAGTAATTTTCATTTCTAACAAATTAAAAATTCCGTCACTCGATAGAGATTGGTCTGAAGATTCAAAAATTTTGCCAAGCATTTCTATAAATGAAAATATTATTGAAATAAAAAATATTCGAGATTGGCGATATGATTCTGAGAAAGTTTTGTCGAAAGATTATTATGATGAAACTTTTAATCTAGATGAAGTTGAAAAAACATATTTGTTGTTTAATCCTTTTGGAAAATGGGATGGCGTCGGACACTCTTTCTTTTTGTTTGAATTTTCTGATGGAAAAGTAATTTCTGTTTCTATTGAAGCACGGCGGGAAAAAGATGAGGAATTTAATTCGATAAAAGGTTTGTTTAATAAATATGAGTTGTGGTATGCGTATGGAAGTGCCGCAGATTTTATAACCAGAAGAGCAGTACATTATGAAGATCACGAGTTGAATATGTATCCTCTTTTGATTTCTAAAGAAGCAAGCAGAAATTTATTTTTGGATTTAGCACAACAAGCGCAAGAACTTGAAACAAAAGCTAAATTTTACAACACACTGACATCAAACTGCACAAACCTTTTAATGGATTCTGCGAACCGAACCAAAAAGGGCAGTGTGCCATTTCATTATTCAAGATTGTTTACCGGTTATGCTGATGATTATATGCACAAACTAGGTTTCATTCCAAATGACCAAAGTTTTGAAGAGATAAACAAAAAATTCAGAATCGATTTGCAAGTTCAGGAAATTGATAACGAATTTAAAACTTATTCAAGAGAAGAATTTTGGCATGAATTATTGAAAAAAATAAATAAGACAGAGATTTATGAAAACAGACCTATAGAATATTTAAGCCAAGGATATGTATATTCAGACGCTATTTCGTTTGATAGGAAAAAAAGATTTTTTACGACTTACGATGCTTTTGAATTTAAAGACTATTCAGAAATGCCCCAAGTTGTAAATTTCAATTTGTATTCTTCGGATGTTGATGGAGAAAATATTCAACATATAAAGAAGTTAAGTGAAAATTCTCCGTACCTTGAATTATTGGGTGCTAACTATGATAAAGGAGAGTTGTATTTTAAATCTACATTCAATGGTTGGGATTTTAGAAAATTTGTGATTACAGATTTGAGCGGTAATGAAATTAAAATTTTTAATATAGAAACTGACTCTATGTCTGTGGAATTTAAAAACAACAACACTGCTGTTGTTTTAAAAACTGAACATAATCCAAATGAAATTATATTTGAAATAAATTTGTTGGATTATAGTTACACTACAAAAGGAATTTTGGCACATGTATCTATGCTGGAAGATTTAGAGTTCGATTCATATGGTGTTGTGAAAGCTTCAAATGAAATAAGTAGATATGAAAATAAAGATTGGGGAATTCAATTTGAATATCCTTCTAATTATATTGTTAAAGAAATCCCTGAAAGGGATTATGTAAAGGTTGATTATCCAGAATGGACTGCAGCTCGAGATGGTTTAGGAGGTGTTTCTATAACTTTAACAGAGATGACTTACGAAGAATTTAGAGAAGCTGTGAATCAACCGGAGGAATATTCAAAAATTATTGAAGAAAAAGAATTTATAATTGATGGGAAAAAGGCTAATTTGTTAATACACTCCACAGCCGTAGGATTGGATAGATCTGTAATTTTTGTTGAACATAAAGGTAATAATTTTTATATTGATTACCCTGATCACCCTGTACAAAGAGAAATTTTTAATTCCATTAAGTTCATATAAATTTAAAAATGATATCTAATTGACACTAAGTTTACCTTAAGGTAAACTTAGTGTGTTATGAAAAGCACAAGTAAAAAATCAAATATTATTGGACTTAAGGAATTTAGATTGAATGCAGATAAATATATTTCCTTAGTTAATAAAGGAGAAGTTTTTACTGTGCTTAGAAGATCTACTCCCGTATTTAAATTGACTCCTGTTGGTGTCGATGAAGTTTGGGAAACCGTTATTGATTTCACTGAAATTAATAAAGAAGGTGTTCCTGCAAAAGATATTATAAAAGCCATAAGATCATTGCATGGATAAAGTTTCCAAAGCTATTCAGAAACTTAACTCCAAAGAGGCTCTAAAGATTGTGGGTATAATTGAATTAATTGTAAAAGGTGATTTACAAGAGCTTGATGTTAAAAGACTGAAAGGACACAAAGATATTTTTAGGGTCAGAGTTGGTAGTTATCGAATTATATTTAAAACAACTAATAATATAGTTATTATTTTACATATCGGAAAACGAAGTGACAAAACTTATAATAATATATAAAAATTTTTATGAATCTAACATCAAATTTAATTAAAATATTCAAATTTTTTAAACCGCTCAGAAAGGCGATTGCTTTTCAAATGATTTTAATCATTATTTTTTCTGCTGTTGCTTTAATTTGGCCTTACTATTTTGGAAAGATAATCGATGGAATTACATCTGGGAAAAATATTTTTGAACTCAAAGACAATTTGATATTTTTGATTTGTTCAATATTTGCAACTTCATTATTAATTTTGATTAGAAATGTTAATGAAATGCGAAATATTCAGAAACAAGCTGATAATATTTTGGATGAAGTTTCTTTAAAAAAGATGACAGAGATTTCTGTGGGACAACACGTTAAAAATGATAGCGGATTTAAACAAAGTGTTTTAGATCAAGGAAGAAGTGCTGTCGGACAAATATTTTTTAGTTTAAATTATGATATTCTCCCAAACTTTTTTAGATTCCTTTTTATTATATCTGCAATGATTTTCATTTCGCCTTTGATCGGTATTGTGATTTTAATAATTAGTATTTTTCAATTTTCTGTTTATCAATTTATAAATATTAGACAATTAGAACAGTGGAGAAAATTTAGAGATCACAGGCTTGAGGTTAATCGGTGGAATTCTGAAATGATTAGAGTTGTAACGTCGGTGATTTTTCGAGGGGCTGAAAAGAAGGTTTTGTCTGAACAAAATAAAAAACTAGATGACTTAACAAAGCATTTTCAAAAAACTTGGGTTCCTTATGAAATAAAAACGGGTACGGTTTCTATTATTGGCGACATTGGATTAGTTACGATTGTCGCATTGTCTATTTTGTCGGTAACATCTTGGAATGTAATGACTGTCGGTGCAGCAGTAACTCTTTTGACTTATGGATTGAGGATGAATGGGATTGTTGAAAGTGTTTATCATACTTTTCGCCGTCTCGCATTTCAATGGCCGCAAGTCGAAAAATTCTTTGAAATTTTAGCGATTGAAAATGATATTAAAGAAATTGCGGAGCCAAAAATTTTAGAATCAAAAGAAGGTGGTTATTCAATAGAATTTGAAAACATTACTTTTTCTCATACAAATGATGATGAAGAAAAAGGAAACTTGAAAGCTTTGGATGATATTTCTTTCAAAATAAACGCAGGTGAAGTTTGTGCGATTGTGGGTCGTTCTGGTGCCGGAAAAACTACAATAATCAATTTGCTTTTGCGAGCATTTGATCCTGATTCTGGAAATATAAAAATTGAAGGAGTAGATTTGAAAGAACTTTCTCTTGAAGCACATCGAAAAAATATCGGAATTGTGGAGCAAGAAGTTATTTTGCAAAATACAACTTTGCGTGAAAATATTTTGTTTGGACTTTCTGACGAAGAAAAAGAAAAATGGACTGATGAAAAATTAATTGAATTGGCAAAAATTACACGAATCGATCAGTTTTTTGAAAGACTTGGCGAAAAGCCTTTTGACGCAATAGTCGGAGAAAGAGGAATTAAACTTTCTGGAGGGCAAAGACAAAGAGTTGGAATTGCACGCGCACTTTCAGTAAATCCGGAAATTTTAATTTTTGATGAAGCCACAAGCTCGCTTGATGGAGAAAATGAAAAAGCAATTCACGAGGCGATGAAAGAATCTTTTAAAAATAGAACTGTTATTGTTATTGCGCACAGACTTTCGACTGTCAGACATGCTGACAAAATAATTTGTCTTGAAAATGGAAAAGTTGCTGGAATCGGTCCTCACCAAAAACTTTACAATACTTGTCCTGCATATACTACACTTGTGGATATCCAACAAGAATAAAATTTTATACAACTTTATTGTGGTAAAATTTTTAAGTATGAAAATTGCAAATCAGTTTTTTTGTTTTAAGGTTTTATCAGTTTTTTTGTTTTTATTAGCTCTAATTTTTCCATTCAATACTTTATTTGCTCAGATAACTAGCAACGACAGTTCTGTAATCACAGATGTTGTAAATGAAAATGAAGTTCCTTTGGTTATAACAATCAACAATGTTATTTATTCAAATGAAAATAGAACTGTTAGTATAAATTTTAACATTGCAAACAAATCAAACAGATTTGTGGACAATTTGAGATATAATTTTGAGTTTCATCAAGGGGAGGCTTTAAAAGAAACTGGATTACTTTTTGAAGATTTGCAGTATGTGTTTTCTACTTCTGATTCTCTTGAAAGACTTGCTCCAAATCAAGTTTTAAGAAAAACAATTGAATATCAAGTACCAGACACAATACCTGGCGGATCATATTTTATAAGAGGAACAATTTATAATGAAGAACTTTCTATTTATGGAGTTACATATACTAAAGAACCTGTAAGGCTAACGGGCTTAAATCGTTTTATCTTGAGTAAAGAAGCGGCACTTATTGATATGAAGAATAAGGAGGTGTATGGACTTAAACAAGGACCAAATCTTGAAAAAGACGGAGAGTATTTGATTGCTTTTCCAAGAGAAATGAATGAGCAGTTGTTTAATGCATTGAATCGTGAAGAAATATTTGTTGATTATAAAGTTACTCATGCAAACGATTACACAAAAATTGTTTACGAAAAATTAAACATTCCGTTAAGTAGTTTAGTTGTTGGTGGTGGTTTGGAATTCAAAATAGAACCTTGGGAAAATATGCAATCTGGTCCTCATAATGCAACACTTGATTTTAAAGACAGTCGAGGTGTGCAGATTTCTGAAAGTATAGCAGTTAGACTTTTGTATAAAGGATTGCTTGGACGTATTTTTGATTTAGAAACAAATATTAACTCATACAGAAAAGGAGAACCGATAAATCTTGTAGCAAATATTGTGGCTGCAGGTGATTCTGATGTGCAGAAAATTTTTCTAAAAGCAATTTTCAAAAACGAAGGTGAAGTTGTACAAGAAGAACAAAAGGAAATTCCAATGAATGGTGATTATTATGGAATTGATGTGAATGTAAGTTTTGCTGATACAAAAATAAAATCAAAAACTTTAATTGATGAAGTCCAAGTTATTTTAACTTCTGAAGATGGAACTGTTTTAGATGAGCAAGTTATAACAATGGATACCACTCAAATTTTTGAGTACCCTAAAGAATCTAATTTATTAAGAAACACAATTATCACATTGGTAGTTTTGTTAATTGTTCTAGGCGGACTCGCGTTTTTTAGAAAGAAAGTAAATTTCACTGTTGCAAGTATTTTGATAGCAGCATCTCTTATCGGTGGAGCAATTATGTTTTCTGGACAAGAGTATGTGTCAGCACAAGAGTGGGAATACACTTATGGATGTACAGATCCTGGTGCATGTAACTACAATTCTTCAGCAAATATGGAAGATTGGACTTGTGATTACATGTCCTGTTATCAAGGTCCTGTAGATGATTATATCTATGGTTGCATGGACCCAACTGCGGCAAACTTCAATCCGTATGCAAATATGGACGGAGGAGGTTGTGAGTATAACAACAATCCGGGGGACTCTGGTGGCACTGGTGATGGTAATGTTTGTACGGACATAAACGCTGACAGCCCAGGAACACCTCTTCCTTGTACTTATTATACTAATCCCGGAGCAGATCCTAATAATCAGCCAGAATTGTGTGATAATCCTAGTGCCTCGAACTATTGGCAGCCTGCTCCTTGTGAGTATCCTCCAGTAGAATATATTTGTGGAATTAATGGTTATTGGGGAGATGAATGTGACTCTCCTTGTCCAGAAGGGTATTATTTCGAACCGGGTGCAATGGGAGGTGATTATTGTTTGCCTTATGAAAACGGTCCAAATACTCCTAAAATAGATAAAACTCTTTTGGATATTCAAAGTGACTTTCTGCCCATAGAGTATAAAGGTATTTGTACCGAAGATTGTGATAAGGTAACTGTTTATATCAAAGTTCAATGTAAGCAATGTCTAAACGGAGCTGATAATGTTCAAATAAAATATTTTAATAATTGGAAAGGAAGTGAATACTTAAGTGAGATATCAAGACAAGAAAGTATTAACATCGGTCAACTTGATAAAAGAGTGAGCTATCGTTATTGGATTGTGGTTGCTGATAAAACTTCAGAATATGTTCTTGATCATGATTTAAAGCCAGCCGATTCTTATGGTTTAGCTGGGGTGCCTGTTGCAGCCAACGATGTTGTGAATGAATGGGTCTATGGTCCTTACATTTTTGAATTTTGTTTTGAAAATTATGAAGAAGGAGACATTATAAAAGAATTGGCAGATTCAGATGGAGAGTATTATCAAGATTTTGCGATTTTAGCTAATACAAGTTTCTCTGCCGCTTATTGTGATGCAGATATAGGAGTTGAATTTGTAAAAGGAGAGCGTCATTGTACATATCCAACAGGTGTGCGAGCTAGTTTCTATGTGGACGAAAACTTTGATGGAAATAAGAATATTGATGAAATATATTTGCGATCACCTTTAAGAGTTTGCGGAGCAGGTCAACCAAGTTCTCTTTTGGGATTAGTTAGAGATAATAAAGGGAATGTTGCTTTTAGTGGATTGCCACCATCGGAATGTGAAACTACATATGGCGGGGTAAGTATTCCATACTTTGGAGCTTTGCTAATGTCTACAAGCTCTCATAGAGTTGAACTTGACTCTGAAAATTCTTTTGGTTGGATTAAAACAGGCGTTGAATATTTAATAGATAATGTTTGGGTAAGAGATGATCAAGGATTCCAAGGAATGAAGCCAAATGACACTATTCGTGCCAGAATTGGTGTGATGAGAGGGGGAGAAGAAGGAGGTTGTGAAAATTGTCCGGTTGAGTTGGCGTGTAGTGCTAGTCCAAAAAATACAAAAGAAGAAAGTCCGACAGTTTCTTGGATTCCTCAAGTTGGAGCGGCTTCTCGAGAATACGATGTAAATGGTTTAATTTTCGTTTGGAATGCAGTTGGTTATTCTACACCTAATAATGCAGAAAGACCCGGAACAAATAATGGCGGTAGATTCAACATAAATTATCCTTCGGCAGGAAATAAAACTTATGTCATGGATGTTTATGCAAAAAATTATCAAGGAGAAAAAGTTTCTAATACCGCTCGATGTTCTATGAATGTTGCGCCAATGGTTCCAAGGTGTTATGCATATGCAAATCAAGATGCTATTGCAAATAATAGTCCAAAAAATGTATTTAGTTTGATGGAGTCAGTTATCTGGGGTGTTGATGTTCAAGATCCGGCAGAAGGCACTCTAACTTACAAGTGGTTTGTTAATGGTAAGTTAACTTGGCATGAAAACAAATATACTTCTGGTATATTATTAGATACTCATAATTATAGAAAAGGACAAACTGTAACAACGACTGTTGTAGTGAAGGATGCAAGCAACAACGAAGCTAGTGCTTCTTGTTCAATATTTATTAGAGAATGTATGACAAACGATGAGTGTCCTGGAGAAAATATCTGCAACAATTTAACAGGAATGTGTACTCTTCCAATACCGATATTTAACAAAAATCTGACTCTTGATCAAAATGTAATAAATAAAGGAGGAACGTGTAATTTGTCTTGGAATGTGGATATGGCTCACACATGTACTCTTTATAGAAATAATTCCCCTATGCAAATATTTGGTCCCGGAATAGGAAACAGTAATCCGGAACCTGAAAGAATAGAAGGGAATATGGGTGTTCAGCCTGGAACTTATACCATGACTTGTGTAAGTGGAGAGGGCGCAAATCAAACAACACAAACTTCTGGTCCTGTAACTTGTTTGGTAAATCCAGATATTAGGGAGCAATAAACCAGAAAACTAAAGTAAACAAAAAAGCCTCTTTTAAGAGGCTTTTTTGTTTTAGGGCTTCAAACATGGTTTTTATAGCACAATATAGGTTGACTTTTGTCAAAAAATATGCTAAAATAGACGGGAAATCAAATTTCAAACCTCAAAACCAAAATATAGAAAGATAAGAGAAATGGAAAAGTTCTTTTCAAACAAGATTGTTGTTGTGTTTCTTGTCAGCCTCACGGGATTCTTTTGTGGAGTCCTCGGAGTGCTGGTGAAGCACAAGATGAATTCTCTGAATTCTGTGTCCAAGAGCGAGGCTGTCGAAGTTTTGTTTTACGACAATTCAAGGATTCTCGAGAAGCCCCAGATTCTTCATGAAGAAGAGGAGCGGGTTTTCAGCCAGCTGGTTCCGCAAGAAGAAGCGGTGCAATCCCTTCCTAGGGTCATTGTCCGAACTGTGTCCCGTGAGCAACTTTTTCAAGAAGCCGCTGAAAAGCGGAGGCTTGAAGAAGAGCAAAACTTTCTTGGGGAATACCCGGAAAGGGAGAAAAGTAATGCTCAGAAACGGAATCCTGTTCGGGTAACCGCAGACAATGTTTTCAAGTGGCTTACCACTCCCGGATTCTTTGAGCCGACTGCTCTGAAAAATGTCGAGAAGCGAGTTGTGGATGCCAAAGAGCATCTCAATGCACTTTTCGAGAGTGGTAAGTACCGGCGCCTTCTTTCGCCGCAAGAAATTGTGGCTATCATTTGCAGGGAAACTTGCGATGATGACAAAAAGGGGATGATCAATCTGACTTGCTTGGGTGACCGCAGTATGAAAGGATACGAGAAAGCTCATGGACCATTGCAGATTTCTCAACGGGCTTATCGCTCGGTGGATGCTGTTAAAGGTTTTGGCTTGATCGGACCAGACTTTCACGGAGATCTGGCTCTTTCGGAGCTTGTTTTCCAAGCTTGGGTTTTCGAGCACTGTCAGGGACAAAACTTCGAGTGGATTTCCCGCTGTTGGAATGCCGGTCCTACCGGTGCTTTGAAATATAAGCGTGCCTACGGCTACTTCCATGGTGATAACCGGAAGGGGGTAAAGCAGTATCTTGAACAGGTGGTGCAAAACCTTCCTTCGGTTAAAGGGTATGACGAGAAGGGGGGAGACAAGCTTCTTACCACTCTCGGGATTCAAAACCCCGATCAAGACGGCTTGGTGTTCTTTGGTCCTGCCGGAGCAAAAGAAGCAGAAACTCTTGAGTCTCAGTATTCAAAAGCGGGAGGTGCAAAGTTCGAACTTCCTTCGTGGGATGAAGGAGAGACTTCTCTTGAATCCATCGGTGGCCTGGCTGTGCTTTGGCCTGGTCAGGCTGTACCACAACATCACACTCCTGAATCTACGAGCTATGTAGCGACTAGGTGAGGGGATAACAATCAACAATTCAAAGCGCGTCGACTTTGTCGACGCGCTTTTTTCTTTTAAATTTTTTAATTTCTTCTTTCTTAAAAATTATGTAATATACTTTTACGCCGTTATAGCTCAGTGGTAGAGCACTTCATTGGTAATGAAGAGGTCTCGAGTTCAATCCTCGGTAACGGCTCAAGATTTGTGATACTATCTTTTAATATGCAAAAATCTGAAATAGATGCTCGAATAAAAGAAATTGAATCTGCGATGATGCAAGGTGATTTTTGGTCTGATAAAGATGCGGCGCAACAAATGATTCGCGAGTTGCAAGAACTCAAAGACGAGCTACAAGGTTTTGGAAAATATGACAGAGGCGGAGCTCACTTAACAATTTTTGCAGGTGCAGGAGGTGATGATGCTGAAGATTTTGCGCGAATGTTGGCAGAAATGTATTTTTCTTTTGCGAAGTCAAAAAATTGGAGCGTAACTCTTTTGCATGAAAATAAAAACACGGTCGGCGGATACAGAAATTTGACCTATGAGATTGATGGTAAAAATGTTTATGGCACGCTGAAATATGAGTCCGGCGTTCACCGACTTGTTCGCATTTCACCTTTCAATTCCGCATCACAAAGACACACTTCTTTTGTTATGGTTGAAGTAATTCCAAAAATGGAAAAAATTACTGACTTTGAAATTCCTGAAGATGAACTAGAAATTGATTTTACAAAATCAAGCGGTCCAGGAGGACAAAATGTAAATAAAAGAGAAACTGCGGTGCGTGTCGTGCATAAACCAACTAAATTAACAGCTTTTATTGATTCTGAAAGAAGCCAGTTGCAAAATAAGGAAAAAGCATTGGAACTGATTCGAGGAAAAGTGTATAATCTTAGAGAACAAGAACGATTGGAAAAAGAACGCGGTATGCAAATTTCAAAAGTGACTGACGCAAAATGGGGAAACCAAATTCGTTCTTATGTTTTACATCCTTATCAAATGGTAAAGGATCACAGAACAAATTTTGAAGTTCGAGATGTGGAGAAAATTTTAGGAGGAGAATTAGACGAATTTATAGAATCAGCAAAACAAAATGATTTACTTTGATAACGTTACAAAAATATATTCAGACGATACGGTTGCATTGGAAAATGTTGATCTAAAGATTGAGCCAGGTGAATTTGTATCTATTGTTGGTCACTCTGGAGCAGGTAAAACTACTTTAATAAAACTTCTTTTGGCGGAAGAACTTCCAAGCGATGGAAAGGTTTTATTTGAATCTTTGGATATTCATTGTTTGAAGCACCATCAAGTCTGCCAACTTAGACGAAATATCGGAACAATTTTCCAAGACTTTCGTTTGATTTCAAACAAGACAGTTTTTGAAAACATTGCTTTTGCGATGGAGGTTGCAGGTAGAACAGATGAAGAAATTCGTGAAGATGTTCCGCATGCTCTTGAACTAGTTGGGCTTACAAAAAAAGCTTGGAACTTTCCAAATGAACTTTCTGGTGGAGAACAACAAAGAGTTGCAATTGCAAGAGCGATTGTAAATCAACCAGATATTTTGGTTGCTGACGAACCAACAGGAAACTTGGATCCAGTAAACACTCAAGATATTATTCAAATTCTAAAAAAGATTAACGATCTTGGAACAACAGTCATTTTGACAACTCACAACAAACACATTATCGATTCTCTTGAAAAGAGAGTGGTAACGGTTGAAAATGGTAGAATTATTCGTGATGATTTTTCAGGTAAATATATTTTGTAATTATGTTGATGTTAAATTTAAAAAGAATATTTAGAACAGGTTTCGTACAGTTTTGGAGAAATGCGGTAGTCTCTTTGTCTGCTGTATTGGTGATGGTTATAACTTTGTTTGTAATTGGTACAGTCATTTTCTCAAGTGCAATGTTGAAAAAATCTTTAGTATCTATTGAAGAAAAAGTTGATATCAACGTTTACTTTGTCACAGATGCGCCTGAAAACGAAATTTTGGCGATTAAAGAATCTATTGAAAACTTGCCTGAAGTTGATTATGTAACTTATATCTCCAGAGATGTTGCTTTAGACAATTTCCGAGAAAGGCATAAGAACGATCAAAAAACTCTTGATGCTCTAAACGAGCTTGATGATAATCCACTGGGAGCTGTGTTGAATGTCAAAGCAAAACAACCATCTCAATATGAAGGAGTCGCAAATTTCCTTCAACAAAATTATCCTTTGGGAACAAGTCTTGTTGAAGATGTAAACTATTTCAACAACAAAAATGCAATCAATCAATTGAGTCAAATTATTGAAGCTGGAGAAAAACTTGGTGCGATTATAACAATTGTATTTATAATTATCTCAATTCTAATTACTTTAAATACAATTCGTCTTGCAATGTACATTTCTCGAGATGAAATTAATGTAATGAAACTTGTTGGTGCTTCTGGAAACTACATTACAGGTCCGTTTTTGGTTACCGGTGCAATGTATGGAATTGTTTCTTCGGTGCTGACTCTAATTATTTTCTGGCCGGTAACATTTTGGCTTGGTCCGATAACAGAAAGATTCTTCGTTCAAACAAATCTTTTTGAATACTACATCGGTTCATTCTTCCAAATGTTCCTAATCATTGTTGGTTCTGGAATATTCATTGGTTCGGTTTCAAGTTATTTAGCAATTAAACGATACTTAAGAATCAGATAAGCATGAAGAAAGGTCATAAATATATCTTTGTTGTCGGAGGAGTGATGTCAGGAGTAGGCAAAGGTATAAGTACGGCCTCGATCGGAACTATTCTTCAATCTATGGGGAATAAGGTGAACTTGATGAAAGTTGATCCTTACTTGAACGTTGATGCAGGAACAATGAATCCTACTGAACACGGAGAGACTTTTGTTATGGATTCTGGTCTCGAAACTGATCAAGACATGGGAAATTACGAAAGATTTTTAAATCGTGATTTGATTACTGCTGACTATCTGACTTCTGGGATGGTTTATAAAAAAGTTATTGATAAAGAGCGTCAGGGAAAATATGGAGGAAAGTGTGTTGAAGCGATTCCGCATATTCGAGATGAAATAATTTATCGATACGAAAAATCTGGTGAATTGAATAAATCAGATGTAACTCTTGTGGAGATTGGAGGAACAATCGGGGATTATCAAAACAGCATGTTTATGGAAGCTGCGAGAGTTTTGAAAGTAAAGCAACCAGATGATGTTTTGTTTATCATGGTGAGTTACTTGCCGGTTCCGGGGACACTTGGAGAAATGAAAACAAAACCAACTCAAAATGCAGTACGACAATTAAATTCTTATGGTATTCAAGCAGATTTTATTATTGCCAGAAGTACTGTTCCACTTGATTCAAGAAGAAAAGAAAAGTTGGCAATTCAATGTAATGTGCGAAAAGAAAATGTAATTTCTGCGCCGGATATTGAAAGTATTTATGACGTACCAACAAATTTTGAAAAAGATAAAATCGGCGAAATGATTGCTCAAAAGTTGAAGCTAAAAAATAAAAAACCTGATTTGTCTGATTGGAAAAAGTTTTTAACAAAAACAAAAAATACAAAAGGAATTTTGAAAATCGCAGTAGTTGGAAAATATTTTGATACAGGAGATTTTGTTTTGTCGGATTCATATTTGTCTGTGATTGAGGCACTAAAATATTCTGCGTATTATGAAAATGTAAAACCAGAATTAACTTGGATAAATTCTAAAAAGTATGATGACAATCCAAAGTTGGTAAAAGAGTTGGCGAACTTTGATGGTGTTATCGTGCCGGGCGGATTCGGAGAAACTGGAATTGAAGGGAAGATGGCTGCTATAAAATTTGTGCGTGAAAATAAAATTCCGTATTTGGGTCTTTGTTATGGAATGCAGTTGATGACAATTGAATACGCAAGAAATGTTGTTGGTTTGAAAAATGCACAAACTGCTGAGATAAATCCTGATGCAAAGCATTGTGTTATCGATATGATGCCTGATCAAAAAGAAAAAATTGCTCGTGGAGAATTTGGCGGAACAATGAGACTCGGCGCGTATCCTTGTTTTTTGCGAAGAGATACAATTGCTGAAAAAGCGTACGGACAATCTTTGATTACGGAAAGACACAGACATCGGTATGAAGTTAATCCAGAATATATAGCACAACTAGAAGACGCTGGGTTGATTTTTTCTGGAACATCAAAAGATAAAAGGTTGATGGAAATTGCTGAACTGCCAAAAAAAGATCATCCGTTTATGTTGGGAGCGCAATTTCATCCGGAATTTAAAGCACGACCTTTATCGCCACATCCACTTTTTACAGCTTTTGTAAAAGCTGCAAAAAATAAAAAGTAAAAAATAGACTATAATATTTAAATGATTTTAACAAAACAATTACAAGTCGTTATTGAAAGTAGTTTGGCGCAAGGGCGTGACTATGAAGATATTCGCGACATTCTTTTGAAACAAGGTTTTCAAGATGCTGACATTAGTGATTTGTTTTCTCAATATCGAAGTACTGCTACTCCGACTCCAATGACAACTGTTGTTGAGGCACCAAAATATTCTCACCCTTATAGTCGTGATTTTGAAAAACCACAAGTGCGTCCAGATTTTGTTCCAGTTGGTTTTGAAAAAAAGCCGGAATCATCAAGTGCGCAATCTTCACTTGAGGGTGACATTCAAAAATTTATGAATGTTGGAACAAATACTCAGACAGCAAAAGATATTTTGTTGAAACCAGAATCTCAGGCTCAGGTTCGTACAATACCTACACCTGCACCAATATCTGAACCAGTTTTTAAGCCTGTTTCTGAAGTTGTGCCAAATGTATCAGGTGAGCCAAAAATAGATTTGCAAGCAGATTCGCAAATTGAACAAGAAATTAAAACTCAAGTCGGATCTGATTTTGCTTCTAATGTATCGACGCCAGCACAAAATCTTCCAGCGCCTGGAACTGTGCCTTTGCCAAGTGAGTTGGAAAATCAAACTGCTCAAGCAACAACTGCACACACAACTCCAAAAGTTTTGGATGAACAAGGATTGGCTCAAGGGGAAGTTGTGCAACAAGTTCAACAAGATTTTGTGCCAACGAAAGTTCAAGCTCAGCAATATATAAATGTTGGATTTGGAGGGATGCCAGAAATGGAGAAAGTTATGTCGGAAGAGCGAGCGAAAAACATTGAAAAAAGTCCGTGGCCGTTAGTTTTTGTTTTAATAATTTTATTGGGATTGATAGGAGGATTTTTATATTGGTTTTATATGTTGAATCAACCTAGTGGAGAAGTAACTGAAAGCGAAATGCTTCTTCAAGAATTGCAAAATCAAAATCAACAACAAGAACAAACTCCCGCACCTCAGCCAACTGGACCAATAGATCCGTTTACAGGATTGCCAGTTGAGGGATAAGTGCAAATTTTAAAAAATAAAGAAAAATTTATTTTTAATAAATTTCTGTTAATATTCAATAATTGCTCGATCGTCTAGTGGTAGGACATTGGTTTCTGGCACCAAGAACCGGGGTTCGAATCCCTGTCGAGCAGCAGTCATGTGATAGATTTGTCGGTGTGTAGAGAGATACTAGTCTGTTACAATAGTTTCATCTATATCTTCGTGCTAAAATTCATATATGGAAAAACTTACATTCAGCACAATTATCAATGCACCAAGAGAAAAAGTTTGGAACACTATGCTTGAAAAAGATACTTATAATGAGTGGGTAGCACCATTTCAAGAAGGTTCTACTTATGATGGAAATTGGGAAGAAGGAAGTGAAATAAAATTTATTGGACCAAGTGAAGATGGCAATGTTTCTGGTATGTATGCAGTCATCGCAGCAAATCGACCGTATGAATTTGTATCAATAAAACATTTGGGAGAACTTAAAAATGGTGAGAAAAATCCATGGCCTGTTGTGGAAGGACAAGAAGGTTATGAAAATTATACATTTAGGGATACTGAGAAAGGTACTGAAGTAATTGTTGATTTGATTGTGCCAGCAGAATGGAAAGATATGTTTGAAGAGATGTGGCCAAGAGCATTGGATAAACTCAAGGAGATTGCTGAGAGGTAGTTTTTGAATTATTAGTAATTATGAGAAACTACTTTCAAGCAACTAAAGAGTACCCACATCATCTTTCGATAGGAGCTGTTTTATGTAATGAAAAAGGAGAAGTTGCTGTACATTACTTCAAAAATTTTAATCATCCTTCAATAGGAGAATTTGATGATTTTTATATTCTTATGAGAGAGACTCCTGAATTAGGAGAAACGATAGAGGAAACACTTAAGCGTGGTCTCAAGGAAGAGTTTGGAGCAATTGGTAATGTAGTTGAATACTTAGGACCTATTGTTGCGAAATTTTCAATGGGTGATGTTGTTATAGAAAAAACAACTTTATATTTTCTTTGTGATTTAATTTCCATAGATGAATCTACTCGCACAAAAGATGATCCGGAATCATCAAGTGAAATAAGATTTTTGTTACCAGAAGAACTTATTGTGGCAATGAGAGAACAAAGACAAAGGATTCAACGAGAAGATGCTGATGAATCAGCGATTCTTGAACGGCTTATTGATAAAGGTAATTTATATTCACAAATATAAAGAGGTATAATTAAATTATATGAAGAAATCAATAATTTTTACTTTGTTATTTGTTTTTGTTGCAGGAAATATTGGAAATTTTTTTAGTCCGAAACAGGCGAATGCGTGTTCTTGTTTGATGATTGATACAACTGAATCAGGAATACAGCAAAGTGTTGAAAATGCGAGTATTGTTTTTGTTGGCACAGCAGAATCAGTTTCAATGAGAACTGAGAAAATTGATTTTGATGTTAGGACTGTATACAAAGGAGAAATTGAAAAAAAGTTTACGACAAAAGGAGCCCGAGATAGTGCATCTTGTGGTTGGGTTCCGGAAATTGGTGTGGAATATTTGGTTTATGTTTATGAACACGATGGCGAGTACTCAACTTCTCTTTGTAGTCCAAATCATGAAACTCCTTTAACTGAGAATGAGAAAAAAGTTTTTGGAGATGGGCACGCTCCGACTTTTGAAAATAAAATGATGTTTTGGCAAAGTATCAAGTCATTTATAAAGTTTATATTTTTACACTAAAAACCTGAATTTAAACCTTTATTTAGGCTTTATTTATCAACCATTTGAAAAATGGTAGTATATACCTACTATGTCAGAAGATCAGAAGAAGATTTTAGAGAAACAACTTTGGGCGGTGGCAAATATTCTTCGAGGCAAAATGAATGCTGATGAGTATAAAAACTATATTCTTGGATTCATTTTCTATAAATATCTATCTGAAAGACTTGAAGGATATGTTAATGAAAAACTCCTTAACGATGAGGGTTTAAAGTTTGAGGAAGTTGATGAAAAAACCAAAGAGGGAAAAGAATATCTTGAGCATATACAAGAAGCTTGTTTAGAGCATTTAGGTTTTTTCTTGAAACCAAAAGAATTATTTTCATATATTGTTCAGAAAGGTAAAGGAAAAATCAAAGGGCAAGATACTTTTATTATCGAAGATGTTAAAAAAGTCTTTAATCATATTGAAAAAACTTCTTCAGGAACAGAAAGCGAAGATGACTTCAAAGGTTTGTTTGAAGACATTGATTTAAATTCAAATAAATTAGGTTCAAGAGAAAATGCAAAAAATGAAGTTGTTGTAGAAATATTTTCTTTGTTAAATGAAATTGATTTTGATTTGGATAATCCAAAGAGTGACATTCTTGGTGATGCTTATGAGTATTTGATTGGAGAATTTGCTGCTGGAGCAGGAAAAAAGGGGGGAGAATTTTATACTCCTGTGCAAGTGTCTAGATTATTGGCAAGAATTGTTTCAGACGATAAAAAAAGAATTAAATCTGTTTACGATCCGACTTGTGGATCTGGTTCTTTGTTATTGAGAATGAAAGATTATACAAATGTTTCTGATTATTTTGGGCAGGAGTTGAATCAAACAACATACAACCTTGCGAGGATGAACATGATTTTGCATGGTGTGAATTTTAGAAATTTTTCAATTATGCAAGGTGACACACTTGTTGAGGATATGTTCCCTGATTTAAGAGCTGAAGCTATTATTGCCAATCCTCCGTTTTCTGCAAAATGGAAAGGAGATGAAGATCCTGTGCTTGCTCAAGACGAAAGATTTACTCAATACGGCAGATTGGCACCAAAGAGCGCCGCTGATTATGCATTTGTGACACATATGTTGCATCACTTGGCTGAAAATGGAACGATGGCTGTTGTGTTGCCGCACGGTGCGCTATTTAGGTCTGGTGCGGAAGCGGTGATTCGAAGATATATAATTGAAAAGCAAAATTACCTCGATACTGTCATTGGGTTACCTTCAAATTTATTTTACGGAACATCAATTCCCGCGACAATTTTGGTATTTAAAAAATGTCGTAAAAAAGATAATTCAATTTTGTTTATTGATGCATCTAAGGGATTTTTGAAAAATAAAAATCAAAATACACTTTCAGATGAACATCTTGATAAAATTTTTGATACTTATAAAAACCGAAAAGAAATCGAGAAATATTCTCACAATGCAAAACTAGAAGAAATAATTGAAAATGATTTTAATTTAAATATTCCTAGGTATGTCGATACATTTGAAGAGGAAGAGGAGATTGATATTGAGGCAGTTGCTAAAAATTTACAAACTTTACAAAAAGAAGAAAAATCTTTGCAATCAAAGCTGGCAAATTTTTGTGAGGAGTTGGGGATTGATAAGCCGTTTTGATGAGTTATCCGGAATTTCCGGATAACTCACTTATTAAGAAATCCTGAATAACTTAAATAATATGAATTTAGAAAATATAAAAAAACAAATAGAACAAGCAATTCATCAAAACACAGAAACGGATTTTGTAGAATTTAAAGATGCTCGGGGTGGTTTCTCAAAAGATCCTGTAAGTAATACTATTTCTGCTTTTGCAAATACAAAAGGAGGTATTATTGTTTTTGGTGTTGCTGAAGATGTGCAAACGAGAAAATTAACTCATGTAGAAATTGATTTTGCTGACATTCAAGAAAGAATAACTCAACTTACAAGTAATGATATGAGTGTTGTTATCCGTCTTGATTTCTATTTTATAGATTTAAATAATAAACAGGTATTGGCTGTATATGTCCCTGAAAGAGGCAATCATGATAAACCGGTGTATTTAAAGAAAACAGGCATGGGTTCTGCGTATCTTCGAGATGGAAATACTGATAGAAAAATCACAGAAGATGAAATGAAGAGTTTTATTAAAAATGCACAGGGTGACGACTATGATAAAAAGATAGCAGAAGATACTTTGTTGGATGATTTGGATACTAAAAAAATTGATTTTTTTCTTGCTAAAAGTGCAGACAAGGTAAAACGAGATTTTAATGAAGTAAAAAATGAAACTCTAAAAAACATAGGGATTATTACAAATAATAATGGTTCATTCGTTCCAACTATTGCTGGATTCCTTATTTTTGCAAAGGATCTACCTCAAAAGAAAATATTTTTTGAAAGATACAAAATTCGTTGTGTTAGATATAAAGGTTCTGGCGTAAGTTCAGATATTTTAGATTCTGTTGATCTAGATGGAACATTAGATGAACAAATAGATGGAATGCAACATTTTATTTTAAAAAATATTCAAAAGAGAGCTGAGATTATTGGAGCAAAGAGAATTGAAAAATATGAATATCCGGAAAAAGCAATTCGTGAAATTGTTGCAAATGCAGTGATACACCGAGATTATCGTATAACTGAAACATATACTCAAGTGAATATCTTTGAAGACCGTATCGAAGTGTATAATCCTGGAAATCTTCCACTTGGTGTAACTGTTGAAAATATTCGAGATTCCCAGATGAGTAGAAATAAAATAATTGCAGGGCGGTTAAAAGATTTAGATTATTTAGAAGAGTATGGACGAGGTATTGATATTGTATTTACTGAAATGTCTCAATGGGGGTTACTTCCGCCAATTTTTAAAAACTCATCAAATAGTTTTAAGGTAATCTTGCCAGGAGAAAAACTGAGTCATCTTAATGTTCGTCAATTAAAGATTTGGGAAAAAGTTATTGAATCAGGAAAAGTAACAAGAAGAGAAATTGAAGGTTTAATTCCAGAAGTGTCTCCAGAAACTATAAAGACAGACTTTAAAAAAATGAAAGATATCGGACTTATTTCTCAAGAAGGGGAGTCAATTAACACATATTATGAGGCAAAGTTCTAACCGCAATTACCCACAATGCCAAAAAACCTTGAAAAATAAGGGTTTTTTGGAAATATACATTTTACTTTTATTACCCGCAATTACCCGCAATTAGATATGCAAAAAACCAGCATACAAAAGAATACTGAAAGCAAAATACCCAAACTTCGCTTTCCGGGTTTTGAAGGTGCGTGGGAGGAGAAAAATATTGGGCAGGTTCTAAAAATTGGAAACGGAAGAGATTATAAGCATTTGAAAAAAGGTGATATTCCAGTTTTTGGTACAGGTGGTTATATGTTGTCTGTAGATGAGTCGCTTTATTCAGGCGAGTCTGTGATGATTGGGCGGAAAGGAACAATTGATAAACCTTTTTATTATAACGGGGATTTTTGGACGGTTGATACTTTATTTTATACTTACGATTTTAATGGGATACTTCCAAAATTTACAGAAACAATTTTCAAGAAAATTAATTGGCAAAAGTACAATGAGGCTTCTGGAGTTCCAAGCCTTTCAAAAACTACAATTGAAAAAATAAAAATAAATCTTCCAAAACTCCCAGAACAACAAAAAATCGCTTCATTTTTGGGTGGTGTGGATGAATGGATTGAAAATCTGCGAGAGCAGAAAAAATCCCTTGAATCCTACAAAAAATGTCTGATGCAAAAAATCTTTTCTAAGCAGATTCGTTTTAAAGACGAAAATGGAAATGATTTTGCAGAGTGGGAAGAAAAGAGGTTTGATGAACTTTATAAAAATATTTCTACAAAAGAATATCAAATCAAAAACTCAGAGATTTTAGTTGAAGGAAAATATAAAGTAGTTGATCAAGGACAAGATTTAATTTCAGGATATTCAAATAATTCAAAAAAATTATTTAAACAAAGTCCCGTAATTATTTTTGGCGACCATACGACCATGTTGAAATATATTGATTTTGAATTTGTTATTGGGGCAGATGGAACTAAGATTTTGGTTAATAAAAATCAGGATAATATAAAATTTTTGTATTATCTTCTATGGTCAAATCCAATTCAGGCTGAAGGATATAAAAGGCACTTTTCTATTCTTAAAAAGGGAAATTTTTTAGTTCCATCATTATCAGAACAACAAAAAATCGCAGAATTTTTATCATTGGCTGACTACTTACTAGAATCTAAACAAGAACAAATCACCCAAGCAGAAGAATGGAAAAATGGTTTGATATATAGGTTGTTTGTATAATAATAAGAATTATGAATAAACTTAATGAAAGTACCCATATTGTTTTTGATGGGAAAAATATACAAATATCTCCAAATATTCGCAAAATTTTTGATTTTCTTATAGATATGGAACGAGAGTCTGATATTATCTTTGAGTTTGAAAAAAGACTTGAAGAAGTACGCGAATATTATAGTGAATTACTTGGATTAACGGAGAGTTTATCTAAGGCTTTACAAGATAGTAATGTTGAAGGATGGTCATATAATTTAAAAAAAGACCCTAGAAATTTTGCGGATGTTTTGAAATACCATATTCCCATAAGAACTCAAATGATTCATTTGTTTACACAGCTAGAGGTCATGTATTTTTTGTATATAGCGTATTCAAAAGAGGTCGATGGTGAAAATGATTTACGAAATATTGCAATGAAAGATCCTGAATTTAGGAAGGGATTTATTAAGAAGTTTTTGTTATCAGAAGATAATGATTATTATAAATTACATAAGAATAGATTTAAAAAATTAGATTCTGGTAAAATTATTCGTCTTCGTAATTCTTTAGTCCATTTCTTTTCATTGCCAAAGGATTCAATAGGTATCTACGCCAATCAAGATAGGGACAGAGTAATGCAGTTGGAAAAACGCGCTATTGCTAAAAAGAATGGTTCACTAATTATGTTATCTTCTATTGATTTACGAGAGCTTGTAAGGGGTGCGTTTGGTATTTTGATCAAAGAATGGACAAAAGATACTTACTCGGATAATGAGAATTTTAAAAGGAAAATTAGTTTTGTAAAAAATGTTGTGGACAAACATGGTGTGGTGTTGGTTTATTTTAACGATTCAGATTTTAAATGATTAAGTATGATAGCGTATCTAAATAATGTTTAACTATGTAAATAAAAAATAAAAACCACTCTTCAAATGCGATAAGAAAAGTGGCTTTTATTTTTTACGATGTATGACATGCATTTGCACAGTAGTAGCAACCATTACATTGTTTAAAGTACCTTCGAGCTTCAGACACAGCACTTGAACAGAAAAGAAATTCACCTAAGTAAATTCTATTTTCTGAATTTGGAATCCAGTTGCAAGTAGATGTATGAACCTCATGGTCACCATTTGGTTGTGCATTTTTATTTACATAATAACGCATAATATTTTTAATTAAACCAAAAGCATTGCTAAGTTGTCTTTTGGCACTTTTAATCCTACAACAAGTTATTAACATGTACTATTGTTAATTTTAACATTTAATGTTATGATGTTTTGTATATGGTTCAATCAATTCAAAATAGAAGAAAGAAGTTTGATGTATCACAAGAGCAGTTGGCAAATGTGTTAGGAATAACTAGACAAACACTTGCAAAGATTGAAAAGGGAGAACGAGATTTAACAGGAGAAGAAAGCAAAAAAATTGAAGATTTTTTTGCGTCTTTTGAGTTGGAGGAAAAACTGGAACAAATTCGTTTTAATGTTCCAGAAGAAAAAATTGAAAAATTCAAACAAGTTCTCTTGTATATTTTGGAAAAAGTTGGTGCAAAGCCAAATGTGGGAATGACTGTGTTATACAAACTCCTATACTTTATTGATTTTGATTATTATGAAAAATACGAAAAACAATTAATGGGGCTAACTTATTTTAAAAATACACACGGTCCAGCTCCAAGAAATTTTACAAAAGTAGTTGCAACAATGGCTGCAAATGAAGAGTTGGTAGCTGTTCAATCAAAATTTTTTTCTCACGACCAAAAGAAGTTTTTGCCGTTGTCCAAACCTGATCTAAGTTTATTAAATGGTCAAGAGCTTGAAATGATAGATGATGTGCTTGATAGATATTCAGATAAAACAGCCACTCAATTATCGGATATCTCGCATCGTGATATGCCATGGAAAGCTGCAAAATTTGGTGAAGATTTAGAGTACGAGCATGTGTTTTATCGTTCGGAAGAGTTTTCTGTAAAAGATTACGATCCGTTGTAGCGTAAATTTATTATGAATGTTTACCGCACGGATGAGTTTAATAAAGATTTCAAAAGATTGTCTAAAAAATATCCAACTCTGGAAGGGGATTTTAATATTCTTTTAAGTGCGATATCTGCAGAGCCAAAAGGTGACGGAACAAGGCACTGGAATTTATTAACGCAAGATGAGGAGGTTTGTATATTTAAAGTTCGTATGATGTGCAGATCTATAAAAGGCGCTGATTTTAGGGTAATTTATAAATATGATTGCGAAAAAATAGAACTTCTTTTTATAGAAATGTATTACAAAGGAGATAAAGCTAACAATGACAAAAGTCGTGTTAATGATATATTAAAAAAATAAAAATATGTCCCAATCCGAACAACAGCTCGAACAGCAATTAATTGAAAACCTTAAAACAGGTGGTTTTGAGTATGTTGTTTTGCCGGATTCAAAAAGCCTTGAGCAAAATCTTAAAAAACAGCTCGAGATTTTTAATGAAACAACTTTTTCTGAACCGGAATTTGAGAAAATTTATAATCATCTTTTAAAAGGAGACAGATTCTACAAAGCAAAATCGTTGCGAGATAGGTTTAATTTAAAAAGAGATAACGAAACAACTTTTTCTATGAGATTTTTTAATACCGAACAATGGTGTAGAAATGAATATCAAGTTGCTCAACAAATTTCTCAAGAGGGAAGATATGCAAACAGATACGATGTGACATTACTTATAAACGGATTGCCATTGGTGCAAATTGAATTGAAGCGTCGTGGACTTGAAATGAAAGAGGCTTTTAATCAAATTCAAAGATATCACAAACACTCATATTCAAATTCATTATTTGAATACATACAAATATTTGTTATTTCAAACGGAGTAAACACAAAATATTTTTCAAACAATCCAAAGCAAAATTTTGAACAAACTTTTTATTGGACGGATAAAGAAAATAAAAAAATTACAAATCTAAATGAGTTTACAAATGTATTTTTGGAAAAATGTTTTTTGTCAGAAATTATAGCTGAACATATTGTTTTGGCAGAAGCGAAACAAGCGCCAATGATTTTGCGTCCATATCAATATTATGCGGTAAAAGCCATAGAAGAAAGAGTAAAAAATTCAAATAAAAATGGATATATTTGGCATACAACAGGTTCGGGAAAAACTCTTACTTCTTACAAAACAAGCCAGATTCTTTCTAGGATGCCAGAAATTGAAAAAGTTTTATTTGTTGTAGATAGAAAAGATTTAGATATTCAAACAACAAAAGAGTTCAATTCATTTTCGGATGGTTCTGTTGATGGAACAAATTACACAAGAAGTCTTGTGACTCAATTGCAAGATCAAAAACGAAAACTTATTGTTACAACTATACAAAAGCTTGAATTGGCTGTAAGTAAAAATAGATTTTCTAAAGAACTTGAATATTTAAAAGATAAAAAAGTTGTGATTATTTTTGATGAATGTCATCGTGGTCATTTTGGAAAAACTCACACAAAGATAAAAAACTTTTTTGCACAATCTCAACTTTTTGGATTTACAGGAACACCAATTTTTGCTGAAAATAATATTCAAAAATCTACAACAAAAGATATTTTTGGTGACTGTTTGCATAAATATATTATTACAAATGCAATTTCAGATAATAATGTTCTTGGCTTTGCGGTTGAGTATGTTGGTAAATATACAAAGAAAGATTCCGATATAATTTCAAATGAACAGATTGAAACAGATATTTTAGTTGATGATATTAATTCAAGAGAAGTTTTAGAAAGTGATATGCGGATTGGAAAAATTTCCGAATATATTTTGAGTGACTGGAATCGAAAAACTAAAGATGGAAAGTTTAACGCAATATTTGCTGTTTCGTCCGTAGATGTTTTGAAAAAATATTATAAAAAATTAAAAGAATTGAAGTCTGATGATTTTAAAATCGCAACAATTTTTACATATCAAGCAAATGAAGATGAAAGTCCTGATGTGTTGGACGGCGATATTTTCTTGGACGAAGAAGATTCTATAAATCAACATTCTAGAGATTTTCTTGAAGATTGTATAAAGGATTATAACCAAGAATTTAATACTAATTTTTCTACAAATATTTTTTATGATTATTATCGAGATGTTCAAAAGCGAGTTAAGAATAAAGAGATAGATTTAATTTTGGTGGTAAATATGTTTCTGACTGGTTTTGATAGCCCGTTTTTAAATACTTTGTATGTTGATAAAAATTTAAAATATCACGGATTGATTCAAGCTTATTCAAGAACAAATAGACTTCTAAGTTCTGATAAACCTCACGGAAATATTGTTTCTTTTAGAAATTTAAAAGAGGCGACAGATAAGGCGCTGGCTTTGTTTGGTGATGAGAATGCAAAAGAGGTTGTGTTTAAAAAACCATACGAAACTCAGAAAATTGATTTTGAAGAGAAATTAAAATCTTTGAAAGAAAAAGTTCCAACAATTGATTCGGTAGATGATTTAAGAGGTGAAGAAGAAAAAGCTGATTTTATTAAAGATTTTAGAGATTTATTGAGAATAAAATCTTCATTAGAAACTTATGCAGAATTTAATTTTAATGATTTAGGAATTTCTGAACAAGAATTTTATGATTATCAAAGTAAGTATTTAGACATTTATCAAGAAAGAAAAACTGATGAAAGGTACAGAGAGTCAATTTTAGATGAAATTGATTTTGAAATAGAACTCACTCTAAAAGATATAATTAACTTTGATTATATCATACAATTGATTGCAGGATTGAGAGATATTACTTCTGATGATGTTAGAAAAAAGAAAACAGACGATATTTTGAAAATATTTGATAGAGATATTCAACTTAGAAAAAAGAAAGATTTAATCAAAAAATTTATTGAAGATCATTTGCCAAATATTCCTCAAAATTCAAGCGTTGAGAATTATTTTGATGGTTTTTGGAATACAGAACGTTTTAAAATGATTCACAATCTTGCAAATGAAGAGAATATTTCAGATGAAAAATTAAAGCAATTAGTTGGAGAATATCTATATACAAAGAAACTTCCAACAAGTGATGAAATTATTGATTCAATGGAAAAAGCCCCGAAGTTTTTGCAACGTCGAAGTGTTGTTAATAGAATAAAAGAGACAATGAAAAATATTGTTGAAGTATTTGAATGGTAGAATTATAAACACATGAAAAAAACTAAAATTTTTATATTCATATTAATGGTTATTTTGGTAGGAATTTTTAGTGTTTATTTTAATAAAAAACCAGAAAGCACCTACAACTGGATTACATACAGCATAAATGTTCCAGATTCGGACAATTTTACTTTTCAATATCCAAGTTCTGAATATGTAAAAATGAGACCTGATACACTAGGTCGCACATTGAGACTTCAAAATTATGATCCAAATGTTTTTCCTCGAGATTTAAAAAATAAATATTCTTTGGAATTTTTTATACATACAGCAGACCATATTTCATGTGAGAAAGATATCGCAAACGGCAATATTGTTACAAATTCAAAAGGGACATCAATGCTAAAGGGTCAAACTCAACCAAATGAAGGTGCGGGTTTTGCTGGTGGAGGGATTGCTGTTTGTATAGATCGTCCAGATTATGTTTTGTATATTCAAGGAAGCGATCATACAGGTGATGGAATCGTTGAAAAAATAATTGATAGCATTTATTATCATTAAAATTTTTATTTGCAAATAATTAAAATCAGCTGTAATGTCATAAAAAATAGAACTTTTTTATGAAACAACAGCCATCATTCAAAGATGTATTTCGGCGTTCCGGTGAATTGATTCTCGATGATTTTGATGAGGAATTCATTGCGCGCCATAGAATTTCAACAAACAACGGAGTAGTTGCTCAGAGGAGCCCAGCTTTTTACAAATGGTTTCTAAAAGACGAAGGCAAAATTGAACCTGTTCTAAACGAGGATTGTGAGCGTATGCCTCTTTATATATACCAGTCTACGGACTTGGCTATGTGGGACCATTATACTCTCAGTCTTTTGGGGGGTTCTGATGCGGTGGAAACATCTCTTCGAGATGTTTATTCAATTGCTTATCGGTATCGGTTTCCATCTCCTGTAGATAGAGGAGTCAGCACTCACGGAGAAGTGAATTGTTTCTATGTAAGAGATCAGTACAAAGTTCTCAGAAGGGTTTGCATCAGTATGACTTGCAGAGGATGGGCATTTTTTGCTCATCCAATTTTCAGAAGTGGTCGTGGAATTAAGCCGAAGCCTGGGACCAGATTTTTCTCAACTCTTGAAATCTCAACAGGTTGAGATTTTTATTTTATTGCAAATATTTTTATTTCTGGTAGAAATTGCTCAGAATTAAAGTACAAATCTATGAAGAAAAAAGACAAACTCGGAATCGATCTTGATGATGTTTTGCTTTCTTGCAATGCGTCGTTGGCAGTTTTCCATAATTCTCGCTATGGTACCAATTATGGTATTGAAGATGTGACTACTTGGGACCTTGAAAATGTTTGGGGATGTACAAAGGAGGAAGCGATAAGGAGAGTTTACGAATGGTTCGATTCTGATGCGCATGATGAGTCCGAACCTGTCTCTGGTTCGATTGATGCAACTTTGGAATTGTCTATACAATATGAGTTGCATATCATTACTGCTCGCCATAGTCGTACCAGAGTCAAAACTCAGAAGTGGATTGATCGTCATTTCCCACAGGTTTTTTCTGGACTACATTTCACAAATCATTTTGAGAATGGTGCCAGACTAAAGTCGGAAGTTTGCAGAGAAATCGGGGCCCGTCTGTTGTTTGATGACTCTCTTGCGAATTCCAAAGACGTGGCTTCGGATGGAATGACTGGCATACTTTTCGATTACCCTTGGAATCAAGACCCGAATCCTGGGCCTAGAGTAGTGCGAGTTTCTGGATGGAAAGAAGCTATGAAAATTATTACTTCGAGACAAAGCCTGATGTTTTAAACTGAAGGCTTTTTTATTTTTAACATTTTTTATGAGATGATGATTTTATGAAAAATATTCCAGTTGATTTAAATAAAAAAATAAATAATTCAAAAAAAGCTAAAGAG
Organism: uncultured Candidatus Saccharibacteria bacterium; assembly: GCA_964630375.1. Lineage (GTDB taxonomy): Bacteria > Patescibacteriota > Minisyncoccia > Phycocordibacterales > JAACPR01 > JAGOTN01. The sequence goes on along the minus strand of CAZVRT010000003.1, from coordinate 40,003 downwards.
CAGTGGAATGGAATTACAGAAAATGCACAAAGAGATTTTGTTATTTGGATTTCAACTGCCAAGCAAAAAGAAACTCGTGAACGAAGAATAAAAAGAGCCGTTGAAATGTTGGAAGAAGGAAAGAAAAGACCTTGTTGCTTTTCAATTGTACCAATGGATTTTTATAAGTCTCTTGGAAAGAATCCGAAAGCGAAATCGAAATGGGGAAAATTATCTCCAACAGAAAAAAGAGATTTGATTGTGTGGATAGAAACAGCAAAAAGCTCAGATGAAAGAGATAAGCGTATGAGAGAATTTGTGCAAAAAGTGCTATAATGTAAAAGTATGAAAACAATAATTACAGTCATTATTTTACTAATAATTGGAGTCGGAGCTTATTATTTTATCAACTCAGATAGATTTTCAAAAAATTATTCAAATGAAAATGCTGAGATTCAAAATCAACAAGAAGTTGATGAAGCTTGTGAAAATGCTCTTATCAGAATGACATTTACCGATGGTGAAGCTGCTGCTAAATTTGTTTCAGAATGTAAAGAAGGAAAACATCCTGAAGTTGTTGAACAATTTAGATTAGAGCTGAATTAAATTTCTAACTAAAAATATCATGCCAATATTTGTTTACATTTTAATATTTCTTGTTCTTTGGATTATTTTTACTGGAATTTTTGTGGTTCGTGGAAAAACTGCAGCGATTTTGGAAACTTTTGGAAAGCCGCATTCAAAACCGAGAATGCCGGGTTTGCAATTTAAATTTCCATGGCCGATTACTTCTGTTGTTGCCAGAATAAATTTGCAACTACAAGAAATTGAATCAAATGTTTCTGTGAAGACAAAGGATAATGCGTTTATGACTTTACCTGTAAAAGTGCAATACAGAGTTGATATCGATTCTAATGGTGCTGTGAAAGCTCACTATGAACTTGAAAGACCAGAACAACAAATCACCTCTTACGTTTTGAATAATGTTCGACAAACTGCTTCAAGAATGGAAATGGTAGAGCTTTATGCGAATCGTGATTCAATGGAAGAAGAAGTTCAATCTGCTTTGCGAGATCGTTTTGCGCAGTTTGGATATTTGATTGAAAATGTTTTGGTAGACGAACCTCAACCAAGTGCGGAAGTGCGAGATGCTTTCAATAGAGTTATTGCTTCACATAGATTGAAAGAAGCTGCTGAAAACGAGGCTGCCGCTGCTCGAATAAAACTTGTTGGAGTTGCAGAAGCTGAAGCGAAAAGTAAGGCACTACAAGGAGAAGGTATGGCACAAATGCGTGAAGCTGTGGCAAAAGGTTTGGAGCAAGCAATGGGAACAATGACAAATGCAGGACTTTCAACTCAAGATGCAATGAAGTTTTTAACTGACACCAACCGTTTCGA
>CAZVRT010000003.1:648-38616 GCA_964630375.1 uncultured Candidatus Saccharibacteria bacterium | reverse complement strand
CGTTTCGATACAATTTCAAATGCTGCCAGTCATGGAAATGTAATTATTATTGATATGAAAGACAGTGATAAATTTGCAGAAATTGTTGCTGCAGTGAAAGCTGTGAATCCTCAAAATAATAAATCAGAAAATAAATAAATTAAGCAAAAATGTTGAGTTGTGGTTTATTGAAAAAATACTAAATAAATTGGTGTACAATATATTTAGGAGGGAAGTTTATTAAATATATTTAATTAAATTTTATGCAAACAATAATTCAATTAGTTTTGTCGGCACTTGCAGTTGGAATCGCGGCTTATTTAGTGCCAGGAGTTTCAGTTAGTGGTGCGATTGTTGCTGTGATTGTTGCGGTTGTATTGGCAGTTGTGAACACTTTTGTAAGACCAATTATTTCACTTTTGACTTTACCAATTAACGTTTTAACTTTGGGACTATTCTCACTTGTTATCACAGCTTTGATGGTAATGTTGACTAGTGCGGTAGTACCAGGATTCGAAGTTACTGGATTTTGGTCAGCTTTGATTTTCGGAGTGGTTCTAGCATTGATCTCAATGATTTTTGGTAGAGGAGAACGATAGTTTGAATAAAAAAGCGGCCGGCTTCGCCGGCCGCTTTTTTATTTGATATAATTTTAAGTATGCCAAAATTCTCCGAACTACAACCAATCGACAGAGTTCAATTTATTTTAAGTATCGCTATAAAAATTTCTTTAGTGATTGCTGCTGTACTTGCAGTTGTCGAAAAAGATTGGACAACAGTTTTTGTTAGTATAATTTCTTTGATTGCTGTGCTTATACCTTCTTACTTTGCGAGAAGTTATAAATTTGATATTCCAGTCGGCTTTGAATTTATTCTGGTAATTTTTATTTATGCCACATTATTCTTAGGAGAGGTACATGAATTTTATACAAAGTTTTGGTGGTGGGATGTTATTTTGCACACCGGATCCGGAGTGGCGTTTGGTTTTATCGGATTTTTGATTCTGTACTATTTTTATCGCAACAAAAAATTCGAAGCTCCTAACTGGTTGATTTCTTTATTTGCATTTTCAGTTTCTTTGGCAATCGGTGTTGTTTGGGAAATTTTTGAATTCGCTATGGATTCTTTCTTTGGATTGAATATGCAAAAAAGTGGATTGGTAGATACGATGTGGGACTTGATTGTTAACACTGTTGGTGCCCTGATTGCTGCTGTTTCTGGATTTTTATATTTGCATTCAAGTTCAAAAGGTATGGGAGTTTTCCGCTACTATGTGAATAGCTTTTTTAGAAGATAGAAAATATTGGTGTAAAATTAAAGTATGGAAAATTTATTAAAATCAGATATTTTCTTTTTTATTAGCTCGGTGGGAATTGTGGTTATTACTGTCGGTGCTTTGGTCGTGGTATACTACATAGTGAAAGTACTAAGAAGAGTTGATAAATTAATTCAAGATATAAACGCCGAAGCAAAAAATATTATCAAAGATGTAGAAGTTTTGAGAAAAGAAGTCGGAAGTAAAGTAAAATTTGCTTCTAACTTTCTAGGAACAGTTGCTTCAACAGCATTTTTGAAAAACATTTTCAATTTGGTGTCTAAGTCTCGAAAAAAGAAAAAATAAAATTTAGTTAGGTATTAATAATTATTAATAAAATGGCAAAAGATAATAAAAATAAAAAAGATATTGGAGATATCGCAGGAGCGTTTGTAACAGGAGCTGTTGTTGCAGCTGTTGCAGGAGGATACTTTTTGTTCGGTTCAAAGAATGCTAAAAACAATCGAAAAAAGATTGAAGCTTGGACACTAAAGGCAAAAGGTGATGTTTTGGATAAAATTGAAAAAACAAAAGATATTACAAAAGAAAAATTTGATGACATTGTTGACGGTGTAATGGACAAATACACAAAAGTTAAAAATGTTACAGAAGATCAAGTTGAATCAGTTCGTGATGAATTGAAAAAACAATGGAAGCACATTGAGGCTGAAGTTAAGAAATCTTCTAAGAAAATTAAAAAAACTAAATAATTTAAAATGAAGAATCCAATCATAATTGCTATAGTTGTTCTGGTTATTGCTTTAGGTTTTGGATTTTATCTGAAAAATTCACAACCAAAAGAAGTTGAGGTGGTTGATAATTCAGACAAATATTCTGTTTCATTTTCTTGTACAGACGGTTTAAATTTTATTGCAGAATTTCTTAACGACAATTCTTTGAATGTTATTGTTGCTGGAAACATTGCAAAAAATTTAGTGGGAGTTGATGGCGACGGAAAAAGATTTGAAGATAATGATGTCGCTTTTGTGTTTGCAGGTGAAGAGGTTTCTATTCATTACAAAGCGCAAAAAAGAACTGTTATATGTAATCAACCTTTTGATCCAAACAATGCACCGATGAATTTTGGTGATCGAGGAGAAGGTTCTGGAGAGAAACCTGACATTGTTGCAATCGTTAATAAAAGTATCTTAGGAAAATGGCAATCTGCTGATGACGCCAAGTTTGTGAGAGAGTTTATAGAAGGTGGAAAATCTATCGATTATTACGATGGTGAAGTGACATCAGAAGATTCTTGGGTTGTTTCTGAAAAAGAAAATGGTCCGAATTTAGAAATAAAAATGTCGACAGAAGCTGAAGAAAATCTAAATTTTAGAATTTCAAAACTGACTTTTGACACTCTAGAGCTAGTTTATCTGGATAGAGGGGGAGTTCTGACTTTTAGCAAAGTTCAGGAATAAATTACAAAAGAAGACCGGAAGGTCTTCTTTTGTTTTAGGTCAAAATTATTTGATATAATTAAATACATGAAAAAGAATTTGCCATTAATAGTTGGAATATCATTACCGATTATTTTTATTATCATAATTTCGTTTATAGTTTTTTTACCAAATACTTTTGTAAAACCTGCTCACAATTTTTTGTATCAAGGTGAATCTGTAAATTATTCAAATTACAGAAATGAATACGGTGTAGAAAATGGTCAGATTGTAGTAAAACCAGTTCCACATATTAATGAAATGATTTTGAAAGATCCTTATTTCGCACAATCATTAACTGATCTTCCTCCAATATATTTTTATGACGTTGAAAAAGATTCTTCGTACGAAATCTCTCTCGATGAAGCAAGAGGTTATGAATTATCAGCAGGCCCTTCATCACCTGACGGATATTCTGTAATTTACGATTATAGCCACAATGGTATTTTCGAAATTTTTGGATCTTATGATAACAATTCCGGATATTTCATTTCTTCATCAAACGGAGGAAAGAAAAAAATAAATGGAATAAAAGGCAATAGGTATTATGGAGATTTGAAGATTATTGGTTGGATAAAATAAATTTTATGAACAAACAAGAAATTCTATCTTTTATAGAACAACAAATATCTGAAGGAAAAATTACCAAAGATGATTTGGTCAACTTAAAAGTTGCAGAAAATTTAAAACACGAAAACTCAAAAAATATAATAAATATTTTATATATAGTTGGTGCTGTAATCGCATTGGTGGGAGTTATAGTTCTTGTTTTTCAAAATTGGGATTCTTTAAATTATTTTGGAAGAGTTTTTATTACACTAGGAATGTCATTGGTAGCTTATATTGTGGGATTCTTGATTAAAGATTCAGAACACAATGTTTTGTCTCAAACTATGTTTACGTTTTCTGCAGTTTTGGCACCTGTGGGAACAGGAGTTCTTTTGCACGAAGCAAATATTCAAACCACTCCGGTTTTGGTTTCTATGCTTTCTTTGATGTGGGCGATAGTTTTCGGGCTGGCACTTTGGACTACTAGAAAAAATATTTTGACGTTGATAACAATATTTTTTGCCACAGTCAGTTTGTATTCAATTACAGCAGAAGTATTGATGGGAGTTTATAATTCTTCACTTTATTATAAATGGCTGACAATTTTAATTGGAATCGCTTATGTTTTGATTGGATATGTTATTTCAGATAGTGATAAAGAAAGAAAATCAGTTAGGGGAGTTTTGTATGGTTTGGGTACTTTGGGAATCTTGGGATCATTTATAACATTTGGAGGAGTTTTTGATTTGTTGATGATTGCTTTGGTGTTTGGTTCTTTTTACGCAAGTGTGTTTTTGAGAAGCAGAATAATGCTTTCTTTAAGTGCAATCTTCTTAATTGCTCATATTATAAAAATTACAGCAAAGTATTTTTCAAACTCCATGAATTGGTCAGTCGCTTTAATTTTTTCAGGAATAATAATTATTGCGACTGGATATTTAACTTTCTACTTAAACAAAAGATTTATTTCTAAAAAATAAAATGAAATTTGAATCCTTTCCTCAAAAAAATGAAGAATCGGAATTGAAACCATTGGAAGCACCGCTTGGTTATGAAACTTTCACTACGAAGCCGATGACCAGAAGGCAAGTTTTAAATGGTTTTAAGAAGCTGTTATATGCAGATGTTTTTGCTGCAGGAATAGGAATTGGATATCTGGATGATGTGAGGAGAGAAAAACAAAAAGAATTAGAATCTTCAACAATGGAAGATTTACCTGAAGAAGAGGTGATCGATTCAGAATTTAGAGAAAATGAAACTTCAGTTGAAACAATGGAAGGCACTTCTGAGGAAAGATTGGAAATTGGTTCACTTGAATACAAAAAAATAAAACCCGAACTTTCTTACGAAGAAAAAATTCCTCTTCCGGTTTTTGAAAATTTAAATATGCCTGACAGAGTTGGCAGATATGGCGCTGAGACACATGACGGAAAAATTTTGCGAACTTTGCGTTTTAAAAACATAGCTGATGTTGTGGAAGAAAGTACGGGGGAAGATTTGCTGCCAAATGCGAGAGGCGATGGTGGTTTTGGTTTGGCACATATGCAAGGCTCTGTTGCGGCAGAATTTGGTTTGAAGACATTTTGTGGTTGTAATTCTTTGGTTTGCAATACCAGCAGAGGTTGCAAAAATGAATCTGGTAAATATGAAAATCATGCAAAACATTTGGCAACTTTAATGAGAGAAAAAGCTGATGATAAAAAAGAATTGGTTGAAGCAGATGAAAGGTTGCATTGGATTTTAAATTTAGATGCTGTTGGAAGAATGTTGGCGAGTTATATGTCTGGACCAAAATTAAAAGGAAAGCTTTCTGATCTAGGTCCATTTAGAAGATCGATTGCAAGATATTCTGGATCAGTTAATTACAGAAGCTATTGGGAAGATTTGACACGGAATATGAAAGATTTGAATGATTCAAATGTTGTTGAAGGTATTGCCGAAAATTTTGATGCATTAAATCCGGATTTTAAAATAGATGGAAAACCGGCAAATTTTTCTGATTATATGAAGGCGTTCCAAGCACAAGCTGAAAATTATGGACTTTCAGAATATAAGAAATTACCAAAATACAATCCAAAAAATTCCGACAAAGTGTTGGAAAGTTATAAAGACTTTATGTAAAAACGTATGTTAAAATAAAATTTAATGGTCAAGTGGTATTCTTTTTCTTTAGAAGAAATATTTAAGAAACTCAACAGTAGTGAGAGAGGTTTAACCACTTTTGGAGTTGAGGAAAAAGTAGAAAAGTACGGAAAAAATTCTTTGCCCGAAGAAACTGCAGAATCTATTTTTAAAATATTTTTGTCTCAATTTACGAGTCCTCTTATTTATATTCTTTTGATTTGTGGCGGAATAGTTATTTTGTTAAATGAAGTTGCTGATGGAGTTATTATTTTAATCGTTCTTTTTTTTAATGCTATTATCGGAACAATTCAAGAAGGACGTGCGCAAAATACTTTGCTAGCTTTGAAAAAATTTACCGAAACTTCTACAACTGTTTTGCGAGACGGGAAAAGTTTTATTGTGTCTGATGTGGAATTGGTGCCCGGAGATATTATTATTGTGCAAGAAGGCGAGAAAGTTCCTGCTGATGCCAGAATCATTTCTTCAAATGCTTTGAGAATAGATGAATCTTCAATGACAGGGGAATCTGTTCCAGTTGCAAAAAGTGCAGAACAAATTGAAGATCAAAATTTGCCGGTTCATTCTCAAAAAAATATGTTGTTCAAAGGAACAAATGCAGTTTCTGGAAATGCAAAAGCGATCGTTGTGGAGACAGGTGAGAGAACTTTTATCGGAAAAATCGCAAAAGAAATTTCGACTATTGATACAGATATTCCTTTGAAAAAAGATGTTGAGAAACTTTCAAATTCGATTATTTTTGTAATATTGGGAGTTAGTCTTCTGATTTTTATTTATGGATTGTTAGATGGTTATGATTTGAAAGAAATTTTTATCACAGTTGTTTCTATTTCAGTTTCTGTTATTCCAGAAGGTTTGCCGATTGTGATTACTTTGGTTTTGGCGACTGGAGTTTGGAGAATGTCTAAAAGAAATGTATTGGTTAAAAAACTTCAAGCTGTTGAAGCGCTGGGCCAAGCAAATGTAATTGCGGTTGATAAAACTGGAACTATTACAAAAAATGAATTGATAGTTTCTAAGGTTTGGTCAAATGGAAAAATTTACAACATCACAGGTGAAGGATACGATCCGACTGGCGAAGTTTTTCTGCAAGATAAATTAATTAGTTCTGCGAATCATCCGGATTTGTTGCAACTGGCAAAAATTTCTTCTTTGTCGGCGGGCGCGCGAGTTTCTTTTGATGAGAAGCAAAATATTTGGAAAGTTTCAGGTGATCCGACGGAAGCTGCGATGTTGATATTTGGAGAAAAAATTGGCTTTAAAAAAGAAGATTTATTAAGAGAAACAAAATTGACTGCCGAAATACCTTTTAATTTTAAATTAAAATATCACGCTTTGGTTTATGAAAATGGAGTTTCAGATCATCTTACTGTTGTTGGTGCGCCAGAAGTTGTATTGAGTCTTTGTAAAATGACAGATAAGCTGAAAGACGAATTAGAAAGCGTTTTCATTAGAATGTCGCGAGAAGGTTTGAGAGTTTTGGCTGTTGCAGAGAAAGATGATTTCAAATCTGAACTTAAACCTGAAAATGTGAAGTCACTAAAATTTTCAGGTTTTGTGGCAATGAAAGATACTTTAAGACCGGAAGTTTTTGATGCTATGCAAAAAGCGAAAGAAGCTGGAATTAAAGTTGTGATGATTACAGGTGATCATAAAATTACTGCACAAGCTATTGCAAGAGAAGCGGGAATTTATTCTGATGGAGATTATGTTATTACTGGAGAAGATTTGGAAAATATGTCTGAAGAAGAAATTGTTTCTCGTTTGGATAAAACTTCTGTGTTTACAAGAATCACTCCGGAAAATAAATCAAAAATTATTACTGCTTACAGAAAGAAAGGTGACATTGTAGCGATGACGGGAGATGGAGTGAATGACGCACCGTCTTTGGTTTCTGCTGACCTTGGTGTGAGTATGGGAAAAATTGGAACAGAAGTTGCAAAAGAAGCATCGGATATTATTTTAATGGATGATAATTTTGGAAGTATTGTTTCTGCTGTTGAAGAAGGAAGAAGTATTTATAAAACAATAAAGAGAGTCATCTTGTATTTATTTTCTACTGGTCTCGGAGAATTGTTAACTATTGTTGTTGCACTTTTTATTTTGGATTATCCTCTTCCTATTTTGGCAGCGCAAATTATTTGGTTGAATTTGGTTACAGATGGATTTCTTGATGTTGCACTTTCGATGGAACCAAAAGAAAAAGGTTTGCTTAATGGAAAATTTGAAAGACGCAGAAAAAATTTAATTGATAAAATGATGATTACTCGAATGTTGTTCATGTCTATACCGATGATGATTGGTACACTTTATTTCTTCGGGCAATATTTTGAAAATGATATCGAAAAAGCTTGGACAATTTCACTTACAACTCTTGCAATGTTCCAATGGTTTAATGCTTGGAACTGTCGTTCTGAAAGTAAATCAATTTTTGCAATAAATCCTTTTTCAAATGGATATCTAATCGGAGCGACTGTTTTGGTGATTTTCTTGCAAATAATAGCTGTTTACAATCCTTTTATGCAAAGTGTTCTAAATACAGTTCCTTTGGAGTTAAATGAATGGCTGATGATTGTTCCGGTGGCAATGTCAATTTTGGTTTTTGAAGAGGTTAGAAAACTAGTTAACAAGTTGTTGTTGAGTTTTGAAAATAAAAAAGTATCATAATTAGTATGGAATTATATAAAAAGCATTCGATTTATTTCTTGTTGGTTTGCATAGTAGGTTTTGCAATTTTAGTTTACTTTATTGTAAATCCTTTCTTGAGTCCGTTTATTTTGGCGGCGGTTTTTGCTTTTCTTTTTCATCCGATTTATGAAAAGCTATTAAAATTTTTCGGAAATAAAGAATCTTTGGCTGCACTTGTAACGACACTTTTTTCAATTGTTCTTGTCTTGCTCCCGGTTTCTTTTTTAGGAACTCAAGTTGCACAAGAAGCAAGCGATATTTACCGATACTTAGTTTTAAACGGCACTAGTGGAATTACATTAAAAGTTGATGAATTGATTGAACAAGCTCGAACATTTGTTCCTGTTCCAGAAAATTTTGATGTAGATTTGAAAATATATGCAAAGCAAGGTCTTGAAATTTTAGTTCAAAACTTTGGTTCTATTTTTTCTAGTTTTACAAAAATGTTTTTGAATCTATTTGTTTTCATTATGTCATTTTATTTCTTGTTGAAAGATGGGAAAAAACTGAAAGATTATTTTGTGGATTTAAGTCCACTTGAAGATACGGATGACAATAAAGTTGTTTCAAAGTTGGCGACTGCTGTTTCTGCGATTGTTAAAGGAAGCTTGATGATTGGTTTGATTCAAGGAACTTTGACTGGAATTGGTTTTGCGCTGTTTGGTGTTCCTAATGCGGTATTTTGGGGAACTGTTGCTGCAATCTCAGCTTTGATTCCAGGAATTGGTACTTCAATTATTTTGTTGCCGGGAATCGTGTATTTGTTCGTGACAGGGAATACTTTTGGAGGAGTTGGACTTCTTATTTGGGGAGTTATTGCAGTCGGTTTGATTGATAATTTCTTGAATCCAAAACTAGTTGGAAGTGGAATGAAGTTACATCCTTTGTTGGTGTTTTTGTCGGTGCTTGGTGGATTGGCATTTTTTGGTCCGCTAGGATTTATTTTAGGACCGCTTTCTGTTGGAGTATTTCTAGTTTTGGTAGATATTTATTTTTCTATTCGAAAATAGGTGCAAATAAGTCAAAAATAGTGTAAGATGTGAAGCCTTATGTCAAGAAATGAAGGTTTAATCACTTTTAATAATGTTTCTTATGAACACACAGAGAATAAACCGATTTTGATCGAGACAAGTTTTTCTATTCGTCGTGGAGCTAAATTTACTTTGATGGGGCAAAATGGTGCTGGAAAAAGTACGCTTTTTGGATTGATTACGGGACAACATAAGCCAGATGAGGGAATTATTACAATTATGCCTCGAACCACAATCGCGATTTCTCGTCAGGTTATTCCGCGAGATGAAATGAATCTTACTGTGCGAGAATTTTTTGAGAAATGTTTTTCAGAAAAAATTTATGCAATTGATCCGAAGATTGATGCAGTTCTTGAAATTGTAAATCTTGCACCGAAAGATGAAAAAATCGCGGAAAGTTTCAAGGAAAGAATAATCGGAAGTTTTTCTGGTGGGCAGCAAGCCCGACTGCTTTTAGCTTCTGCTCTAATTCAAAACCCAGATGTTCTTTTATTGGATGAGCCGACAAACAATTTAGACAAAGAGGGAATTGCTCATTTAACGGAATTTTTGAAAGAATATAGAAAAACTGTAATTGTTATTTCCCATGATGCGGATTTCTTGAATGCTTTTACCGAAGGAGTTTTGTATTTAAATGTCCAAACAAGAAATATTGAAAAATATACTGGTAACTATCACGATGTAGTTGAAGAAATTGCAGATAGAGTTTTGAAAGAAAAAAGAATGAATGCGCAACTTGAAAAAGAAATTCAAGCGAACAAAGATAAAGCAAACTTTTTTGCGCACAAAGGAGGACAAATGCGTCTTGTTGCAAAAAGAATGCGTGAAAAAGCTGAAGAGGCGGAAGAGAATAAAGTTGATGTGAGAAAAGAAGATAAGACTATCAGACCTTTTAATATTCCTGTGCAAGAAGATTTGCCGACAGAAGTTTTGAAATTAACTTCTTATAAAGTAATTAAAGATCATCAACCTAAAGATGTAAAATGTGATTTTGTTTTGAAAAGAAAACAGCACTTGCAAATTGTTGGTCCAAACGGAATTGGGAAGACGACTTTGCTAGAATCTTTGGCTTCTGGTCACGCGAAAGGTGAGCAGGTTTCTGAGGGTGTGGTTATTGGATATTATCGACAAGATTTTTCAAACTTAGATTTTGATCAAACTGTTTTTGATTGTTTGATGAATGTTGCTGGAGAAAAAACTGAAGAAGAAGTTCGTTCGATTGCTGCTGGGTTTTTAATTTATGGAGAGATTATAAAAACAAAAATTGGATTGCTTTCAGAAGGACAGAAAGGTTTGGTTGCATTTGCGAGATTAGTTTTGTTACAGCCGGGTCTTTTAATCTTAGATGAGCCGACAAACCATATTAATTTTCGCCATATTCCTGTAATCGCAAAAGCTTTAGATGAGTACGAAGGTGCGATGATTTTAGTTTCTCACGTTCCGGAATTTGTGGAAAAAATCAGAATTGATGAGGTTTTGGATTTAAACAAATCAAAAAAATAGCAGTTGCAAATTTTTTATTTAGAATGTAATATTGGTTTTTAGATGAGAGACTCAACCGTCCTAGTTGTGCTGGGATGTTGTTTCCCAGCTTCACTTCATTCTCACGAGAGCCAAAATAAGATTTTCATTCTTTCTTGTCCGACAAGAGAGTCCGAAATTTCCGATTTTCTGTTGAAAGCCAAACTGGCTTTTGCGGGAGAGTTTCATGCTCAAGACGAGGAAGATCGAATCCAAGTTCCTTTTTTCAGAATTTTCTCTGGACGAGTAGTCTGGGAAGTTGCAATACACAAAAACGCCAATCCCGTTGCTAGTCGAGAGGAACGCAACAAAGGCCCTCCCGTTGATTGGGTGTATTCATGCTTGGAGTGTCCGAGAAAACTTTGGTTTTCCCTTGTGCCTAGTGCTCTTCTCGGGCACTCCTTTTTATTTATTCCAGAAATAGCATCAAGTACATTAGTACAACTCCGATTCCTGCTACAAAAATTTGAAGTAAAGTTTTCTTTAAGTCAGATTTGCTTTCATCGTGATTGTGAAGTTCTGGAATCAAATCAGAAAGTGCAATATAAATAAAACCTCCGGCTGCTATTGGCAAAAACCAAACTAGTTTTTCTTCTAAACTTTCGCCAAGCAAAAATATTAAAATAACTCCAACGATTGAAATTAGTGCAGAAATAAAATTTAGAAGCAATGCTTTTGATTTTGAATATCCTGCATGAAGCAAAACACCATAATCTCCAATCTCTTGCGGAATCTCGTGAATTAAAACTGCGATTGTGGTCGCAATACCAACTGGCAAACTAATTAAATAACTTGCTCCAATAATCACGCCGTCCAAAAAATTGTGAAAACCATCAGAAACCAAAATCATTTTTCCAACAGGTTTGATATGTTTTTCTGAGTCATCTTGATGGTGATGCCAATGAAGAAATTTTTCTAATATAAAAAATATAAAAATCCCGATTATTACAAAAAGGGAAACGGTTGTAATGTTTCCAGTTTCTTCAATTGCTTCTGGAATCAAGTGAATGAAAGAATCTCCAAGAAGGGCACCGAGAGCTAAACTAACAAATACAAAAATATACTTTTTTGTAGTAGTATCTTTAAGAGAGAGTGTGAAAACACCGATCAAAGATATTAGGCTGATTATTAAAACGCTGGCTAGAGAGTATATAAAAGGTATAGACATATTATTTAAATTAAATGCAATTCAGTTGCATTTAGAGTATAATATTAAATATGCATAAAAAGCAAGGACAAAATATCAATATTGAAGAATTAATCCGAGGAACAGGATTAAAACTGACCAAAAACAGATTAAAAGTCTTGGAGCTTTTGATTTTTAACTCAAAACCGATGTCTGTCGAAGATATTTTTAAAAAATTAAAGACAGTTGATCAAGTGACAATTTATAGAATTTTGAATCAATTTGTTTTGAATGGATTGGTTTATCAAACAGATTTTCGTTCTGGTAAATCTTATTTTGAATTTCAAAATCACCACCATCATCATATTGTTTGTAAAAACTGTGGTTGTTTCGAAGAAGTTGATATTTGTTTACCAGAACAATTTTTAAAAAAAGTGCAAAAATGTTCAGATACTTTTTCAAAAATATCTGATCATGCTTTAGAGTTTTTTGGAACTTGCAAAGTTTGTAGTAAACTATAAAGGATGAATTTTAATAAAATTAAAAAACTTACTTATTTATTAGCGCACGTGTCGATTTTTATTGTTTTCTTTTGGTTCGGACTTTTAAAAGTTTTGGGACTTTCTGAAGCTTACGAATTAGTTGATGCTTTGCGATCAATAACTATTCCGTGGTGGCCAATGAGTTCTTTTATCGTAGTTTTGGGTATTGTGGAAATGATTATTGGACTTTTGTTCTTGAGCAAAAAGACTGAGAAGATTGCCATTGCTATTTTGTTGCCACACATGTGTACTACATTTTTACCTCTTATAATGCTTCCAGATATGACTTGGCAATCATTTATGGCACCAACACTTGTTGGGCAATACATAATCAAAAATGTAATCATTGTTGCACTCGCATCGTCTGTGGTTCTTGGTTACAAAAAATAAAATGAAATTTTTGAAGATAAAAATAATTTTGATAGCGCTTTTATTTTTAAGCTCTGTTTCTGGTTTTTTAAATGCTCAAGAGCTTTATGAAGACTTACAAGGAGTTTGGCGCGCAAAAGTTGTTGATGTTGTTGAGTCCGGAGAAAGGCAAATTTTTGGAACAGATGCAAAAACAAAATATCAGATTATAAAAGCAGAAATTCTTGAAGGAGAAAGAAAAGGAGAAATTATTGATGTTGATAATGATTTTATTTTATTAAAAGAGGGACAAAAATTTTATATGAATTATTTGGTCACGATACACGGTGATGAAATATATTCTGTTAGAGATTTGGATCGTCGTGCATCGCTGCTTTTTCTAACTGCTTTGTTTGTTGCGGTTGTTATTTATTTTGGAAGGTGGCAAGGTTTGCGTTCTTTGTTAAGTTTGGTAGGAAGTTTTTTGATGATTGTTTATGTTTTGTTACCTCTTTTGATGAAAGGTTTCCATCCTGTCATGACAAGTATTGTGATTGGTTCGATAATTTTAGGAATTGCAATTTTCTTTACGCATGGATTTAACTTTAAATCATTGATTGCATTTTCTGGAACAGTTATCGCTGTTTGTATCACAGGAATTTTATCTTTCTTGTCGGTAAAAATTTTGAATTTGAGCGGATTCTTTTCTGATGAAACAGTTTATTTAAATTTCAGTACCCAAGGTTCTTTGGATTTTCAAGGACTGCTTTTGGGTGGAATTATTATTGGTGTGCTTGGAGTGTTGGATGATATTGCTACAACTCAAGTGGCAGTGGTCGCTGAATTAAAGAAAGCCGCAGATCATTTGAAACCAATTGAACTTTATAAAAAAGCGTTGCGAGTTGGAAATGAACATATCAGCGCTTTGGTGAATACTTTGGTTTTGGCATATGCCGGAGTCTCATTGCCTTTATTGCTTTGGTTTTCTCAATCAAATTCTTCTTTTGGGAAAATTGTAAACAATGAAATTTTTGCAACAGAAATTGCAAGAACGCTTGTTGGAAGTATCGGATTGATTTTGACTGTTCCTATAACTACATTTTTAGCGGTCTACTTTGTAGATAAATATAAAAATTTAAAAGATAATCATAATCATTCGCACAGTCACGGACATATTGCTCATAATCATGACTAAAACTAAAACATTTACAGAAAAAGTTTACGAAGTTGTAAGGAAAATTCCTGAAGGAAAAACTCTTTCTTATAAAGAAGTTGCCAAAAAAGCTGGAAGTGAGAAAGCTTTTAGGGCGGTTGGAAATATTTTAAATAAGAATTACAATCCTGAAATTCCGTGTCATCGTGTCATAAAAAGTAGTGGCGAGTTGGGCGGGTACAATCGAGGTTCAAAAAATAAAAAGAAAATATTGTTGAAAGAAGGTTTTTTAAAGTGATATAATATAGACATGACAAAAAGGATTTTGGTTTTTCTAGCTCTGATTATTATCGCAATTGCTATTATTTCTTTTTTTAACAAAGAAGAGGAGTTTCATGTTGAAGATGTGATGATTGATCGTGGAGGTGGAGAGTTTTAATTAAATGAAATTTTTAAAAATAATTTTGCTTCTAATAATAGTTTTAGTGGCATTTTTGTTTTCGTATAAAAAAATTGATTTTATTCCGGCAGTAAATTTTTTGGAGAAAACTCCAGCCAGAAAATCTGAGAACAAAAAAGAAGAAAAAATTTCGATTTTGTTTGTTGGAGATATGATGTTTGATAGAACAGTTGCAAAACGAATGCAAAGTTTTGGAGAAGATTCGATTTTTGCAGGAGTAAAAAATTTATTTGAAAACAAAAATATGGTAGTTGGGAATCTTGAAGGAACAATTACAGATTTTCCATCTATTGCTCAATTTGATAATCAAATTTTAAAATTTACCTTTGCACCTCGTATCGCTGGATTTTTAAAAGAAAATAATTTTACTCACTTGAGTTTGGCAAATAATCATACTGCTGATTATGGTGCAGCTGGTTTTGAACAAACAAAAGATTATCTGACAAAAAATTCTCTGAAATATTTTGGTACAGCAACAAACAACGGAAAATTATCAGTGATAGAAAAAATCGGAAGCAAAAATATTTGTTTAATTGGCTATCATGATTTGTATACAAAAAATCCTGAACCAATTTTGAATGAAATAAAAAATATTCGTAATGATTGCTTTTATTTAGTTGTGTTTCCACATTGGGGTGATGAATATGAAGTTGTGCAAAATCAAAGACAGACAAATTTAGCTCACCAGTTTATTGATGCCGGAGCTAATGCTGTGATTGGTGCTCATCCTCATGTAGTTCAGCCGTTTGAACTTTATAAAGAAAAACCAATTTTCTATTCGCTTGGTAACTTTGTGTTTGATCAAGAATTTTCATACGAAACTCAGCGAGGACTTGCTTTGGAGCTTGAATTGACCGAAAAACAGCAAAAATTTACCTTAATTCCAGTAAATATTGATAAGTCCAAAGTTTCGATTTCAACAGATAAAGATAAGCAAAATGTACTTAATTTAATCGGTTTAGAAAGAGATTATATTGTCGTTGTTAATTAAAACCCTGTACAAAAACCTCTATTTATGTTAAACTCTTGACTCATTTAAATTTATGGAAATAAGAAATATAGCGATTATCGCTCACGTTGACCACGGAAAGACTACACTTACAGATGCTCTCCTTGTTCAAAACAATATGGTAGAAAGAGGAGTTTCAATGGACTCAAACGATCTTGAAAGAGAGCGTGGTATTACGATTTACGCGAAAAACACTTCAATCTTTTACAAAGGTACAAAGATTAATATTTTGGATACACCAGGTCACGCCGACTTCGGTTCTGAAGTAGAAAGAGTTTTGAGAAGCGTTGATTCAGTGCTTCTTGTGGTTGATGCTGCAGAAGGTCCAATGCCACAAACAAAATTCGTTTTGAAAAAATCATTGGAGCTTGGATTGAAGCCAATTTTAGTTTTAAACAAAATTGATAAGCCGGCTGCGGATATTCAATGGGCGCACGACCAAGTGTATGAATTATTTTTCGACTTAGGAGCAACAGATGAACAGTTGGATTTTGAAACTGTTTACGCAATTGGGCGAGATGCTGTTGCAAAAAGAAAAATGGAAGACGAATTGAAAGACTTGTCTCCACTTCTAGATTTGATTTTAGAAAAAGTTCCATCAGTTTCAAATGAAGAGCTTGTGAATTCGCCTTTGCAAGCACAAGTTTTCAACTTGGCGTACGACAACTTTTTGGGTCGTATGGGTATTTGTCGAGTTTACAAAGGAAAAGTTTCTGCGGGACAACAAGTTTTTGTTAAAGATGCAGAAGGAAAAACTTTTTCAGGAAAAATTACAAAACTTTTCACTTTTGAAGGTTTGAATAAAGTTGATTCTAAAGAAGGGATTGCTGGTGATATTATTATGATTGCCGGTATCCCAGATATTTTCATCGGACAAACTATCATCACCGATGAATCAACTGAAGCTCTTGCGCCAATTGCAGTTGATGAACCAACTCTTTCCCTAAATATGCTTGTGAACGACTCACCGTTCGCAGGACGAGTCGGAAAGCTTTTGACTTCAAGACAAATTCGAGAAAGACTTGAAAAAGAATTGGAAGTAAACGTGGGATTAAAAGTTGATTTTGATTCTGCCGGCGGTAACTTTATCGTTTATGGTAGAGGAGAACTTCACTTGGCTGTGTTGATTGAAAGAATGAGACGAGAAGGTTTTGAACTTTCTGTTTCTCAACCAACAGTAATCATCAAAGAAATTGATGGTGAAAAATATGAGCCGTTTGAAGAAGTAAATATTTTAGTTCCTGAAGAATTTTCTGGTGCCGTGATTGAAAAGCTTGGAAACAGAAAAGGATTGATGATGGGAATGGAAACAAAAGACGGACAAACAAAACTTGTATTCCAAGTTCCAACTCGAGGTCTTTTGGGTTATAGAAACGAATTTATTATTGATACAAAAGGTGAGGGAATTATGACAAACGTATTCCACTCATTCCAACCAAAAGTTGGAGAAATCAATAAGACAGAATATGGTTCAATGGTTTCTATGGCTACAGGAAAAGCATTAGGATTTTCTCTTGATAACCTTCAAGACAGAGGAGTCCTTTATATTGGACCGGGAGAAGATGTATATGAAGGAATGGTGATTGGATACACAACAAAGGGCGAAGACATGAATGTGAATCCAACAAAAGGAAAACAATTAACAAACATGCGAGCTTCTGGAAGCGATGGCGTAATCCAACTTACTCCTCCTTACGAACTAACACTTGAACGAGCTCTTGGAATGATGAGAGAAGATGAATATCTTGAAGTTACTCCTACAAACATTCGTTTACGAAAGAAGTTTTTGACAGAAAACGATAGAAAGAAGAACGCTACTAAACAATAAAATTTAATGACTTATATAATAAAGAGAGCAGGTGCAAAACCGAAGAGAACTCGGGATTTTAAACCTAGATTTAAAAAAGATTTTTCAAAAGATTCAAACGAAAGCCGATCTGACAGATCAGGTAGTTTTGCTAAAAAAAGATTTTCTGGAAAAAAGATTGATACACGACCCGGTTCTGACCGAAGTGAATTTATAAATGAACGACCAAGATTTTCTGGAGGAAGATCAAGATTTGGATCAGGAAATTCAAACGGACCAAGAAGAGGTGGGAATAGAAATGGATCAAATCGAAGAGGAAGATCTCAAGGTGAAAATATAAATATAGACAGATTCATTGCTAAAGCTGATGGAGCTGTTGAAGAAGAGGTGGTAAAAATTAATCATAAGTTTGCTGACTTTGCTTTTGATGCAAAATTAAAAGAAGCAATTGAAGCAAAAGGGTTTGAAAATCCGACTCCGATTCAAGATCAAGTAATTCCTCATATTTTAAAAGGGAA
The DNA here is from genome assembly GCA_964630375.1 of uncultured Candidatus Saccharibacteria bacterium. Classification (GTDB taxonomy): domain Bacteria; phylum Patescibacteriota; class Minisyncoccia; order Phycocordibacterales; family JAACPR01; genus JAGOTN01. The sequence goes on along the minus strand of CAZVRT010000003.1, from coordinate 20,992 downwards.
AGATGTTGTTGGTTTGGCAAATACAGGAACAGGAAAGACAGCGGCTTTCTTGTTGCCTTTGATTACAAAAGCCAGATTGATTGCTAATGAAAAGATTTTGGTTTTAGCTCCAACAAGAGAATTAGCAATTCAAATTGCAGATGAACTAAAAGATTTTACTGCAAATTCATATATGGGATTTGCGTGTTGTGTTGGTGGAATGCATATTGGAAAACAAATTGATCAATTAAGACGACATAATAACTTTGTTATTGGTACTCCAGGTCGTGTTAAAGATTTGATTCAAAGAAAAATGATTGATACTTCTCAATTTGGAACAATTGTTTTGGACGAAGCAGACAGAATGCTTGATATGGGATTTATCGATGATATGCGATGGATTTTGAAAGATTTTCCGAAAGAAAGACAAACATTGTTTTTCTCAGCGACACTTTCACCTCAAATTGAAAAACTAATTCACGAATTTTTGAAAGAACCAGAAATTATTTCTGTACGAAAAAGAGAAACATCAAAAAATGTTGATCAAGATGTAATTCGAGTTGGTAGAGGTGGAGATAAAATGGATATGCTTTGTAAAGTTTTGAAAGATGAAAATTGTGAAAAAGTTATTATCTTTGGAAAAACAAAACGAGGTGTAGAAAATTTATCTAGAAACTTACATAAGACAGGTTTTAGAGCCGAAGCTATTCACGGAGATCGAAGTCACAATCAAAGACAAAGAGCATTGAAAGCTTTTAAAGACGGAAAAACAAATATCCTTGTTGCGACAGATGTGGCTGCCAGAGGACTTGATATTCCAAACGTAACTCACGTTATCAACTTTGATTTGCCTCAAACTTATGACGACTATGTTCACCGAATTGGTAGAACAGGAAGAGGAAATTCAACAGGAAAAGCCTTTACATTTGTTGAGTAATCGAAAATATAAGTGATATAATTGGCGTATGAAATACTATGCCAACAATATTGAAGAACAAACGTTAGAAAATTCTGATTACAGAAGAGTTTTGTTTACGGGAAAATTTAGTCAGCTTGTGCTGATGAATATTCAACCTGGTGACGAAATTGGGACTGAGGTTCATGATGAGCATGATCAGTTTTTAAGAGTGGAATCTGGAGAGGCGCAGTTTATTATAGATGGCACGACTGTTACTGGTGGTGATGGTTTTGCTGTTGTTGTGCCAGCAGGTGCTGAACATAATGTTATAAATGTTGGAGAAACAGAATTGAAGCTTTACACAATTTATTCTCCCGCTGAACATCCAGACGGAACAATTCAGTCTACAAAAGCAGATTCTTTAAAAGATAATCATTGAAATTTATGAAAAAATTTATCATCTTAATTTTAACTGTCGGAGTAATTGCGGGATTTTATTTTGCATTTTTTTACAAAACAGCTGAAGCTCCGCACGATTCAGAACCAGTTGTTGAAGAAGAACCTGTTGCTCAATTAGAGTACACAAGTTCTTCAAAACAAATCATTAAAGATGGCTATGAAGTTGATTTTAAATTTCCTGTAACTAATGAAGAAAAAATTAACACGGAGATAAATAAAGTTGTTGATGATATGGTTTCTAGTTTTGAAAAAGAAGCTATAAGTTTCTTGCCGCATCCGAGTGGAGAGAATAGAAATTATTCTTTGTATGGTAATTTTGAGACTCATTTTGGCAATAAATACGATACAGTTGCCTTTTTGGTTTCTGTTGATTTTGGTGGTGCTCATCCAAATCATTTTTTCAAAACAATTACTTTTGATAAAAATCAAAACATTGTAACTTTGGAAAACTTTTTGAATAATGAATTTTCTGGGCTTTCAACTTTGGATAAAATATCTGATTTGGCATCAAAAAAAATTCATGAAAAATTAGGAGAGAATGCAAACTCTGAAATGATTGCTGAGGGAACAAAGCCGTCTGTTGAAAATTTTGATAATTTTTATGTAGATGGTGACACTGTGGTTTTCTTGTTTGAACCTTATGCTGTTGCACCTTATGCATATTCTTCACAAGAAGCACGAATCAATTTTTCTGAAATAAGAAATTAATTTTTGTGATATAATTTCCTTTATATGGAACAGAAATTGGAATTCCCGAAAGGGTTTTATTGGGGAGCTGCTTCGGCTTCTTATCAGGTAGAAGGAAATATTTACAATACTGACTGGGCTTATGAGGCAGCAACTTCGAAAAGAGTTCCGGTAGCAGATGATGGGCCTGATCACTGGAATCGTTACGCGGAAGATTTCCAAATTGCTAAATCTATCGGACACAATGCAACTCGTATTTCTATTGAATGGGCTAGAATTGAGCCGCAAGAAGGAGAGTTTGATATTGAAGCTGTCAGACATTACGAAAATGTTTTGAGAGAGATAAAGAAAAATGGTATGGAACCTTTTATTACTCTTTGGCATTTTACAATTCCAGCTTGGTTATATGCAAAAGGTGGTTTAGAGAATAAAAATTTTCCTGAATATTTTGAAAAGTATGCTCGGTTTGTGATGAAGCACTTATCAAAATATTGTTCTCATTGGGCAACAATAAATGAACCTGAAGTTTTAGTTTCAAACGGTTGGGTGCGAGGGAATTGGCCGCCTTTCAAAAAAGGAAATTTATTTAAAGATATACAAGTTACAAATAATCTTGCGAAAGCTCACAAGCTTGCCTATTTGGCGATGAAAAAAGTCGATTTAAATTCTGAAGTTGGAATTATTAAAGACAATATTTATTATCATGCAAATAAAAATCCGTTTAATAAATTGGCTGCAAAAATAATTCAACGATATTGGAATTTTCGGTTTTTAAATAAAATTAAAAATCATTATGACTCTATTGGTTTGAATTATTATTTCCATAGTTATTTTGGAAAAAAGAAAAAATATAAAAAGTCAGACATGGGTTGGGATTTGTTTCCAGAAGGAATTTTTCATACTTTAGTTGAGCTAAAAAGATACAATAAGCCGGTTTTTGTGGCTGAAGCTGGTATTGCAGATAAAGATGACATTCACAGAGGACAATATATTAAAGATTTAATTTATTGGACTCATCGAGCTATTGCTGATGGTGTACCTGTAAAAGGTTTTATGTACTGGTCTTTGACCGACAACTTTGAATGGGCAAAAGGCTACGAACAGAGATTTGGATTGATAGAAATAAATTATGAAACTAAAGAAAGAAAAGTTCGAAATTCTGCTTATGACTACAAAGAAATTTGTGAAAGCAATTCATTAATAATCAGATAAATATGACACTTTGGATTACCTTAACAATAGTTGCACAATTTATAAATGCAATCGTTGCGCTTTTGGATAAATATATTGTTGCTTCGGGAAAAGTCGGCAGACCGATTGTTTTGGCTTTTTTCACAAGCGTTTTATCATCTTTGGCAGTATTAATTTTTATTTTTGGCGCTGCAGACTTTGCAAAAGTTTCAATTCCAAGCACAGACGTGGCTATTTTTAGTTTTTTGGGCGCGGTAACTTTTATTGCCTCTTTGTATTTTTTCTTCTCATCTTTTTTGTACGCAGAAGCATCGGATGTCGTGCCTGTTGTGAGCTCGATTAGTGCGATTTCAGCTCTAATATTTTCTTTCTATTTTATGAATACTAGTTTAAGCGGAAATTTTTTGTGGGGATTTCTATTTCTAGTCATTGGAACTTTTTTGATAGCACGCTTTCGAATGACAAAAAAAGTGGTGCTTTTATGTCTTTCTGCCGGAATACTTTTTGGACTAAACGCGGTTTTAATGAAAATACTTTTTAATTTCACAAATTTTGAAGATGGATTTTTCTGGTCAAGAATTTTTATTACTGTTAGTGCGCTTGGGCTGTTGTTGATTCCGGGATTTTTTAAAAGAAAAGAAAATGGAGTTGTAAAAAGCAAAGTTTCAAAAAGTGGAATATTTTTATTATTGTTAAATAAAACTTTGGCAGGTATTGCAAGTATTTTAATTTTGAAATCAATTGAATTGGGAGAAGTTTCGGTAGTTCAAGCATTAGCGGGAATGCAGTTTGTATTTCTTGTTGCATTTGCTTTATTTTTTGGACATAAAGCTCCGTTGTGTTTGGGAGAAAGATGCGAATTGATTGATCGTATTCAAAAAATAGTTTCAATCGCTATCATTGTTACAGGATTTTCGTTATTATTTATATAAGTATGTTTAAAAAAGTTTTGCTAGTTATTGTTGCTTTGATTCTTATTTTTTCATCGATTTATTTTTATTTATCAAGCAAAAGACCTGTTCCGGAAAAAATAAATTACGGAGTTTCTTTTAATACTTTGTACGCAAAAGAACTTCATTTGGATTGGCTGGAAGTATATGAAGCAATTTTAAATGATTTAGGAGTGAGAAATTTTAGATTGGCTGCACATTGGAATATGGTTGAACCTGAAGATGATCAGTGGAATTTTGAAGAACTCGACAAACAATTGGATTTGGCGAGAGAAAAAGGCGCCAAAGTTATTTTGGGAGTCGGAAGGAGATTACCTAGATGGCCGGAATGTCATATCCCAAGTTGGGCGATAGATCAAAGTTGGGAAGAGCAGAAGCAGGAAATTCTAGAATACATTGAAGTTGTGGTGAATCGATATAAAGATTATGAAAATATTATTTATTGGCAAGTTGAAAATGAACCTTATTTAGAAGTTTTTGCGACTGAATATTGCGGAAGTTTGGATGAAGAATTTTTGAAAGAAGAAGTTTCTTTGGTAAAAAATTTGGATAATTCACGAGATGTTTTGGTGACTGATAGCGGAAATTTAGGAACCTGGTATAAACCATGGCAAAGAGGAGATTTGTTTGGAACTTCTGTTTATGTGTATTTGTGGAATAGTGATATTGGTCCTTTCAAATCCTATCTCCCGCCATCTTTTTATAGATTCAAAGCTAGCTTGATGGAAATTTTGTTTGGTCAGAAAAAATCTATGTTGATTGAACTATCTTTGGAGCCGTGGCTTCTAAAGCCGATTGTTGAAACTCCGACTTCTACACAGCTTGAGAGAATGAATATGGATAAATTTAAAGAGATAATTGATTTTGCAAGAGAAACTAGATTTGAAGATCAATATTTATGGGGAGCGGAATGGTGGTATTATATGAGCCTAAAAGGTCATCCAGAATTTTGGAATGAAGCAAAGAAAATTTTTAATTAAGGTATAATATTTTTTATGAATATAGTATTTGATATTGGAGGAACAAAAATGAGATTTGCCGAAGTGATTGGTGATGAAATTGGCGAACCAATTGTTATAAAAACTCCTTCATCTTATATCGAAGCGTTGGCGGAAATGACTGAAGCTGTTGCAAAAATTTCTAAAAATAGGAAAGTTGATTATCTTGTGGGAGGAATTGCGGGAGTTTTGAGCAAAGATGGTTCAAAGTTATTGCTTTCACCAAATTTAAAAGATTGGATAAATCGTCCTTTAGCAGAAGATTTTTCTAGACTTTCTGGTGCAAAAGTTATGATAAAAAATGATACTGACATGGTGGCTTTGGGCGAAGCTTATGTTGGTTCTGGAAAAAATTATAGAGTTGTTGCATATCTGACTTTTTCTACGGGTATCGGTGGCTCTTTGGTCGTTGCTGGTAATTTGATGTCTTATAACTTTGGTTTTGAACCAGGATTTCAAATTATTGATTCTCAAGATAAAAGAAGTTTACACAGTATTGCCGGAACAGAATTAAAAGAAAAATACGGTCTTTTGTTTAAAGATGTTACAGATCAAAGTTTAAGAAAAGAAATTATGACTGATGTTGTGGCTGGGATACATAACACAATTGTTTTTTGGTCTCCTGATGTTGTTGTTTTGGGTGGAGGAATGACAGAAAGTTTTGTTCTTGAAGATATTAAAAATGAACTATCGAAATTTAAATTAAGGTTTCCAGAATTGCCAGAAATAAAATTTGCTTCTTTAGAAGATTTTGGCGGATTGTATGGATCAAGTGTTTTTATAAAAAGATATTTGTCTTAAAAATTAAAAAATTTCGGAATTTAACTAGCAAAATGTAGGATTCCAAAAATAACTAAAAGTACGGAATGAATAATTGGAAGGATAAGAAAAAAGTTAGTTAATTTATTTGATGAAGTGCTTTTTTTATAAACATTTGCCAACCAAGAGCCTAAAATTGCGACAATAAGCGAAATAGGAAAGATTAGCCAAAGAGTGGCGAATGTGTGCAGAATAAAGCTGTTGTCAGTTGGTCCGTATAAGAAAATAGAAAACGGCGCTAATATAATAGATGGTATTAGTGTTATTAAGTAAATTACTGTTGCTACAGTTAAAGTTGGTCTTACAAATAACTTCATAAGTTGTGTTATTTTAGCCATTATAAAGTCAGGATGCAAGGACCGTTGTTTTCAGAGGAATTTGAATAATAAAATTACTTCCTTTGTTGAGTCGGGTTTCAATTTTTATTTTGCCCATAAATTCTTTTCGCAGATTTATTTTTGAAAAATACAAACCAATTCCAGTGCCATTGTTTTTATCTGTATACATTAATCTAAAAATTTTATTTTTATCTTTTTCAGGAATTCCACAGCCAAAATCTTTTACGCTTATATTCAGATTTTTATCTTTTTCGAAAACTGAAACATGTACAACTTGATTTTCTCTTGGGCATTTTTCATAAGAATCAATTGCGTTACTAATCAAATTCATCAAAATTCTTGTAATGGCAGTTTTATTTCCAAACAAACATCTGTCGTTTTCGATAAAATTAAAAATTATTACATTGTTCAGCATTGCTTTGTGTTTCATTAAAATACAACTTTCTTTTATAGATTCTGAGATTAAAAACTTTTCTCTAATGTGGTTGTTTTTAAGCTGACGCTGAATAATATTTATAAAATCAGATAACTCTTTACTGGTTTTTTCTACATCATTTCCAATATCGTTTCCAACATTTTTTATATTAAGCGATAGCAAAATGGCAGTTAAGGGGTTTACCAAATCGTGAAGTATTCCATTTGCAAGCCAGCCAAGTGTCAAAAAATGAAATACATTATTTAATCTTTTAGAAACAAACATTTTTGATATAAAAAAAGGAATAGACAAACTATTCCTTGAAAAATATTTATTTCTATAATTAATTAAATTAAGCATGACTCTGTGATTTTGTAACCTCGGCCTGGAATATTTTTAATAATCTTTTTGTTAGGATCTCCAATCTTTTTTCTTAAATTAACAATATGAGATTCAATTGTGTTTGAAAACGGATCGGCATTAATGTCCCAAACGTGTTCCATGATTTGCCCTCGGCTTACTACTTTTTCTTTATTCTTTAAAAGATATTCCAATAAAGTGAATTCCTTTTTTGTGAGTTCAATTTCTTTTCCTGATTTCAAAACAACATGTCTGTCTGTGTTCAGTTCTATATCTTTGATATTAAATATTTTTTCTGAAACGTTATTAGGACGTCTTGTAAGAGCTCGTATTCGTGCCAGTAATTCTTCAAAAGAAAATGGCTTTGTCATGTAGTCATCTGCTCCTGCGTCTAGAACCGCAACTTTTTCAAGCACGTCAGATTTCATAGAAAGAAGAATAATTGGAGTATTTTTTCCAGCTTCTCTTATTTCTTTGCAAACTTGTTTACCAAGTTTTTTAGGGAGTATATTATCTAAAACGATTAAATCGTAATTATTTGTTCTAGCCAGATAAGAACCTTGATCTCCGTCTTCAGCTGAGTCAACAATAAAGTTCATAGACTTTAAACTCATTTGAAGAACGTTTCTAATTGAACTGTCATCTTCGATGATCAATAATTTCATTGGGAATAGTTTTATCTTAATCACTAAGATTGTGCAACTGGACATCGTGGATTTATTGTTGAGAAAGAGAAAATAAGTTTAGAATTATTTTATTTTTGCAATTCTAAGCATTATTTTTGGTCAGCTAGACAGATTAAAACTTTTATAATAGACTATGGCTTTAGAACGACTCTTTCAAAAACAACCAACCAAAATTAAATAATGAATACGAAAATGCAAGAAAGTATCCGGTTTGTTCGCGGGTTTGTGGACAAGCATCGTGCGACGACTTTTTTCCTGAGGAGGTTATCGCGGAGCTGAAGCTTCACGTCGAAACTGTCAACGAACACTTCACTCAAGAGAGTCAATTGTTTGAGGAACTCTACAATTGTTTTTCTCCGGATGATTTGCTCAATGACCAAAATGAAGTCCCAGGCTATGTGGCTCTTGAAAAATTGCTCAACAGAATCTGTACGACTGTCAGGATTGCAAATCTTCCACGAGTTCACTGAATGCATTAAGGATGCGCTGGTAATAAAACAGCAGCGCTCCTTTTTTAGTTTTCTGAAAAACTAAAAGTGTGTACAATTTTTCTTTTAAAAAATTTTAAAATGCTAAAATTAATTTTGTAACCTTTAAAATTAAATAAAAATTTATTATGGAAGTATATTCTTTTGCACAAATTGTGCAGCTAACAATTTTAGATTTATGGGGTAGAGTTTTAAATATTTTGCCTGATTTAGTTGGCGCAATCATTATAGTTATTTTTGGTTTTATTATCGCTCCTGTTCTTGGTGGAATTGTCAAAAAGTTTATTGATTTATTAAAAATTGATTCTATTTCACAAAAAGTTGGTATCAACGATTTATTTCAAAATTATTCTGATAACTTTTCAATCTCACTTTTGATTGGAAGACTTGTAAAATGGTTCTTTATTTTGGCATTTACAATGGCAGCTGCAGAAGTTTTGGGCTGGTCTCGAGTTACTATTTTCTTAAATGAAATTATTTTCTACATACCTCAAGTTCTAGTTGCAATTATCATCCTTACTCTTTCTATGGTTGCAGGAAAATTTTTCGAAACAGTTGTAACAAAATCAATTGTAGGTTCAAATACCCCAGTTGATCGTCCAGAATTACTTGGGATGATTACAAAATGGGCGTTTGTTGTATTTGGAGTTTTGGCGGCACTTCTACAACTTGGTGTTGCAAAATCTTTAATTCAAATACTTTTTGCCGGAATTGTGCTTGCGCTTGCGTTAGCTTTTGGATTGGGAGGAAGAAAGAAAGTTGAAGAAATGTTGGATAGAGTTGAAACAAAGGTCGTTGCAAGAACAAAAAAGAAAGCTTCAAAATAAATTTAAATATATGAATATTATTGTATATACAAAAACTGGTTGTCCATGGTGCATAGGTTTAACTGATTTTTTGACCGAAAAAGGGATTGATTTCGAAGAAAGGAATGTGAGTGAGAATGAGGTTTATTTCACCGAAATGCAGGCAAAATCAGGTCAAACAAAGGCACCTGTGGTAGATATTGATGGAAAGATAATCGCTGATACGGACAAAGAAGAAATTGAGCAAGAACTATCTAGTATCCTTAATAGCTAAGCTATATTTAATTCCATAAAGCACAAAAACACCTAGAATCAAAAATAGGTGTTTTATGTCTATGAAAACCAAAAGCAGGGAAGCAATAGCCGGGAAAATTAGGTTTGTCATCGGTCTTAACATTCGGAAAAAACTCACCATATTCAAATCATCTTTATCCATTTTTTTGAAAAGATAAGATTCTGACATAACTTCAATCATACTCGCACCGATTCTTGTTGAGAATAAAATTGCCACCCAAAGCCAAAAACTTTTTTCAGTTGTGAAAATCATTGATATTGTTGCAGTGGACATAATCAAAAAACCTGTAACCAAAATTTCTTTTTCTCCCAGAATTTTATCGGCAACATGACCAAGCGGATTTGTAAAAATTAAAAACGGAATCAAAGCAAATCCGATAATCATTGAAGTTTCTCCAATTGAAAAACCGATCGAAGTTGTCAGATAAATAGGAGTATAAATAATCATCCAACAATAAAAAACTCTCAGAAGTATTCCGATATTTATGGCATTATACAAATCTTTATTTCTAAAAATTTTAATTCCGGTTTTCAAAAATTCGGTTTTATTGTAAACAGGATCTTGAAAATTTCTCAGATATTTAAATGTTAAAAGTATTGTTGGAATCATAAACGCTATTCCAAACAAGAATATTTTCCAAAAATCGTGATCTTTCAACATTAATCCTGCAAGAATCGGTCCTATGAAAAAAGCCAGGTTCTGTGAAGTTAAAAACAGACTTCTAATAACTCCTGTGTCGTTAATATTTGAATATCTCGATAAGAAGATATCTAAGTGCAAATAAGCTGTGGCTTGCGCTATTAGACCTAAAATCAATGCTGTAAGGTAAATTCTGTAATCTAAGTTCGGAATAACCAACAGAATCAGTGTAAAAAATGAAATCAACAAAGTCGTTTTAAAAGTTTTGTAGTTTCCAAATTTTAATAAGATTGATCTTAAAGCGACAAAAATTACTATAGTTGAAAAAGCTGCGATTGAGTAAATCAAACCAACTTTTTCTTCATGTATGAATTGGCTTATGTAGTTTGAAGTTACATAAACAGCCGGTGTGTAATGGAGTGTAAAAAGAAATGTGATTAAATAAATCAGATTTCTAATCTTTTTTGGATTGGATAGTTCAGTCAGCATTTGTTAAATGCATTTTAACATATCCAAATTTAAAATCTCCTTAAATTCCTAGAATAACAGGGATAACTAACGGTTCTTTTGCAGTTTTTTGGAACAAGAATCGACTAACTTCGTTTTCAACAATTCCTTTCAACTTATCAAAATCAACCGCATTTGTTTTTTGAATTTCTCTTTCGATTGATCGTCGAATAATTGTTCGAGCTTCTCGAAGAAGTTCTTGTGATTCTCGCAAATATACGAAACCTCTAGAAATAATGTCCGGAGATTTTTTCAATTTACCAGTTTGTGTGTTGATGCTTGCAACGATAACAAAGATTCCAGCTTCAGAAAGAAGTTGTCTGTCTCTCAAAACAACATCTCGAACATCTGAAACAGAGAATCCGTCAACTGTCACCAAATCACTCGGAGCTTTTACCGGCAAAACTTCAATTTTGTTTCCGTTGTCTGAAATTTCAATAATTGAACCGTTGTCTGGAACAATTACATTTTCTGGTTTAGCACCAAGAGATTGAGCTACTTGAGCGTGAAGCTTCAACATGTGGTGATAACCGTGAAGTGGAATAAAGTATTTGTATTTGATTTGTTTGTGAATCCAAGCCAATTCTTCTCGGCTACCGTGTCCTGAAGCATGAACTTCTGCGTCTACATAAGTAATAATTTTTGCATCTGTTCTGTAAAGCAAATCTTTTAGTTTTGTAACAGCTGTGAAGTTTGTTGGAATAATAGATGAAGACAAAAGAATAGTATCTTCTTTTCTAAGTGTAATTTGTTTGTGAGTTTTTGTTGCCATTCTGTTTAAGGCAGCAAATTCTTCACCTTGTCCTCCTGTAACAATCATTACAAGTTTATCTGGAGCAACGCTTTCCATTTCAGTTATTGGAATCACACAAGAAGTATCAATAAGTTTTAAGTGTTTAATAATTTCCACACTTGTTTTCATACTTCTTCCTTCGATAACAACTTTCTTTCCAAGTTTAGTTGCACTTTCGATCATTGCTTTGATTCTTTCTACCTGAGAAGCGAAAGTACCAACAATCAAACGTCCTTCAGCTTCTTTCATAATTTTTTCGATGTTTTCGATAACGATTTGTTCTGAAAGAGACCATCCTGGTTTTTCGACAGAAGTAGAGTCCATTGTTAGAAGCAAGTATTCTTTTCCTTTGAATCTTTTATATTGTTCAATTTCAACATCTGTTGGAACCCCTTCGATGTTGTCTACACGAACGTCTTCAATGAAAACAATGTCTCCCATGTGAGTGTGAATAATCAATCCCATTGAATCTGGAATCGCGTGAGAAATAGGGAAAGTCTCAACTTTGATTCTGTCTGAGATAACAATAGTTTCATCTCCATCAAGAGTTACGATTTCAGGTTTCTTAACTTGAGGAAATTCTTCTTGTCGTTTTTGAATCATGATTGCACCGAATTGTCTCGTGTAGATTTTTGGCGAACCAATTTTTTCAATGATGTAGGGAATAGCACCAATGTGGTCAAGGTGACCGTGTGTTACAAACATCGCGCGGATTTTATCTTTTCTCTCTTCGAGGTATCTGGTGTTTGGCAAGATATAGTCGATTCCTGGAGTATTTTCTTCTTTAAATTGAAAACCTGCATCGATAACAATGATGTCATCACCAATCTCAATCGCAGTCATGTTTTGACCAATTTGCTCAACTCCTCCAAGTGGAATAATTCGAATATTATCTCCAATCGGTGGAATTGTTGATTTAGATCTAGAATCATGATTCATAGGTCGTCCTGCTGTTCTTGGGCGATGCCCCATTCGTCGAACACCACTTCTTCGTGTACTTGAAGAATTTCCTTGTGGTGTATGATTTTTGTTTTTGTTAAATGATTTAAATTCTTTTTTTGGTTGTTGTTCGTTCATAATGTTTTTGTTAATAAAATTATTTGTTAATTAAAAATCCGCCATACCATATCTGTTTCCAAATACCAATCGTATATAGAAAGGAATCTTTCAGATGGAGTTTCGATATTTTTTAAAACTACACCTTGAAGTTTTTCCGGCACTATATAAATGAAATTTGGCGAATAAAGAAAAATTGCTGGAATATCATTTTGTATTTCTTTTGTAAAAATTCTGAACTTCTCGATTCTTTCTGGGCTGTTATCAAGTTGTCTTGCAGTTGAAAGAACAGCATCTACATCGATGTTTGCATAATCAGCGATATTCAACCCAGGATCATTTCTCTGAGAAGAATGCCAAAAAGCAAACAAGTCCAAGTCTCGACCAATTATTTCACCAAAAAGAATTGCATCATAATTTCTGGGACGAATTACAGTTTGAGTAAAATCATTTGGATCAAAAACTTTTAGACTAACATCTGCACCAAGATGTTTCCAGATTTCAATAATATTTTCTGCTGCTTGAACAAGCTCTGGAACATTGGCAGTAGAAACACTAAAGCTTAATATTTCTACGCCGCTACTTGTTTCTCTCATCATTATACCTTGTTCATTTGGTTCAAAGCCAGCGTTTGTCAAAATTTCTTTTGCTTCTTCAATTCTAAATTGACTGTCTTTTTCAGAATCTGTTTTTTCATTTGTTTCGCTTAGTTGTGTGAACGGAATTAAGTTTTCAGGAATTGGTCCGTTGGCTGGCACACCATAACCCTTCAATACATTTTGAATCAATGTTTTTTTATCAATTGAATGATTCAAAGCTTGTCTGACAGATTTTGAAGTTAGAATAGGAGCTTTACTTTGATTAAAGAAAACACCAAAAATTGTCGGCAAAGGAGACTCGGTAATATTGTGTCCTGACTCTGATAATTTTTTCGCATTATCAGGATGAATTCCATTTACTGAAGTTATGTGTTTATTTTTCAAAGCCTCAATCATCAATTCTTCATTTTTGAAAAAAGAAAGATGAATGTTTTTGATATAAGGTTTTCCTAATGTGAAATCGTTGAAAGATTTAAGTTCATATTTTTCAGCAATTCCAGAAGAATTTCTTTTTATTCGGTGAAGTTCATAAGGTCCTGATCCAATTGGTTCAACATTTACTTGTGTGAATGCAAATTCTTCTGAAGAAATATTTGACCAAATGTGTTTTGGAATAATTCCCAACGTTGTGTTCAAAAGAAATGGAGAATATGCCTGACTCAATATGAATTTAATTTCATCATCAGAAATTTTTTCTACTGCTACGCCTTCCCAGTTGGCTCGTTTAGGACTTTTGATAATCGGATCCTTTGCTTTTTCAATTGTGAATACCACATCGTCAGCTGTGACTGGAGTTCCGTCGTGGAAAACCGCATCTTTTCTGATTTTGAAAACATATTCCAATCCGTCTTCACTTACTTCATAAGAAGATGCTAAATCAGGAATAATTTCTCCACTCGGACTAATTCTTGTTAATCCAGAATAAATCAAAATTGTTAAATCTTTATCAACTTCAGAAATAGCTAGAAGGGGGTTTATGAATCGTGGTGTTCCGATCACTCCTTCTTGAAGTGTTCCGCCGACTCTTGGGACAGTTACTAAAAATTGATCATTGAATTTCAAAAGAAGAATCAAAGAAGACAAAACAAACACAGCGGTAAAAAAACCAAAAATAAGCTTTTCAGTAAAAGAAAAACTAGAAATTATCTTATTTAACTTACTGCCAAGAAGGCTAATTGTGTTTTTCACAGAATTTTTAGTCTGATGAAGGTGTGTATTTTATCTTTAAGCTAGTACGAATATTATAAATGAAACAACAACAAATACTACAGCAAAAACAATTGTTGCATTAAATAATATCTTTTCAAAACCTCTTCTTGTGTGGTATCCAGCATCAACGCTTTCTCCTCCGCCCAAAGCACCAATACCCGCAGATGATCTCTGAAGTAGTATTGAGGCTATAAGAATAACCGCAAGAATTATTTGAATAATGGATAAAATAGTAACCATCGACGCCTTAAAATATAGCATATCTATTTTTGCCATGCAAGTTGACGCTAATGTTAAAAAAGGAGTATAGTTCCTTACATTATGGGAGTACACAATAAAAACAAGCAATACGGTTTTGGTTCAGTTAAGCCACGAGAGGCTCAAGTTGTTAATCAAAATTCAGAGATTAATAAGGTTACAATTATTGGTGGGGTTATTATTGGGTTATTGATTATTTCAGGAGCTTCTTTCGCATTTTTGAAGTCTGATTCTGATACTGATTTGGTAAAAGGAGATGATTTTTCAAGTGAAGAGCTGGTTTTGACTACAGATAGCGAGGCAGAAAAGGCAAATAACACAGCCTCAATTGCTTCAAGTCTTAATTTTTCAACAAATACAAAAGTAAAATTGGCGCTTTTGGCTAGTCCTGATTTGTTTGATTATAAAAATCATCCAATTCTTGGTTGTGATGCTTTGGTTTTTGCACAAGCAGATATTCCAAAAACACCAAAAATTTTGAACGCAACATTAGAATTGTTGTTTAATGATGGTTTTGATTATGGTTTTCCGCCAGCGAACTTCATTTCTTCAACACAAGGGAATCTAGATTTTGATTCTGCGGTTATTGAAAACGGAGTAGCTAAAGTTTTCCTAACAGGAGAAATGACAATTCAAGACACAAGTTGTGATTCTCAAAGAATTGGGCATCAAATTAGAGAAACAGCAAAGCAATTTCCAACAGTGAAATCTGTAGAAATCTTCCTAAACGGACAAAAAATAGAGTTATAATTTAGGAATGAGAAATACATTCTTAACAATATTGCTTATAGTAGTTGCTTTTGGGTTGGGGCTTTCTGCAAATAAAAAAGAGAAAGTTGTTGAACCGCAAACACAAATTGTTGAAACTGAAGAAAAAGAAGAAATTCCGAGCATGTACGAAAGTCCGTTCGGATTTTCTTTTGATTATGAAGGATTGCAATTAGAAAACAGTAATATTTTTCTGCCTGGTGGTTATAGAGTTTTTTCTATCGCGGCTGTGAGATATGTAAAAGAACAATATTGTAATGCATCTGGGTTGTCAGAACATTGTCGTGCATTTTTTGAAAATCCGGCGATTGCTTTTGGTGTAATGGACATTTCTTTTGAAGATTTTAAAGAGCAAAGACTAAAAGATGTTTTTCAATTTTCAGAACCAATAACTTTGGCTGGAAGAGAAGCTTTGCAATATTATCAGGGAGTTGAAGGCGAAGGTGTGGTTACGATTGCGCTTCCTTTAAAAGAAACTCAAACTTTATTAATCCAATATACTTTTGATGAATTTATAAACAGTATGTCTGACAAAGGTGATTTATTGGATAGTCAGGAGCAAAAAAGGATTGCAGATCGTGTTTTGAGCACTTTAAAAATTGACTAAATTTGGTATAATAGAGGAGTTATAAACTAATTTATTACTATGTCTGGCATTATTTTATTGATAATTTTAGCGGTGGTAGTTTTATGGGCTATTGGTATTTACAATCGATTTATTAGATTGAGAACTAGAGCTGAAGAAGCGTGGGCAGATATCGATGTTCAGTTAAAGAGACGATTTGATTTGATTCCAAATTTGATTGAAACAGTGAAAGGTTATGCATCTCACGAACAAGCTGTTTTGCAGGGAGTTACAGAAGCAAGAACAAAAGCGATGAACGCACAAACTGTTGCAGAACACGCCGAAGCTGAAAATATGCTTACAGGTGCTTTGAAATCTTTGTTTGCGGTTTCAGAAAATTATCCAGATTTGAAAGCTAACGCAAACTTTTTGGAATTACAAAGAGAACTTTCTGATACAGAAAATAAAATTCAAGCAGCGAGAAGATTTTACAATACAAATGTTCGAGACTTTAACATTGCATCACAAACATTTCCTTCAAATGTAATTGCAAAAATGTTTAAATTCACAAACCGAGAATTTTTTGAACTTTCAGAATCAGATCAAGCTGCTAAAGATCCGGTTGCGGTTAAATTCTAATTTTGTTTTGTAGAAAATTAAACGAATAATTGAGACATGATTTATGTCAGCAAATTTATATACAAATCAAGAAAGTAATGTATTCAAGACTTGGGTGTTGATGGGAGTTTTCTTTGTTCTTATTGCGACTCTTGGTTGGTATGCAAGTTGGTACTTTGAAAATCCTGTGGTGCTTTATATCGCAGTTGGTTTAAGTATTTTTATGAATATCTTTAGTTATTGGTATTCGGATAAAATAGTTATTAAAGTTACTGGTGCAAAACTAGCGGATCCAAGTCGGTATAAAGATTTGCATAACTTAGTAGAAAATTTAGCTATTACAGCTGGGCTTCCAAAGCCAAAAGTATATGTGATTAATGATTCTGCTCCCAATGCTTTTGCAACTGGAAGAAATAAAAATAATGCAGCAGTTGCTTTTACAACTGGAATTTTGGAAACGTTAAATAAATCTGAACTTGAAGGAGTTGTTGCTCATGAGTTGGCTCATATTGGAAACAAAGATATTTTGCTTCAAACAGTGATTGTTGTTTTGGTTGGATTTGTGACTTTGTTGTCTGATATCTTTTTGAGAACTTCTTTGCAAGGTGTTGATAATAAAGACGGAAGAATTCATGCAATTATTTTGGTTGTTGGATTAATTTTGGTAATTCTTTCTCCGTTCATCGCGACTTTGATTCAGCTTGCGGTCTCAAGAAAAAGAGAATTTTTGGCTGATTCAACCGGGGCAATGCTTACAAGATATCCGGAAGGTTTGGCTTCTGCTTTGGAAAAAATAGAAATGCATAGTGGAAAAATGAAAAAAGCAAACCACGCAACTGCACATTTGTTTATTTCTGATCCGTATGGAGAAAAAACTCAGGTTAAAAAAATGAATTTCTTTCACAAAATTTTTCTCACTCATCCGCCAATTTATGAAAGAACATCTGCATTGAGAGGTTTGAGTATTAAATAAGCGTGTTAAAATATTTACATGAGTTCTAGTAGAAAATTGGTTTATTCTATTTTGTTTGTTTTTTTGTTGATGATTGCATTTTTTGTAACCGGAATTTTGGCTCCTGAAGAATACGAAGGCGAAAGAACTGCAACTTTTCCTGATTCAAAAATGGATGTTTGGAAAAATTTGACTACACTTGAAACTATTCCAAAAAGAAAAAATGGAATTGAGAGAATTGAAATCATTGAAGAAAGTCGAAGTGGCGTTGTTTGGATTGAACATTTGAAAAATGGAAAGCAAAGAACTTTGAGAGTTGCAGAAAGAGAAATGCCGAACTTTTTTGTGGTTGAGAGAATTCAATCTGATGATGGTTTAACTGGTCGTTGGGAATTTTATATTTCTGAAAACAAAGAAACACAAAAGACTGAAATTAAAGTTATAGAAGAAAGCAGAAATACCAATGTTGTTTTGCGAGCTTGGCATACAATTTTGGGCAGAAGCATCAATTTGAGAAGGGAAATTAAGTCTCTTCACGTGTCTATTTTTCAACGGCTTTTAACAACGCCTTAATATTGATAAGATAAAAATATGGAACTTACAGAAATAGTTAACTGGTCAATGATTTTAGGAACACTTTTTATTCACATTGCGATTATTATTCTTGGAATAATTTGGTTGGCAGGAAAAAAAGATTTTTTTGTTTTTAATTTTTTGAAACAAAAAGGAATGTTGCTTGCATATCTTTTGTCTTTGGCGGGTATGTTGGGAAGTTTGTATTATTCAGAAATTGCAGGTTATGCGCCGTGTGTTCTTTGTTGGTATCAAAGAATTTTTATGTACGCGACTGTATTTATTTTAGGTTTGGCGATATTCAGAGGTGGAGACAAAAGTGTTTTGCCTTATGCAAAAATCCTAATTGTTGTGGGCGGTTTGATTTCTGTTTATCACAACGCTTTATTTTTGCCGATGTTTAGAAGTGTAGATACAACTTGTTCGCCTTTCAGTAATGTTTCTTGTACGGAAAATTATTTTACTGCTTTCGGGTACATAAATATTCCGTCGATAGCTTTAACTTCTTTTGTTGCGTTATTTATTCTTCTAAAGTTCGCTGGTAGAAAATAAAAATAACATGAGCTTAAATTTCGTAGTTTACAAAAGAGAACACAACATCAAACACTACGCATCTTTGAGTCTCCAAACAGTTTTAATTTATGTTGTGTTTATCGGTGGAGTTTTTTCTGTGCCAGCTGCGAAGTTGGTCGCTGAAAAAATTTCTCAAATGGAAGTGCAAAGAGGAGTTATAGGTGAAACTATCGTTACCTTAGATTTGGCTGATACTAATGCGAAAAGAATTAAAGGATTGTCGGGTGTTGGTTCAATGCCAAAAAATCATGGAATGCTTTTTATCTTTGAAGAAACTTCAGAGCATGGAATTTGGATGAAGGATATGAATTTTGCGTTGGATATTATTTGGTTGAATGATTTTAGTGAAGTGATTTATATAGAAAGAAATGTTTCGCCTAACACTTTTCCAGACAGTTTTGGTACGCATGTAAAATCGAGGTATGTTTTGGAATTTAATGCCGGATTTGTTTCTAGAAATAATATTAAAATAGGTGATAAGTTTGTTTTGATGTAGCTTTGACATTTGCAGTTTTTGGTTTAAAGTTCGGTTTAAATGAACTATAACACCACCTTAATACAGCTTGATGTCCCACCTTTTGTTCCAGAAGGTTGGAGGTTTTGTTCGCATCAGATGACCGCCACTTTCACTTCGGTGGAAGAGATGAATCTTTTCTCGTATATTTCTGAAAGCCAGAGACATGGAGGAAAAATTTCTGGAAACGATTTGTTTCGAGAAGTGGTCATACTTACACCGGCAAATGCCAATCTGCTAGATTTTTTTCTTGAGTATCCCGACCAAATTCCTGATGAAATCAAAAAATTGTGCCCAATTTCTTTTTTCGGGACAACTTATTTTGATAAATCCGATAGGAAGTGCGTCAGGATTCTTTGTGAAAACAATGGAGTGTTTTATTGGCGCTGGCGTTGGTTGGATGATTTTTGGAGGGAAAACAATCCGGTGCTTTATCATAAGAATTTCGGATCATTTAACTTTCTGGGCTGATTTCAGCCTTTTTATTTTTAAATTTAAGGTGTACAAATGTCTTAAAATCTGGTATTATTAAGCTTGGTCATATTGAGTAATCGCGCTCGAAAGAGTGTGGAAAGTCCGAACATTCCCATAGCAAAGCTGTGGAGCAGGGTAGCGGGTAACGCCCGTCTGGAGTGATCCAAGAGATGCGAGCAGAGACGCCACAATCGAAAGAAAGTGGCACCAGACTTGTCTGGTGAGTTTTGCGGAAACGCAAAAGTGAAACGGCAAAATTCTTACCTGAATGCAAGACCGCGCTGGTTTTTACCAGAGAGTCGCTTGAGCCGCGCCGTAAGGCGCGGCCTAGATAAATGATTACATAAAACAGAATTCGGCTTACGGATATGATCAATAAAATGAAAAAGGCGCGCCTTACGGCGCGCCTTTTTCATTTTAATTTTTCTATTGTGCAAAAACAAAATGTTATAAACCTTACTTCTGTTATAATTACTACGATATGAAAAAAGTCACTGCATTATTTCTTTTATTAACCTTAACAATTCTTTCTTACTCACCTTTAATAATAAAACCTCAAGTTGCAGAAGCTAGTGGTACTTGGGTGTGGGATAGTCTTGTTTTTCCTGTTTCAGCTTATAGATCATTTATAAGTGTTTCGGCTGATGGTAAATTCGTAGTAGTGGCTCCTCAAAATAACTACATCTACACTTCCTCAGACTCAGGAGCTACATGGACCGAGCAAACTTCTGCTGGTTCAAGAGCCTGGACATCAATCACATCATCTGCTGATGGTACAAAGTTAGCTGCAGTTGTTGGTACTTGGGTAGGGTTAGAAGAAGGCTACATCTACACTTCCTCAGACTCAGGAGCTACATGGACCGAGCAAACTTCTGCT
>CAZVRT010000003.1:0-548 GCA_964630375.1 uncultured Candidatus Saccharibacteria bacterium | reverse complement strand
TTCAAGAGCCTGGACATCAATCACATCATCTGCTGATGGTACAAAGTTAGCTGCAAGTGGGTATGGTGCAAGTTTATACATCTCTTTAGATTCCGGAGAAACATGGACAGGGCCAGCAGCTTCAGCTAATTTTGGAGTCGCATCCTCTGCTGATGGAACAAAATTAGCTGCAACCTCTTACTTTAGTTACGTTCGCACCTCCTCAGACTCAGGAGAAACTTGGACCACAAGAACATCTCTTGGCACTGGTCAGTGGACAAGAATAACATCATCTGCAGATGGTACAAAGTTAGCGGTTGTTAAAGGCCTTAACGGAAGTGGTTATGTATACACATCAACAGATCAAGGAGAGACTTGGTTGGAGCATGTAGATGTGGGGTCCGAAGATCGGTTGGACATCACATCATCCTCAGACGGAAATGTAATATATACAAGTGGTAGTGGAAATGTCCTTTGGCGCGGAACCTTCACCCTCCCATCCCACACCCTCTCTTTCAACACCCAAGGAGCATCTCCCATACCAGACATAACAGAAGATGAAGGAACCT
>CAZVRT010000002.1:115675-133086 GCA_964630375.1 uncultured Candidatus Saccharibacteria bacterium | reverse complement strand
AGAACCATTCTCGATTAGGAGGTTATAATAGTTTGGAGGTGGTGTCAAGGTTATTCAAAATGCACCTCTGGGCGGGAAGCGAGCTCTTGTGCAATTTTTTTATGTTTTTTGAGTTTAGGATCTTTTTTAATTATCTCGGCAGTTTCATTTCGGGCAGCTTCAACCATTTTTATATTTTTGATTGCTTCCATACCTAAGTCAGTTAAGCCCCATTGTTTTTTTCCATACAAATCTCCGGCGCCACGGAATTGCAAATCAAACTCCGCTAATTCAAATCCATTTTTTGAACTTTGCAAAGCCCGCAATCTCTCAATTGATTTATCAGATTTTGTGTCAGCGAAAAGATATGCGTATGCTTGATGATTGCTTCTTATAACTCGTCCGCGAAGTTGGTGAAGTTGTGCTAAACCAAATCTTTCTGCACCTTCGATAATAATAGAAGTTGCATTTGGAACATTAACTCCAACTTCAACAACAGAAGTCGCAACTAAAATTTTGGTTTCTCCACTTTCAAATTTTTTCATCACAGATTCTTTTTCTGTGGGCTTCATTTTTGAATGCAAAATATCAATTGTATATTCTGGAAAAATCTCTTTCTTTAATCTTGCTGCTTCGGCTTTTACAGATTTTGTGTTTAAAGCAGTTTGTTTTGCCGGATCTGGTTCATCAATTCTGGGACAAATTACATAAGCTTGTCTTCCATCTTTTAATTCTGTTCGAATTTTTTCATAAACATTTTTTCGTTCGTCTGGTAAAACTAACTCGGTAATAATTGGTTTTCGTCCCGTCGGCATTTGATCGAGTAAGGTTAAATCAAGGTCGCCGTAAATTGTCAGAGCAAGTGTTCGGGGAATTGGAGTCGCTGTCATTGAAAGTAAATGCGGACCAAAATCATCTTTTCTTGCTAGTCTTTGTCTTTGAGAAGTTCCGAAGCGATGTTGTTCGTCGATTACGATATAAGCAAGGTTTTTAAATTTAACAGTTTTTTGAATTAAAGCGTGAGTTCCAATCAAAATCGGAATTTCACCATTTTCAACCCATTTTAAAAGTTGAGCACGAGAAATATTTGTATATTTTTCTCCATTTACTTTTGATGGAAATTTATAACAACCGCTTCCTGTAATAAGCGCGATTGAGATTGGCATGTGTTTGAAATATTCAATGAAGTTTTCAAAATGTTGTTTCGCCAAAATTTCTGTTGGTACCATGTAAGCGGTTTGGAGATGTCCAAAATCTTGGTCTTTGCGGGGGCGGGTGATTGTAGATGCGTAGATGGTCGCGGCTGCCACGGCAGTTTTGCCTGAACCAACATCACCTTCCAACAGCCGCGACATAGGTTTGCCAGATTTAAAATCTTCGAGAATTTTATCAACTGATTTTGCTTGAGAATCTGTCAGTTTAAAAGGAAATCTGTCTACAAAACTTTGAATATTTTTTTTGTCAGGTTCGATAACAAAAGATTTTTTGTCGGAGCGGCGCGCTCGTTCGATTTGGTTTTTGAGCTGGATGAAAAAGATTTCTTCGAACGCAAACCGCTTGCGCGCCGCAAGTGCATCACTTTCTTTTTTTGGAGAGTGAATCCAAACAAGAGCAGTCTTTAATGATGGCAAGTTATATTTATTCAAAATATTTTCCGGAATTGTATCAGTAATCTCATCCAAAATTCCAGTTGAAAAAATTTTTTGGACAGCGTGATAAATCCAATTTGAAGTTATTCCTTTTGATTCCGGATAAACAGGATACAAAGTATGTTCACCTTCACTAAAAAGAGAATTACCAATCAGCTGTGGAACTTTTGAAACTGATTCGATTTTTGGATTATTAAAAACTAATTTATCTTTATACTCAGACAATTTTCCGGTAACTTTTACCAAACTTCCATCTTGAAGCATCTTTGCTAAATAAGGTTGTCGAAACCAAGTTACACGTACAGAACCGGTTTCATCAGAAATTGTTGCAGTCGCTTTTGACATTTTGCTTGAAAAAGTTTTTCCAGTTTCCAGTTTTGTAATTTTTCCAAACACAGTTGCGCTTTCACCAACAACTAAATTTTCCACTGAAGAAGCAGATGACGTGTCGCCATATCGAGCAGGGAAATGATAAAGGATATCTCGAACAGTACTTATTCCAAGTTTTTGCAATGCTTTTGCATGTTGGTCTTTCAGCCTAAACTGCTCTTTCAGTGAATCCTCTAAACGCATTTGCGTAGTTTATCACAATTCTGGTTTCAGGTATTTTTTGTTGATAAATCGCTCTACTTCAGCTTTATCTCTACCGTATTTCATAAATGAAAGTTGTTTCAAATCGTTTACAATTTCTAGATTTCCTTCTGGAGCAGCTGGTACTTTTATATTGAAAGGTTTTTGCGGAGTTCCTCGAGAAAGCATTTTTATATAACAATTGTAATTCTCGATATTCATAATGTCGTTTGCAGAAAAAGCCGGAAGAAATTGGTTTTCTAAATATTGAGCATCGTCATTTCCAACTCGAAATACTGACATTGTTCCAACGTTTCCAAACACTGCATTTTTAATTTTGTCATCAAGTTGGGCGATAAATTGATGAGCAAGATTCAAGCCAAGTTTATATTTTCTAGCTTCAGATAAAATAACCGAGATAGAATCTGTTGTCACATTTTGAAACTCATCTATATAAAGATAGAAAGGATTTTGTTGTTTTAGATTTGAATCAACTCTTGAAAGCGCCGCCATCAAAATTTTTCCAACCAATATCAACCCAATCAAATGAGAGTTGATATCTCCAAGTCTTCCTTTTGAAAGATTTACCAAAAGAATTTTTTTCTCATCCATTACTTTTCTAAAATCAAAACTAGATTTTTCTTGAGCAATAACAGGGCGCATGATATCGTTTGATAGGAAGGTGTCAAATTTACTTGTGATATAAGGAACAATGTTTTGTAAAGAAGCTTCTCCTCCGGCTTTGTCAGCAATTTCTCTCCAGAACTGAACAACAACAGGATTTTTACATCTTGAAAGTTTTAATTCTCTATATTGTTTGTCGGATAAAACTCTTGATACATCGAGAAGTGTAGACCCAGAATCTGGGTCTTCAATTACCAAAAGAGTTGCATTTCGGAAGTATTGTTCAAACATCGGACCACCTGCAACACTCATATCAAAAAGTTTGTTGAATATAGAAAGCATTTCGTTGACAACAAAAGTTTTTTGTTCAGGATAATCTCTGTCGTATTCAAGCATGTTCAATGCCATCGGACGACTTGTGTTTGCAGGATCAAAATAAATTACATCCTCGTATCTTTCTGGAGGAATGTTTGCCAAAATATCTTGAATGTCGCTTCCATGCGGATCAATTATACAAACTCCATCGCCGTTTTTAATATCTTGAATAATCATTTGTTTCAAGAAATTTGTTTTACCAGTTCCTGTTTGTCCAATGACATAAAAGTGACGAAGCCTGTCTTCCGGAGTCATGAAAATTTTTGTTTCCAAACCAGAATGAATATTTGTACCAAGCAACAAACCTTCGTGTGGAAGATTGAGTGGAGCTGCAGCACTTGAGAAACGACTCTTTTTAAGTTGTGGATTTTTTGAAACTCCTCTTTGAGGTAGGTGAAATACCGTTGCCACTTCTTTTAGATTCAAGGGAGTATCGTTGTTTGGTGAAAATCTTCTGAAGATAAAGTCGTTGAAAAAATTCTTTTTATTTTTTGGTTCAATTTCTTGGAAAGTAAAACGATTGCTCAAAGGGTCTTCAAATTGATTAAAGGCTGATTTAATTTCTCTTAAAATGTTTTCAGCGCGACTTAAAGTATTTGAAGAAGTAATTATTCTTATGTTTGTTGAAGCAATAGGGGATTCAATTTTCTTTTTTACCAATTGAATTTTATCGTTATCAATTTTTGCTTCAGACTCAGGATTTTCTTTTTTTGTTTCAGATATTTTTGTAACAGCGTTTGAAATATTTTTAAACAAAATACTCCCGCGTGTATTTTTTACAAAAAATTCTTCTGCTGTCTTTTTTCCATCTTCTAATTTTTTTAAACCTTTTGAATAGTTTTTGTTATAAAAATCTTGAACAGGTTTGAAAATCAATTGGATAGCAGCACCTTCTGTTTTTTCATCTATTTTTGTCATGGCAGAAAGAAGGACATTTAAAGGATCTGTTTCAAAGTCATCAATCGTTTTGATTGGTTTAACAGGCTCGTTTTTGAGTGTTGCGTAAGAGCCGGTAGAAAATCCATTCGCCGGAAATACATTAAAATCATCTTTTTCAAGCTGAATAACCGCATCCGGAAAAACAGAAAGAATTTGTTTTTCAAGAAGCGAACTGTATTTTTGATTTACTGAAATATAAAAAACAAATTCTCGACTACCAACAGGATTTGCAATTTCTAATGACATGTATTCCTCGTCATTTTTTCCGCCTACAATCGAAAGCATTCCAGATAAAAATATTTGCATTTGTGCAACAATGCTTTTTACGTTGTCTTTGTCTTCGGAATTTTCTCTTTCTGGAATTGTGACGCTAAAAAGATTTCGATTTAATTCTTCTAAAACAGGTGAGTGTTCATTTTTATTATTTATAGAATACCCAGCTCTTAAATACTCAACTAAAAATCTATGAAAGTCGTCATTCACATGTTCGTCTTCAAGTTTTTTAGCAATGTCGATTGCGTTAATGATTCCTTTTTCCATTGCAATGCCAATAAGTTCTGACATTTTTTCATCGTGTGGCTCTGGTCGAAGTTCCAAAACAATTTCATCTCTCATCATTTCAGGGATAACAGCTCCTTTTTGCAAGATTTCTTCCGGCCTATTTTCACTATAATTTCTAAGCTTGTCTTTTATTGCTTCTTTTTTAATTTCATTACGAATTTCGTTATTTGGCCCAGTTTCGAATTGTTTTTCAATTTTTTCAATTCTACTTCGCAGAAATTCAAGCTCTTCTTGTGGGGTCGAAAATAGTTTATCTATGTTTTCCATGTTGATATCATTATACCTGATAAATTTTTTGGTGTAAGATTTAAATATGTCTATAAAGCCAAAAGGGGATTTTAAAAGCTTCGGTGAATTACCAGATGATTTTTTAAAAAAAGTAAATAACATAGAGGTGGAGGAAATTAATTCTAGTGAAGATATTTTTGAAGCCCCAGAATCTGCTACAAAAAACAGAAAGCTTAAAAATTCAAAAGAAAAAATCGGTCGAAAGTTCCAAAGAAAAATACAAAGAGATTCTTTACCTGTACAAGAAGTTGATTTTGAATCAGAAGATGAGTTTAAAGTTAGAGCTAGAAATCCTGAAGACTTAGAAGGAATTATTTTTAAAGATGAATATGACGAAACTTCTGTTGCTGAATTACCTAATGCAGATTCAATTGAAGGACAAGAGTTTGATCTTTATGAAAATACTTATGACCCAAATGGTTCTAGTGAAGTTGAAATGCCAGATCCTGCTGTTTTAGAAGGTAAAGAAATTCCAACAGAAAAAGAAAAAAAGTTAAAAAGTGCTATAGATTTGGCAATGGAAAAAACTGATGAAGAAGCGAATGAGTATAATTCTAAAAAATTAACTTATGAAGATATTGAATCAGCAAAATCAATTTCTGAACTTCTAGAAATGATTGATAAAAGTGAAGGTATACAAGGCACTAAAGAATATTTTGATACGGAAAAATTGAAAATGATTATCGAAATGTATGTCGATGGTGATGAACAACTTAAGGATGAGAATGGGAATATTAGATACGAATATCTGACAAGAAGTGGAGGGCTTAGACAAAAAGTGTTTGATCTTTTGAATGAGAAAAAAACAACTCCTACACCTCTTACGAAAAAAGCAAAAAATATTGAAGTTGTTCCAGCTCAAGTAGATGAAAAGGAAGTTGAGGAGGAAAGATATAAATATATGTTGGAGGATGAAACTGTTATTCCTGCGGAACATGCAAAAGAAAATCAAGAAGATTATGTTTTTAAGATTCCTGAAATTAGCGAAGAAGAACGTAATAAGCCTAAAGAGGAATTGCCAGAAGCTCCTTTACCTGAATTAAAAGGTGGAAAATTTATTGTGGATCAAGAAATGGAAGATGAAATGGAAACGCCTTTGTTGGAGAAAAAATTGTTAGAAAAAAATAAAACAATAGAAGATGTAGACACTCTAATAACCGACATTGAAAATATTGGTTCAGAAAAACCTTTTAAAAAATTCTTATTTAAAATTGGTATTGGCGCAGATGCAAAAAGATTAAATAGAGCTGAAAAGTTAAAAGAAAGAGCTGTTGCTGAAAGGTATGAAATTTTTAATAATTTAGTTGCAACTAAAACCCGAGTTGAATTCAATAGAATTATGGCTTTGGATCCTCGGTCAAAAGAAAGAAGGAATTATGAAACATTTAAGTTTACAGAATTACCAGACAAAATCATTTACGGTAATCTAGGGATTATCGATTATTACAAAATAAACGATCAAAATAACGAAGGGTTGCATACTTCAAAAATCCTTTCTGTGAAAAATATAAAAAGTGATGTTGCAGACGAATTAAATTCTTTAATAAGAAGAAAAATTGAACAGAAAGTTAGGGAAGAGTTTGGGGAAAACAAAATGAAATAAAAAATTTCTTCGTGCCATAATTATCTTATTATGGATAGTTTTATTTCAAGGTTTAAGAACAAAATAATTATTAGCAGTATTTTATTAGTTGCCTTTTGTTTAGTTACGCTGACATCAATTGTTGCGCAAGGAGATAGTTCTTTGGAAAACATTGATTCGCAACAAATTCTTTATGCGAGCAATATAACATTTAATAAAGAAAGTTATACTCCTGGAGAAAATGTTACCGGAACATTTGATTTAAGTAACACAAGTAATTATGTTGTGTCGGGGGTTACTTACAGCGTTGAGTTGGTTCAAATATTTGAAGAAACTTACGAATATACAGATGAAAATTCTGTTAGTGAAAATTTAGGTGTTGATCAAATCACAGATTCTTTTGCAATTTCTGATTTAAGCGGAGCAATCAATGTTAATCCTGGAAATGAGACAGTCCAATTTAGTTATCAACTTCCTCAAAGTATTCCTGAAGGAAGAATTGGTTTGTTGATAAAAATGCATACATCTAGCGGTTTTGAAGCCGGGTATGAATTTGAAGAAATAAATATTACTGGTCCAAGAGTTTATTATGTCCACACAAACGGGCAAGTTTTAGTTTCTGCAACTCAAGATTCAGAGAAAGAAATTTTTCAATTGTTTGAAGGTCCACGTGTAGATTCCGATGAGTTCGCTTCTATTTATGTTTACATCAACAATGAAAAAAATGAGTCATTTAGTTTGATTCCACGATTGAAGATTTTTTCTGGAAACAGCACAAACGCAACTGAAGTTTTCTCAAAAACCTTTGAAACAGTGACGATTCCTTCTGGAGAAACAGAAATATCTTATCCTTTGGATTTGAGTTTTGAGCCTGGTGTTTACACTGGAGTCGTTGAATACTTTGATGCTCAAGGGAATTCAAAATCTCTTCCTTTGGAATTTAGATACATCATTGATAATAATTCTTTGAGAGCAAAAATCTCAGAGGTCCTTTATAATTCAACAAACTTGGTTGATGAAGATTTGTTGGTTTCTGTTTCATATACAGAGCCGCCTATAAACTTTAGAAAAAATGCGGACGGGACATATAAAGATAAAAGGGTTGAATATTATCTTGAACTAAATAAAAATTTCGACATCAATGAATTCGTAAACGGAACTTCAGAAGAATTTAACGGAGTTGAACCAACTTATTTGTCTGAAGGAATGTCAGCAGAAGTGAGAGTTATTAATATGAAAAATAATTCTTTGTTAGCAACAAATAAAATTGACTTTATTGGTTCATCAGAAGTTGCTGTTGGTCTTGGAAAAATAATTGATGCTGATCAAATTTTTGTTGAAGTTGATTTGTTGCAAAATGGGGAAGTTGTAGATTCATATTCAGAAATTGTTGCCGTTGAAACTTATCAATATAAAAATATTTTTGATAAACTTTGGCATCAATATACAAGCTATATTTTGTCAGCATTGTTTTTGATTGTTTTGATTATAATTATCGTTTTAGTTCGAAGATCTAATATTGATAAAAATGTGGGAGTCGCAAGCGTGGCTGCAATTGTGATGGTTGCTTCAAGTATTATAATTGCGCAAAGTGCAGAGGCTCAAAGAACAACTGGATTTAAAACAGAAAATGCATATCTGACTAGTATAAATATAAATTCACCTAAACCGCCGTCTGTCGAAATTTATGAACCAGGTGAAACTATTAACTTTAACGCAAGTTTCCAATTCGCTTACTGTACGAATGACGGATACAACCTTAACGCAAGATTAAGTGGTCCTGTAAAAAATTCTAATGATTCTTTTGGTGGAATGGGAGGATGGTTTAAGCCTAATGTTGGTTCAAAAGTTGGAAATCTTTGGAATGCAAAACACATTAGATACAATGCTAGTATCAACAAAGCAATGAAAGCACCAAGAACTCCTGGTACTTATAAATTCAAATATGACATTGTAGTTGTTTCTGGTGATTGGGGTAAATATGAATCAGGTGTTGTGAGATTTAAAGTTTCAACTGATGTATGTAAAAATTTGCCAAGAGTACAAGAAAAAGTTCCAGCTGGAATGATTGCGGGTAGAAATTCAAGCGGTGAACCTATTTGTTTGAAACCGGAAGTTCAAACAGCTGCAGGATTACAATGTTCAGCTTCAAAAAATAGATTGGATGTTGGAGAATCTGTAACTTATACATCTAGAACAGTTTCCGGAACTCCTGCTAATTTTAATTGGTATAAAGGAAGAGATACTTCGGCTTCTAATTTGGTAAAAACAGAAAATAATAAAACTGTAAGTACTTACACAACCTCATTCAATGCACCGGGTATCTATCACACAACAGCTGTTGCTTTTGCTAATGGAAAATCAGAATCATGTGTAGTTGTTGTTTCAGTTGGAGATGAATATGAAGATGTTCCTTTAGAAGATGAAACTCTGGAAGAATACATGCAAACTGAAGAATATTTGTATTATACCGATCCTGAAACAGGTGAAAAATATGAATTGGATAGAAATGCAGCACTTGGAAAAATTAACTTTGATTTAGAAGGTGGTTTAACAAATAATACTTGTAAAGCAAATTGGAGTGCGGAAAATGTTTTGAAATGTTCACTGTATAGAAATAATACAAAGGTAAAGGATCTGGAGTTTTCTGGAAGTGAAGATTTAACTCCTGGAACATATCAAATAAGATGTATTCAAGCTGTAGACGGTGCGGAAATACGTTCTGAAATGAGAACATGTACTCAAAATCCTGATTTTAGAGAGCAGTAAGAAAATTAAAATAGAAAACAAAAAATCACGTTTCTGAAAAACGTGATTTTTTGTTTTAAAATTATTGTTTCTTGAATTGCATTACGCCTTCATTATCTTTTAGTTTAATGAAAAGATTTGAATCTTTTATTTCATAACTTTCAGATTTTGATAGTGAATCTGTGAAAATAAATTCTTGAGAACCTTCACAGTACATTTTTGTACTTCCGATTGGTCCAAAAACTAAACTACTTTCATCAGCTAGAACGTAAGTGCTGAAGAAACCATTACAGTCGGTTGTTCCGCTTACTCTGTTGTCGTTTCCAAGTTTCAATGTGAAAGCGTCAGTTTTTTCTGGAACAAACTCATCGTTGTCAGCGTCTGTCGTTTTTTCCCAAATCCATGTGTTTGCAGAAAGTTCATTAACCGCTGCACCTTCAAAAATTTGTACATCGTTTTGTGTAATTGTCACAATACCTTGATGTTCCCAGAAAACGATACTTTCATCTTCATTTGCATATCTTGCACCACTTGCAGAAACTGCGCTGTTAAGTGTAACTGTGCCAAGAGCTTCATGATTAAAAGTCACAGTGTTGTCTTTATTATTGAAAGTTGCATCTACAGTAGTTTCTCCATTTGAGAAAGAAGCTGTGATTATTTCAGAATCTCTCGAGGTTTGAAGCTTTGGAGAAATTACTAAAATGATAAGTGCAACAACTAATAACAAGATAACTCCGATAATAATTTTCTTGTTCATATATTTTATTGTTAAATTTCTAAAACCCTTCTGGTCTAATATAATTATACCACTTATCAAATGTTCAAATCTTTTAATACACTTTCTACTGCGTTTTCAAATTCATATTGATTTTCAATGATTTCTTCTGGAATTTTCCAATAACATAATTTAACAATTTTATTTTTTGATTTCTCATACTGAAATTGAATCCAATTTTCTTTTTGTGTTTTTGATTTTAAATATAACTCTCCATTAGAAATTAAACCGAACGGTTTTTTGTCAGAATAAATTATCCAACCTCCCATCATTGGTCGGGAAGTTATGTTTGGAAAATTTGCCATAAGATCATATATAACAAAGTCGTGATATGTTGTGTCTTTTTTCATTTATATAAATGTAAGCATAATAAGTTATAATTTACGAATGACTAACTTTTTTAATAAAGAAGCATCAGAAAAATATGATGAGCGAAATAAAGGTCTTGCTCCAATTTTTGAAAATATGCATTTTCTAATTCAATTGATTTTAAAAGATTTGCCAGAAAATTCTCGTATTTTATGTGTCGGTGTTGGTACTGGAGCTGAAATACTTTCTTTGGCAAAAGAGTATCCGCAATTTACTTTTGTAGGCGTTGATCCTTCGGCTGAAATGTTGGAAGTATGTCAAAAAAAATTAGAAGCCGTGGGAGTTACTGACAGATGTGAATTGATTCAAGGATATGTTCAAGATATTTCTGACGAAGAAAAATTTGATTCTGTTTTAAGTATTTTGGTGGGCCATTTTGTAAAGAAAGAAGAGAAGTTGGATTTTTACAAAAATATAAATCAAAGATTAAAGTCAGAAGGAATTTTTATTGATACTGAATTGAGTTTAGATTTAGCTTCCGAATCATTTTCATTGCTTCTAAAAAATTGGGAAAAGGTTCAAACTTTGATGGGAGCAACTCCCGAATCTCTAAAAATGCTTCCTGAAACATTAAAAGAAAGACTTTCAATAGCTTCGCCTACCGAGATTGATTCTTTATTAAAAGAAAGTGGATTCAAAATACCAATTCGCTTCTCTCAATCTTTTTTAGTTGTTGGCTGGTACGCAATAAAAGGGTAGAGGGCCATTTTTGCATAAATGTTATTTTGTGGTATAATTTCAGACTAATATTTATTGAATTTTTATGAAAAAAAATCTACAGAAGTTTGGTGGTTGGTTGAAAAAAACTTGGAAGAAACATCCAAAAAAGATTATTGCAGCGGCTGTTATTTTGCTGATAGCTTCTCCTTTTATATTCCGAGGCGAACCTCAAGTAAAAAGAGATGTTGTTGAAGTTGAGAGAAAAACAGTTTCTCAAGAAATTAATGTGACAGGACGAGTTGTGCCTGTAAGTGATGTGGCATTGGCGATTCAATCTGGTGGAAAGGTTACTTCTTTGCCGGTTAAGGTTGGCGACAGAGTTTCTAAAGGTCAAAATTTAGTTTCAGTTGATAGCGGGGATTTGTATATTTCTCTAGAAAGAGCTAAATCTAATTTAGAAAGAGCAAAATTAGAATTATCAAAAGCAGAGCCATCAACAAGATCAGATGACTCACTTGCACAAGCGTATGAAGATGCAGCAAACTCAGCTACATCTGCCTTTATTGATTTTCCAAATATTTTGAATGAGTTGGAAATTATCGGAAGATCAAAATATTTAGAATTGAATAATATCAGTTGGATGTATGGCGCTAAAGCAAGACAGTTCAGAGATATGTTTGATTCTTCATACAAAACAACTAAAAAATCTTATGAAGATTTCTCAAACAAATTCAGATTAGTTGATCGAAATTCTAGTCGACAAGAAATTGAAGCGATGATTGATGAAGCTTATGCTGTTGCTTTGAAACATTCTGACTTAGTAAAAATAACAAAAAACTTAGTTGAAGAAGTTGATCGAAATTCTACTATTCACCACAAACCAGACGGACTTGCTGAAGACAAGGTAAAAGTTTCTGAGCTTACAAATAAAATTACATATAGAACATCAGATTTGTTGTCTGCTCAAAATCAAATTAAAAATTCAAAACAAACAGTTACAGATACAGGTCACGACATTTCAAGTATTAGACTTTCTGTCAGACAATCAGAACTTGATGTTCAAGATATTTTGGTAAGAATTTCAGAAAGAAGTATAAAATCTCCATTTGCTGGAATTGTAACAAAAGTTGATACAAAAATTGGCGAAACTATCTCAGTTGGAATGCCGGTTATTTCAGTTATCTCAGATGAAGAATTTCAAATTCAAGTAGATCTGCCTGAAATTGATATTGCGAAAGTTCGAGTCGGCGACAAAGCGGATGTTCAGCTTGATGCCTATGGTCGAGATGTTGTGTTTAGTGCAGAGGTGGTGAGTGTTGATCCTGCAGAAAACATTATCGACGGTGTTGCAACTTATAAAACAACTCTTCAATTTTATTCAAAAGATGACAGAATTAAATCTGGAATGACAGCGGATGTTGTTATTAAAGGAGAGTCCAAAGAAAATGTTTTAGCTGTTCCATTTAGAGCGGTGACTACAAAAGATGATGGAAGATATATTCAAGTTATCAAAGGTGAAGAAGTAGAAGAAAGAAAAATTGAAATTGGATTGAGAGGTTCAGATGGTTCTGTTGAAATTGTAAATGGACTAGAAGAAGGCGAGAGTGTAGTTGTATTTACTTCAAATTAATTATGGCTTTAGTTGAAATTAAAAATTTAAAGAAAACTTACTACAACGACGAAGTAAGTACTCCTGTGTTGCATGGACTTGATTTGGAAATTCAAGAAGGAGAGTTTGTGGCTGTTATGGGGCCGTCTGGTTCTGGAAAATCTACATTACTGCAAATTTTGGGATTTCTAGATGATTACACCGGAGGACAATATTTTTTTGAAGGAAAAAAAGTTTCAACTTATACAAAAGAAGAAGTTGCAAAAATCAGAAACGACAAAATTGGTTTTATCTTCCAAGCTTTTAATTTGCTTCCAAGAACTACAGTTTTGGATAATGTAAAATTGCCATTGCTTTATTCTGATGTTCCAGAGAGCGAATGGAATGAAAGAGCTTGCGCGGCTGTTGCGGCGGTAGATTTAACTCATAGATTGGATCACGAGCCTTCACAATTGTCTGGTGGAGAAAAACAAAGAGTTGCAATTGCAAGAGCGCTTGTAAATAATCCTGCAATTATTTTTGCCGATGAGCCAACAGGAAACTTGGATTCAAAATCAGGACAAATTGTTATGGATATAATTCAGAAATTAAATGACAAAGGTCATACAATTTTGTTGATTACGCACGAAACATACACAGCTGAACACGCTCAAAGAATAATCAAAATCAAAGACGGTTGTATCGAAAGTGATGAAAAGGTAAAAAATCAAAAAAGAGCATCTGCTAATTTCACAAAATAAAATGAAAATAATTCATCATGTAAAAACTGCATACACTGGAATCTCAACAAACAAATCACGATCTCTTTTAACAATTCTTGGAATTGTGATTGGTATTGCGTCAATTATGATTGTGATGTCATTGGGGCAAGGTGCACAAAGTTTGATTTTGGGACAAATCGAAGGGATGGGTTCAAATATTGTAACTGTTCAGTCCGGTAAAAAAACCAATAATCCTTCTGATGCGATGGGGAGAATTATGGATGCGCTGAAAGAAAAAGATGTAAATGCACTTAGGAGGCCTGCAAATGTGCAGGGCATTAAGGATATCACTCCGACGGTATTTCTGCCGACAACTGTAAATTATGAAGGAGAGAAAATTAGTACAGGAATTTTTGGTGCGTCAGAAATGGTTTTGGATATATTAAGAGAATATCCTGAGCAAGGTTCATTTTTTACTGCTGAAGACATTAGACAAAAATCCAGAGTTGCTGTTTTGGGTTGGGAAGTTTATGAAGATTTG
Source organism: uncultured Candidatus Saccharibacteria bacterium (assembly GCA_964630375.1). Lineage (GTDB taxonomy): Bacteria > Patescibacteriota > Minisyncoccia > Phycocordibacterales > JAACPR01 > JAGOTN01. The sequence continues at coordinate 119,116 of CAZVRT010000002.1, read as the reverse complement.
TTTGGGCGATCTGACGCAATTGGGCAAACTATAAGAATAAAAGGACAGCCTTTTCGAGTTATCGGAATTTTTCCGAACACAAACAAAGCATCATTTTTTAGTACAAAGAGTATGATTATTGTTCCTTATTCATCTGCTCAACAATATTTAACAGGACAAGATTATTTTACAGAAATAATTATTCAAGTTGAGGAAGGATTTTCAATGGACAGAGTTGTTGCAGATATCGAAGCGACAATGCTTGAATCTCACGGAATAGATCGCATGGACGATGCCGATTTTCATGTGGTGACTCAAAAAGAAATTGTCGACAGTATCAGTACCGTAACTGACATTTTAACTTGGCTTTTGGCTTCGGTGGCTGCCATCTCTTTGCTTGTCGGAGGAATCGGAATTATGAACATCATGCTTGTTTCTGTTACAGAAAGAACAAGAGAAATTGGTTTGAGAAAAGCTCTTGGAGCGACAGAGGGAACTATTCTTTATCAATTTTTGTTCGAGTCAATTATTTTGACTGCAATCGGCGGAGTAATCGGAATTATTTTAGGAGGTGCATTTTCATTCTTAGTTTCAATATTTTTATCAAATGTAATGAATCTTGATTGGAAATTCGAGTTTCCAATTTTCGCTGCGTTTCTTGGACTTTCAGTTTCTGCTTTAATCGGTCTTGTGTTTGGTCTTTATCCGGCAAGAAATGCTGCTCGAAAAAGTCCGATGGAAGCTTTGCGTTCAGAATAAATTATTTTGAAAAATAATAGCCCTTGACTCTAACGTAGCGTAATAGTTTATGCTAGGGTGGATCTATGGAATACAACATAAATCAACTCGCAAAACTTTCTGAGGTAAGTGTTCGTACACTTCATCATTATGATGCCATTGGATTGCTTTCTCCAAAAAGAAATCCGCAGAATGAATATCGCATTTACAATGAAAATGATTTACTACTACTTCAACAGATTCTTTTTTTCAAAGAGTTGGGATTTTCGCTTGAAGAGATTAAGAAAATTCTTAAAAGTAAAAATTTTGATCTTGAAGCTGCTCTTAAGGATCAGAAAAAAATGATTCTTCTGAAAAAGAAAAGAATTGACGACTTGCTGGCGACCATAGACAAAACCATTAAAAAAATTAAGAAACAAAAAAATATGAAAGACGAAGAATTGTACGATGCTTTCTCTGAGGAGGAACTAAATAAATATAAAAATGAAGCACAGGCGCGTTGGGGGCATACTGATGCGTACAAGCAGTCGACAGAACGTGTAAAGAAAATGGGGAAAGAGGGTTTGGAAAAAGCGGGAAGAGAAGGGCAGGATATTACAAAGAGAATTTCTGAGTGTTTTATAAATGGTCTTGCTCCGGAAAATACCGAGACACAGAAACTTATCGAAAAACATTTTAATTGGTTGGCAAATTTCTATGAACCGAATCTTGAAATATACAAAGGACTTGCAGAAATGTATGTGGCAGATGAACGATTTAAAAAACATTACGAAAATTTTGCGGAAGGACTTGCTGAGTACATGCAAAAGGCAATGCTGGTATTTGTGGAAAATCAGGAGTAATTTATGTTCCTGAGCCGATTTGAACCATTTCGTCCATGTAGACAAAATGGTTGTGGATAACTTCACCGCAAAGCAGGGAAGAATGTTTCTCCTGAATTTAACAATGTTGAGGATGCGGTGAAATGGTTAAATGAATGAGGTAAATAAAGTTATTTTTTAAATAAAAAAGTAGTCACAAAATTTTGCGACGTTTAATCTGGATTGAGGAGGAGGTTGGGTGTACTAAGCAGATATTGACAATATGCCTATTTGTGTGCTATACTTAAGGGGTAAGTTCATTAAAAATCAAGGACTTTCACCTTAGCCCAGAGTGCCTTACGGGGCGCTGTGTGCTGAGGTGAAATTATAATAGTCACCGGAGCAGCACTTCAAATAAACCAAGAAAGTCACATTATGGCAATCACCCTGGAAAAAGAACAAGCAGTGCGTCCTGCGGCAAAAGACGTGGAAGAAGTGGAAGAACTCATCCGTAAGGGTGTGGAAGAAGCTTTCAAAGGACTCAGTTTCGACACTGAGTCCACCCAGATGATTCTCGAAAACGGCGACCATGTGTCGTCCGAAGTCGGGAAATTTCTCAAGGGGCTCTTCTCCAAACTGACCCAGAAGATCATCGGCTGCCTCAAGCTGATCTCGGGAGGTGAAGAACTCATCCTGGATCCGACTGATGGCACCGAGCTCATCACCGAACGGAGTGACATCTTCAACGGGCACATCGACTCGGACTTCCGCAACTACCGTTGCAACGTCAACGGGCAGCCAACTGGACCCACCAAGGTTCAGGTCTGGGAGATGATCGAGGATGGAGACTTCAAGAAAATCTACGGCTTTCAGAGTCGTGAACTCGACTTGATGTCTCTGACCCACGGTCAGATCATCGGCTTCGTGAAGAAGTACAGGAACTGGCTTCGCACCGATGGATGGGCAACGTTCTTCCTGCTCAAAGTGGGAGACGAATTCTTCGTGGTGCTCGTGTTCTTCGTCGTCAGGGGCGAGCTCGACGTCGGCGTGTACCGCTTCTCGCTCGCCTACGGCTGGAGTGCCGACGGCAGGCATCGGTTCGTGGTTCCGCAACCGGCTCTTGGGTCCTAAGTTTCCTTGAACCTTTGACCCTTAGTCCCTTTGACTCTTTGTTCGATTTATCGAACGGAGTCTAAGGGATTTTTCTTTATATATTTTATCTATATAATTTATATGCAACAGTTGGGAACACTCAGGTCAAGGCTTTGGTGACAGTGTTGTGTGAAAATATGCTAGAGAGTTTTGTTGGATACGTCTTATAAAAGAGCGAGTATATTTTTTCCAGAAAAAATAAATTAAGTTGGTGTGGTAAATTGAGGGACTTTTATGTCCCAGATGAGATTCAACTTATCCTGATTGGATTGGTGGTGTAATAGATGACTTATCGCACAAATTCTTCGTGGTGAACGTGAACTTCGACGACAGGGGCAAGCTCAACGTCAACGTGAACCGCTTCTCGAACGACAACGGCTGGAATGCCGACAACAGGCATCGGTTCGTGGTTCCGAAACTAAACTTTTCTCTCACTATTTATTGGTGAGAGTTTTTTGTTGAATGCCTTTTTTCCAACCGCCAAGCATTCTTCCTATTTCTTCAAGTCTTCCTGAAAATTCTGCTTGTTTTTGCGTAGGTATTAATTTACTTTCCCATGCAAGCTGAATAAAAAATTTTAAGATATCAAGTCTTGAGATTGTTTTATTCAGAAGTAAAATTTTTTGTTCTGGCGGTAGATATGTGCAAGCAAAGCTAAATTCTAAGATTTCCAAAAAAATATTTTCAATTTTTTGCCCAATTCCAAACCTTTCTATTTTGGGAAAATTTCTGTAAAGCACAAGCCATTCTTTGTATGCTTCTTTTTGTTTTA
>CAZVRT010000002.1:38747-115665 GCA_964630375.1 uncultured Candidatus Saccharibacteria bacterium | reverse complement strand
GGGGGGGGGGGGTAGATACTCATTGGATTGCAGTGACTGAAATAAACATTAATTATAATACTATAATATCGCTTGAAAATCTCTACGAAGCCTGGAGGGAATTTATTCGTGATAAAAAACAGAAAAAAGATATTGAAGAATTTTCACTAAATCTTTCCAAAAATATCTTTGAGCTTCATTTGGAATTGAAGAACAAAACATACAAACATGGTGGATATAAAGCTTTTAATATTTCTGATCCGAAGCCCAGAAATATTCATAAGGCGTCTGTAAGAGACAGGTTGTTGCACCATGCTGTTTATAGAGCTTTGTATCCTTTTATTGATAAAAAATTTATATACGATTCTTATTCTTGTAGAAACAATAAAGGAACACACCGTGCCAATAAACGATTTTCTAATTTTTTTAACAAAGTTTCTCGCAACAATAATAGAACTTGCTGGGTTTTAAAATGCGATATTAAAAAATTTTTTGCTTCGATAGATCATGATGTGCTTGGGAAAATATTACAGAAGCATTTTGCCGACGAAAATATTTTGTGGCTGATTGAGAATATTGTGGGAAGTTTTGAAAGTACTGAAAAAGGTAAAGGTCTTCCACTTGGAAATCTGACATCTCAACTTTTGGTAAATATTTATATGAATAAATTTGATCAGTGGATGAAGCATGTGATAAAAGAAAAATATTATATACGATATGCTGATGATTTTGTGATTCTACACAATGATAAAACTTATCTTGAAAATTTAATTCCACAAATATCAGTTTTTCTTGATGATGTGCTTAAGCTTTCTTTACATCCAAACAAAGTTTTTATAAAAACTTTTGCTTCCGGAGTTGATTTTTTAGGTTGGGTACATTTTCCAAATCATAAAGTTTTGAGAACGGTTACAAAAAAGAGAATGTTTAAGGGCTTGAAAAAATCAAAAGGCAATGAGAATGTTTTGCAGTCGTATATTGGCTTGTTGAACACGGCAACACGGAGAAGTTGAAACGAGAGGCTGCCTATATTTGGAAATCAAATGAAGTATAATAATGCCAATGAGTCGTGATAGAAATATTATTCTGAGTGTAATTTTGATTGTTGCTTTAGTTTTTGTTGCAATTTTTATTTTTTCAGAAAAAAAGTCTGTCGAACAGGTTGAACTTAATGAGAAAAATCTTGAAAGGCAGATTGTTTTAGATGACACAATTTTAAATCTTATCATTCAAGAAAATATTAATTATTGGAATGATGGTACTCCTTTCACAACTAACACTTATAAATTTTACACAACTGATACTGAAGCAAAACTTATTAAAGAAATAGAATCTCAAGTTTTCAACAATACTGAAAATGATGCCGAACCTTATTTTTTCACGAAAGATATTTCTGGTGATGGTGTCCCTGAGATATTTATCCTGATGGAAAGAAGCGCATCAAATCTTATGGCGTATTCAATTTTGCAGTGGAAAGATAATGAGCTAATTTCGATACGTGAAGAAAATACGGAAAATGATTGGGTGATTTTTGATGATATTGAATATCATGATAGGAGTAATTCTGTGTATGCAACTTGGCATGGAAATTTTGAAAGAGGAGTGACTCAGTTCAAGCTTCAAGGAAATACGCTGATAAGAGAAAAAGCTATTGGCTTATATGCAGAAGGATACAACAGCGAAGGATGTAATGTTCAACAAGTTAACGTGCGTCCTGACCAAACTGTGTCTTTTACTCATATTGAATACAAAGAGAAATGTAATATTTGGGAAGAAAATATTCATGTTTATTTTGTTACAGAAGAAGATGATCTTGGACCACAGCTTACTTATATTGATGGAAAGAAATTAATCGTATATTTTGAAAGTGATTTTGTGGCAAAAGGACACGGAGATCCGACAAGTGGAAATTTAATAGTTACATCTGACGGAAAAGAAATATGGCGTAATCATGTTGGTGGTCTTGGACAATATAAATTTAGTTTTAAGTTTACTGATGTCGGACGAGACGGTGTTATTGATGTTTGGGCTCATACAAGTGGTGGGGGAAATCGACCGCAATGTCTAGAAGAATATCATCGATATACAGGTGAAACTTTCGTTCCTATTCAATTTGTAAATGCTGATGGGCAAGAATTTTATGAAGTAAGTTGTGAAGAAGGAATGGGATTAAATATTTTTAATGGAATTTCTGATCAGTACACTACTTACGAATGGAAAAAGACGAACGAACCAAAAGACGGAGAATCGCCAATTTGTCGACAAGATGAAATCGTATATCAATTTGATGGAGATCGGTTTCTTGAATCTTCGCGCCGAGTTGTTAGAGAGGGAATAAATGCTTGGGAGAATGGTATTTTTGCTTGTTATTAAGCGGACGATGTGAGACAGAATACTTTCTAGCTATTTCAAGTAATTCTGGTAGTATCCTATTTGGATAAAAAGTCATCAACCAGAAAGGATAAAATTATGGGATTTAGTATGATTACAGCTTTGGAAATCTTCACGAATCCGGGTGATCTAGAAATTGTCATCACGCAGGATGAGGAGAGTGCAAAGTTTGCCGTCGGTATCTTTCGTGGTCCGGGTCACAACTTTAAGCCGATAATCACTTCGCCTCCTTTTGTAGAAAAGCTTGAGGATGCTGTTGAGGTGATTAGGAAAACTCTTGAATCAATCTGTGAAAACATGACAAAGGAGTTTGCGGATAGTGAGAGCATGCTGTCGCAGTGGGTCAACACTGGTAGGCTGCAAATTGACAAGTCGAAAGTCCTGAGCTCGGATCTCATCGGAAGGATTCTCGAAGAGCTTCGACAAGGACGAGTCGCGAGTACTTGCAAAATGCTCGCTCCTGTCGGTTGAGCAATAGCTCAAAAAGAACAAAACCAGTGATACGAAAGTATCGCTGGTCTTTTTATTTATTATGTAATTTGGCAATTAATATAATAAATTGTCAGAGCAGGACATGTGGGTTCAGTACCAGGGTGATGAGACACTTGTAAGGGTATTTTGGCGACTTCTTCCTGACTTTCCTGAGGCACTCGGGCCAGGCGCTATTTACTGAGATGTTCGTGGATAAATTGCAACTCATCTCCGTTTCGAATAATTACATTTGTCCCTCGACCACTTCCGCTCTTTTTCACCCCATCAACGATTCCTGACCAGTTAAAGGTGTAGGTAATGGAAGCTGAGTTTAAATCGATGGATACAATTTTGAGGTCGGAAAGAGAATAAGTCTCCTCTTTGATGGAATCCCAAGTGTTTTCAAAGGCTTTTTGAATAGCCTCGACGCCAACAAAATCACCATCCGTAAATCGGTACGTGGCTTCACGATGAATCAGATCAGCGACATTAGAAAATACGTGGGTGTTTGTGGCATCCTCGTATCTTTTCAAGAATTCTTTGATTTCTGATTCTGTGATGTTCATGGGCTCTCTTCAGGTATTCGGGTCACGTTTTGGGTGCCCCACAGTGCGGAGAGTGAGGGATTCGAACCCTCGAGGGCTTTTAGACCCTGCCTCGTTAGCAGTGAGGTGCTTTCGACCACTCAGCCAACTCTCCAAATACGACTTTTGCCGTTTCGACACTTTATCACATTCCTGCATGTTTTTCTACTAAATTTTTTCTAAAAAATTTTAATGAGCCAAGGCAAAAATCACTATTTCTTTTGCGTTCGCTTGCTTCAAAGCTCGTGATGCATCTAAAAGAGTTGCGCCGGTGGTCCACACGTCATCAATCAAAATTATTTTTTTACCTGAAATTTTTTCAGGAAACTTTATTGAAAAACTTTCTTTGGCATTTTGGATTCTATTTTTTCTTGAAAGTTTAGTTTGAGTTTCAAAACTTTTGTTTTGCGTCAAAATTTTTGGCATAAAATTCAAATTTAATTTTTTAATTTCAGAGTTTTTCAAAATTTCTTTGCAAAGCAGGTCACATTGATTGAAACCAAATTGTTTCAATCTTTTCTTTGAGCGGGGAATTGGAATCAAAATTGCATTAGCCAAATCAATTTTTCCTGCAGCACTCAATATTTCTTTTGCCAAAAATTCTGCACAAGTATTCAAGGCAAAATTTCCGCGGTGATATTTCAATATGTGTATGAGTTCCCGGATCTCTTTTTGTTTATAAGAAAAAACAGTGAAAGCCAGGTCGTCTGGTTGTTTTTTATAAAAAAATTCTTCTTTGATTTTAAGTTTCCTTACATTCTTAGAAAACTTGTCATCAAATACAAAATCCAAAATAAATTTACACAGCCATTCAATTTTTTTAAGTGTGTACATAATATGTCATGCTATAATTTATTTCGTATATCATGGCTAATTTTCTTGATTCAGTTTTTAAAAAAATTTCATCAAAATCTGATCCGAGTGTCATAGGAATTGACATTGGTTCTTCTTCTATAAAAGTCGTGCAAATGCGCCGAAAAGGAGGTAAAGCTATTCTTGAAACATACGGAGAGTTGGCGCTTGGCCCGTATGCTGGTGTGGAAGTTGGTCGTGCAACAAAGCTTGAACCTGCAAAAATGATTGAAGCTCTGAATGATGTTTTGAAAGAATCAAATGCAACAACAAAAAGTGTTGCTCTTTCAATTCCAATGCGACAAAGTCTTGTTGCGGTAATTCGTATGCCACAAATGCAAGAGAAACAACTTGCACAAATGATTCCTATTGAAGCTCGAAAATATATTCCAGTGCCGATTTCTGAAGTAACACTCGATTGGTTTGTAATTCCAAAAATTGAAGCGGAGCCGGATGATTATGTCGGAGTGCCGGAAGGTCAGCACAAAATTCCTCAAATCGAAGTTTTAGTTGTGGCGATTCACAATGATGTACTTCAAAATTTTGGAACGATTGTGGCAACAACACAACTCGACGCTAGTTTTTTTGAAATCGAAATGTTTTCAACTGTGCGTTCGGTTATCGAATCTGGAGACAACACACCGATTATGATGTGCGATTTTGGAGCCGGATCAACAAAAGTTTATATGGTGGAGCGGGGAATTATCAGAGATTCTCACATTATAAATAAGGGCTCGCAAGATATCACGCTTGCAATCTCACAATCAATGGGAGTTTCTGTGGAATTTGCCGAAAGACTAAAAAGAAATTTTGGCAGAAATACACGAGAGCAAGATGAACAAATAAAACAAATCATTGAGTTAAATTTGATGCCGATACTTTCTGAAATGAATACCGTGCTAATTAACTTCCAGAAGAAATACAATAAAAATGTTACTAAAGTTTACCTAACAGGTGGAGGTGCTTTGCTTACAGGTTTGGAAGAACATGCACAAAAAAAATTAGCGATTCCAGTTTTCTTTGCTCAACCTTTTTCAAAATTAGAAACACCGGCTTTTCTAGAAGGAATTTTAAAGCAACAAGGAATGGCATTTGCGACAGCAATCGGTCTTGGTCTGAGAAAGTTGCACGAGTTGGGATAAAACTTGAAAACTCATTGGCAATTTTTTACACAATACTGATATAATATAAAAAGTATGGAACCAAAGTTTACAACATCATTTATACCAAAAAAACAATCTGGTATTGCTGCTGGAAGTTCGACTGGTCTTAGTCCTTCAATCAGCTTCTCAACACTCCTTTCTGTTGTAATAGTTGTCGCTGTAGTTTTGTTTGCTGCAGGATTATTTCTTTATCGATTGACTATTGAAAAAACGATCCAAGATCAGTACGCAACTTTGGAAAGAGTAAAAGATTCTTTTGATACAAACTTTATTTCTCAAGCAACAAGATTAAATAAAAGAATAGTTTCAGGTGGAAAAATTCTAGACAACCACTTAGCTCCGTCAGCAATTTTTGATTTGTTGGAAGAATTTACTTTGCAAACAGTTTCTTTTAAGAGTTTTGAATTCACAGACAATGTTGATGGAAAAATTATTGTAAAAGGAACTGGGGAAGGAGATTCTTTTGCTTCAGTTGTATTGCAATCAGATGAATTTGGTAAAAGCGGTTACATGAGAGATGTTTTGTTTGCTGATTTGCAACCGAATGCCGCTGGAAATGTAAACTTTAGTTTTGAAGCAACAATTGATCCGCAGTTGGTTTTGTATAGCAGAGGAATGGTCCCTGTTAATACTGCACCGCAGGAATTACCAGCAGTTGAACAATTAGATACACTATAATGAAAAAATATTTACCAATAATTTTAATAATAGTTTCAATCGGAATTTTCTTCCTGTTTATCGATCCTCAATATGAACAAGTGCAAAATTTGAATAAACAAAAGCGCGACAATGACAACATGCTTGAGCTTTCTAAAGAATTGCAAAGACGAAGAGATGTTTTACAATCTGCTTACAATAATATTGGAACAGAAGAAAGAAGAGAGCTAGAAAAATTATTGCCTGATACAGTTGATAACGTAAGACTTGTTTTGGATATCAACAACATTGCAGAGCAATACGGAATCACAATTCAAAATATTGATATCACAAAAGATAACGGCAGTTCGGAAAATACATCACAATCAACGTCAGTAAGTACTTCAGTTGATAGAACAACTGATATTGGAACAATCAGACTTGGATTTACTATCACCGCAACATACGAAGTATTCATCAACTTTATGAAAGATTTGGAAGAGACTAGACGTGTGGTTGATATAAAATCTCTTAATATTAGAACAGCTCAAGGGAACTTTATGACTTATGAAGTAGTTCTTGATACTTATTGGTTAAGATAAAAATATGTTTTTTCAAAAAAATAAAAAAATAATAATCATCATAGCCGTACTTATAATAGTTTTCTTGGCTTATTCATTTATTTCTGGTGGCTCAACAGATAATGAGCAAGATCTTTTGACATCATCAAACACGACTCAAGGTCAAACAACACAATCTAGAATTGTTGGAAATGAAATTATTGCTGCTTTAAATCAAATTCAAACTCTAAATTTAAGTCGAGATATTTTTGATGATCCAGTTTTCAGAAGTTTAGTTGATAGAAGCAGACCGATTCCTGCGGAACCTGTTGGAAAAAGTAATCCGTTTTCACCAATTGGTTCTGTAATTCCTCCTACCAATAGAGCGACAACAACACCTAATGTAAATACATTTATCAACGCAACAAACAATCCTAACGCAACTCAACCTGCAATTTAATTTAAACTATGAGTATACTTGAGTATTTAGTAGAAAAAAAATTACTTGATAAGAAAAGTATTGCTGAAATCAAAGAAGAAATCAGAACCTCTGATCGTTCGATTGATGAAGTTTTAGAAGAAAAAGGTTTAGACCACTCTTCTTTAATGGAAGCGAAAAGCGAATACTATAATATTCCTGTTCGAGATTTAACTGAAACGGAAGTTCCGTTTGAAATTCTAAAATATATTCCAGAAGAATCTGCAACTCACTATCAATTTGTACCGATAGCGGTTTCAGGTGGTTTTTTGGAAGTTGGAGTTGTGAATCCTGACAACATTGAAGCACGTGATGCTTTAAATTTTATTTCGTCAAAAGAAGATATTCCTTTTAAAATATTTTTAATTTCACAAAAAGATTTTCAAAAAGTTTTAGATGTTTACAAAGGTTTGTCAGGACAGGTGACAAAAGCGCTATCTGAACTTGAAGAAGATGATGATCTTGGTCATGGTGATGATTCTATTTTAGAAAAAGAAGTTCAAAAAGGACTTGATGAAACAAAAATTATTGAAGATGCGCCGGTAAAGAAAATTGTTGCGACAATTATAAAATATGCTGTTGAAGGAAATGCCAGTGACGTGCACATTGAAATTTTGCGAGACAAAGTTCGTGTGAGATTCCGAGTTGATGGGGAACTTTCTACAAGTATTATTCTTCCGCCAAAAGTTCACGCGGCTGTTGTAGCTAGAATAAAAATTCTTTCTAGAATGAAATTGGATGAAAAAAGAATTCCGCAAGACGGGCGATTTTCAGCGAGAGTGCAAGGTAGAAAAATTGACTTCCGTGTATCTACTTTTCCGGCATATTACGGAGAAAAAGTTGTGATGAGAATTTTGGATCAAGACAAAGGTGTAAAACCTCTTGATCAACTTGGATTTTCTCCAAAATATTTGCAGATGATTAAAGATGCAATTAATAAACCTTACGGAATGGTTTTGATTTCAGGTCCGACTGGTTCCGGAAAGACGACAACCTTGTATTCTATTTTGGATGCTTTGGATAAAGAAGGATTAAATGTTTTGTCTCTGGAAGATCCTGTGGAATATTCTATTGAAGGAGTAAGTCAGTCTCAAGTGCATTCAGAGATTGGATATACTTTTGCTAATGGTCTTAGAACAACTTTGCGACAAGACCCTGATGTTATTTTGGTGGGAGAGATTCGAGATGCGGAAACTGCACGTTTGGCTATTCAAGCTGCTCTTACAGGTCACTTGGTATTTTCAACTATTCACACCAACAATGCTATAGGAATTGTTCCTCGATTAGTAGATATGGGAATTGATCCTTTCTTGATTCCACCGGTTTTGATTTTGGGTGTTGCACAAAGATTGGTGCGAAAGATTTGTCCTGGTTCTGGAGAATTAACACAAGTTGAAGGTGCTGTGAAAGAAATGTTCGATAAACAATTTTCGGACTTGCCGGACTTTGCAAAAAAAGATTTGCCTGAAATGAAAGATTATTTGAAACTGAAACCAACAAATGATTGTCCAAACGGAACACGAGGTAGAGAAGCTGTGTTTGAAATGTTTGAAATGACAAGAGAAATTGAAGAAGTTATTTTGAAAAATCCTGTTGATACTGAAATTTATGAAGCGGCTAGAAAGCAAGGAATGATTACCATGAAAGAACACGCAATCATCAAAGCACTTAACAAAGAAATTCCTTTTGAAGAAGTAAACAAGCTTTAAAAGAAAAAAATTGTTGTGCTATAATTTAAGAGTATGACTGATGAGATGAAAAATAAGAAAGTAATGTTGGTAGATGACGATACTTTTTTATTGGATATGTATTCTTTGAAATTCAAGAATTCCGGATATGAAATTATCGCAGTAAATAATCCTGAAGAAGCTTTGGAAAAGTTAAAATCAGGAGAAAATCCAGACATCGTTCTTTTTGATTTGGTTATGTCTGGAATAGGTGGGTGGGGTTTTATAAAGGCTGTGAGAGAAAATAATTTAGCAGAAGATGCGGTTTGCATTGTTCTGTCTAATCAAGGTCAGCAAGTGGATTATGATACAGCAAAACTTTATAATGTTGATGGGTATGTGGTGAAAGCTATGGCGACACCGTCTGAAGTTTTAACAGAAGTAGAAAAAATTTATAAAGAGAAAAAATCTTAAAAATTTATGAGCAATCCACAATACAAACAAACTTTAAATGAATTGATTGATGCTGTTATAAAGCAAAATGGTTCCGACTTGCACTTATCAGAGGGAAGAGTTCCGACAATCAGAATTTCTGGAAACTTGGTTCCTATGTTGCAAAAGCCAGCTTTAACAAAAGACGATACATCTGGAATTTTGGGAGTTATGGTTGATAGTGGAAAGCTTGGTATTTTCAAAGATAGACAAGAATTAGATTTTTCTTATGCTCACAACGACGGAAGTCGATTCCGAGGAAACGCATTTATCCAACAAGGTAAAGTTGGAATTGTTTTAAGATTGATTCCTCAAGTTATCAGAACTTTGCCAGAATTAAATTTACCTCCTATTTTGGAAACTTTCACAAGAAGAAAACAAGGATTCTTTTTGCTTGTAGGTCCTGTTGGTCAAGGAAAAACAACTACTTTGGCTGCAATGATAAATTTAATCAACCAAGAAAGAGCAGAGCATATTGTTACAATCGAAAATCCGACAGAATATGTTTATGAACAAAACAAATCTATTATCGATCAAAGAGAAGTCGGGATAGATACAGCGGATTTTGAAACTGCGATCGTGAGTGCGTTGCGACAAGACGTGGATGTTATTTTGGTAGGTGAGATGAGAAATAAAGAAACTATTTCTTCTGCGGTAACGGCAGCGGAAACAGGTCACTTGGTATTTTCTACATTACACACAAACAACGCTTCTCAGACTATCGACAGAATTATTGACTCTTTCCCAGCTGAACAACAAGATCAAATCAGAGTTCAATTATCAGGTTCTTTGATGGGAATTTTTTCACAAAGACTTATCCCAAGAATTTCTGGAGGAATGATTCCTGCTTATGAACTTTTGATAAATACAAATGCTGTTCAAAACTTAATTCGTGAAAACAGAACACACGAAATTGATACTGTGATTGAAACCGGAATGGAACACGGAATGATTGATATGAACAGATGTTTGGCTGACTTGGTGCGAAGAGGAGAGATTACGGTTGAAGACGCTTATCTACACTCATTTAGACCAAATGTTCTAGAGAAGCTGTTATAATTAAATTATGTTATTTCAATATTCAGCAATAGATAAAGATGGAAATCAAAAAGATGGTTCAATCGAAGCTATCAATATTGATATTGCAATTGCGTCTTTGCAAAGAAGAGGTTTCATTATTTCTAATATTGTTGAATCTGACGCAAAAGAAGGATTTCTAAATAAAAATTTAGCTTTTTTGGAAAGAGTTTCAAACAAAGATATTGTTATTCTTTCAAGACAACTTGCAACTCTTTTTGAGGCTCAAGTTTCTGCTTTGCGTGTTTTTCAATTGCTTGCAACTGAAACTGAAAATCCTAAATTGGCGAGAAAACTTTCTGATATTGTGAGCGATTTGCAAGGAGGAAGTTCTATTGCAGGAGCTTTGGAAAAACACCCTGATGTATTTAGTGCTTTCTATGTATCAATGGTGCGAGCCGGAGAAGAATCTGGACGACTTGATGAAGTGTTGCTTTTCCTTGCTGATTATTTGGATAGAACTTATGAAATAACTCAAAAAGCAAAAAATGCTTTGATTTATCCAGCTTTTGTTATTACAACTTTTATTGCTGTGATGGCTTTGATGTTGACTTTGGTTATTCCAAAAATTAGTCAGATTTTGATCGACTCAGGACAAGAGATTCCTATTTATACGCAAATCGTTATCGGTATTTCAAACTTCTTTGTGAGTTATGGAATTTATATTTTGATAGCGCTTATCGTTGGAGTATTTTTACTTATCAGATTTAGAAATACATCTGCTGGAAGAGAATCATTTGATAGTTTTAGATTGAATATTCCTTACGTTGGAAAGTTATACAAAATGCTTTATCTTTCAAGAATTTCTGACAACTTAAATACAATGCTTGCTTCTGGTATTCCGATGGTTAAATCTTTGGAGCTTACTAAATCTGTGGTTGATAACGAAGTTTATTTGCGTGCGATTGAAGGTGCAACAGAAGATGTAAAATCTGGTGCTGCAGTTTCTGAAGCGTTTTCTCGATATGAAGAGTTTCCAAATATTTTGATTCAAATGATTAGAGTTGGAGAGGAAACTGGTAACTTGGGAGAAATTCTTTCAACGCTTGCGAGATTTTACCGAAGAGAAGTTACAAACTCAGTAGATACTTTGGTTGGTTTGATTGAGCCTATAATGATTGTTTTGCTTGGTCTTGGTGTGGGAACACTTTTGGCTTCTGTGTTGATTCCGATTTATAATGTTAGCTCGGCATTTTAAAAATTTTTAGTAAACATTTAATATTTTTGTTGAAAACCCTCTTGCGGGGGGGGGTACTCTTATACAATTAAGTACGATATGAAAAATAAAATCACAGCCCTTATACTTTTATTTACTTTATTAATCTCTTACTCACCTCTAATAATAAAACCCCAAACTGCAGAAGCTGCTGGTGAGTGGGTGTGGGAGGAGTTGACAGGGGCTGGTTTAAGGTTTTGGCGTGGAATCACCTCATCTGCAGATGGTACAAAATTAGCTGCAACTGCACTTGGCAGCTACATATACACCTCCTCAGACTCAGGAGCTACATGGGCAGCTTCTACTGACGCTGGTTCTAGAAACTGGTGGGCAATAACATCGTCTGATGATGGTACAAAGTTGGCGGCTGCAGTTGGTGGTTCTTCAGGAGATAGATATATTTATACCTCCACAGACTCCGGAGAAACTTGGACAGAACAAACAGATTCTGGTTCCAGGAGCTGGGATTCAATCACCTCATCTGCAGATGGTACAAAAATAGCTGCAGTGGTACAGGGTGGATACATCTATACATCCGCAGACTCAGGAGCTACATGGGCAACTTCTACTGACGCTGGTTCTAGAAGTTGGCGTGGAATCACCTCATCTGCAGATGGTACAAAATTAGCTGCAGTGGTACAGGGTGGATACATCTATACATCCGCAGACTCAGGAGCTACATGGGCAACTTCTACTGACGCTGGTTCTAGAAACTGGTGGGCAATAACATCGTCTGATGATGGTACAAAACTAGCTGCTACTGGTGCTGGTGAATACATATACACCTCCTCAGACTCAGGAGCTACATGGACCCAGCAAACTTCTGCTGGTTTAAGAAGTTGGCAAGCAATAACTTTATCTGCGGATGGTACAAAGTTGGCGGCTGGTGTGAATGGTGGATACATACACACTTTATCAGACTCAGGAGCCACATGGACAGAACAAATTTCTGCTGGTGCAAGGTCCTGGAGGTCAATCACATCTTCTGCAGATGGTACAAAATTAGTTGCAGTGGGACATAGTAACTACATTTACCGCGGAACCTTCACCCTCCCATCCCACACCCTCTCCTTCAACACCCAAGGAGCATCTCCCATACCAGACATAACAGAAGATGAAGGAACCTCTGTAACACTCCCACCCTCACCAACATACGAAGGATACACCTTCTTAAACTGGAACACACAAGCAGATGGTGAAGGAGACTCATACCAACCAGGTGACTCATTCACACTAAACTCTGATACAACACTGTATGCTATATGGGAGGAAAACCCTATTGAAGAACAACCAGAAGAACAAACCCCCTCAGAAGAACCCTCACGTCGCTCTTCTTCTCGCTCAGTCCCTTCTAGCCTCCAAGCTAAAAACAACACCCTAAACTCTATTGTACTCCAATACAAAGACTCCCTAACAACACTACACACTCTAGGTATCATATCTCTCCCACAAAACATACTAGATATACTAAACATACAAACAACCAATACAACAACAAATATTCCAGTTAGAAACTTGGAGTTAGGAATGACAGGACAAGATGTTATTTCACTACAAAAACTCCTAAACTCAAACGGATATATAATAACAACTTCAGGTACTGGTTCTTTAGGAAATGAAACAGAATTCTTTGGTGCTTTAACACAGTCTGCACTTGCAAGATACCAAGCCACAAATGGAATCTCTCCAGCTTCTGGATACTTTGGGCCACTTACAAGAACACAGATGAAGAATGCTAATTTAGAGGGAGTTTGGTGGTAGTTAATTTGTGGATTTATGATAATATTCACAAAATGACCGAGGAGACAAATAACCCAAAATATAAAGCTACAATTGGGCTAGAAATTCACGCTGAGCTGAAGACGGCGACAAAGATGTTTTCTACATCTAAAAATGACCCTGATGAATTTCGGCCGAATGCAAATGTGCATCCGATTGATTTGGCACATCCTGGGACTTTGCCGACTATAAATAAAAAAGCAGTTGAACATGTGATTCGTGTTGGGCTTGCTCTTGGTGGTCATATCGCGAATTTTACCGAGTTTGATCGAAAAAATTATTTTTATCCTGACATTCCGAAAGGTTATCAAATAAGTCAGTATGCATATCCGATTGTTTCTGGTGGAAGTTTGAATGGAATTGATTTGACTCGAATTCATTTGGAAGAAGATACTGGATTGTCAAAGCACGATCGAGGGGATTTTTCTTTGGTTGATTTTAATCGTGCGGGCGTGCCTTTGATGGAGCTTGTTACAGAGCCGGTGATTCATAGCGCAAAAGAAGCTGTGGAGTTTGGAAAAAGTTTTCAGATTCTTTTGCGATATTTGGGGGCAGGTGATGCAAATATGGAAAAAGGGGAAATGCGAATTGAAGCAAATATTTCTGTTTCTGATACTGATAAATTTGGAACAAAAGTTGAGGTGAAAAATTTGAATTCTTTTAGAGTTGTAGAGAAAGCAATTGAGTATGAAATAAAAAGAATGATTGATCTTTTGGAAATCGGAAGAGGTGATGAAATTGTGCAGGAGACTCGCGGTTGGGACGAAAACAATTCTCGGACTTTTTCTCAAAGAAAAAAAGAAACCTCAGACGATTATCGATATTTTCCCGAACCTGATTTACCAAAAATGAATTTGCATGAAGTTTTTGATTTGGAAAAAATGAGAGGCGAATTACCGGAATTGCCTTGGGAAAGAAAAGAAAGATTGGTGCG
The DNA here is from genome assembly GCA_964630375.1 of uncultured Candidatus Saccharibacteria bacterium. Classification (GTDB taxonomy): domain Bacteria; phylum Patescibacteriota; class Minisyncoccia; order Phycocordibacterales; family JAACPR01; genus JAGOTN01. The sequence continues at coordinate 101,386 of CAZVRT010000002.1, read as the reverse complement.
AGACTTTGGAATTTCTGAAATGGCGGCGGATATTTTTGTGGTGAACGAGAATTTTTCAAAGTTTTTTGATGAGGTTGTTGCGGGCAAGAATGTTGCGAAAAATGAAGGTGGCGAAAGTGATAAAGAGTTTATTAAAACTGCGGCGAACTACATTACATCTGATTTGGCGGCTTTGATGAAAGACGGACAAAATTTTCCTGAAGCTGCGAATTTTAAAAAACTTATAGAAATGATTTTGAAAAATGAAATTTCATCTCGTGGGGCAAAAGATATTTTGGCAGTTATGGTAGCAGAAGGTGGTGACCCTGAAAAGATTGCGGAGGAAAAAGGTTTGAAGCAACAAAGCGACATCGATGCACTGGAAGCAATCGTCGACCAAATTATTTCTGAGAATCCATCTGTATGGGAAGAATTTAAAGGCGGAAAAGAAGCCTCTCTGCAATTCCTAATCGGACAAGGAATGAAGATTTCGCGTGGTTCTGCAAATCCACAAGTTTTGCGCGAAGTGTTTTTGAGTAAAATTAAATAAATTGAAGTTTTAAAATAAAAAAGTAACCGAGGTTACTTGGCGAAAAGTTTGATTGTGATTAGAGCTCTTCCGTATGTCTGAAGCTCAAGCTCCTCAAAATCTCTATCAGTAATTGGTAGGAAATTTTTATGAGGAACTGTTTGAGTAGAAATTTCGACTTCTATTTGGCCCCAGTCAGGCAACTTTTCAGAGAGTTGTTTGTGAATTTGAGCTTTGATATCCAACTCCGCTGCTTGAAATCTTAAGAATTCCAATTCGTCATCCAATTCAACAGAAGTCCATGCATGCTCACTTTCAGATTTTTTCTTTTTTCTATTTATTGGAGATTTTTCTTGAATCTTTGGCAAAAAGAATTCAACCATTTGTGTGGCAAATTCCCCAATTTGTTCTTCGGTCAGTATCATAATTTATAGGGTTCAGTTTGTTTATAAAGCTAACATAAATTTGGGTTAAGACAAATAATATTAAAAAATTCTAAATAAAGGATAAAATACAAATAAAATTTTGGAACCGATGTAGATTTTGAATTTTTGCTTGATGATATAGTTCATTCGTCATGACTCGGTTATTTGTTTTTATAGATGCGTCGAATATTTGGGCGGCACAGAAATCAAAGAAAAAATTATTTGATTTTTCCAAACTTAAAAACCATATTGAAAAAGAATATCAAGTTTCTGATAAAAATTTACACATTTTTTATTATGTTGCCTACCCTGACATTGGAACCAGAAAGTATGATATTTCCGTTAAACATAATTTCTTTGTTTTCTTAAAAAAGAGACTGAGTTTTATTGTGGTTAAAAAACCACTCAAGAGAATAAAAGCACAAGATGATAAGGGTAATAATTTTGTCATGGAAAAAGGAAATATGGATGTAGAAATAACAATCGATGCAATACATAATATTAAGGAATATGATTTGGCAATTTTATTTACCGGAGATTCAGATTTTTTGCCGTTAATAAAATACATACAAAAAACAGGGAAGAAAGTATATATCTATTCTTCAAGAAATAATGTATCTACAGAGTTACGAATAGGTGCAAATAAATATATAGATATTTTAAGGGTGAAAGATGATATTTGGGGAAAGAAACTTAAACATAAGGATAAAAAATAACAGCCCACCTTGCGGAGGGCTGCCCTCGGATGTAGTACCCTCAAAGTCCAAGACCTTAAGATGCCTATATTTTATACGCTCAAAAATTTTTGTCAAATTAAAATATAAAATAAAAAGGGGAAGTCATACTCCTCCCCAAAGAGTGAATTCGATATAAAAATTAACCGTGTTTTCGTGCGAAGTGATTTTTATGTCAACAGTCTGCCAGTCCCTTTGATGAGGACTAAGAATTCTTCGCAAGTATGTTGCAACGACATTTGTGTTGCCTAGGATAAGAGCAATGCTTTCATCCGGCAATTCCAAATCTATCGAAATTTTTGCCGCTGGAGCATACAATCCAGATGGTCTCTGCAAAGGTGCTAGTGCGAGAAGTTGGTCTTGGACTTGCTTTTCGACCTCTTCAGCAATCAGTCGAATTTTTTGAATCTCTTCTTTGTTGAAGTGAAGCAACAGAGTTTGGTTTAATATCATATTTTATTTAGGGTTCAATTTATCTCAAAACTAGCATATTTTTTGATATAATAAAATGTATGGAATCTAGATATATTTTTTGGAGACAGGTTTATAGAATTACTGCATCTGTGGGGATTGTTTCACTTACTGTTACATTAGCTCTAATTAGTCTTGTTCTTGCTATTGCGCACGGTTTTGGTGGAAGTGAGGCGGCTTCAACTTTTTTGTTGCTCAGTTTTGTTATCTCAATTATAGGAATTGTTTCTTTAGTTAAATTTAATAAAAAATTTAAAAAAGAAAAACCACTTAGTAAAATAGATAAATTCCTAATTATTCCTCTTATGATTCCTTCTCTTTTGTTTTTTGCTGGAGTCCTAGCTGAACTTGTCGGTATAATTTAATTTTAAAAATTTTGCTATAATAAAATTATTAAAATAATCGAATATTTGTATGGCTATAAAAGTTGCAATTAATGGTTTTGGAAGAATTGGAAGAGCGGTTTTTAGACTGGCGAAAAATCGTCCAGAGATAGAAATTGTTGCGGTAAATGATTTGGGTTCTGTTGAAAATTTAGCTTATCTTTTGAAATACGACACGGCTTACGGGGTTTTGCCTTACGAAGTGAAAGCAGAGGAACAAACTTTAGTTGTAGACGGGCGACGAATTTCTGTTTTTTCTGAAAAGGATCCGGCGGCTTTGCCATGGGGAGAGTTGGGAATTGATGTTGTTGTTGAGTCTACGGGTTTTTTCACAAAATATGCTGATGCTGATGTCCATGTTTCAAAAGCTGGTGCACGAAAAGTTGTTATTTCTGCTCCAGCAAAAGATGATCCGGCAAATGATACTCAAGGCACTGTTTTGATGGGTATCAATGATGAAAAATTAAAAACTTGTGTTGTAACATCAAACGCTTCTTGTACAACAAACGCATCAAGTCCTTTGATTTCTATTTTGGATGAAGTTGTTGGAATTGAAAAAGCTGTTTTAAGTACGACTCATGCTTATACCGCTTCACAATCTCTTGTTGATGGTCCAAGTAAAAAGGATTTGCGAGAAGGGCGCGCAGCTGCACAAAATATTGTGCCGTCATCTACTGGTGCTGCGATTGCAGTTGCAAAGGCTTTACCTCAACTTGAAAATAAATTTGATGGAATTTCTTTGCGTGTGCCGGTGGTTGTTGGATCAATTGCTGATATCACTTTCATTTCAAAAAGACCAACAAGTGTTGAAGAAATTAATTCAGCTCTAAAAAGTGCTGCACAAATGCCAAGATGGAAAGGAATTTTTACAGTCACAGAGGATGATGTTGTTTCAAGCGATATTACAGGAAACACTCATGCTGCGATTGCAGACTTAGCATTCACTCGCGTTGTTGATGGAAATTTGGTGAAAGTTTTGTCTTGGTATGATAACGAGATGGGGTATACAAATTCGCTGATTGAGCATGTGATTAAGTTGGGTCAGAAATAGAATTTATTTTAAGTAGATAAATAAGGATTTTTTTGTGAATTTTCTGGATAGAAGTTTGTTTTTATGTTATGTTTTTGAAAAATGTAATTCTTTATCAGAATTTTAGATATAATTTTGTATTATGTTCCACATGCTAACAAAAAGTGATAGACGATATATTGATCTGCTTTTGGACAGAAAGCTTGATGAGAAACTGGATAAAAAACTTGATGAAAAATTCAATGAGTTTGCTATTATGATTCAAAATAGTTTCAAAGAAACTCAAGATAATTTTATTGAAGTTAGAAAAGATATTGCTGATATAAAAGAAGATGTAAGTGACTTGAAAAAAAGAGTTACAGTTATTGAGAGTGATATTAAGGATATTAAAAATGATAAAAAGTTATAACAAATTAGTTAGAGACAAAATTCCAGAAATTCTTGATAAAAAAGGTGTTAGTTATGAAAAGAGAATTGCTAATGATGATGAGTATAAAGCTGAGTTAATCCAAAAACTTTTTGAAGAAGTTGAAGAATTCAAAGAAAGCTTTGATGTGGAAGAACTTGCTGATGTGTTGGAGGTGATAGAAGCTTTGAAAAATATTCCTGAATATACGGAAGTTGAAATTGTTAGGCAAAATAAAAAAGAAGAACGAGGGGGCTTTGATGAAAGGATTATTTTGAGTGGTGAAAAGTAATTTCTTGTCTTTAATTACATAATTTTTTGAAATAATCAGCTGTCGGAATCTCATTTTTATGAAAAAAGTCCATTAAAATTCTAGCTAAATGTTTTCTGGTCCTATCGTATTCTTGCCAGTCCCAATTTTTAAGGATTGTAATGATCTCTTCTTTTGTAATGCCTTTCCAATAATCATTTGCATCTATGTGTGGAATTTTCATTATCTGGCATAATTCCAATGTTCTCGAATCTACACATATGCACAAAGATGGTATTCCGGTTTGTATGCCAAGTAATACACCGTGTATTCTCATTCCAACTACAATATCAAATCGTTTTAATGTTTCCATCCATTCTGGAACGCTATAAAACACATGAGATTTTTCTCTGAACCATTTTGATATTTCAGCATCACTTACAAACCAACCTAACCATGTTCTTATAAGTATTTTATCTTTTACCGGAAGCGCATCAATTCCTTCTCTGGATAACTTGATTAAAGGGGGTGGGCTTTGAATAATGTATATACCATTTGATGAGTTTAATAATTCAATTAATTGTCTTTCTATTTTTATAAATTTTAAAAACAGAGGATTTCCTGCGGCTATAGCAAATCTAGGGTTGTCTGGAATTATTTTCTTCGAAATTAGTTTTCCTAAATTTATTTCTGGGCTGATAAAGTTTGAAGGACAACCTGTTACAATGCAATGATTTTGTTTGCCTGTTTTTGAGATAAAATTATAAGTTTTATTTCCACGAAGAGAAATATTCGGATTGTTATTTGGCGCATGGTTGATAAGTTTATCGAACCATTTCCAAGTACCTTCTGGTACTTCTGTGATATCTAAGTCATTATTTTGGCATTGGTATCCAAGTCCAACTGAAACTATTGGAATTTTTATTCTGGAAAATATATCTATAAGTTCGCTTAAGTCTATGTGTTTGCCAAGTTGATTTGCGAGAGGAAGTATTAAAACTTTTATGTCAGGATATTTTTCTTCTGAAAATGCATGCCAAGGAATTCCGAATGGTTTCAGATCCAATATCTGAGATATAGCATGATGATAAACCAAGTTGCCATTATTAGATCCAACTTTTCTGTCGAGTTCCTCTGTTGTTAAGAATGCAGAATCTGGAATGTGGGTATCTAGTCCAAGTATGTGGATGTTTTTTTTATCTATCATTATTTTTTATTATAAACAATTTGTTATTTTCTCAAAATTTCAGGGATTATTTTTTGATTAAAATTCGTGATAGAATTGAGATAATGACTAATCCAGATACAATGAAAGATAACCGAGTGATACACATAGGGGCGGATCACGCTGGTTTTGAGCATAAAGAAGCTATTAAAGAATGGTTGGAAAGCGAAGGTTATGAGGTTGTTGATTATGGAGCTTATGAATACGAAGCTGAGGATGATTATCCAGATTTTATTGCTCCGGTCGCAAATTCTGTTGCAATAAATCCAGATGAAATGGGAATTGTTATCGGAGGTTCTGGTCAAGGGGAAGCGATAGTTGCCAACAGATTTCCTGGAATTCGAGCGATTGTTTTTAATGGACAATACCATCCTGCTGATGGAAGAGAAGTTCCTGATGAAATTGTTACAGCACGACAACATAATGATGCGAATATAATTTCTCTAGGTGCTAGATTTTTGAGTATAAGAGAATCGATTGAAGCAGTTCAATTATTTTTAGAAACAGAATTTTCTGGAGAAGAAAGACATATAAGAAGAATTGAAAAAATTGATGATGGATACCACAACTAAAATTGAAATTATTCCGGCTATTATGCCAACTGATTATGATGACTTGGTTTCAAAAGCAGGTTTGGTTCGCAATAAAGTGAAATGGGTACAAGTTGATGTGATGGATGGAAGATATACACCTTCAGTTTCTTGGCCATATTCTTCTGATGAAAATTTTTCTGATATTTTAAATGGAGATGAAGGAATGCCTTTTTGGGAAAATTTAAATTACGAACTGGATTTGATGGTTTTAAATCCAAAAGATGAATCTTTGAAATGGGTAAAAGCTGGTGCTGCAAGAATTATTTTACATTTAAAAACTTTGGATAATGATTTTGAAAGTCTAATAGATGAAATAAAAAGTCTCGGAGTTGAAGTTGGAATTGCTATTTTGCCAAATGAAGATTATTCGAGAATTGAAAATATTTTGCACAAAATTGATTGTGTTCAGTTTATGGGAATTGAAAAAGTTGGTTTCCAACAGCAGGAATTTGTTGATGATATTTTAAAAAACATCAAAGATTTTAAAAGTAAGTTTCCAGGAATTCCTGTAGCAGTAGACGGAGGAGTTGGATTAGATACTGCAAAATTTTTAGTTGAAGCTGGTGCTGAAAGATTGGTTTCTGGTTCTTTTATTTTTCAAGGAAGTCCTGAAGAAAATTTAAAAGAGCTAATGGAGCAAATTTTCTAATGACTGTAGACATTTTTAAAAAAAGTTTAACACTCTCTTTTTTTGAACTAAAAGCTAGAAATCATAATACATATTTGGGTTTTGTTTGGTATTTTTTACAGCCTTTGTTTATGTTTTTAGTGCTTTATTATGTGAAGCGTAATCTAATTGGTTTGCATATAGAAAATTTTATTCCGTATCTATTTATTGGTGTGATTATGGTTCATTTTTTTATTTCAAGCACCATGCAAGTATCTGGATCGATTACTAAACACTATGAATTGCTGAATTCAAAAAAATTAAATCCTGAAATTTTTGTTCTATCAAATTTTTTTGTTTCTTTGTGGCACCATATTTTCGAAACAATTTTAGTTTTATTAATATTAATGTTTTTTGGTTATTATCATGGAATATTTTATTTTTTGATTCTGCCTTTATATAGCTTATTTATTTTTGGATTAGGAAAGATTTTATGTGTTTTATCAACAAGGTTTTTTGATATTACGTACGTTTGGAATTATTTTTGTCAGATTTTATGGTTTATATTACCGATATATTATTCAGTTTCAGATGAAAATTGGTTGGTTAAATTAAATCCAATTTATTATTTTTTAAAGTTGGGAAGATATTTGGTATATGATTTTAAATCGGTTTCTATTGATTTGATTTTAATTTGTCTTGTAATTTCTTTGGGGACTTTTTTGGTTGGTAAAATAATTTTTGATTTCAGAAAAGATGTAATCTCTGAGAGAATTAAATAACATGATTAACGTTGAATCTGTTTCAAAAAAATTTATCATCAATAAAGCTAAAAAAGGCTTTTTAAATTTTGTTACAAATTTACATGAAGAAAAACAAGATTTGTTTGCTTTAAAAAATATTTCTTTAAATTTACAAGAAGATAAAATTTTTGGGGTGGTAGGGAATAATGGGTCTGGAAAATCTACTCTTTTAAAGATCATTGCAGGAATATTAAAGCCGACTGAAGGAAATGTATTTGTTAAGGGGAATGTTGTTTACTTAAGTGGTTTTTATAGCGGAGTAAATAAAAATCTTTCAATGAGAGATAACATTTTTATAATCGGTATTTTAAATTGTTTGTCTCTAAAAGAAATAAAAAAAAGAGTAGATGATATTTTGCTGTTTAGTGAATTGAAAGATTTTGTTGATGTTCCGTTGTATAAATTTTCAAATGGGATGATGACAAGGGCGGTTTTTTCAATTACAATTTTTACTCTGCCAAAATCTCCGGATATTTTAATTTTAGATGAAGCAATCGGTGCCGGCTTGGATGAATATTTTAAAGATAAAGTTTCAAAAAAAATACAAGAATATATTGATTCCTCTAAAATGGTTTTGATTGCCAGTCATAATTATAATTTTCTTTTAAAACAATGTTCAAAAATTATTTGGCTCGAAAAAGGGGAGTTGAAAATGTTTGGAAACGCCCAAGAAGTTGTGAATGAATACAAAAAAGGGTAGTATTCTTTTTATGTTACCCAAAGATTCCAAGACATGTATTTTAGTGTTAGGAATGCACCGTTCTGGCACATCAACTATGTCCGGAGTTTTAGGAATTTTGGGTGTAGAATTAAGTAAAAAATTAATAGAGTCTCATACAGATAATCCAAAGGGGTTTTTTGAGCATAAAGACATTGTTGAATTAAATAAAGAGTTGTTGAGTTATTTTGGAATTGATTCAGATGGTTTGTTTTCTAAACTTCCAAAAAATTGGCAGGAAGATTATAAAATAGGAGAATTCAAAAAACAGATTAAAGTGATAATAGAAAGAGATTTTGCAGACACGAATTTATTTTTGATAAAAGACCCTAGGATTTCTATTTTGTTAAAAGTTTATATTGAAATTTTTAATGAATTAAATATCAATACTAAGTTTGTTGTGATGCGTAGGAATGTTCAAGATGTTGTTTTGTCTCTTTATAAAAGAAATAAAATAAGCACTTTAGAAGCGATAAATACTTATCGATATTATTATCAAAATATTGATTCTGTATTATATAACACTCCGCATTTGGATTTTTGGTATGATAATTTCTTTGAAAATTATGAAAGTGCAATAAAAAATATAACAGATTTTTTTGCTGATAATGGTTTGGAAAAAACATTTAATTCTGAAAATATTATCAAATCTTTTTTAGATATAAATTTGCGTCACAACAAAGTTTCTTCTGAAGATTTTTTAACCGACTTATTGAGTGGTTTGATGGAGCAAAAAGATGCCGAGCAAAAAGAAATTATCAGCTTATATGAGGAAAGGCTTGAAATTCTATCGAATCAATCACAAGATAGCTTACAAAAAATCATAGGTTCATATGAAGCAAAACTTGAAGAGAAAGATGTTTTGGTAAATAAAAGCACAGCTTTGTTGAAAGGCATTCAAAAAATAAAAGATGATTATAAAAGCGATATTGAAATTCTGAAAAAAGAAGTTGAGTACCAAAAAGAATTGGTTCATAAAAATTTTTTACATTCTCAATATCAAAAAAGTTTAATTGACTCTAAAGATAATGAAATTTTGAATTTAAATATTGCCTTAACAAATATCGAACAAAGTTTTACTTGGAAAATTGTAAAAGGTTGGGACATGTTTTTAAATTTATTTTTTCCGAGAGGTTCGTTTATTCGAAAACAATATGAAAAAATTCTTTCTTTTAATCAGAAAATTTTTAATGAATTAATTCCGGGAATACTTTTTAAAAGTGCAAAGAAAGTTCAGAAAAACAAGCCAAGCTATACTGATGAGTTTTGGAAGAGAAATAAAGAAAATTTTTCAAATATTGATGTTCTTTTTATAACTCACGATGAATCCAGAACTGGAGCGCCTAGAATAATTTTTGATGTGGCAAAAGCTTCAAAAGAAAAATATAAGGTGGCTATGGTGTCTTTGGCACGAGGTTCTATGACTCAAGATTTTAGTGATGAATTTGGGACTGTTATGTATCCTGATGAGCTTTATGGTGAATTGGAGCCGGTTGATCAGGCAAAAAAAATTCTTGAAAAGATTAAGCCGAAAGTAGTATATGCAAATTCTATTGGTTCTCATCCTTTTTGTATTGCTGCAAAAGAATTAAATATTCCAACAATTTTTCATGTCCATGAATTGGATATTGCAATCAATATGATGTTTAGAGGACAAAAAAGAAAAGATTTTAAAAGTTTTGCTGATATTTTTATTGCTGTTTCTGTGCCGGTTTATAATATTTTAATTAATAGTTTAAATTGTGAACAGAATAAAGTAGTTTTAATAAATGCGTTTGTTGATTCTGAAAAGAACATACAAAAAAGCAATGAAATATCCGAATACAATATTTTATCTGAATTAAAAAAGAAAGAAGATGAAATTATTGTAATGAGTGTTGGGATGTTTATTTATAGAAAAGGTGCAGATATTTTTATGAGAACAGCAAAGAGTTTAGTTGAAAAGGGCTTGCCTGTAAAATTTATTTGGGTTGGAAGCAAGCCTTTTAAAGAACCCTTCATGTCAGATTTTGCTTTTTATTCTCCATTTTTTACTTTAATTTCAGAAAAAGTAAATCCATTTCCGTACATGAAACAAGCAGATATTTTTGCTCTTCCATCAAGAGAAGATCCGTTTCCTTTGGTTGTACTAGAATCAATGTCTCTTGGTAAACCGGCAGTAATTTTTAAAGAAGCAGGAGGAATTCATTCAGCTGTAAAAGATGCTGGGACAATTGTTGAGGAATTTAATGAAAAAGATTTTGCCGATGCAATAGAAAATTTGGTTTTAGATAAACAAAAAAGAATTGAAATGGGAAATAAAGCCATTCATAATCAAAAAAAATATGACAGTAAAGTTTTATTGCCAAAAATACAAGATTTAATAGATGATATTTTTTCTAAATCTAACTCTCTTTTATAGAAATAATACTAAACATAAAAGCTGAAGAAATTGTTTGAACTCCTAAAACCATAAGAGTTAAGCCGATAATTGCATTTTTAATTTCATCCAAGAAACCAAAATTCGACGCAATCCATTTATTTAAAATTACTACATAAATAATGAATCCGCTTATTAGCAAAATCAATCCAACCAAGCTGACATTATTTATAGAAAGAAATTTGAAAGCTTTTTCTAATTTTGGACTACTTGCACTTAAATGTGTAATTGCATAAATCTTGGCGAAACCTGCAAAAATTATTAGTTGGTATCCAATAATTGTTAACAAAGAAGATACGAATATTGGATGAACTAAAAGCTGAATTCCGGCTAGATTTATTTTTGTGAAATAAAGAACGGTCATTGTTATTGCCCCAATTAAAAACAAAATCATTCCTGGTGCCAGAAATAAATAGAGCGGGGAATAAAGAAGCATAAAACGAAGGTGTCTCCAGCCGTCTTTGAAAGATTTTAATTTTGATTCTCCAACTCTTGGGTGATAGCTGATTGGGATTTCAGATATTTTTAAATTTGCTTTTATTGATTTCATAACCATTTCGCTGGCAAACTCCATTCCAATTGTTCTAAAATGTAATTTTTCATATTCAGATTTTTTTATCGCTCTCATGCCACAATGAGAATCTCGAATTTCAGTTTTAAAAAACAATCTTAAAATAAAAGATAAAACTGGATTGCCGATGAACTGATGAAGTTTCGGCATTGCGCCTTTTTCAATTTCTCCTGTAAATCTGTTTCCAATTACAAACTCATTTCCTTTTTCCAATTCTTCAACAAACTGCATAATTTTATTTACAGGATAAGTTTGATCAGAATCCATTAATAAAAGATATTTTCCGTCTGAATTTTCAAAACCTGCTCTGCAAGCGCTTCCATATCCTAAAACAGGCTCGAATATTATTTTGATATTAGAATATTTTCGCTTCAATTTTTCCAAAAGAAATTTTGTTTTATCTGTCGAATTGTTGTCAACGAGTACGATTTGAAAACTATCAACTTTATTTTTTAATTCTTGCTGTATGCTTTCAGCACATTTTTCTATGGACGCTTCTTCGTTCAAACAGGGGAGAATTACACTCAATTTTGGCTGGTCTTTATTTTCCATAGCAAGTATTATTAAGTATACCTAAATATGCTTGTTTTATTAATTTTGGTGCCACTCATCTGGATTTTAAGATTTAAAGACCGAATTTTTGGTTTTGTTTTGGTTTCATCTGCGATGATTGCGGGACATGCTTCCATTGCTATTTTGTTGCAAATTTTTGGAATTTTTAATTTTAATTTGCTTTTAATTTTGCATATTATAGTTGCCTTGGTTTCTATTTTATTAAATTTCCGATTAATTAATTTCAAGTTTAGTAAAAAAATTCCTTGGGCAATTTTGATTGCATTATTTATTGTTGCTTTGCAATTTTATTTTGTTCATTTTAACTACTCAGGAAAAATTATTAGTCACACTGGAGTTTCGGAAGTTGAAAATTTTCGATCAACGGCTCCTTCTTTTTCTGATGAGTGGATAACAGTTGCGGTTTCTGAAAGTATCATAGAAACAGGAAGGCTACCTTTGATCAATCCTTTTAACGGCGTAAAACTTGTGAATTTTCTTTTTGTATTTCAATCTTTTATTTCTGAAATTGATTTATTGTTTGATTTGGATTTATTAAGTTTCTATCCGGTTTTATCGATTATTTTTTCAATTCTGCTTTTGTCATTCGTTTATATTCTTTTGAGAGAATTGAAAATCTCAGTTGGAATTTCTGTTTTTGTGGTCTTTATGATTTCTTATTTGCCTAATTCTTCTAACTTGCCGATTTTATGGAATCTTTTGCCTTGGAATATTGGATTATTATTTTTGATTAGTTATTTTATTGCGATAAGGAAAAATTATGCGAAAACTGGAATTCTACTTAATTTACTGGCAATTTCTTTTTATCCGCCGATAAGTATTTTAGCGGTTCCTAGTTTATTTTTTACTTCTATAAATAAAAAACTGAAAATTAATTACATAATATTTTTGGGGCTGGGAATTATATTTGCAGGAATATTAAGCTCTTTGAACGATTTAAGCACAATCAAAAATAGCTTTAATTTTATTTTCAAATTTTTATTTAGACCATTAAACAGTGCTTTGGGTGAACCACCATTATTTATAATTTGGCGAGTCTTACCATTTTTTATGACGCCTTTTGCACTTTATGGTTTATGGAAAATCAGAAAAGAATACAAATTTATTTCTGTTCCTATCTTTATAACTTTAATTTTATGGCTTCTGTATTCTTTAGGTATTGAAACTATTGTTATGGATTATCATCGAACTGTCGCTATTTCAGGAATCTTGCTTCTAATTGCTTCTGCTTTTGGATTAAAAGATTTAGTTGAATTTTTAAAGCAAAAATATAATTTTCTGAAAAACTTTCAAATAAAAAATGCCCTATTAATCTTGATGTTAGTTTTATTTTTTGTATTAAGTTTTTCATTTACAAAAAGAGAAGGCTGGATATATTTCAAAACTTTTAATTTTGATCCGGCTCCACCTGTGAGCAAATATTTAACAGATGATGATTTGGCTTTATTTAAAGATATAAAAAATTCCAGATTTATTTCTCCTCCTTGGAAAGGCCTAACAATTGCTGTTGCAACAAAAAATATTCCCATTGTGACTAAACCTTCGACAATCACTGTAAATTTGATGAATTATAATATTTTTTTGAGTATGAATTGCCAAGAAAAATTACAAACAGCAAAGAAATTAAAAATTCAATACTTCTATATACCTGAAACTCAATGCGAAGGAATAAAACTTTTGGGAAAAAGTAGCGAGAATCTTTTTCTATATTTGGTAGAATAAAAGAATGAGAAATCTTACAGACGAGAAAATTTGTGAACTTGAACAAACTGCGAATCGAATCAGACAATCAATAATCTCGATGTTGGTAACAGCGGGTTCAGGACACAGCGCCGGTCCATTGGGAATGGCAGATATTTTTACATATTTATATTTTGGAGGAATGACTCACGATCCAAAAAATTATAATTGGGAAGGAAGAGACCGACTGATTCTTTCAAACGGACACATTTGTCCTGTTTTGTATGCAACAATGGCACATGCTGGTTATTTTCCTTTAGAAGAATTGGAAACTCTGAGAACCTTTGGTTCAAGGTTACAAGGTCATCCACATAGAGAATTTTTACCGATGTTGGAAAACAGTTCTGGTCCACTTGGTTCAGGTTTGTCGCAATCTCTTGGTATGGCTTTAGCTGATAGAATTGACAATGGAAGACTTTCAAATAAATTTTTCTTCTGTTTAACAGGTGATGGAGAATTAAATGAAGGACAAAACTGGGAAGCAATAATGATGGCTGCAAAAGAAAGAATTCATAATCTGATTGTGATAGTTGATAGAAACAACATTCAAATTGATGGTTTTACTGAAGACATAATGCCTTTAAATTCATTGAGAAATAAATTTGAAGCGTTTAACTGGCATGTTCAGGAAATCGATGGCCATAATTTTGAAGCGATAGATGAAGCTGTAAATCAAGCAAAAGCTATTTTTGATATGCCATCTGTGATCATTGCACATACAATTCCAGGAAAAGGTGTTGCGTTTATGGAAAGAGATTATCGTTGGCATGGAAATCCTCCAGGAAAAGGTCCTGAGAATATTTATAAAAAAGAAGAGCAGAGCGATATGGCGATGAAAGAGTTGAGAACATTAGGAGGAAAAATAAAATGTGGAGAGTAGTCATAAGAAATAATTATGTTAAACCCAGAACTAAAATTAAGAAAAGATATTTTTGAAGATAAAAATGAATCTGCGCCGATTCGTGTTGGTTTTGGTGCAGGTTTGTTGGAAGCTGGAAGAAAAGACGAAAGAGTGGTTGGCTTGTGCGCTGATCTTTTGGAATCAACAAGAATGGAAGATTTTGCAAAAGAATTTCCAAATAGATTTTTTGAAGTCGGTGTTGCTGAACAAAACTTAGCTTCAGTTGCTTCAGGAATGGCTGCTATGGGCAAAATTCCTTTTATTTCTAGTTATGCAATGTTTAGTCCTGGAAGAAATTGGGAACAAATTAGAACTACGATTTGTTATAACGATGTTCCTGTGAAGATTGCCGGTTCTCACGCTGGTGTGTCTGTTGGTCCTGACGGAGGAACTCATCAAGCGATTGAAGATATGGCGATAATGCGGGTTATTCCAAATATGGTAGTAATTTCACCTTGCGATTCTGTGCAAGCAAAAAAAGCTACGCTTCTTGCTGCTCAAACAAAAGAACCAACTTATATCAGGCTTGCTCGAGAAGCGACTCCTTTAATGACAACAGAAGAAACTCCATTTGAAATTGGAAAAGCATATCGTTTTTACGAATCAAAAAATTTGCAAAAAGAAGTTGGAATTGTAGCTACAGGTGCTTTGGTTTTTAATGCATTGCGAGTTGCGAAAAGGCTTGAGGATGAAGGTGTTGGTACTGTTGTTTTGAATTTACCGACCATTAAGCCTTTGGATAAAGAAGCGATTTTAAATTTGGTAAAAGAGACGGGGGCCATCGTAACTGTAGAAGAGCATCAAATTGCTGGAGGAATGGGAAGTTGTGTTGCAGAATTTTTAGCTCAAAACACTCCTGTTCCGATGGAATTTATTGGAGTAAATGATTCTTTTGGACAATCTGGTAAACCGCAAGAATTAATTGAACATTACGGCATGGGTGAAGATTCTATTTACAATGCAATTCAAAATGTTTTAAGAAGAAAGAATGCTTAAACGAAATAAAAAAGAAATACAACTTTTGAGTAAATTAGAAAAAGAAATTTTGACTCCAATAACTTTTATTCAAGGTTATGCTGCAATTTTAAAAAATTCTTTTGATTTGCCGGAATCTGCAATAAAAAATATCAATAAGATTGACCATTCTTCTGAAAGAGTTTTATCAGCGGTTCAATTTTTGTTGATGTCATTTGAAGTTGAAAATGATAAGAAAAAAATTAAATTGGAAAACATTCCTGTGCTTTCTGTTACTTATGAGTCAGTTGCAAAATTTATTCGCTTAGCTAAAACCAGAAAAATAGATTTTTCTTTTTCAGGACAAAGCACTGCAAAAGTAATTACAAATAAAAAATTATTTGTTCAAGCAATTTCTGCAATTTCTCAAGAAATATTGTTGGCTTTAAATAAAGGGAATGTATCTTTAGATGTTGAAAAAGAGGGAGGTGACATTGTTTTGGTTTTCAAAATTGTATTCGCACAGAAAGATAAAACAAATCTTTCTGAAACTCCAGGATATGAAATGGCAAAATTATTTTTAACAAAATCAAAAAACAAAATCGCCTTTTCTAAAAAAGACGATTTGCAAAAAATTAGTATCCGCTTAAATATTTCTGAGTAGATGGACTATATTGTAGAGTAAGTACAAATTCCTAAATCACCAGTAGAATTAGTTTTTGTTGCCCCTCCAAAACATTCTGCGCTGCTTCCAGATCCTTTAACAACCCATTCTAGTTTGTAATCTTCACAATCTGATGTTAAGCATGAATATGCAATACCAAGAAAAGTATTTCCACCTGCATTAGTAGATTCCAAACTCGCCGGCATTCCTGGTGCAAATTCAGTTAATGCGTTATTTACAGCAAGGTTTTCTGTGTGTGAACCAACAACGTAACAATTTCCGCTAGGGTATCCGCTTCCTAGACAATATCTTGTAGTATTGTTACCCGGATATTTTCCATATTCTCCATGATATAAACCAAGTGCTGTTACATATTGTCTAACCAATTCATTTCTTTTATTATTTTTTGCACCTTCTCTTGCATCGCTTAAAGCGGCAACAACAACTGATGAAAGAAGTGCAATAATCGAAACCACAACCAACAATTCAATCAATGTAAAACCTTTTTTTGTATTTGAAATCATAATAATATTATAATATTGGATCAATCCCTCTGTTTAACATATCTACATACTGGTCAAAAGGTATTTCTTGACCGTATTTGTTCACTATAATTATCTCTCTGCTTTCGGATATGGAATCATTAATAATTAAAGCACTAAATCCCAAAAACACCACAATCGCTATAACCAACATAATAGTTGCTTGCTTTTCATTTTTGGCTATTTTTTTCTCCAATAAGAAATTTATCATTGTTGGAGTTGTTGGTTCTCCTAAAAGCTTTCTAGATTTAATATGAAACCTCGAATCTCCGTATTCTTCTTCAAATTGGATTTCATTATCCATAATAAAATTATATAACTAAAATATTTTTTTAAAAGTTATTAAATTTTTTGTGGTGTAAAACTTTCTGGAGCGTTTTTAAGATGCATTTCTAGTTTATCTTTGAATAACAAACCTTTTTGTGCGCCAACATGTTGAACAACTGACATTGAATTTACTGGTCCCCATGACAATGCTTCCGGAATACTTTTTCCTAATGCCAGTGCTGATGTGAAAGTACTTGAGAAAGAATCCCCAGCACCGGTTCGATCTACTGGTGGAGCAGGGTCTGGGTACATTGGAATAAACCAATATTCATTTCCATCAAATACATAAGAACCGTTTGGTCCGTCTGTGATAATCGCGATCTTTGGACCAATGTCTCTCATCATTTTTAGTAAAACTTTAATATCAGATTCCTTTGTCTCAAGAATTTTTTGAGCTTCTTCTTTATTGCAGAAAAATAGATAAGAAAGCTCATATAAATCTTTCAAAGTTTCTCTTCCTAATTTCATTTGAAAAGTTCCAGGTTGAAAAGCTAATTTTGTTTCAGGGTGTTCTTTTAGATATCGAGCAATTTCACCGTGATAAGGCAAAGAATTTTCGGCTAAAGATGAAAGATAAATAAACTTTGGAGCTGTTTGGATATCTGGAAAAGAGTAAGGAAAAGCAGTGTGTTTTACTAGAATTGTTCTTTCTGGACCAAATCTCAAAACATAATGATAATTTGATTCCATGCCATCGTGTTTTGTAACGTATGTTGTATCAATTCCGTTTGCTTTTAATGTTTGAATTTGTTCTTCTCCAAAAAAATCAGCACCAACATTTGTAACTAGAGCTGTTTTTAAGCCAAGTCTGTGTGCAGATACAGCTGCGTTTGGACTATTTCCAACTGCTGCAACTACATCAACTTTTTTAAACGGAAGTTTATCTCCAAATTTCATACAAAGTTCTTTTGATTTTTCTGGATTGTCTGTTTCAACCCAAGCGTCTTGTAGTTCAATAAAAGCGTCGGTGACAATATCTCCAATTGCTAAAAAATCAATTCTATTTTCATCTTTGTTGTGCATAAAATTTAAAAATTTATTTTTTTACTTCCTGATATGTTTTTATTGTAACATTTTTTATAAATTGTTTTTTGTGAATTATATTGTTGTGTTAGAATTATTAAGATGAATAATTTACGAGATTATGTTGCAGATGCAGAAAGAAAAGGAGTTGCAATCGGACATTTTAATATTTCAAACTTAGAGGCATTACATGCGGTGTGCGCCGCCGCGAGGGAACTGAAACTTCCTATAGTAATAGGAGTTTCCGAGGGAGAGCGCGACTTCGTGGGGGTACACGAAGCGGCGGCGCTTATCCGCACTTATCGCGAAGACTACAACCAACCGGTTTTTTTAAATGCAGATCACACTTATACTGTTGAAGGAGTAAAAAAAGCTATTGATGCCGGCTTTGATGCTGTAATTTTCGACGGAGTAAAACTTTCTTATGAAGAAAATATAAAAGCCACAAAAGAATGTGTTTTATATGCCAGAAATTGTGGAAGAGATGTTTTAGTTGAAGCTGAATTAGGAAACATTGGTCAGTCTTCAAAAATTCTAGATAAAATCCCTGAAGGTGTTGCAACTGATGAAAAATATCTGACAACTCCAGAAGAAGCAAAAGAATTCGTGGAAAAAACGGGAGTTGATTTGCTTGCTCCAGCAGTTGGAAATATGCATGGAATGTTGAAAGGAAAGAAAAATCCAAAATTAAACATTCAAAGAATCGCTGACATTAGAAAAGCCTGTGGTGTGCCGCTTGTTTTGCACGGAGGTTCTGGGATTGCTGATGAAGACTTTCAAGAGGCAATCAAAGCCGGAATTTCAACTATTCACATCAATACAGAAATTCGATTAGCATTTGTTGAAGCATTGAAGAAATCTTTAAAGGAAAATAAAAAAGAAATTGCACCATACAAAATAATGCAACCAACAGTAGATGCAATGAAAGAAGTTGTTACTGAAAGATTAAAATTATTTAACTTTATAAAATAAAATGTCATCAAAGGTTTTAGCAGATAGGTTGAAAGAAGTTATACAAGGAGAAGTTTTAATTGATTCAGAAACTTTAGAAAAATATAGTCGAGATGCCAGCCTTTTCAAAGTACGACCTCAAGTTGTTGTTTTTCCAAAACATATAAAAGATTTGGAAAATATAATTAATTTCACACAACAAAACAAAAAAGAATTTCCAAATCTTTCTTTGACTTCTCGATCTGCCGGAACAGACATGTCTGGAGGTGCAATTGGTGAGGGAATAATTTTAGATTTTACAAAATATTTTAATCATCAAGAAGTTGATATTGAGCGACTTCGGGCAAATGTTGGTCCTGGAGTTTATTATCGAGATTTTGAAAAAATAACTTTACCCGAGCATGTTTCAATGCCAGTTTTCCCGGCTTCAAAAAATCTTGCAGCACTTGGTGGAATGATAATGAACAATTGTGGAAGCGAAAACTCTTTGCGTTACGGACAAATGAGAGATTTTGTTGAAAAATTAGATATGGTTTTGGCAAACGGAAGAGAATACACTTTCAAAAAACTTTCAATGAATGAGCTGGAAGAAAAGATGAATAAAAAAGATTTTGAAGGGGAAATATATCGAAGAACTTTTGATTTGATAAATAAAAATTACGATTTAATAAAATCAGCAAAACCAAAAACTCTAAAAAATAGTTCAGGATATGCGTTATGGGATGTTTATGACAAAGAAAAAGGAACTTTTGACTTAACTCAGCTATTTACTGGCTCACAAGGAACTTTGGGAGTTATGGCTTCTGCAGAAATTCGAGTTGTTGAATTAAAAGAGCATAAAAGACTGGTTACATTATTTTTCAAAAGTTGGGATGATTTGCCTTATGCTGTAAATAAACTTCTTCCAATTGGTGTTCAAAGCATGGAGACTTTTGATGATACGACTTTGAAACTAGGTTTGAGATTTATGCCAGAAATTGCAAAGAAAGCAAAAACAAACTTAATAAAATTTTTGTTTAAGTTCTGGCCTGAGTTTGTTATTGGTCTAAAAATTGGTGGTTTGCCAAAATTGATTGTTTTAGTTGAAGTTGCAGAATCAACAGAAAAAGAAGCTGATAGAAAAGTTGATCAAGTTATTGAAACTCTAAAAGGACAAGCTTTGCATTATCGAGTTATTAAAGATGAAAAAGAAGCCGAAAAATATTGGACAATGCGTCGAGAAAGTTTCAATTTGCTGCGACAAAAAGTTAAAGACAAACAAACTGCTCCGTTTGTTGATGATGTTTGTGTTCGTCCAGAGCATTTGCCAAAGTTCCTGCCAAAGATAATTAAAATTTTGAATAAATATAAAATTACTGTGAATATTACAGGTCACGCAGGAGAAGGTAATTTGCATATTATTCCCCTGATGGATCTTTCAAAGAAAAGCGAACGAGACAAAATTTTGCCAGCAGCAAATGAGATTTATGATCTAGTTTTGAAATATGATGGAACAATCACCGCTGAGCACAATGATGGAATTATGCGTACTCCTTATGTTCGGCAAATGTTTGGCGATGATGTTTATAAGCTTTTTGAGCAAGTTAAATCTATCTTTGACCCAAATAATATCTTTAATCCAGGCAAAAAAGTTGGCGGAAGCAAAGAATATATCGAAAGCCATATTGTTGGTAAATAACCAAGCTTGAATATTGCCAATTTTAAATCTGTGTGTATAATCAAGCCCACTAATATATAAATTTTAAGCATGACTTTAGAAGCGCAAAAAAGAGATATAAAAGAAAATCTAGGCTTTATTAGAAAAGGTGGCTTTATTCCTGCGGTTGTTTACGGCCCTAAACAAGAGTCAATTTCTATCAAATTAAGTACAGCCGACTTTAAAAAATCTTACAAAGAATCTGGAGAATCAACAGTTGTTGAGCTTTCTGTGGATGGAGAAAAACACGATGTTCTTATCCATGATATCGATAGAGATCCGGTAAAAGGCGATGTTCGTCATGTTGATTTTTACGCTATTGAAAAAGGAAAGAAAGTTTCTGTTCATGTTCCACTGGAATTCGTTGGAGAATCTTTTGCAGAAAAATCTCTTGGTGGAGTTGTTGTGAAAGTTATGCACGAAGTTGAAGTTGAGGCTATGCCAAAAGATCTTCCACATCAAATCGAAGTTTCTATTGAATCTCTAAATGATCTAGATGCACAAATTCACGCAAAAGACCTGGTAATGCCATCAGGAGTTACACTTCTTACAGATGAAGAAGAAGTGATTGTTTTGGTACAAGCTCACAAAGAAGAAGCTGAAGAATCAGTAGAATTTGATCCAAACGCTGTAAAAACAGAAGGAGAACTAAAGAAAGCTGAGTCGGAAAAAGAGGAGGCATAGTTTCTATTTTTAGGTATAATAATTACCTATGGATAAAAAGATAGAATTTATTGTAAAACGAGTTTTAAGTTATTCAATATTTTTGATAATTTTTGCTGCATTTTTGTTTATGTCAGCTACTTCTTTATTTGCTCAATCAGTAGAAGAAGTTTGTAGAAAGCCAGAAGATACAGAAACTAAAAGGCTTTGTGACGAATACGAACGTATTAGTCAGGAAGAAAAAGCTTTGGAAGGTTCTGTTCAACAACAAAAAGCACAATCAGCTTCTATTCAAACCGAGCTTTCAAAACTAACTACACAAATCAAACAATCTCAACTTTCAATTGATAAGAAAAATATTGAAATTAAACAATTAAGTGGGGATATTTCTTTACGAGATCAAACTGTTCAAGAATTGAATGCAAAGTTGGAAAGAGGGAAAACCAACTTGGCTCAACTGATAAAAAAGAAGAACGAACTTGATGATATTTCTTTAGTGGAAATTATTTTGTCGCAAAAAGATTTTTCAGAATTTTTCGTTGCAGCGGATACATATAACTTATTGCAATCTTCACTGGAAGAATTGTTCGCTGAAATCAGAGACATTAGAGGTCTAACAGAAGAAGAAAAAGCCAAGCTGGAAAAACGACGAGCAGAAGAACAAGATGTAAAAGCAGAAATTGAAGCAGAACAAAGAAAAGTTAGAGCTAAAGAAAACGAACAATCTACTCTTTTGTCTCATTCAAAAAATGCTGAAGCAACACTAGAATCTTATTTAGCAGAAAAAAGAGCAAAGGCTGCTCAAATTCGTTCAGCACTATTCCGATTGAGAGACTCTGCCGGAATTTCTTTTGGAGATGCTGTTAAATACGCAACTGTCGCAGGAAAAGCAACTGGAGTTCGTCCGGCATTGATTTTGGCTATTTTGAAACAAGAATCTGATTTGGGTAATAATGTAGGGACATGTAACCGTGCCGGAGACCCAGCTGAGAAAAAATATACAGTGATCATGCCTGGACCTCTTCACTATGCCAACTATGTTGCAAATGGAAACTCATGTACCGGAGCTGCGTCGCCTTGTTCTTGGAGAGATGACCAAACTACCTTTAAAGAAATTACAAGAAAACTTGGAATGGATTATGAAACCACTCCATTGTCGTGTCCGATTGCTTCAGTCGGTGGTTGGGGAGGAGCGATGGGACCTTCACAATTTATTCCTACAACTTGGAGATCTTACGAATCAAAAATTGCTGCTGCGCTTGGAATCTCAACTCCGAACCCTTGGAACCCAGAACACGCTTTTACTGCAACTGCTCTTTACTTGAGAGATTTGGGGGCTGCTGCTGGAGGATATTCGGCTGAACATACAGCAGCTGCAAAGTATTATGCAGGAAATAATTATGCAGGAGGTCCTGGTCAAAGTTACGGAAATTCAGTATTGAGTCATGCTGCTGGATTCCAAGATCAAATTGATTTCTTGTCAGACGTTGATTAAAAATAAAAATAATTTTATGAAAAATTGGTTAAAAAATGTTTTAAGTGGAAGGTTGAGTAGAAAAGAGTTTGTTATCGGTGTGTTGCTTGTTTGTTTTCTTGCGGCACTGTCGACAATGGTTGCTTTTGGATTACTTTATATGTTTGTAGATAATATTTTTGTTGCTTTTATTCTGATGGTTGCATTTATTATAGATATGACATTATTGCTTTATATTAAATTTTCTATGTTTGTTAGAAGATTGCAGGATTTCAATCAAGATTGGAAATGGGCTCTATTTTACTTCGTTTCTCCTGTAAACATCATACTTTTCATATACTTGGTATTCAAAAGAGGAGATGAAACCATCAATAGCTATGGTCCAGTTGTGGAGAAGAATATGACGACTATTTTGTTCAATAAGGCCTAGAAATAGGGTATATTGCTATTATTCATTTTATCTGATATAGTCTTTGTCACTATGAAAAAAGATATTCATCCAGATTTTTATGCAAGTTCAAACGCGGTATGTGCCTGCGGAGCTTCTTTTGTTATTGGTTCTACAAAAGAAAAATTGAATGTGGAAATCTGTAGCGCTTGCCATCCTTTCTATACAGGACAAGAAAAAGTTTTGGATACTGCGGGACGAGTTGAGAAGTTCAAGGCGCGAAGAGCTGCTGCGAAGAAATAAATTTAAAAAACGTTGCCTCTCAGTGCGGTCCTCGGTTTTGTATAACTTCGTTATACAACCTGCGGATGCACTATTCGGCAACGTTTTTTAAATTTATTTTCTCACAAAAGTGTTTCTGATAAACTAAATATATGGAAATTGATTTAACTAAATATAAAGAAAATCATAAAACTCAATTTTTGGCGTCTGAGTTTGAGCGCTTAGAAAAGCAAAGAGTGGATTTGGATGCCATGTCTGAAGACGAGACAATGCGAGAGCTTGCAGAAGAAGAAAAAACTCAAATTGATGTTCAACAAAAAGCTATTTTAGAACAAATGGACACTATTTTTGCAGAAGAAGAAAAAGAAGATCAGTTTCCAAATGAAATTATATTAGAAGTTCGAGGTGGCGCAGGTGGAGATGAGGCGTCAATTTTTGCATATAACTTAGCAGAAATGTATCAAAGATATGCTGAAAAAAAGGGTTGGGGAGTAAGAAAAATTCACTCTTCAGAAAACGATATTGGTGGATACAAAGAAGCGGCTTTTGAAATCCGAGGTCAAGGGGTTTACAAAACTTTGCGTCACGAAACTGGTGTTCATCGAGTTCAAAGAATTCCGGCAACAGAAAAACAAGGGAGAATTCACACATCGACTGCTTCAGTTGCGGTTTTGCCAATTCGAAAAAAGACAAAAATTGAAATTAAACCCGATGATATTGAAATGGAATTTTCTCGTTCTGGAGGAGCTGGAGGGCAAAATGTTAACAAAGTTGAGACTGCGGTGAGATTGGTTCATAAGCCAACAGGTATTGATGTTCGTTCAACTTCAGAAAGAAGCCAACAAGCCAACCGAGAAAAAGCGATGAGTATTTTGATTGCTAAATTAGAGGCTTTAAAAGAAGAAGAAGAGGCGAAAAAGTATTCAGCAGAGCGAAAAGATCAGGTTGGAACAGGGGATAGATCAGAGAAAATCAGGACTTATAACTTTCCTCAAAACCGTGTTACAGACCACCGAATCAAGGAAAACTGGCACAATATTGATGAAATTATGCTTGGCGATTTGGACGATATTTTCGAAAAAATCGAAGAGTTTGCCAAAGCAGAGTAACTGTATTGAAACTCTTGCGATATTTCTTACTTTCTGATAAACTCGTGCCTACATGACTAATGAAAAGACAGTTAACAAAGATGTGGTAGAAGCTCTGTTTAAAGCAGGGGCGCACTTTGGTTATTCAAAATCTAGAAGACATCCTTCAGTAGCACCTTTTATTTTTGGTATCAAAAATCGAGTTGAAATTTTTGATCTTGAAAAAACTTCACTTCAACTAGAAGAAGCAAAAGCTTTTGCTGAAGAAGTTGGCGCACAAGGAAAACAAATCCTTTTTGTTTCAGGAAAAAGAGAAGCTATTAGACCAGTAAAAGATTTTGCAGAAAAAATCGACCAACCTTACGTTGCTGGACGATGGATTGGAGGTACTCTTACAAACTTTGAAGAAATTCAAAAAAGAGTTTCTCGATTTGAAAAACTTTCAATGGAAAAAGCAAAAGGACTTTTGGCTAAATACACAAAGAAAGAAAGACTTTTGATTGATCGAGAAATCGAAAGACTAAACGAAAGATTTGGTGGAATCACAAACATGAAATCAAAACCGGCTGCAGTATTCATTGTTGATGTTCGAAAAGAAGACAACGCTGTTGCTGAAGCTAAGTTGGAAAAAATTCCTGTTATTACTCTTTCAAATTCAGACTGTGATATTTCAGATATCAAGTACCCAGTACTTGGAAATGACAGTTCTGTTGCTACAATAAACTATGTTCTTGGAGAAATCGTTTCTTCATACCAAGCAGGATTAAAAAGAAAGAAATCAGCTCCTGCAACAAAATAAATTACAATTAATTTTTTAAATTTTTATGGCTGTTACAACTGACCAAATTAAAGCACTAAGAGAAGCAACTGGTGTATCTATGATGCAATGTAAAAACGCTTTGGAAGAAGCGGGTGGAGATATGGATAAAGCAAGAATTATCTTGCAAAAACTTTCATCAAAAGCTGCGTCTAAAAAAGCGGATAGAGATTTGGGAGCTGGAACAGTATCTTCTTACATTCACTCAGGTGGAAATGTTGGAGCAATGGTTGAGCTTTTGTGTGAGACTGACTTCGTTTCAAAAAATGAAGAATTTCAAAATCTAGCAAAAGAATTAGCTATGCAAATTGCTGCAACAAATCCAAAGTTTGTAAGAGTTGCGGAAATTGATGAAGTTTCAAGACAAAAAGCAACAGAAGTTTTCCAAAATGAAATTCAAGACAAGCCTGCAGATATGCAAGAAAAAATCTTGGAAGGAAAATTGAATTCTTATTTCAAAGAACAAGTTCTTTTGGAACAAGAATTCATTAAAGATTCTTCAAAAACAGTTGCAAAACTTATTGAAGAAGCTATTCAAAAGCTTGGAGAAAGAAT
Organism: uncultured Candidatus Saccharibacteria bacterium; assembly: GCA_964630375.1. Classification (GTDB taxonomy): domain Bacteria; phylum Patescibacteriota; class Minisyncoccia; order Phycocordibacterales; family JAACPR01; genus JAGOTN01. The sequence continues at coordinate 75,605 of CAZVRT010000002.1, read as the reverse complement.
CGAAGTTGGTCGCATCGCGCGATTTTCAGTGGTAGAATAACCCATCATGACCTTATTAAATATCTTTGCCGTTTCGGCAATTATACTAGTTTCAATGGTGCTATTTAGAGCATTTGAAATCAAGTTGGGTCGTGATATTATTTCTAAAAATTTTCGAGAAGCATTTGATGAGTTGATCTTTGATATTTGGAAAATTTGTTCTGATTGGTTGTCAGAGAAAAAACAAAAAGTATTGCAAACCTTAAAAAAAGCTTTTGTTTACGTTTTGCATGTGCTGATTGTTGTTTGGGGTTATGCCTTGCGAAAAACTTTGAAAGCAGTTAGTTTAGTACAAGGTCGCGCAGATGGCTCTGTACGAGGCTATGTTTCAGAACATTTGCAAGCTGTTGATTCTTATAAAGGTCAACTAAAAAGTGAGGTAGAATAGTAAACACGCCACTTTAGCTCAGTTGGTAGAGCAGCCGTTTTGTAAACGGCAGGTCGTCGGTTCGAGCCCGACAAGTGGCTCCATGAATGAGGAGTATATAAAAATCCCCGGATTTAATGCAGGACATGCTTTTCATCTACAAGGTAAAGACAGAAAAATTTTTAGGCTTTTAGAAATATTGCCAGGTGCACTTTCTTGGGGAACAATTTTAATAATAGTTATTCTTTCGATTTTCAAACCTGTTTGGGCGGCTTTTTTCATTATTGCTTTCGACTTGTATTGGCTTTTGAAAACAATTCACTTGTCATACCATCACCGACACAATTGGAAGAGGCTTTTACATAATATAAAAGTTGATTGGGAGGAACAATTGAAGGATTTAAAATACGAACATATTTATCACATGGTCATTCTTCCTTTTTATAAAGAAGGAATTGATGTTGTAGAAGGAAGTATTCAGTCTTTGTTGAAGACAAAATATGACAAGAAAAAAATCATTGTTGTTTTGGCGGCGGAAGAAAGAGCCGGAGAAGAACCTTGGGCTTTGGCACAAGAGATGAAGGAAAAATATTCTGGTGAGTTTGCACATTTTATTACAACAAGACATCCTGCAGATATTGTTGGTGAAATGGCTGGAAAAGGTTCAAACATTTCTTATGCTGCTGAAAGAGCAAGAATTGAAGTTTTGGATGTAAATCAAATTCCTTACGAAGATGTTTTGGTTTCTGCTTTTGATATTGATACTGTGGCTTGGGAGCAATATCTTCTTTGTCTAACTTGGTATTTCCTAACAACAGAAGACCGATATCATGCTTCTTATCAACCTGTGCCTTTGTACAATAATAATATTTGGGAAGCACCGGCGATCTCTCGTGTGACAGCGATGTCTTCTACTTTTTGGCAAATGATTCAACAAGAGCGGCCAGAAAAGCTTACTACTTTTTCTTCGCATTCTGTTCCGTTTTCTGTTTTGCAAAAAATTGGTTATTGGCAAAAAAATATGGTTTCGGAAGATTCAAGAATTTTTTGGAATTTGTATTTTGCGCATGATGGAAATTATCGAGTTGTTCCTATTTCGTATCCGGTTTCTATGGATGCAAACTTGGCGCCAACTTTCTGGCAAACAATGGTGAATATTTATAAGCAACACCGACGATGGAGTTGGGGAGTGGAGAATGTTCCATATATGTTGTTCAACTTTATGAAGCATAAGAAAATTGCTTTGAAAGATAAGATTAAGTACAGCTTGATTCAGTTGGAAGGTTTTTGGTCTTTGGCTACCAATCCGCTTGTGATTTTGCTTTTAGGTTGGTTACCTTTAATTCTAGGAGGATCGGAATTTAGAACAACAATTCTTTCTTACAATTTGCCGATTATTACAAGAAACTTAATGATTCTTGCGATGAGTGGTCTTGTGGTTTCTGCGGTGATTGCTTTCACTTTGATTCCAAAAATGCCACCGTATATCAAACACAGAAAATGGAAATGGTTCATTATGGCTGTTCAATGGTTTTTGATTCCATTTACAATTGTTATCTTCGGTGCGATTCCTGGATTAGATGCGCAAACAAGATTAATGTTTGGAAAATACATGGGATTTTGGGTTACACCAAAACACAGAAGTGAGGTAAAATAATTAGTAAATTAAATGAAACCATTATCAAAAAAACGAAGATCATTTTCATTGGGATTTTTATTTTTAATTTTTATAATTTCTATTCCGTTTCTTTTGGCGTACTCTTCTGGTTATAGATTGGATTGGGAGAACTTAACTTTTGAAAAGACTGGTGGATTTTTTATTCACTCTGATTTATCTGATACCAGATTGTTTGTTGACGAAGAATTTGCAGAATCAGGAGGTTTGCTTTTGAGAAATATTTTGGTTCAAAATCTGAAATCAAATCAGTCATATCAAATTCGAGTTGAGAAAGACGGATACTTGCCTTGGTATAAAGAATTAAATGTATATCCGAATATCGTGACAGAGGCTAGAATTTTGATGTTGCCGATTGAAATTCCTTTCAAAAAGATTGAACAATTTACTGAAACAGAAACTTTAGACAAAGATCAAAAATCTACAACAACTAGAACTTTGAATAAAGAATACGAAGACACTTTGGCTATTTTTACCTCAACTACAACTCCGGATAGAAACCTAGTTGTATTTAAAGAAGAAATTATTGTTTCAACTTCTTCTGCGACTTCGACAAAAACAACTTCAACAAAACCTGCAACTTCTTCAAAAATAATAATTCCTGATTATTTAAATAAATTAAATATCAAAGATATTGAAAACAAAAAACAATTAAGAGAATCTGGAAAGATGATTGCTTGGTTGGAATCTGGTGATATTCAAGTTTATTGGACAGGTGAAGTAAAGGCGACTCCGTTTTTCTTCTGTAATATTAGAGATTGTAAAAATAATATAAAAGTTTCTTTGAATACGGATATTTCGCAATTTGATTTTTATCCAAACAGAGATGACGCTTTTATTGTTGCTACACAAAATCACATTTTTGCTGTAGAGGCTGACGATAGATCAAGACAAAACCTTCAAACTATATTTAAAGGCGAAAAGCCTGAATTTAAGTTGCGAGGTAACACTATATTTATAAAAGACGGTCAAGAGTTATATCGCGCTGAAATTTGATAAACTTCTAAAAATATGAGCGAACAGAAAGGACACATTCATCCTCTGAATCAAATAATGCATCAAGTTATTGAAGTCTTTGACGAGATGGGTTTTGATATTTTCCAAATTCCTGAGATTGAGACAGAATTTTTCAACTTCGATGCTTTGAATGTTCCTGATTCTCATCCCGCTCGAGATGAACAAGATACTTTTTGGTTGAAAAATCGTCAGGGAATGCTTGCGCGAACACAAACATCAGCTGGGCAAGTGAAGGGTCCGCGAGAGCGAGGGGTGCCTTTAAAGATTTTATATTTCGGAAAAGTTTATCGAAATGAAACAACAGACGCGACTCACGAAGCAGTGTTTCATCAATTTGAATGTGCTGCAATTGGAAAAGATTTAAATCTTGGCCACATGAAATATACGATTGAAAGAATTTTCAAAAAACTTTTTGGAGAAAATACAACGACAAGATTGCGACCTGGATACTTTCCTTTCGTGGAGCCGGGAGTTGAAGTAGATATGTCATGTTTCAAATGTGAAGGAAAAGGTTGTTCTGTTTGCAAGCAGTCTGGTTGGATTGAAGTTTTAGGAGCAGGAATGCTTCATCCAAAAGTTTTGGAAAGAGGAGGAGTGAACCCACGAGAATATCAAGGATATGCTTTTGCTTTTGGCTGGGACAGAATTGCGATGATGCTTTATGGAATCGATGATATTCGTCTTCTTCAATCTGGAGATTTAAGATTTAACAATCAGTTTTAATTGCAATTTTAGTTATGAGTATGCGAGTTTCGTACAATTGGATACAAGAACATTTAGATGGAAAACTTCCTGATGCAAAATCTCTTGCTCACACTTTGACTGTTGGTGCTTATGAAGTTGAAGCTGTAAAAGAAGTTGGAGATGATTTTCTTTATGAAATAGATGTGCAACCAAACAGAGCACATGATTCTTTTGCTCATTATGGAATTGCGAAAGAAGTAAATGTTTTGACAGGAATTTCTTTGAAGGGTTATCCAAATGAAATTAGTCGAGTTGATTTTGAAACAGAATTTTCTGTTGAAGTGAACGACAAAAATTGTAAGCGATATATCTCTCGAGAAATTCGTGGAGTAAAGCTTGGTCCGTCTCCTGAAGAATTGAAAAAGAAATTGGAAACGATTGGGCAAAAATCTATAAATAATATTGTTGATTGTACAAATGTGGTGATGTTTGATTTAGGGCAACCACTTCATGCTTTTGATTCTGATAAATTGAGTGGAAAGAAAATTTTGGTGCGAACCGTTGAAGCCGAAACTCAATTTACAACTTTGGATAACAAAGAAGTGAAATTTGCCGGAAATGAAATGGTGATTGCAGATGAAAAAGATGTTTTAGCAATTGCAGGTATTAAAGGAGGGAAAAAAGCTGAAGTTGCAGAAGGAACTGTAAATTTGCTTTTGGAGGCTGCAAACTTTGACGCAGTTGCAATAAGAAAAACTAGACGAGCTTTGCAAATTGATACTGAATCTTCAAAAAGATTTGAAAGAGATATCACACCTCTGTGGGCGGAGATTGCAATGAATCGGCTAACAGAAATGCTTTTGAAGTATGCATCTGACGAAAATACAAAAGTTGGAAGCATTATTGATGTTTATCCAAGAAAAGCAGGGCAATATAAAACTGGTGTATCTGTGAACGAGGTGAATAAATATCTTGGAACAAATCTTTCTGAATCTGAAATTTCAAATATTTTGGATAGATTGCATTTTGAACATAATAAAGTAAAGCCGTTGGAAAATATCGTTGAGATGGCAAAAAGTTTTGTTGGACGACCTTATAAATATGGAGCGAGTGTTTTGTTTGATGCACCGGAAGCGTTTGATTGTTCATCTTTTACTTCTTATTTGTACAAAGAAGCTGGAGCTTCAATTCCGCGAATGTCGATAGATCAATATGTATTTAGTTCTAAAATTGGTAAAGACAATTTGTTGCCTGGAGATTTAATTTTTTCAAATACAGGAATTTTAAATAGAAAAATAGATACTGAAAGTATCGAGTTTATGAAAGGAATACAAGTTCCAGAAGGAGTAGATCATTGTGGAATTTATCTTGGGAATGACGAAGTGATTCATTGTACAGAAGAAAACAATGCTGGTGTTACTATCGAGGATATAAAAAATTCTACAAGGTTTCAAAATATTGTTGGATATGGAAGAGTTGTAAATCCTGATGAAGAAAGATTTGTGGTGACTGTGCCGGATGAAAGAATTGATGTGCGAATCAAAGAAGATTTGATTGAAGAAATCGCACGCGTTTATGGTTATTCAAATATTGGAAACAACGAGGTAAAAAGAGAAACTGCACGGTTGCTTGATAAGACACAATATTATTCTCTTGAGTTCGCTGATTTTCTTTTGAGTCTTGGGTATACGGATGTGATGACATATACGTTGCAATCAAAAGGTGATGTGCAGATTTCAAATCCTCTAACAAAAGATAAAGGCTTTTTAAGAAATAATTTATCTGACGGATTGAAAGAAAGTTTAGAATTGAATACAAGAAATATTGATTTACTTGGTTTGGGTGAAGTACGAATTTTTGAAATTGGAAAAGTGTTTAAGGGTGAAGAAGAATTTTTGACACTTGGAATTGCGAACTCAAATGCAAAATCTTTGAAAAAAACAATTGAGGAATTGAAAAATAAATTTAGTCTAAGTGATGCAGATTTTGAAATAAAAGAAAAAGTTGCAGAAATAAACTTAGATAAAATTATTTCAAAGTTGCCGGAAGTTGATCAAAATAGTTTTTATAAAATTCAAAAAGAATTTTCTCCAAAACAATATAAAGCGTTTTCAATTTATCCTTTTATTGTGCGCGATATTGCTGTTTGGGTTCCACAAAATGTTTCAGAAGAAGATGTTTGGAATTTAATAAAAGAAAATGCCGGAGATTTGGTTGTACAAAATCGCCTATTCGATAAGTTTGAGAAAGATGGAAACGTTTCATATGCGTTTAGAATAGTTTTTCAATCTTTCGAAAAAACATTAACTGATGAACAAATTAACTCGATAATGGAAAAAGTTTCTCAAGTTTTAAACAGTCAAACTGGTTGGAAGGTTCGATAGTTGTAGTACAATTAAGCACATGTATTTTATTGATGTGCCTTATTATTCTCAATATCAAAATGTTTTAGAAGAAAAGTGGCGCTCTCGTGCTTGTGGAATCACTTCTGCAAAAATGATTATCAAATATTTTTATCCAGACAATGATGAAAGTATAGATGCTTTGATTGATGAAGGTGTAAAAATTGGTGGATACAATGAAAATGGTTGGGATCATGAATCTTTAGTTAGGATTTTTCGCAACAGAGGAATTTTTTCATACAAGGAAGAATTTAAAAGTCAGTTGATTGGTAATGGAAATAATTCTCGTGTGCCTAGTATTTATGATGCGAAGATGGCGAAAGCTGGAATCAAAAAGATTGTAAAAATGATAAAGGCGGGAAGACCTGTGATTGTTTCTGTTGATGTTGGTTTTGGAGATAATAAGTCATCTCATCTGATTGTTTTAACAGGGTATGATCTGGATGATAATGGTGATGTACTTGGTTTTATGTATAACGATCCAGAATCTCCGAGAGGAATAAAGAAAAATTTGTTTGTGGAGATAGAGAAGTTTGAGAGGTATTGGAGGAGGCTTTGTATTTTTGTTGGGTAAATAAATAAAATACTCCATTATAAATACACGCGATAAATTAAAATCGCAGACACAAGTGTCTGCGATTTTAATTTTCGCTGAAGCTCACCGTTTGGGACGGCTCCGCTACGTATTTATAATGGAGTATTTTATTTATCAACTCAACTAAATTTGAAAAAGAAAAAACCCACCAGCATTACCTGTATGAGCTTTGAATGACAATTGCAATCACAACTATCACTTAAGCAATGATGTGAGGAATTGTCTTAACGACTGCATAAAGCGTTCCGTTCAGGACATCTCCTTGAAGGTTTCTGATTTCAAATCCTTCAACCACAGAAGATGATTCCACGATTGCTTGACTGTGTTCGTCAAAACTTCCAATTATGACACCTGACATATTGTGAATTGTATAATTCTCCACTCCAGATGCTGCTTCTCCGTCAGTACCATACAACACCAAGCACAGTCTCATGTCTGACCAGAGACTAAGCGTGCATTGGATGTCTTCTCTGCCTTCAAAAACGATATCATAGCAAGCCCACAATCCCACTTCTGGACTATATCTCTTCGTAATGTATTCTTTCAGCCTAGAGGGTATGTTCATAATTTATTTTGCGTTGAAAACTAAATCTCTTTCAGGAGACACTGACTAGACCACTCATTGGTCACAGCGAGGAGAGGTTTATGTTATTTACATAAACCGCTTTTCGCTATGACCTTTCGCAAGTTAATTTTTAAAGAACTATCACCTCCTAATATTAACATATTTTAGCAAAATGTCAACCTAAAAAACCTCAGAAAAAATGTATTTACACCACACAAAATCCTTGTAAATAAGGTGTATTTTGATAAAATTAGAGGACTTAAAATCATTTATTTATGGCAAAAAACGACGATAAAAAAGCACCTAAGAGTAACTACGGAGCAGATCAGATTCAGGTTTTGGAAGGGTTGGAACCGGTGCGAAAACGGCCGGGAATGTATATTGGTACAACAGGTCCAGATGGTCTTCATCACCTTATTATTGAGATTTTTGATAACTCTCGCGATGAGGCAATGGCTGGTCATGCCAACAATATCGAAATTGCGTTTTTGCCTGACAACACTATCAGAGTAGCTGACAACGGACGAGGTATTCCTGTTGATGTTCACAAGGTTACAAAAGTTTCTGCTTTGGAAACTATTATGACAACTCTTCATGCCGGAGGTAAGTTCGGAGGAGAGGGTTCTGGTTATAAAGTTTCGGGAGGTTTGCACGGTGTGGGTGCTTCAGTTGTAAACGCGCTTTCTACTTTTGCTAAAGCTGAAGTTCATACAGGTGGAGCGAAATATGTCCAAGAATATAATATTGGAAAACCAAAAGGTCCTGTAAAGAAAGTTGGTAAATCAGATTTCCAAGGAACAATTATTACATTCCAACCAGATCCAACAATTTTTGAAACTGTTATTTTTGATTATAAAAGATGTGTTAATCACATGCGACAACAAGCCTATTTGGTAAGTGGTTTGAGAATTTCTGTTGTTGATTTAAGAAAAGCTGATCCAAAAGATATTCCAGATAATGTTCATTATTTGGGTGACTGTGAAGCAGAAGCGCCTTCAAAAACTTTCTATTTCGAAGGAGGACTTCGTTCGCTTGTTGCGTATCAAAATAAAATTCAATCTCCGATTCATAAAAATATTTTTCATGTTCAACAAGATGTTGGTGATGTAAATGTTGAAGTTGCTCTTCAATATGTAGATGATATTTCTGCGAGAATAAACGCATTTGCAAACACTATTAGCAACCCTGAAGGTGGAACACACATAACAGGTTTTAAAACTGCTCTGACAAGAAGTTTAAACAACTATGTAAAGAAACAAAAAACAAATTCAAAAGATGTTGAAAGTTTTACTGGAGACGATGTGCTTGAAGGTATTACTGCTGTTGTTTCTGTAAAAATGCCAGAGATTCAATTTGAAGGACAAACAAAAGCAAAACTTGGTTCTGTAGAGGCTAGAGGAGCGGTAGAAAGTGTTTTTGGAGAAGCGTTCTCGTATTTCTTGGAAGAAAACCCAGACGATGCGAAAGCAATGGTTCAAAAAGCGATTCTTGCTGTGAAAGCTAGAAAAGCTGCGAAAGCTGCGAAAGATTCTGTACTTAGAAAAGGAGCTTTGGAAGGAATGACACTTCCTGGAAAGCTTGCAGACTGTCAGACTAAAAGCGCTGAGGAATCTGAATTGTTTATTGTAGAGGGAGACTCTGCCGGAGGTACTGCAAAAGTTGGACGAGATCGTCGAACACAAGCTGTGCTGCCACTTCGAGGAAAGATTTTGAATGTTGAGCGAGCACGACTGGACAGAATGCTTTCTTCTGAACAAATTAAAAATCTAGTTGTTGCACTTGGAACAGCAATTGGAGATACATTTGATATTTCAAAACTTCGATATCACAAAATTATTATTGCCACAGATGCCGATGTCGATGGTGCTCACATTGCAACTTTGCTTTTGACTTTGTTCTACCGATATTTCAGACCTGTAATTGAAGGAGGGTATTTGTATATTGCTCAATCTCCGCTTTATAAAATTACAAAAGGAAAAGAAGTTGTCTATTTGTATTCTGATGAAGAAAAGAAAGCGTATTTAGGTGATGATGAAGAACCACAAGAAGATGAATTAGATGAAGACGGAAATGTAATTGAAATTGAAGAAGAGACAGATGAAAAATCAAAGCGTGCGCCGAAGATTCGAGTTCAAAGATACAAAGGTCTTGGAGAAATGAACGCTGATGAGTTGAAAGAAACAACTATGGATAAAAATAATCGAGTAATGAAACAAGTTAGTATCGAAGATGGTGAAGAAGCTGACAAGGTGTTTGATATGTTAATGGGAACAGATGTTCCAGCTCGAAAATCGTTCATCACAACAAACGCAAAATCTGCTGATATCGACTTGTAGTTTTTAAAACAAAAAAGCGCCGGCGGAGCCGGCGCTTTTTTGTTTTTATCTATTATCTAACAACTTCCAAATCAACTGATCGTCGGTTGTTGTTTTCTCGTTCTTCTCGTGTATCATTTTCTGAATCAACGAATACTTCTATTTCATAATCACCTCTGTAAATATTTTCAAATTCTACTGTTACTTCAAGTGATTCTCCAGGTTTAAGATATCGATATTCTTTTGATGTAAAATCATCACTTGTTCGATAAGGAAGACCAGTTACTTCAAATCTCCAATCTTCAGTTTCTTCACCACCTCTGTTTTTTACAACAAATCTGATTGCAATATCGTCTCCTTCTTCAGCTTCATCATCTTCAATAAATCTATTTCCAGAAAGTCTACCAACTTGTAAATCTCTAATTTCAAAATCAGCATCTTCTCTTGAGTTGTATGAGTCATCATTATTATTTGATGAACCTCCACCAAAAGCAGAACCTGAAAGAGTAATTGTTCCGATGTTGTTTGTTTCAGAAGCTTCAGAAATCAAATTATTTGGATCAATTTGAACTGTTACACTTTGATTGCCACTAGCTTTCGCATTGAAAGTAATTGTGTAAAGCATTGATTGATTTGGTCCAAGAGACATTTGAATAGGAGAGGTAATAGTTTCTTTTGGACTTGTTGGTGTCGCGTAATTGAAGTACCAGTTTCCAGAAGCTCTTCCACCGTTATTTGAAACTGTGAAAGCAATTCTGTTGTTTCCAATTGCGGCAATATTTGAAATTGCTAAATCAGCAGGTCCTGTTGCAATCGGTTGGTATACAACAGTTCTTGGTTGAGAAGTTGTTGTTCTTGTTGAAGTAGTTTGTGATGAGGTTGTTGTGTTAGTAGGTTTAGGTTCTTGTTCAACCGGTTCAGCTGTGATTGTGCTCCCAGTTGTTCCAAAAGTTCCAGCATTTGGATTTCCATTTTGAATTGTCACAAGAACTTCACTTGAAGCAAGTGCAGCTTTACTTCCTTGAGTAAAACTAATTTTAATAGGTACATCGGCAAAGCTATTTTCTTTGTTTAAGTTTGCAATAAGAGTTACTGATCCGGGATTTTGTCCTAGTGTGAATGGATTTTCACAAATCAATCTTCGTACGCCACTCGTGGTTTCAATGTCGATATTTACATTATCAACACAACCAAAAGAAACGTTGTATACACCAACTTTGTCAATATCTGAATCCCAACTTACGATAAATCTTTCACCGTTGTTTAGGTTCACATCGCTGGCAGTAACAATAATTTCTTCTTTTTGTCCAAAAGCACCTCCAAGAGATGAACCAATGTTGGCAATACCTCCGAAAATCTTTGGAACGAATCTAATAATTAGGGAAGCAAGAAGAATCAGGATAATAATCACCCCGATTACAAACAAAATCTTCCCGATGAAGCTTTTTGATGTATTTGACATAACGCCATTAATATAGCAGATTTTAGTCATTATGTCAATTATCTATCTTTGACAAAAGTATATTTTTGTGATATATTTAAAAGCGGAAAATTCCTTCCAAATTTGAACAACAAAAAACAAATCAAGTATGAAGAAAATTCACGTGTTCATTCTCGGAATCATTCTCGGAGCTGCACTGGTCAATTTGACCCACGAGCTGTTTCCGACTAAGGATGTTGCCGATATCTGGCACGAACAAGAAGGTCCGCTCCTTCCTGTGTACAATCTCGTACCAGATGAAAACTCCCCAACCGGATACCGACGGGGTTCTCTGAAAAGCTACACCAGAACTACGCTGGTGGAGAAAAAATGATTCTGAGGTCTCCATCAAGCCTGCTTCGTGTTCAATCCGCGAGCAGGCTTTTTTCTTTAAAATGAGCTTAAAACGAGATTGCCATATTTTTAAGCTTATGGTAATCTCTATGAACTATGTCACAAGATAAATTGGTAAAAATTAAGTGTTCTGAAACTGGGCATATTCGACATACTCGAAAAAATCGAAAGACTGTTGAAAAAAAGCTTGAGCTTAAAAAATACAACCCTATTTTGAGAAAGAAGACAGTTTATAAAGAGATTAAGAAATAATCTTACTTTTCTTATTTACTCAACTTTGTTAAAGTATCTCCATTGGGCTTATAGTTTCAATGGTAAAACATCGGTCTCCAAAACCGAGGTTCGAGGTTCGAGTCCTCGTGGGCCCGCTGCATATTTCTGTTTCAAAAAACAGAAATTTATTATAAGATTAATTACATATGAATACCTTGGCAAACAATTTTGGAATTATTGGTTCATTTGGCGCCGCTGCTGTTCAAGCAGAGGAGAGTGGACGGACAACAAGTTATCTTGATTCTGCCGTCGCCGACAAAAATATTTTAATCATTGATGACGATCAATTTCTTTTGGATATTTATTCAAAAAGATTGAGAGAGCATGGCTATGATGTTACGACTGTAACTTCGGCCGAAGATGCTTTGAATGAATTGCGTTCAGGAAAAAGTTTCGATCTTATGTTGATTGACGTGGTTATGCCTGGAATGAGCGGATTGGAATTTATGCAAAAAATGCAAGAAGAAAATTTAGGAAGGGAATCAATAAAAGTTATTCTTTCAAACATGAGCGATCAAACTGAAATTATGGAAAAAGGCAATAATCTTGGTGCAACAAAATATATTTTAAAAGCAGAGGTGACTTCTAGCGATGTTTTGAATACTATAAATCGATTGTTTTCTTGAACCAAGTTCGTTGGCGTTTTGCATATTGCCAGATTTTTGTTGAAAGCTCGCTAATCATTTCTTCTTTAGAAATTTCTCCCTTCAAAAATTTTGCCACATATCGATACTCCAATCCTAATTCTTCCATTCTTTTGTATGACAAACCTTTTGAATGCAAATCTTGAGCTTCTTTTATCATTCCACCACGAATTCTTTTTAGCAGGCGAGTATGAATTCTTTCTTTCAAAATTTCATCAGGCCAATCGACATAAATCCATTCAATATTATATTTTGATTTAGGTTTTATTTTTGGAACTTTACCGATTGTTTTTGCAATTTCAATTGCTCTTATTAGTCGAACTTTATTTTTTGAATCAATCTCGACAGCTCTTTCTGGGTCTATTTTTTCTAATTCTTTAAAAAGTTGTTCGATTGTTTTTTGCTCTAATTTTTTTCTGAGTTCTTTATTTGGTGGAACTTCCGGCAAGTCTAAATCATAAACAAGAGCATCAATATAAAAACCTGTTCCACCTGCGATTATTGGAATTTTCCCTCGAGACAAAATATTTTCAATTTCTTTTTCTGCAAGTTTTTTAAAATCTGCAACAGTGAAAGTTTTTTTCGGATTAGCTACATCTAAAAGATAATGAGGAACGCCACGCATTTCTCGTTTTGTGATTTTTCCAGTTCCTATATCGAGACCTTTGTAAACTTGTCGTGAATCAGCAGAAATAATTTCGCCGTTTTTTTCTTTTGCAATTTTTACCGCCAAATCACTTTTTCCAGAAGCGGTTGGTCCGATAACGACAATAATTTTTGGTTTTTCTATAAGCTTTTTCAATTGTGCCGGAGGAGGGACTTGAACCCTCACCCCCGAAGAGACACGATTTTGAGTCGTGCGCGTCTGCCATTCCGCCACTCCGGCATGTCACAATAGCTTACGAAAAAAAAGCTCAATATGCAATGTTTTTTGAGGTTTGAAAGATTGTGTTAGAATGTCATCAATATGACAGATATATCACGTTCAGCATTTCATAATAACGCCGTTTTCTTTATAGAAGTTGATAAAATCAAGCCAAATCCTTTTCAACCAAGACACGAATTTGATGAATCAAAATTAAAAGACCTTTCAGATTCTATTCGAATGTACGGAATTTTGCAGCCATTGGTTGTGACACGAAAAGAGTATCAGAAAGATGATGGAGGAATTGGTGTTGAGTATGAGTTGATTTCAGGAGAAAGAAGACTGCGGGCTTCTAAGCTTGCTGGGTTGCGAGAAGTACCAGCTTTGATTCGTGCAAAAGAAGATGACGATCGAGTGAAACTTGAATTGGCAATTATCGAAAACTTGCAAAGAGAAGATCTGAATCCTGTTGATCGTGCAAGATCTTTCCAGAGATTGGCTGAAGAATTTAATTTGAAACATGTTGAGATTGCAAAGAAAGTTGGAAGAAGTAGAGAGTATGTTTCAAACACAATTCGTTTACTTGCTTTGCCGGAAGAAATTTTAAATGCACTTGGTGATGGGAAAATTTCTGAAGGACACACACGACCACTTTTAATGCTTTCTGATCGACCTGAAGAACAAAATGTTTTGTTTAGAGAAATTGTCTTGAAAAAAATGACTGTGCGTGATGCGGAAAAAATTGCTAGAGGGATTGCACAAGAAAAAGTACGAAAGAAGGAAAAGTTTTTTGCACCAGAAATTTTTGAAATGGAACAAAAGGCGAGTGATGTTCTTGGGACTCGTGTTCACATTGAACCAAAAGAAGTTGGTGGAAGAATTCGTATTGAATATTTTAATGAAGAAGATCTAAGAAATATTTTGGCTTTGATAAATGCAAGTCGGGAAAAAGCTGAGGAAATACAGAAACAAGTTCAGGAAGATGTTGCAGAAATGGAAGTTGATAATTCGCCGTCAGAAATGGACGATGAGGAAACTTTCTCTTTGAGCAATTTTACAGTTTAGGAAGGCTATTGCGATATTTTTTGTTTTGTTGTATAAAATCAGTGGCCCGTTCTTTGTCTTAGTCTGTTGCGCAGTCGACACCTTGGCTGACGTAATGTGTGGTTTTGCTAGGGTCAGTCACAAAGACGCGTCTACTCGCGGTTAGTTTCAACCAAGCATAGAATATCCGTCCAGTATTCTGGTTTGTGTGCCGTTACAAAAAGTGTATGCCGACTTAACCACCCAGCGCAATCGCCCCGAGCGACTGTCGCTGAGCAGGGAAATAATACACTATGTTGAAACAGGGTTGAGCGATTTCGCAGGTCGCTCAACCCACTTTTTATTTATGAAAACTAGAGATAGTGGGAAACAAAAATAATCGTGCAAATTTTTGCTTCCGCAGGCGTGAGCCGAGGACTGGCAAAAATTTGCACGATTATTTTTGTTTGCCTCTTCCTCTTCTAGTTTTCTTTTCTTCAGCTAAAATCTCCAACGCCCGACTCAACCCAACTTCATAAACATTGTCAGTTTTTAGAGAACGAAAATCTCCGTCGTGCATTACATAAGGACCAAACCGTCCATTGTTGGCGATAATATCTTTTCCCGTGTCTGGGTGTTGTCCTAAAGTTCGAGGAAGTGATAAAAACTTCAAAGCTTGCTCCATTGTAACTGTACTTGGATCAATTTCTTTTGGAATGCTTGCTCGTCGAGGTTTTGGATTTTCTTTTGTTTTTTCTCCAATTTGAATGTATGGACCGAAACGACCTGTAAGAATTTTTACCGGCAAACCTGTTTCAGGATCTTCACCGATTGGTGCATTTTCTTTCCATTCTTCGCCATCGATTGTAAGAGCTCCAGTACAGTCCGGGAAATCTATACAAGACAAAAACTTTCCTGCTTTACCAAGTTTGATTTGCATTTTTTTGCCACAAACAGGACATTTGAATTTTGGATCAGCATCTCCAAGATTTGTAATTTTTTCTATGTCTTCTTTTTTATCAATATCTTTTATAAAAGGTCCATAAAAATCTTTTAGAGTTTTTTCATAAGTTGCTTTTCCTGAAGCGATTTCATCTAGTTCGTCTTCCATTTCGGCAGTGAAGTCATCAGAAATATATTTGTCGAAGTGTTGTTCGATAAAACTAGAAACAACATCGCCTGTGTCTGTCGGAATTAAAGTTCGTCCTTCTTTTTCTACATAACCTCGGTCATTTAGAGTTTTAATAATTGAGGCGTAAGTAGAAGGTCGGCCGATACCTCTTTTTTCCAATTCCTTAATCAAACCTGCTTCTGTATACCTTGATGGTGGTTGAGTTTGTTTTTCTTCATCTTTGATGTCAATCAAATCCAAATCTTCACCAATCTTAACTGCAGGCACTTCAGTTTCTTCGCTTCTTGCAACAGGGTCAGCTTTCATCCAACCAAGCTCAAGAGTTCTTTGTCCGTTGATACTAAAATCTGGAATAGAATCTTCTTTTATATTCGCAATTATTTTTGTTCGTAAAAGTTTTGCATCAATCATTTGACTTGAAACTGCTCTTGCCCAAATCAAGTTGTATAATCTTTTTTGTTCCTCTGTTGTCCCGACATTTTCTTTGTTTATGTTTGACGGACGAATTGCTTCGTGAGCTTCTTGTGCACCTTTAGATTTTTTTCCGTATGTGCGAAATGACAAATAATCTTTTCCGTATTTTTTTTCTACAACCCCAGCAATTTGTCCCAAAGCTTGTTTTGAAAGATTTGTTGAGTCTGTTCGCATATATGTGATGTGTCCTGCTTCGTATAGTTTTTGTGCAAGTTGCATTGTTCGAGAAGGGGAATAACCAAGTCGTGTTGAAGCTGCTTGCTGCAGTGTTGATGTAATAAAAGGAGGATACGGAGATCTTTTGGCTTGAGTTTCTTTGATGTCTTTTACAATCCAATCTCCATTTTTTCCTTCTTCCAAGATACGATCAACTTCTTTTTTGTCTCTAGGTTCTTCGCTGCAAGTCGTAGTGAAAGAAACATTTTTAGATTTTAAATCGGCTGTAATAACCCAAAAAGTTTCAGGCTTGAAAGCACGGATTTCTCTTTCTCTTTCCATTAATATACGAAGAGCAGGAGATTGAACTCGTCCAGCAGAAAGTCCGTAGCGAACTTTTTTCCAAATCAAACCAGAAAGGCCATAACCGAAAAGTCGATCCAAAACTCGTCGAGCTTCTTGAGCTTGTTTTAAGTCATCGTCGATTGCACGCGGATGTTTGATGGCTTCTTGAATCGCTTCTTTTGTAATTTCGTTGAAGACAATTCTCTTTGATTTTTTCAAATCAGCCGCTTCTTTTAAGTGCCAAGCAATAGCTTCTCCTTCGCGGTCGGGGTCGGTTGCAAGTAGAACTTCATCAGATTTTTTTGCCAGAGATTTTATTTCGCTGATAACTTTTTCTTTTCCTTTTACAACTTCGTAATTTGGTTTGAAACCTTTTTCAATATCAATAGCTTTTTTCTGACTTTTTGGCAGGTCACGAATATGTCCAACAGAAGCAACCACTCGGTAGTCACCGATTTCTGAAAGATATTTTTCAATTGTTTTTGCCTTTGCAGGTGACTCTACGATTACTAGTTTTGACATAAAGTTGCTTGGTTAATTGGCGAAGTTATTTTTTAAACGCTCTTCAAGTAATACTACACGATTATTTGTTTGGCAAATTTTTGGTGGGGATGTGTCATTTAGTTTAATATCTAAAATTATAAGAATAAGCTATAATTCTGGTTATGGGATTTGAAAATTTTTGGACAACTAAAAATAAAGAAGAAAAAGATTTACAAGATGAAATTCAGGCGGGTTTGGAAGAATTTGAAGAGTTTAAGCAGGATAAAGAAGATAAAGAATCAGAAACTGAATATGAAATTCCTAGTGATTTGATTTCAACTTCAGATATTTTTGAAAGACAAGGTGTTACTTTAGAAGAAATTCATGAATGGTATTCAGCTGCTATTTCACGAAGAGATAGAGAGCCGTTGGAAGAAGAAAGATTTATTTCTCATTTTGAAGGAATGAGTTTTGATTCAACTTTTGCTTTTGGTGAACGAGAAAAAGGTTATTTGCTTGGATATTTGAAATATGGAGTTTTTGTACCGACTCATTTTGCTCCAAAAACAATGCGAGGTGGTTATGAACTAATTAAATCACTTGGCGAAAGTGCTGATGTGCCTGCAGTTATGTCTGTAACTGATGACTTGGAAGAAACTCTCCAAAAAATGCCGTCTTGGCAGACTTTAGATATTCCAAGTTTTCTTGCACAATTTAGAGAAGAACTAACAGAAAAGAAAATTGTATACAATTCACATCCTGATACAAAAAATCTTATGCTTGGTTTAGTTGCCGAGTACCTTGAAGAAGCTAAAAATTCTGATTTAGATTAGTTGAATATAATTCTCATTTCTTGTAATAATATTTTTAATCTGCAACAACGAAATAGTTTGGTTTATTTTTTCAGCTGGCAGGTCGATTTTGAAAATTAATTCTTCTATTGTTTGTGGCTCGTTTAGATTTTCAATTATTAAAATTTCTTCGGCGGTGAAGTTTTTGAAATCAAAACTTTTTTGTCGGTTTTTGTTTTGTGAATTTTCACCATCGCCATCATCTCCATCAACATCAAAACCCAAAATCTCCAAAATATCTTTCGCAGAAGTCACAAGATGTGCGCCGTCTTTCAAAAGTTTATTCGAGCCAGTGCCATTGGCAGAAAAAATAGAATGCGGAATTGTCAAAACTTCTCGGTTGTAATCCAGTGCGAGTCGCGCGGTGATAAGTGTCCCGGATTTTTCTTCTGCTTCTATTATCAAAACCGCATCACACAAACCAGCCATGATTCTGTTTCGTTGAGGAAACATCCAGGGTAGCGCTGGCATTTCCGGTTCAAATTCTGAAATTAAACATCCGTCGTTTTCAATAATTTTTTCGGCGAGACGATGATTTTTGGGAGGGTAGAGGGTTTGGGGCGCGAGACCGGAGCCAGGCACCGCGACGCAATGCAAGCCACATTCAACTGCTTTATGATGAGCGATGCTATCAATGCCGAGCGCCAATCCTGAAACTATGGTAATCGGATAACCACGCAATCCTTCTATTATATGTTCACACGCTTGCTTTCCATACGAGCTAAATTTTCTCGAACCAACAATTGCCAAATACTTCTGAGATTCATCAAAAAAATTCGGCATTGTTCCGACATAAAATAACTTTTTCGGCGGAAATGGCGTTTCGTTCAACTTTTGCGACCAATAATTTTTTTCTAAAATCTTACATTTTTCAAACATTGGCTTATATTTATCATTTTTGTTATTATGTCCCAATAAAGAAATACTAAAATGTTAGACACAAAATTCATCCGAGAAAACCGAGAAATTGTAGAAATGGCTATGCAGAATAAGAGTGTTCGAGAGGTCGTTGATCTTGATGAGCTTTTAAACCTTGCTGATAAAAAGAAAGATTTAGGACAAAAACTTGCCGATATAAACACAAAACGAAATGAGGCGGCTAAATCTCAAAATATTGAACTTGGTAAACAATTAAAAGAAGAAGGTTCTGCTGTTGATGCTGAGCTTGCAGAAGTTGAAAAAAATTTCATCTCATTGATGTTGAAAATCCCAAACATTCCTTCAGCTGATACTCCAATCGGAAAAGACGACACAGAAAATAAAGTTATCCGACAATGGGGAGAAATTCCAAAATTTAATTTTGAACCAAAAGCTCACTGGGATTTAGGAAAAGATTTAAACATTATCGACAGCGAAAGAGCGGTTAATGTTTCTGGTTCTCGATTTACATACATAAAAGGCGATTTGGTACGAGTTCAATTTGCATTAGTGCAATTTGCGTTTGATGTTTTAACGAATGAAGAAACTTTGAAAGTTATTTCAGAAGAAGCCGGATTGAATGTAAGCACAAAACCTTTTATTCCTGTTGTTCCTCCTGTTTTTGTAAAACCTGCTGTCTACAACAGAATGGCTCGCCTAGAACCAAAAGAAGATAAATATTATCTTGAACAGGATGATGTTTATCTTGCAGGAAGTGCAGAGCATACTGTTGGTTCTATGCACATGGATGAAGTTATTCCTGCGGAAGAATTGCCTTTGAGATATTTAGGATACTCAACATGTTTCAGAAGAGAAGCCGGTTCATACGGAAAAGATACAAAAGGAATTTTGCGACAACACCAATTCGATAAAATGGAAATGGAATCTTTTACAAAACCTGAAGATTCTTTGCGAGAACAAGAATTTTTAGTTGCTATTCAAGAATACATGCTTAGAAAATTAAATCTTCCTCATCAAGTTGTGCATGTTTGTACAGGTGATATGGGTCTGCCAGATTATCGACAAATTGATATTGAAACTTGGATGCCTGGACAAAATACATATCGAGAAACTCATTCAGCGGACTTAATGACAAGTTTCCAACCGCGTCGCCTTAATACTCGATATAAAAATCCGGAAGGAAAATTGGAATTTGTTCACATGAACGATGCGACTTTATTTGCTATTGGAAGAATGTTAATTGCAATTATTGAAAACTATCAACAAGAAGACGGAAGTGTTTTGATTCCAGAAGTTCTAAGAAAATATACTGGGGATACAGAAATCATAAAATCGTAGTAGAATATTTTGGATGCAAGCTAATCCTTATCAATCTAGAAAACTTCGAGAAAAAAAGAAGAAGCAAAAAAAACTTCGTCTTATTATTTTCTTGGTTGTGACGATTTCTATTTTAGTTTTTTTTGTTTACGTGCTGAATGCAAGTTATTTTCGAGTTCAAAGAATTGTTGTAAATGAATTGGAGTATGCAAATCGGGAAGAAGTTGAGTTGGCTACCAAAAATCAATTAGACGGAAGATTTTTTGGTCTTTTTGCTAAATCAAATATTTTTATTTTGCCGAGAGGAAATATTTATAAAGAATTAAAAAGTAATTTCCCGTCAATAAAAAAAGTTGATCTTGATGTAAAAGGTTTAACTGAAATTGAACTGGAGATTGAAGAGTATGTTGCGAATGCGATTTGGTGCGATGTGCCGGTTACTCCGGCTACTTTGCTTTCTCATGATGCAGAAAATCAAGATAAAGTTTCAAGTGCAATTCCTCAGGTTTTAACTTCTTTTAGCGGGCAAAATTGTTTCTTCTTAAACGATTCTGGAATTGTATTTTCTCCAACCGATTATGATAATAATCAAGAAGTTATCAAATTCTTCGGTGGGATTACTTCTGATCCTTTGAGACAAACTTATGCAAATAAAAAAACATTTGCTTCTTTGGTTGAATTTACAAAACTTTTGAGAAGATTGAATATTGTTTCTGATCAAGTTTGGACTACAAATGGGGAAGTTTATGCATTTGTCACAAAAGAAAAAGTAAAAATTTATATAGATAGCAAAGATAATATTGTGGATGTTTTTGATAATCTGGAGACTGTAATAAAACGAGATGCGATAAATCAAGCACAGTTTTCAAATATTGATTACATTGATTTGAGATTTGGTAACAGGGTATTCTACAAGCTTAAATAATTCTTGTTATAATATTTGAGATGAATTTCTTATTAATTTTTCCTCATTACATTTCTTGGCATTACACAAAAGCCATTTCTGATTTGGTAAATTTGTTTAAAGATTTCTCAATGTTTATTTGGAATATGTTTTCAATTAATTTACTCTTGAAAACTTTGTTTTCTCCTTTTCAAAGATTAAGTGTAAAACCAGAAAAGAAATTTGATATAGAAGCTTTCTTTTCGGCTTTGGTGACAAATTTTCTAATGAGAATTGTTGGATTTTTAGTTCGAACATTTTTTATTATTTTGGGAATTTTTTCATTTGTAATTTTTACAATATTTTATTTCGTATTTTTTCTTGCGTGGCTGGTAGCGCCGGTAGTTTTGGTGGGAATGTTTATTTTAGGTGTGGTTGCATTGTTTAAGATTCCAAAATTATGAAATTTCATCAATTAACACAAAAAGTAGAAGAAGTGTTTCCGGCTCTGGTTTTAGAGAAAATAGTTTCTTTTAATACTAGAAGAAAAATTCGAAGATTTTTAACTTTGTTTATTCTTACTTTGTTTGCAGTGATGATTTTTAAATTGTTTCCTGCATATACTTACAATATCCGCGGAGCTCTTTTCATTTTGTTTAGTTTTTGGATTTTCACTTATATGGTCGAGGCAATGTTTTATTCTTATTATTTTTCAAAAGACAAATCAATGGATTTTGAAGTTGCGACTATTGTTAACGATACGACAGAAGATGATATTACAAAAAGTTTTTTGCGCTCTGAAGTTGGAAGATTTGTAATGTTGAGATTGGGCATTTCTCAAAAAGAAGTAAAAAGATTTTTAAAAGAAAGAAAAGATAAAGTTACAAAAGATGAGTTTTATGTAATTGAAAATGACGCAGATCCTTTTATTTCAATTTCAGAATACGCGCGTTCAATTTTGCATTTTGATATTGAGTTTGCGAATTTTCTAAAAGCTTTTGGAGTTGATGGAAATATTTGGAAAGGTGTTTTGGATTGGGTGGCGCAAAATCAAAAAACTTTTGTTGAAAGATATGCTTGGTGGCATGAAGACAGATTGTCTCGGATTCCGTCGATTGGACGAGATTGGTCTTACGGGCAAATTTATAATTTGGAAAAGTATGGTTACTCGATTTCAAACGATCCTGCATTTCAGTCAGTGATTGGAAGATTGTCACTTTTTGAAAACGATGTAAATAATTTAGAACGAATTTTAGCGAAGCAAAGTGGTGCAAATATTTTGTTGATTGCAAATGAAACTGCATTGGCAATGCAATGGGTTTCTGCTTTGGGAAAAGAAATTGAAAATAGAACTGTTCGTGCTGAGGTTGAAGGGAAGCGAGTTTATGTTTTTGATACTGATGCAATTATTGATTCGATGCGAGAAAAGGTTGATTTGGAAACTGAGTTGAATAATGTTTTTGCTCAAGTTTTGAATGCTGGAAATGTAATCTTGGTGATTAAAGATTTGCCGCATTTTATTTTGAGTGCAGATTCTTTGGACGTTGATGTGAAAAGCTTTTTATCAAAGGCGCTTTCTTCTGAGAGATTGCAGGTTATTGCAATTGCAAACAACCGCGCATATCACGAAACAATTGAAACTGCTCATGAATTAACAAGGTATTTTGAAAAAGTTATTGTTCCTGATTTGGGCTACGAATCAATTGTTCAAGTAATAAACAACGAAGCGAATATTATCGAATCAAAGTTGCCGGTATTTTTTACATATCAATCTTTAGTGGAAGTTGTGAAAAGTGCTGAGAGATATTTTGCCGATGATTCTTCGTATGACAAATCTGTGGATATTTTAAATGAAGTTGCAGCTGATTCTGTTGATGGAAAGAAAATGAAAATAATTACACGAGAAAATGTAGAAAAAATTGTTGAAAAAAGAACAGGAATTCCTCAAGGAGAAATTCGTGAAGACGAAAAGGATAAATTAAATAATTTAGAAAATATCTTGCATGAAAGAATTGTTGGACAAGATTTGGCGATAAATTCAATTTCATCCTCTATCCGTCGATCTCGAGCTGGGTTAACTGATTCAAAAAGACCGATGGGATCATTTTTGTTTTTAGGTCCGACCGGAGTTGGAAAAACTGAAACAACAAAAGCACTTGCAGAAGTTTTCTTTGGTGATGAAGAAAAAATTATTCGTATCGATATGTCAGAGTATTCAAGCGACAATTCTTTGGAAAAACTGATTGGTTCATATAATACAAACATACCTGGATTTTTGGCGGCAAAATTACGAGAATCACAATACGGAGTCTTGCTTTTGGATGAGTTTGAAAAAAGTGCGAGAGAAGTTCAAGATTTGTTTTTGCAAGTTTTGGATGAAGGATTTTTTACAGATGGTCGCGGAGAAAGAATTAATGCAAGAAATTTAATTATCATTGCAACTTCAAACGCCGGAAGTGCTCTGATTTATGAAGCTATAAAAAATAAATCTGACATTGTTGCGGAACAGCATTTAATAATTGATAAAATTATCAGTGAAAATATTTTTAGACCAGAATTATTGAATCGATTTGATGGAGTTGTGATTTTTCATCCACTTGATGAAAAAGCGTTGGCGGAGGTTGTTAAATTGATGCTGACAAATTTAAATAAGAGATTGAGTGATAAAAATCTGAAAATTGAACTTACGGATTTACTTGTAACTTATCTTGTAAAGGTTGGAATTGACCCTAAATTCGGCGCCAGAGCTATAAAACGAACAATTCAGGATGTTGTTGAGAAAAAGATTGCAGATGCGATTATTAAGGGAGATATTAAAAATGGTGATAGAATAGTGTTGATTCCAAATGAAAACGGCGAAATTGTTGTTAAAAAATAATAAGGTTGTTATCTCTCTTTTAGGGTTACTTTGTTTAGTGATTTTGTATTTTGCAGGAGTTGGTTTTGTGAAAGTTTCTCAAGGTGTTTATGTTTTTGCTTCTGAAAAATATAAAAATAATTTACGAATAAGTTTTGGTAGAGATATTATTGTTAGAGGAGGTTTGGGTGGACCTTATTCTGATAGAAATGGAGAAGTCCCAACAACAAATTTTAGAAATTATTACGTGGAAGAAGATGCAAAGTTTCCGAATATTTCCGCAAAGTATTTTTTGGTTGGAGATATAGAAACTAATCAGGTTATTTTTAGCAGAGGAGAAGATGCTTCGGTGCCAATTGCTTCTGTGACGAAACTTATGACTGCGGTGATTGCTGATGAAAAGATTGGTTTAGAAAAAGAAACTGTTGTTTCTAGTCGTGCTGTTTCAACAACGGGCGAGCAGGGAAATTTAAACAGAGGAGAAAAATATACAATAGAAGAGCTTTTATATCCTCTGTTGTTGGAATCTTCAAACGACGCGGCTGAAGTTATTTCTGAATTTGATAATCGATATACTTTTTTGCTTGATATGAACGAACGGGCAAAAATTTTAAATTTAGAAAAAACTTCTTTCGAAGATCCGAGTGGACTTTCTTCAAAAAATGTTTCAAGTGTGAAGGATTTATTTTCACTAAGTCAGTATATTTATAAATACAGAAGTTTTATTTTTGAAATTACACAAGAGAAAAATTATCGTCTTGGAAGAAAAGTTTGGCATTCGAATTCTAGATTTAAAGGTGATAAAAATTATTTGGGAGGAAAGAATGGATATATTAGTGCAGCCGGAAAAACGAATGTTGGGTTGTTTAGTGTGAAGTTGAATGGTGATGCGGATTTTGGCGAAAGAAAAATTGCGATTATTATTTTGAACACCCAAGATATTGAGAGAGATACAAGAAATATTTTGTCGTTCTTGCAAAAGAATGTGCGATATGAATAAATAGGCAGATGAATTTTTGGCAGAAGTTGAAAAAACCAATAATTGTTTTGGCACCGATGGCGGATGTTACAGATGCGCCTTTTCGTCGTTTGTTTGCAAAATATGGAAAACCGGATGTTACTTGGACAGAATTTGTTTCTGCTGATGGTTTGATAATGGCACCTGATGATAATTTTGATGATTCAGGGTTTTCTTCAAAGCAAAAGTTGTTAAAAGATTTGGAATATACAGAAGAGGAAAGACCAATTGTGGCACAACTTTTTTCTGGAAAGCCTGAGATGATGATGGGTGCTGCGAAGTTGGTGCAAGATTTGGGATTTGATGGAATTGATATAAACATGGGTTGCCCTGATCGAGGTGTTGAAAAACAAAAGAGTGGGGCGGCGTTGATTAAAAATCCGGAGTTGGCGAAAAGTTTGGTAGGAGCGGCGCGCCAAGGCGCGCCGCTCCTACCAATCTCGGTAAAAACTCGCATCGGCTACAACAAAATCGAAGAAATGGAAAACTGGATTTCAGAAATTCTTTCTACAAAACCGGCGGCTTTAACAATTCATTGGAGAACTCGGCAAGAAATGTCAAAAGTTCCTGCACATTGGGAACTTGCAAAAAAAGCTGTGGAGCTACGAGATAAAATTTCTCCTGAAACAATTTTACTTGGAAACGGAGACATTGATTCTTTGGAAAAGGCAAAACAAGTTTCAGAAGAAACTGGTGTTGATGGTGTAATGGTTGGTCGTGGAATTTTTGGAAATCCTTGGTTTTTCAATCCGGAAATTATTCGTGATTATGATATTAGTGTTGAAGAAAGATTGCGAGTGATGATTGAACATACAAAACTTTTTTTAGAAATTTTACCCCACAAAAATTTTTCTGTTATGAAGAAGCACTATAAAGCTTACGTTGAAGGTTTTGATGGGGCAAAAGAATTACGCATTCAACTAATGGATGCAAAAGATTTGGAGGAAGTTGAGGAGATTGTTGAGAAGTTTTTAAAGATTTGACTTTTCAAAATGATTTAATACAATTATTTATTATAGGTTTTGA
Source organism: uncultured Candidatus Saccharibacteria bacterium (assembly GCA_964630375.1). Taxonomy (GTDB): domain Bacteria; phylum Patescibacteriota; class Minisyncoccia; order Phycocordibacterales; family JAACPR01; genus JAGOTN01. The sequence goes on along the minus strand of CAZVRT010000002.1, from coordinate 49,886 downwards.
TAACCGGCCGAGGAGCTTTAGCTCCGTATATATTATAAAAAGACCTCTACAAAGAGGTCTTTTTATTTAGGAGAGTAGTTTTATGAATTTGCACTTTATTTCATTAAACTCTTTTTTATTACAATTACTAATTTTTCTTAAACATCTTCTGTTGTCTATAAATTTAAATTGTAAAATATTTGCAAAACTATTTTTGGATACTGAGTGAATGAAGAAATGTTTTTTGAATTTTGAGGTTAATGGAATAATCCAACAACCATTTTCTCCAAAAGATTTTAAAATTAAAGCTAGTCTTACATAATTTTTATTTTTACCATACATTTCAAAACCGATATTGTATCCCAAGTTTATAATCCAAATTTCAGATTCTTTTGGGATTAAAATATCTCTTTTTCCAATTTCTTTTTTAATTTGGTTCCAGTTATCAAAATTATTCATAAAGTTTTATAAGATTACAAAAAATAGTATTAAATTGATTTAAATAAAATATTAAAAAGTGATAAAAATGGAACTGTTGACAAAAAACAGGGAAGGTGTATATTTACAAATGAGGGTTCGCATTGAGCCTTTGTACCTTGACCCAGTCGAGGTACAGAGAAGGTTTCTTCAGACCAGAATTGAAGAATCCCGAGCTGAGCTCGGCACTGTACAGCCCAAGAGCTGTATGATACGACCAAAAGTCGTGCACATTGAAGTCAATGAACCTTCCTATACGGAAAACTTTTCAGGTTTATACTTCCTGGTCCAGTCGCGTCGTTTAGTTTGTTTCTTCGGAAATAAATACTCAACGAAAGTGCACTGGGCCTTTTTCTTTTTTTAAATAATATTGACAATGTATTTATATATGTCAGAATCAGTTTGAAACAGCCTGCATGGCAGGCATAGAAAGGAGATCGTATGATCAAGGAGGACATATATCTGACATCTGGGCCCGCTTGCGAAGCAAGCGCGGGCCCTTTCTCTTTTATGCTATAATCTTCTTCATCAGTATGTCGAAGAAATCAGATTCAAATATACAACACGATCGAGTTGCGCTTTATACAAAATATCGACCACAAAAATTCAAAGATGTTTTAGGACAAGAACATGTAACTTCTGTTCTTTCTGAATCAATAAAACTTGGAAATATTTCTCATGCATATCTTTTTGCAGGAACTCGCGGAATTGGAAAAACATCTATTGCAAGAATTTTTGCCAGAGAAATTGGCACATCAAATGACGACTTGTACGAAATTGATGCTGCTTCAAATAACGGAGTTGATGAAATTCGCGCATTGAACGAATCTGTATATACACAACCTTTTGATTCTAAATACAAAGTTTATATTTTGGACGAAGTCCACATGCTTTCGAAGTCAGCTTTCAATGCTTTGCTGAAAACTCTAGAAGAACCGCCTTCGCATGTTATTTTTATTTTAGCTACTACCGAACCTGAAAAAATTCCTGAAACAATAATTTCTCGTTGTCAGACTTATACTTTCAAAAAACCAAATCAGAAAATTCTGAAAAATATGATTGAAAAAACCGCAGAAGCGGAAGGTTTTTCTCTTGAAACTAGTGCGGCGGATTTGTTGGGTCTACTTGCTGACGGATCTTTTAGAGATGCACAAGGAATTTTGCAAAAAGTTATTAGCTCTTCAAAAGACAAAAAAATTTCTGTTGAAGAAGTTGAAAAAGTTACAGGTGCACCAAAGTCTGATTTGGTAAATAAATATATTGAAGCACTGGATGGTGGAAACATTGATGTTGGTTTGAATGCTTTGGCAAAAGCTGCCGAAGCAAATCTTGATATGAAAGTTTTCTTGGAATTAGTTTTGAGCAAGGTTCGTGCAATTATGTTGATGAAAATTTCTGATTCTAGAAAAAAACAATTTGCGGATGTTTTTTCAGAAGAAGACATGAAATTTATAACAGAAATTTCTGACAATAAACAAACAAAAATCAATTCTGAAGTTTTGCTGGAACTTCTAAAAGCTCACGACATGGTTGGAAGAAGCGCAGTGCCTCAACTTCCTTTAGAGCTGGTTTTAGTGTATAAACATAACAATGAATAACGGCAATAATAGAGTGTATATAAAAGACTTAGCTCAAAAAGTAGGAGAAGAAGTTGTTATTAAAGGTTGGGTTAATGTTCGTCGAGATCAAGGAAAAATGATTTTCTTGGATTTTCGTGATGTAACAGGAATTGTTCAAGGAGTTATTTTGCCTGGAAGCGAAGCGATGGAAACTGGAAAAATTCTTCGAGAAGAATTTGTTGTTGAGGTAACAGGGAAAATAAATCCGCGACCTGAAAGAAATATCAAAGAAGGAATTTTGAATGGAAACATTGAGCTAGAAATTTTGTATATAAATATTTTGAATGAATCTCTAACACCACCGTTTCCTTTGGATGGTGATACAAGAATTGTTGATGAATCAATTCGCTTGAAATATCGATATCTTGATTTACGAAATGATAGATTGAAGAAAAATATTGTAAATCGTTTCAAGGTTCAAAATCATATTCGAAATTTGTTGGCAGATGAAAATTTCACAGAAATTGAAACTCCGCTTTTGTCTGCACCGACTCCAGAGGGTGCACGATCTTTTGTTGTGCCAAGTAGAATTTATAAAGGAACATTTTATTCTCTTCCACAATCTCCGCAACAATACAAACAACTTTTGATGGTTGGAGGATTGGAAAAATATTTTCAATTTGCTCGTTGTATGAGAGATGAAGATACAAGAGGCGACAGACAACCTGAGTTTACTCAACTTGATATCGAAATGTCTTTTGTTTCGGAAGAAGATGTTATGCAATTAAATGAAAAACTTTTAATTGAAATTGTGCAAAAGTTTTACCCTGAAAAAAGAATTCAGCAAATTCCTTTTCCAAGGATGTCATATAAGGAAGCGATGGAGAAATATGATAGTGATAGACCTGATATTCGAGAAGATAAAAATGACCCAAACCTTTTGGCGTTTTTGTGGATTGTAGATTTTCCAATGTTTGAAAAAACTGGAGAAGAAAACTTTGATGGAACTGGTGAGTGGACTTTTACACACAATCCATTTTCAAAACCAAAAGATGCACATTTTGAACAATTTATGAGCAAAGAAAATATTGGAGAAATTTTAACTTCACAATATGACATTACTTTGAACGGATTTGAAATTGGTGGAGGAAGTATTCGAAATAACAAAGCTGAAGCTTTGAAAAAAACTTTTGAAATAATGGGATACGATGATGCTCGAATTGAAAACAATTTTGGTTACTTTTTAGAAGCTTTGAAATTTGGTGCTCCGCCACATGGAGGAATCGCTTGGGGATTTGATCGCTTGATGATGATTCTTGAAAATGAGCCAAACATTCGAGAAACTATTGCTTTTGCAAAAACAGGTGACGGAAAAGATTTAATGATGAATGCACCAGCGGATATTTCTAAGAAGCAGAAAGGGGAGTTGGGTTTGAAATAATTTCTTCTAAAAATTCTTGAATAAGTTTTATAGAATCTTCTTTGTATCTGAATGGTTTTGTAAAAAACGGATGTACATATAACATTTCATTTATTTCTATAAAATAAGGAAAATTTTTATTATAAAATTCAGGGTCAATTTCTTTGATTTTTACAGAAAGTAATTCACGAAGATTTTTTTCATAAAATTTTCTAGCAGAATTTAAATCTTCTTCTTTAGTTATTTTCAAAAGTTCTTTTATAAGGTTTGCTATTTCTAATCTTAATTCAGAATTCACTTTTAAATAATAGCAAATTATTTCAAGGTGGTAATTATATTTGTTTTATTTTATGATGAAAATTATAAATTCATGAAAAACCACCCACAAATAAATATTCGTCACGGGCGACTACTGGAACCATTTTTTAGGGATTATATTTTGAAAAAATATCCAAATCATATTTTTGCTAGCACAGAAGAAGTTTTAGAAAAAGTAAAACTCTTTAAAAAAAACTTTTAAAAATAATGGGGCAGAGACATTAGAAAAAATTCACAACATAACAGGTCTTGAATTTAAGAAAAATATAATTGATGTTTTTATTGTGAATGCCACAGACAGAGACATGTCCGCACCGTTGATTGTGAGATCCAGATATACTCCCGATGAGTTTATGGAAATACTCACACATGAGTTGATACATGTTTTGCTTACAGACAATAAATTTCCTACCAATATTCATAAAGATGAAACCGTTGCAAAACACATACCTGTGTTTAAAGTTTTGAGGGAGATGGGTTACACAAGAGAGCCTAATGACCCTAAATACAAATTAGCTTATGAGTTGTCGGAGGAATTTGAGTTTTAATTTTATAAAGTTTTAATAAAGAAATGATAACTTTTTTAAAGTTGACTTTAAATTTTATTTCGCATATACTTGTAGATACAAATGTCCTTCGGGATCCATCTCCTAGAAATAGGAGACAAAACAAGAAGCAAAACTCAGAGAAGCAGTTCTCTGAGTTTTGTTTTTATCTCTTCAAATTCTTCTTTTTCTACAAATCCTATTTTCTTGAAAAAACGCTTTTTATCCATAACTTTAACCTGCGAAAGAATTAAGTATGAAGAGTCTATATACTTTGGATTTTCTAAATTAATTTTAGTTATTTTATGATAAAATTTATTATCTTTACCTCCTGTTGTTAGTGCTGCTGTAAAAAACATATTCCCGACAACTTTAACTACCAAAACCGGTCTTAAAAAATTCTCTTTTCCATTTTCTTCAAATCCGATATTTTGACCCATTTTGGTAAGCCAAATTTCTCGTGGATTTATAAATAATTTTTTAGTAGGAGTATTGTGAATCTCTTGTTTTTCTTTGTTCCACTCATCAAAGTTTTTCACTTTAGGATTATATAAAATGCAGTATGAAGTTTTGATAAAGAAAAGATAAATTTCCATATTTGACTTTTGTATTTTGTTTATATACAATTTAGGAACAGTTGGCTTCGGCCTCGCCACATCTAAAAGATGAGGCAAATGTAAAAAACATCAAAGTAAATCTTTGATGTTTTTTATTACATTATCAAAAATCTTTTTATCTAAAAAACCAACTTTTCTTACTAATCTTTTTGTGTCGATAACTTTTATTTGAGAAATATTGGCTTTTGCTTCAAATTCTTCAACTAAACCTATTCTAATTCTAAATCTATTTTGTTTCGGAGAAGTCGTTAAAGGAACAATCATGCAAGCATGAAATCCAAATCCGCAAATTATTAAACATGGTCTAGTATATTCCTTACCATTACCATTCTGTTCAGTGCCAATATTTAAACCAATTCTAAACCACCAAATCTCTCTTATTGTGTATAATCTATTTTCTTCATTATCAGTTTTTTTCTTAACCTCATTCCACTCATCAAAGTTTTTCACATCAGAATTATAGAAAGTTGAGGATAAAATTTTGATAAAAGAATAATAAAAGGGAAGTAAATGAGGTATTGAATTAATTAAGAAGGAAATGTAGATAACTCAGAATTTTCATTTAAAGAATTATTTTGCGGCGTGTAAGAAAAATTATTACTCAACTTCATTTCGGCATTGGCGTCATAATCAAAATAGTTACAAAGCATTTCTTCTCCGGGTCTAATGTCTCTAGCGGCAATTGAAAAAGGTTCAGAATTTTCTTCATTTTCTCCTTCAATTATATTTGGATTTTCAGAGTGATTTATGAATCTATCGTCGTCACCACAAGATACATAGTGACCATCATCTAGACTTTTGTAAGAATATTTTAGAAATTGGATTCTTGCTGTTTCAGACATTCTTAAAAGGTCGTCTTCATAAGAAATCTGATCAAAACCAGGGCAAAATCTCCAAGTAACAGTTCCTTTTTTAATGAATTCGTCCGCAAATAAGCCTAAGCCTGCGCCTGGGATGGTACTCTCTTTCACCTTCGTTTTGACCATTAACATTACATTATAGTTTTTAATAAAATCATTTTTTGACTTTATTAAAAAGTGTGTTTTTATCATAACCATTTTTTCAATAAAATACAAGCTATTTTAAATAATTTGACTTTTTCTTATTTTTATGTAACAATTATAAACCGAATAGCCCTATAAAATGAGCACCAAAGACCTGGCAGTAAACACTGTCAAAGCCTTGACCTGGGATCAGTTTTTTGGGTGGTTGGATCGCTTGATCTTCTATCCATTACTCTGGTTTCTTGCGTTGCATTACGGCTGGTTCGTTTGCTTCCTAGTGACGGTTCCTTGTTACTTTCTATTTTCTGTAATCATTGTCTCGGTTCACTATCGAGCGATGTATGAGAGAGGTGAAGATCTCTTTGGCATGCATGCCATGCAGGAAGTAGCTCACAAAACAAGGCCACCGAAATTTGGAAAGAACACCGTTCTGTATCCGATCAATCAATTGAAGCTCTGGTTAGTTTCGTTGAAAGATAGACAGCCACAAGTTGCATGGCATATTCTGCAAAGGATGTACGTTAGGATTCAAACTAAGTTTCAATCCTGGCTACTGAATAACAGATGGTTGCTGTACTTGGTGGGAACACTGCACGTTTTCGACCCGCAAAGCGTTTTCATGTACACACAGAAATGTGAATGTGGGAATGATCTTATAAAAAAGAGTGTCGCCAAACTTCTCCCAATGGTTTGCTGGCATATTGCATATTGGTCGGGCGCAGCTTATTTAGCTACAAAAGGCTACACAATGCTGTGGGAACTTTAACAGACCTCCGATTGAAATATTATCGGAGGTTTTTCTTTTAAAATAATTGTTCATAAGATTATTGCAATTATTTATCTATCAACTACAATCTAAATATAGTGAATAAAATTAATAAAATACTTATAGTAGTTTTTGTTGTTTTTGTTTTGATTTCTATTTTTTGGATTTATGAAGAATATATATTAAGGGATAATTTCGAAGTCTATTATTCTGAGGACGGAATTCCAGAAGTCGAGGAATAATGAAAGTAAAATGTTAGAAAATATTCAAAAAATTGGTGCGGAGATATGTGAATGGGATACAGCCAACTTTTTAATCTTCTCTGACAATGTTTTCTCTCCATTAATATATTACTCTCATTTGTTCCCATCTATTCTTTCTTTGCTTTTTGGTGTATTTGTTTTGTTTAGTAATCCAAGAGGCACTTTAAATCGTCTTTTGTTTATTCTCTCTAGCTTGTTTGTTGTCTGGTCATTAATTGATTTAGTTTTATGGGCTACAGAAAGAGTTGATTACGTTATGTTTTTCTGGGCATCACTGATTTATTTTGATGTTTTAATTTACATTGTTACTTATATTTTTGTGTATCAATATTTGTTTAGGAAAGAATTACCAGTTTCTAATACAATAACTTTATTCATTTTGTTTTTGCCAATAATTTTTCTTGCTCCTACAGCTCTAAACCTTACAGGTTTTGATTTTACGAACTGTGATAGAGAAGCGATTGAAGGCCCGTTGTGGAGATATGCTTATTTTGTTGAGTTAGTAATAGTTGGATTAATTATTATTTCTGGATTGAAATCTATTAAGTCAGAAAAAGACAAGTCAAAAATTTCAAAAAATGTTTTAATTTTTGTTGGTGCGTTGATGTTCTTATTGATGTTTTCATTTGGAAATATTTTTGGAAGCTTAGCTTTGGATTGGAGTGTTGCTCAATATGGATTATTTGGAATGCCAATTTTTATCGGAATTCTATCTTACTTGGTTGCAAAACATGGAGCTTTTAATACAAAAATTTTACCAACTCAAGTTTTAGTTGTTGGACTTTGGGTTCTAACTCTTTCACTTTTCTTTTTGCAAACAATCAGTTTGGTGAGAATGATTGTTATCGTGAACTTGTTGTTGATTACGATTTTGGGATATTTCTTGGTTAGAAGTGTGAAGTCCGAAGTTGTTGCTCGACAAAATTTACAAAAAGCAAATTCTCAGCAAGAATCTTTGATGAGATTTATTAACCACCAAGTGAAAGGATTTTTGACTCGATCACGACTTATCTTTGATGCATTGAAAAACGGGGAGTATGGTGCGTTGACTCCGGAAGCGAAAAAGTTGGTTGATGTTGGATTTGATACAAACACACAAGCTGTGCAAATGGTGAAATCTTTGCTTGATGCTTCAAACTTGCAAGACGGAACTGTGAATTATCGAAAAGTGAATTTTGATTTTCGTGCGCTGGTTTCAGATATTGTTGGACAGTTGAAGCCGACTGCTGAAGCGAAAGGTTTGGATTTGAATTTGATTATTGATCCGACAAAAGAAATGATGATTAACGGTGACTTAACTCATCTTGCACAAGCGGTGAGAAATTTGATTGAGAACGCGATTCAATATACAAACGCCGGAGCGGTTTCTGTTTCACTTTATATTGAAGATAAAAAGGTAATGCTTAAGGTTGTGGACACTGGTCTTGGTTTGAGTGAGGAGGATAAGAAAGTTTTGTTCCGACAAGGTGGTCGTGGGGAAGAAGCGCAGAGACGAAATGTGAATAGTACTGGTTATGGTTTGTATATCGTGTATCAGATTGTAAAGGATCACAAGGGTCAAATACAAGCTTCTTCAGCCGGAAGAGATAAAGGTTCTACTTTTGAAATGAGTTTGCCCGTTGCCAACACCCTAGTTATCTAGGTGGGGGTGTGTCTACTTTGGGAGTATAACACGGGTGTTTAAATGCTTGCTATAAAGCGGTTTTTAGTGCAAAATAGTGCGTATTGCCAGATCGTCTAATGGTAGGACTCCAGGTTTTGGTCCTGGCTATCTAGGTTCGAGTCCTAGTCTGGCAGCAGCCATGTGAGACCTGCTGTGTCTCCTAAGATCGCTATATTTAGCAACGTAAATTCAAACTGAGTCATGGGCTCGAACTTTTGTGTTTTTTGCTGAGTTTAGAAAAGTCATATTCTAAGCCATTTAACTGGTTCGAGTCCAAGACACTTTTTTGCTAGAATATCAATAGTAAATAATTTATGAATAACCCACGTAATATCTTTCTTTGGACACTGTATGATTTTGCGAACTCGCTTGTGCAGATTACGTTCTTTTTGTATTTCGCACAGTGGATCGTTATCGACCGCGGGTTATCTGACATCTCTTTCAACCTTGCATTTACCATCTCTGCAGTTCTATTGCTACTCACAGCACCGTTGGCCGGGTCACTCCTTGACTCAAAGGTGCGCCGGATCGACGGGCTTCGATACTCTACGGCCGCGGTTATTATTTTCTATAGTATTTGTGCTTTGTGTGCGGTTGGAGGGATGGCGACATGGGCACTTATATTTTTCACCTTAGGACTCTATTCATATCTTCTAACCTTTACGTTCTACACGCCGCTCATCAACGACATCGCACATCCAGAAAAGCGAGGCTTCGTTTCAGGTCTTGGTATCGCTAATCACTATGCGGGTCAGTTCAGCGGACTCATTCTTGCCTTGCCGTTTTCGATTGGGCTGTGGACTCTGTTTGGATCCGAAGCTCGTGCGGAGACACTATTTCCATCGGTACTTGCGTTCGGTCTGTTCTCATTGCCTATGCTCGTGTGGTTCAAAGAACCTCATAAAGAGGTTACGTCGATACAGCTACGTGAAAGCATTCGCGGACTTGTCTTGCAGACTAAGAAGATGTTTTTAGTACCGAGCATTGCAATGTTCCTACTGGCGTACTTTTTGTTCAACGACGCCATCCTTACGGCTTCGAATAATTTCCCTATATTCCTTGATGCGGTATGGGGTATCTCAGACACTATTAAGACTTACATACTGCTTGGAATCATTGTGACATCGGGAATAGGGGGTCTCATATCTGGTTTGGTGGCAGACAAGATGGGACACAAAAGAACGCTTATGTTTGTCCTTGCAGGTTGGGTTCTCATACTTCCGCTTCTCGGATTCATCAGCAATTTTACCCTCTTTGTTGTCGTGTGTGCGGTTATGGGCTTCTGGTTCGGCTCGCATTGGACAGTATCTAGGTCAATGATGGCTCATCTTGCGCAAAACGGCAGACACAATCTCTCGTTCGCATACTTTAGTCTCGTGGAGAGAACCTCATCTTTTGTCGGTCCCGTGTTTTGGGGAATTACTGTCGGTGCGCTTGCCGAGACGGGAAGCGACAAGTATAGGGCAGCCATGGGATCGCTCGCAACATTTGTCATTCTTGGACTGCTCGCGCTCTCGAAGGTCAAAAGCGACAGGCCATGAAAGTCACTGTCTGAGCAACTTCTCTAATTTTTTCATATTTGTGATGCTTATGCGCTTGGTGGAAAGTATGATGTGCTTTTCTCGTTCAAGCTGTTTCAATACCACGTTCACACTCTCTCGTGTAACATGGAGAAAATTTGCGGCAGTGTCCTGAGTGAGTGGCACGGTTATCTCGCATCCCGTTCCTTTGGGATTTCCGTAGTATTTCGCCATGAAGAGAAGCCAGCGGACGCACTTCGCATAGAGTCCCTTCTCTCCTTGGTACACGACGCGATCTATCAGGAATATCTGATTACGCAGTGTCATATTGAGGTACTCCTGCATCGTTTCCGGATTGTCTTTCAGGCACTTCAAAAAAACCTGTCGCTTTATGCGGTATGTTTTTGTGGGTATCTCAGCAATGTATGAGAGCGTTCCGTCATGATTTCCCCAGAACGATCCGCTCTGGGCGAAGACTATCCCTGGAGGGAAGTACCCGATGATTCGGCTGGACATGTCGGGCAAGGTGAACGAGACTCGAGCTAAACCTTCCTGCAGAAAAAATACCCACTCGCTCTTATCTTTTTGCCAGACGATGTGCTGACCCTTTTTGTACTCAACTAATTCTCCGTGCTCGAAAAAGCAGTCTTCGAAGAGGTGTGAGAAAGCAAAAAACTTGGACATGTGGATAAGTGTAGCAGTTTCGTATATTTTTGTGAAATCTATTACATTTAAATATTATTGCAGATTACATAAACAGGACTTCGATATTGTAAGAATTGTTATAATTCACACATAACAATTATTAGTTAATTTCAATTATCCGCATGTCAATATCTTATTTCAATACAACCAAGCTTTTTGCTCGCACACTCACCCTTTCGTTAGTTGTCGGCTTGAGTTTTGCGTCTGCACTTCTGATCGACACACAGTCTGTTTTTGCTGAGCCATCGGCCTCAGGTATCTCAGGTATCGTGACTGATACCAACGATGATCCTGTGGAAGGAG
>CAZVRT010000002.1:0-38737 GCA_964630375.1 uncultured Candidatus Saccharibacteria bacterium | reverse complement strand
GTGTCTATACCATGTTCTTGCAAGGATGAGTTGGATTATTGGCCGGATATTGCGCAGACAAATAGCTCGGGTGAATACGAACGTCTTGGTATCTATGACGGCAACCTTGGCTGTGAAGGTCCCGGTGATGGTGAGGTGTTGAAGGTTCGAGCTGTAAAAGAAGGTTATATGAATTCGGCTGAAATGCCATTGGTGACCATTGATTATGCTGCGGCCGGTGCAACAAATTTGATTGAATGGACGGATTGGTATTTCGCGACACTTCGAACCCAAGATTTTGTGATTGAGAAGCTTCCGCCAGGATGGAGTGGTACGGTGCTCGACTATGATGATGAACCTATTGAAGGTGCAACCTTCACACTCACGTGTGAGGGTGAAACTCGAACACTAGACAGCACTACTGATGCAAATGGCGCATACAGCATTAGCCAGTTGCAATTCACCGGTGCTATTAGCAACGCTGCATGTTATTACTCAGACTACTTTAGTGTCATCATAACAGTTTCAAAATACGGGTATCTTTCGGATGCGTACACCATCGAAGAGGTGACGGGCAACGACATGGGTGCGTCGTCATTCGACTTTGCAGAGACCCATAACTTCTGGCTTGAGCCAGATCCAGCGCTTGCGTACGCAGAGGGTGACGGCTCAGAGAATAATCCATTCATTGTTGATACCGTTGATCGATTTGAAGGTATAGAAGATTTTCCTGATTATGCGGAAGGTATCTACTTTGCACTAGGTGCAGATATTACTCTTGGCGAGGAAGAAGGGTATATTGGCAACTTCTCAGGAGTATTTGACGGGCGCAATCATACGATAACAGGGAATGACAGATCGTTGTTTGGTCGCCTTCAAGATGATGCGGTAGTGCAAAATCTCTTGATTGATACTGTCATCCACTATGACTATTCAGAGAGTGATATCGGTATTTTGACTGGAAGAATGGAAGGGCAATCATATGTCGAGAATGTGCACACGTCAGGGTCAATTACGGTGGAGTGTACTTCCTCGGCGTGTAGCAATGTTGGTGGATTGGTAGGGGCTATGTCGGATACTTCGCGTGTCTATCGTTCAAGTTCAAATGCGGATGTGTTGAGTGAGGGTAATGACGTCTTTTCTTTCGGTGGACTTGTCGGATATATGAACGGTGGAGGTATCGACCAGTCATATGCAACTGGAGATGTGCGTGTCGTGAGTGGCGGCGGCGGACTTGTTGGTGCAATGAACGGTACGCCAGAATCAACCTGGATACGTGATTCTTATTCCACCGGTAACGTATATACACGTGGGCAATACTACAGCACTGCGGCGGGATTTGTAGGTGAGCTTGGAGGAGGTCTTGTTATGCGTTCGTACTCAACCGGTTCGGTGTTTGCGTCCACCACTCCGGCAGGAGGATTCGTTGGTGAGGTAAATAGCGAAGATGCAGTTATTGCGAATTCATTCTCAATTGCTGCGGAGGTGGAAGGAAATGGAGAAGTGGGTGGGTTCATGGGCTCTATCTACGCTGGTGAGGTTCGAAACAGCGCATGGCTTCGAGAAATCGGTAAAGATGCGGTTGGATTTGTAGACGGGGGCAGTACCTGTGGTCTTAATGGTCCGCTTGATTTGCTCATGAGTACTGCGCCTTGTAACTTTGGGTACGACATCGGCACCTTTGATGAGTTCGAGTACAACGGGTATGGTGGTGAACTCGCGCCCATGTATCTCGATGGCGAGGACTCGTGGGATTTTGGTGGTGTATGGGGATTTCATGAAGAGATCAATGGCGGTCTACCGTATCTTCTCTGGGGTACCGAGTGGGAAAATGAAGAAGAGCCTGAAGAGGAAGTGGACGAAGAAGAGGAGGGTAATAATTCTTCATCAAGTGGGAGAAGTGGAGGTTCTCGCCGATCTTCGACACAGAACTCGACTCAGTCAATAGCTCAGCAAACAGCTCCCGCTATCCAAACATCGCCAACCTCATTCACTCGCAACCTCGATGTTGGCATGACTGGTTCTGACGTGAAGGACCTGCAGAGGTTCCTCAATTCTCGCGGGTTTACCGTTGCGCAGGTTGGACCCGGTTCTCTTGGAAACGAAACTGATATGTTTGGTAACGCAACAAAGGCGGCTCTTGCGCGATTTCAGTCAGCAAATGGCATTGTTCCTGCGGCTGGATACTTCGGCCCCATGACCCGTACGTTCATTGCGAATATGGATGCAACTACTCCGATATTGGCTCCTTCAGTTGTTTCCACGGAAACACCAGCAGTTTCTCAGGCTGTTCGAGATCTCGACATGGGTATGTCAGGCAATGATGTGCGACAGCTTCAGAATTTCCTCATCGCACAAGGATATGCAATTCCAGCAGGGGCTACCGGATTCTTCGCTACGCAGACGCGAGATGCACTCGCTGCATATCAAGCGAAGTTTGGTATTACTCCATCTGCAGGATATTTCGGAGTGAAGACAAGGACGCAGATGAAAGCTGCAGGGTTGAGTGGGTTGTGGTGGTAAAGAATTGTAAAACTAATATCCTAAACCATATTTTGGTTCTAGACCGAGACGGTTCGAATCCTGGTGCGGCAGCCAACTCATAATAAGTTATTGTTCACAAAACGTGCCGTTTGGACGTTAGTCTAGGTCTTGCTCATTTTATTTATATAACATACTGAAAGTTATCATATGATACACATTGAAATTGATAACTGACTCCTGGTATAATTTCCTGGTATGAATATACGTTTACCTTTTTCGCTAACACTTTTATCTTCGCTTGTTTTGATGCTTGGATTGACGATTGCTTCTCCCGTCTTTGCGGATTCTCCTCCTGCGGCACTTCTCCTTGATGAGGTTGCCAATCCTTATAGTACAACAGGTATACGAGTAAGCGTCAGTAATCTTGGTTCTGTAATGCGTGGTTTAACAACCGACGATACAACTGTGTATGTAATGAATACAAGTGGAAATATTGTCTCTGTACCACTTTCTTCCATAGATCCAACTCCGGGGCAGAGCCAGCAAAATATTGCTGGAACCATGCATACGGTAGGTTGGGGTAGCGATGGTGCGCCATCGTTGCCGGGAAACGTGGCTCCCTTGAGTATCGCGTATAGCCGGGGGTGTATCTTTATTACCAACTCCAGTAATACGGTAGGAGAGATTGAGCTTTACTGTATTGATGTTTCTGACTATTCGGTTACAGAAATAGAAGTGCCGAATGACAAGCCGTTGCCTGCTGGGAGTTACTTTACTTACAGCAATCTAATAAATTTCCCTGATGGACGTATCGGCAAGGTTTCAGGATATGTGGACATGGGTGGGGGTATCTATCAATCAACACTTCGTCTTTATACTATTGCTGGAACAGGAAAGAACGCCACGCTCACGTGGTCTGAGGACATTCTCATGAATGATTCTTCAAATTGGGCTACTGATGAACATGGTATCGGTACTGATGGTACGTTCTTGTACCGTATTCAATGGCGTGACTATAATCCGGACACTAAGGTATGGCAGCTTGCCTCTGGAGTACCTTCAGAGGTGGTGTATGCCGGTGAATACGCGAAGCCATTCGGCAACATGCACTATCTGTCACATAACCATACCGACAATTACTATCTCATAGGTCATTTTGATGGTACCGAATTTTTCATCACTTCTTCGGCAGACCCAGGTCCTGGTCCGGGTAATCCGCTTACGCCAGTATTTAGCGCAGTAACATCAACTACTGATGGATTTGTTGTGTCTATCACCAATCATGACCCAAGTTTTACTTGGACTGTCGATGTCAGCGCGGGACAAGCGGTTATAGATGAGAATGGGGTCGTAACTGTCACCGGCCTTCCTGCCGGTGGGTCGGCCACTATAACAGTCACGTCTCAGAAGAGCGGCATTCCGGACGGCTCTGCCGGTCTTTTGGGTTCTGCTATCCCTGATGACGGCGACGGTGTCTCTGCCGCTGAGGAAAACGGTGCACCAAACGGAGGCGATGGAAACGGCGACGGCATACCTGACTCCGAGCAAGCAACCGTTACTTCCTTAAAGAATACCGAGGTTAGTTCGACGGCGTACCTTACTCTAGCCATAGATGACGCTGACTGTAGCGCTCTCTCAGGTGTTTCGATAAGTGGTGCTCCGGCTGATAGTGGCTTTACGTATCCGGTCGGATTGTTGCATTTTAATGCGGCGTGTGTGTCGGGTGCTTCAACGACGGTCACTATTTATTATGATCAGGACTACGATACGAGCGAGTGGGTGGCGCGTAAGTATATAAACGGCGCATATACAACCATACAAGACGCCGTATTTGTTATCGAAACGATCGGTGGCACACCGGTTACCACGCTCATCTATGAGCTTGTTGATGGCGGACCGCTCGATGCCGATGGCGTGGTAAATGGCGTTATCGTGGACCCAGTCGGGCCCGCCGTTCCCGTGGCTCAAGAAAGCGTATCGCAAAGGACCACAGGAGGAACTCGCTTCGGTTGCAAGGATCCAAGTGCGTCAAACTACAATCAATTTTCAATACATGATCAGAAATTGTGTGAATACGGATCCGAACCGAGCGCAACCAGCGTCTGTGCTCCATACATAGGATCCTATATCAAATATGGAGCCGATAATGATGCGGAAGAAGTCGCGAAGTTGGAGCGTTTTCTCAACGAAAAGCAGGGAGAATCGCTCCCGATAGATGGCGTGTATTCAATGGAAGATATGGAGGCCGTAAAGCGCTTTCAGCAAAAATACGCAAGCGAAGTCCTTGGCGTCTGGGGACTTTCGGAACCGACTGGATACGTGTACCGGACTACTCTCATGAAGATCAACTCTTTCTATTGCAATCAAAACCTCACGTGCCCGGCGTTTACCGAATATAACAGCCTGACCGAGAACTCCGTATCCGCCGAGGTGGCAAAGACCAAAACGCTTCTCACGGAACTCGGTTTTTATGAGGGACCTATCAATGTTACGTTTGATACGTCGCTCGATGCGTCACTCAGAAACTTCCAACAGACCTTCGGTGAGACAATGCTCAAGCCGTGGGGGATTACGTCCGGTACGGGGTATAAGTACAAGACGACCAACAAGTTCCTCAACCTGCTCGTCGGTTGCAAGACGGAAGCAGTTGAGCTCGATGGCCGAGGAACGTTCGATTACTAAGAGAGCCCTGATTTGGTCTGTTACTTTTTGGTACGCCCCGGGATCCGTCTTTTGCTTCGTGTAAGATATAGTCAACCCGTTAAGCAGGGCAAGGTCGACCACGGTTCTGGCCCGAGACGGCCAGCATGGAACACAAACTATTTAGAATCGATGGGGTTTTATGGTCAAATTATGCTCAGCCACATTGTCCGAAGCATAGGATGGAAATGGATGCTTGGAATAGAAAAGGTGGCAATCCAGATACTTATGATTTGTTGAAGTGTGAAGAGTGTGATCAATTCTATGATATTCCAAGAGATATCGACGACGAGAAGAAATATGTACTCAGAAAACTTCGCTCAAAGGAGTTACGGGGTGCAATGATTATTAATGTCGATGGTGAATCAATTCCAGTTGCCAGTGATCAGGTTCGATCAGAGGATCAAAGGTGTTTTGTGAAAGCGATTCTTACAAAATCAAAAGTTGGTAATAGGCTTGTTGTATATGCTGGAGAAAAAGGTAAGAAAAATAAAACTCAGATTTTTGTTGAACCTGAAATTAAGAGAATATCCTTCGATCATAACGATATTCATCCAACAGAAATATTTACAAAAGTAGAAGCAACTTTTAAAGATGGCATTAGTCATTCTATTAAAAAGCGGGGTAAAAAGTAGTGCTAATTAGAAGATTTATAGTTTATGAACAATAAAGAGCAAAGAAATTTAAGAAAAGATTGGTTGTTTGTCATGTTGGCAGCGATGGTTGGTTTCTTTGTTAATCTTGCTGCTAGTTCAGTATACGATTTGTATATTTCTGAATTTAGTTGGAAGATAATTGGTGTTCTGATCATTTCTGCTTCCCTCAGTTTTTTTGCGGGAAGTCTTTTTACCTACCTTTTTGATAATTTGGATGAGCTCAGAAATCAGGATAATACATTCAGCGATGTTCTTAAGAGTTATTTAATGAATTCGATAAAAGTAGTCTCAAGAAAGAATGGTAATAGTAAAGAATCTATAAATGTATTAGATCACGTAAAAACTTTTCATGAACTTATGATAGTTATCTTGAGAAGGAGGTCTCTTTTTAGGCTTTACGAGAAAAATCTTAAAGGTAAAGCCGTTGAAGATGATGTAAACAAAAATGCCTTTTCTTCATATTACACGATGGATTACGTGAGAGGGCAACTGATTGACCTAAGAAAGTTTTTTGAAACCGATATCTCTTCTTATAAGATATCAGACTTAGTTTCTTATGTAAGAGATAAAAAATTGAGAAAGCTCCATAGAGAGCTCTTTAAAAAATGGAAGAAAAATTTTAGTTCTCCTGTGAATCAGCTGATTGCTCATATTGATAAAAATTCAAAAGAGATACCAAGAGAGGTGAAAAAGAAATCGATGGATGAATTTATTGATGAAACCAATATTTTTTTAAATGAAGTTATAAAAGGCGTTCGAACTAAGGAAATATTAAGTTTAGATGATTCATTTCGTGATCCTAATGGTGAGTTTTTGAACGCAAAGCAAGAAGAGGAATTTGATAGGTTTCGAGAATGGTTTTGTTCTAATAGAAAATAGTCATTCCGGGGAGGGTCGAAATGGTACGCTAATATATCTTTGGAACCCTTGTGGGGCTTGGTAGCGAAAGTTCCGAACCAAGACGAGATCAAACAACTGAGAGCATAGAAAGCTAGTTATGAAGATGTGACTCTCTTGTTAAAAGAATAATTGACGTAGCCCGAGCCATGTCGATACCTATGTCTTAAGAGACTGTCACTTTTATCACTCTTTAGATATAATTAAATTATTATGAAAGAACGAGTTAGGATAATTGGTATGATACTTTTGGCTTTGTCTAACCTGGCACTTGTTGGTATCTGGGCAATAAACGGTTACGAAAATACTTGGTTTTATGTTGTGCTTTTACTTCTAACTATCCCAACTTCTTGGATCCATTTCATCAAGAAGGATAAGGATGAATAGGAAGATGAGGTATCAGATCACTCACCGCTGTATTTGGATTTTGCATTGATATAAAATAAACCCATGAAATCAAACTCTGCAAACTCTCGAATTTACAAAATGAGTTTCTCTGATGTTTATCCGCACTATGTCACTAAAGTTGAAAGAAAAGGTCGCACAAAAGAAGAGCTTGATAAGGTGATTCGTTGGTTGACTGGATACACTCAGAAGAAATTGGAATCGCAAATAAAAAAGCAGGTTAGTTTGGAAGATTTCTTTGCTGATGCTCCGAAACTTAATCCTGCAAGAAATTTAAATACAGGTGTGATTTGCGGAGTTCGAATCGAAGAAATAAAAGATCCGCTTATGCGAGAGGTGCGTTATTTGGATAAATTGGTGGATGAAATTGCAAAAGGAAAATCGATGGAAAAAGTTTTGAGAGGTTAATTATTTGTGATATATAAAATATATGGAAAAAGCTCCCACAGATTCATCGCATGAACAAGTTTTAGAATACAATCCTGAATGGATAGAAATGTATGAATCTGAATCAGAAAAAATAAAAGAAATTTTTGGAGATGAATTGTTGGGAATTGAGCATATTGGAAGCACTTCAATTCCAGGGCTTTCAGCAAAGCCGATTATAGATATGATGGTCTTGATTGAGACTCATGAAAATGCGGAAAAATTTATTCCAGTACTTCAGTCTTTGGATTACAACTTTAATTCTTCTACTCATACTGACAAATCAACAGAAAGACATCTTTTGAGAAAAGGAAATCCAACTCAATTTCATCTTTCTATTGCTTATAAAAGTCGAGGTAGTTTTTGGGATAGACAATTGGCCTTTCGAGATTATTTGCGAACTCATCCTGAAGAAAGAAATCAGTATCAGGAATTAAAACAAAAATTGATACAGGATGATCCAACTGGTAAAAATACTTACGTTGCAGGAAAAACAAATTTGGTTAACGAGATTTTGGATAAGACAGATTTTGTGAGATGGAAGCCGGAGTAACCTAATTTTTATATGGTTTTATGATAAAATTCAAAGATATGGAATCTGTTTCTGATTTTGGCTTGATAAACCTTCTTTTATTTACATTGCCAGGATTTTTTGCTGTTTGGTCTTTCAATAAATTTAGGGGAAAGAAAATTGAAAGTGACTTTGAATACGCTGCCTTTAGTTTTTTCTGGGGTTTGATAATAATGGTTGTGGTTGTTCAATTTTCATCAGAAGATAATGTTAATAAATTTTTTGATAATTTATATGCTACTTCTGTTGCATTTTCTATATTTGCTGTATTTATAGGAATGGCAGCAAGTGGCTTTTGTAATAAGTATATTTCTATAGGTCTAAAAAAAATTAAAAACAAGTGGAGGCTAAAGAAATAAAAATCCAAAAAACTGTACCTTCGGACGCAAAATGTATTAATTATGTTTTTTATAAGCAGTGTCCGAAATCCGAAAATTAGTGTACAATATATTGTATATTTCTGCCTTTAACTATTGGGAGTAACAGAAAATTTTGAAAATAAAAAAGATAGTTTGTTTAAAAGATTAAAAATAATGTAAATTATTTATGAACGAATCTACGGATAATAAAGGCAAAGACCCTGTGTTTTTGCGTCATTGGAAAAGTTGGGGTTCTTGGTATAGTTGGGGCTCACCGGTGGGAATAGGAATCGGTTGGTTCTTGTTTATGGTAGGAACTGGTCTTGGATTATTTCTTATCAGACACAGTGAGTTGTTGTCGCAAGCCTTAAGATAATAAAATCTATAAACAAAAAACACTTGCTTCGTGCAAGTGTTTTTTGTTTTAAATCGTAATTGCAAAACTCTCAAAACCTCAACTTTTGGTAGTGTATAATTATTGAATATGAAAAAAACAGTATTCACATTAATTTTAATCGTAATTATTTTAGCAACCGCAGCGTATATTTATAAATCATCTGATCCAGTCAATACACCGAAAGTTTCTGAAGAAACTGAGACTGTTGAAGAAGATACACAAACAACAAACAATACAACACGAACAGAAACAAACACAACAGTTGTAGAAAATAGAAATGAACCAGTAGTTAGCAATGTAAATTTGGAAGGAACAACTTTTAGAATGACTTCATTTGATGGAGAGGAAATTCCAAGAGGTTCAAATTACACACTTACTTTTAGTGATGGAAGAATTTCTGCAAAGATTTGTAACAACATGGGTGGAGCTTATACATTACAAAATGGAGTATTGAAATCAGAACAAATGATCTCAACTATGATGTATTGTGGTTCACCAGATAATTTGATGAAAATTGAAGACACATTTGGAAAAGGTATGGCTGATGGAATGACATTCTCACTTTCAGGATCAAATCTAGTTTTGGTTTCTGAAGATGGAAAAATGTTAACATACACAGTTTTCATGGACTAATATGACGAAAAAAACTTTAATTATAATTTTAATTTGTCTTGGAATTTTTGTAGGAGGTTTGTATCTTTTACAATCTATGCAAAATCCGGAACAAAATCAAAATTCTGAAACTGAAAATGTTTCTGAAGAAATTTCAGATCAAGAAAATAATGTTCAGCCGAATTCAAAGAAGATGGCTTTTAGTCAGTTTGTAAAACAAAAAGGTTCTTACAAATGTGAAGTTGATCAGTACCTTGATTCTGGTTATTCTCAAAAAACAACAGGAACAGTATTTTTGAGTGATGGAAAAATTCGTGGCGATTTTGATATTGCGGTTCAAGGTATGAATCTAAAAACAAGTTTGATTGTTAAAGATGATTTCACATATACTTGGACTTCAATGTCGCCGGTTGGAAGAAAAATGAAAGTTGATGCAGAAGGGGAAACTGGTGCTTCAAATGGAGTTGTTGATAATGGAGGAAGTTATAGCTGGAATGATCAATTGATTGGTGATTATAATTGTGTGGATTGGAATGTTGATAATTCAGTGTTTGAATTGCCGGCAGGAATACAGTTTCAAGAGGTTTAGTTTGTAATGCTATAATAGAGAGCATGAAAACATACGCAAAAGTTACATTTATTATCATAATTTTGGTAGTTATCGGAGCTTCATATTATATGTATTCGAATCGAGATGAAGTTCAAAATGATGTGATTGTAGACGAAAACAATTCACCAAATGATTTTGATCAAAATCAAGAACCGGTTATTGAACCAACATACGAAAATGCTTCAGCTGATTTGATTCAAGTTGAGCTTCCTTATCCAGGTGCTGTAACAGGAAAAGAATTTACAATTATTGGAAAGGCGAGAGGATACTGGTTTTTTGAAGGATCATTTCCTATAGAACTTCGTGCAATGAATGGAAATATTTTGGGAGGAGGAATTGCAACTGCTGAAGGAGAATGGATGACAGAAGATTTTGTAAACTTCACAGCTGAAATGCAAACACCATCTGCTTTTGTTGGTCCTGCAATCTTGATTTTCAAACGAGACAATCCATCTGACATGCCAGAAAATGACGCATCAATGTCTTTCCCAATTACAGTTGAGTTTTAATTTGACTTTATATCAAAATCTATTAATCTGTAAAAAATAATGAATACACAAGCACAAAATTTGCTGGCACTCTTGAATCTTGAAAAAGGTGGAGATTTTGCTTGTGTTTAACTAATTTAAAGTAGGTAGGTACCAGCCAGCTCTTCACCAGAAGAGCTGGTTTTTTAGTTGTTCTTTCAAACCCAAATAAAAAATGAATCCAAAAAACAAATACAAGTCGTTTCCTGTTATTCAAATGAATAATCGTGAATGGCCAAATAAGCAAATTACCAAAGCTCCAATTTGGTGTAGTGTTGATTTGCGAGATGGAAACCAAGCATTGGCTGTCCCGATGGACATTGATAAAAAAGTTGAGTTTTTCAAAACTTTGGTCAGGTGCGGTTTCAAAGAAATTGAAGTCGGTTTTCCGGCAGCGTCACAAACTGAATTTGATTTTGTTCGATTTTTGATTGAAGAAAATTTGATTCCAGATGATGTGACAATTCAAGTTCTTGTCCAAGCTCGAGAAGATTTGATTATGAGAACTGTCGAATCACTCGCAGGTGCAAAGAAAGCAATTGTTCATTTGTACAATTCTACTTCTCCTGCTCAACGAGAAATTGTTTTCGGAATGACAAAATCTCAAGTCGTTGATTTGGCTATTCAGGGAGTTAGGTGGATTAAAAAACATTCTGAGAATTTGAGTGAAACTGAAATTATTTTGCAATATTCTCCAGAAAGTTTTTCCGCTACGGAAATTGAGTTTGCTGTGGAAATTTGTGAAACTGTGATTTGTGAATGGAATCCCACACCAAGCAAAAAGATGATAATAAATCTTCCTTGTACGGTTGAGGTTGCGATGCCAAATATTTATGCAGATCAAATAGAATGGTTTTGCAAAAGTATTTCTAAGCGTGATCTGATTGTTGTGAGTATTCATACTCACAATGACAGAGGAACTGGTGTTGCGGCTACTGAGCTTGGAATTCTTGCTGGTGCCGACAGAGTTGAAGGAACGCTTTTTGGAAACGGGGAGCGGACCGGAAATCTGGATATCATTACTGTTGCACTTAACATGTATACTCAAGGAATTGATTCTAAATTGGATTTTTCTAATCTTGAGTTGATTCGTAAAGTTTATGAAAAGTGTACAGGAATGCGAGTTTACGAAAGACATCCATATAGCGGAGAGTTGGTGTTTACAGCTTTTTCTGGTTCTCATCAAGATGCAATCAGAAAAGGATTGAATGCCAAAAGAGAGTTTTGGGATGTGCCGTATCTCGTAATAGATCCCAAAGATATCGGACGTCAGTACAATGAAGTCATTCGTGTAAATGGTCAGTCCGGCAAAGGTGGAATTGCATACATTCTCGAAAGCGAGTGTGGCATTTTTCTGCCAAAAGATTTGATTAAAGAATTTGGTCAAATCGCCGGAAAAAAAATTGATTCACTCAACCGAGAAGTTGACGCAAGAGATTTGAGAGAAATGTTTTGGAAAGAATATGTCAATCTTACCAATCCATACAGTCTCAAATATTTTAATTCAACTGAGCATGATGGAGTTTGTTCGTGTGAAGCTGGGATTATTTGCAACGATTATGTTAAAAATATTTCTGGCGAAGGCAATGGTCCAATTGATGCGTTCGTACAAAGTTTGCGCAACTCAAATATTGAAATTATCAATATTATTGAACAATCTGAACATTCACTTAGCTCAGGTTCTGAATCTGATGCCATAGCGTTTGTTCTTGTTCAATTTGCTACTGGACAAACACGTTGGGGAGTTGGTGTGAATAGCAGTATTCAAATTGCTTCTGTAAACGCCGTACTCAGTGCAATCAATCGTTATTACTAATTGTTTTTTGGAGTTTACACACAGATCTCGTGCGAGGTCTGTGTTTTTATTTATTAAGCATTATTTCCTGCGACAAAACCAGTTGTCCAACAAAGCTGAAGACTGTATCCGCCAGAAGGTCGATCTATATTTAAAATGTCTCCGACTAAATAAAGATTTGGAAAAAGTTTTGATTGCATTGTTTTAAAATCAACTTCATCAAGAGAAATTCCGCCGCTTGAAATAATTGCTTTGTCAGAGCCAAGTAATTTTTTCACATGAATTGGAATACTTTTAATTGCGGAAATTAAATTCATTCTTTCTTCTCGGGTGATGCTGTTACATTGTTTTTCCGGATTAATTTTTGAAAGCTCAACAATTAATGGAATCATTGCTGATGGTATTAAATCAGAAAGAGAATTTTTAAATTTCTTTTTATCATTTTCTTTAAAAATTTCTTGAAGAGTCGAGTTTAGTTTTGCGTGATCAAATTTTGGAAGTAAGTCTAAAAGAATTTCAACTTCTCCGTATTTCAATAATTCGCCGATATCTTTGCTCATGTTTAAAATTGTTGGACCGCTGACACCAACATGTGTGAAAAGAATTTTTCCATGTGCGACTTCTTGCTTTTGTTTGTTTTGCAAAACTGTTAATTTAATATCTGTTAAAGAAACACCTGCTAATTTTTTTATCCAAGAATCTTTTGTCGCTAAAGGAACAAGTGATGGTCTGGGTTCTATAACATTGTGACCAATTTCTTTTAGCCATTTGAAACCATCTCCAGTTGAGCCTGTTTCGGGACGCGAAGTTCCACCAGTCGCCAAAATAAAAGATTTACCTTTGATGATTTGTTTTTTAATTTTTACACCAATGATTTTTTTATCTTCAATAACAAAACCAGAAACGGGGCTATCAGAAAGAATTTCTACTTTATGTTTTCGCATATTTTCAACTAAAACTTTCCAAACAGATTCAGCTTTGTCAGAAACAGGAAAAACTCTCAATTCTTTTTCTATTTTTGTCGGCATTTTCCTCAAGTGAAAAAAGTCTAAAGTATTTTGAACATTCCACTCTGAAAATGGAGAAAATAAAAATTTACTACTATCTTTAAATTTTGAAAGCAGTTTTCGATTGTCCAGTTCGGCGTTTGTGACATTACAACGTCCACCGCCAGTGATAAGAAGTTTTTTGCCGAGAGTATCATTTTTTTCGATAAGCAAAACAGATTTGCCGATTTCAGCTGCACGACCAGCAGCCATCATTCCTGATGGACCACCGCCAATTACTATTACATCCCAAAATTTATCCTTCATATTTGGGTATGTTAGCATAAATAGGCTAATTTGACCTATATTTTATTTGTTTTTTAATCAAAAACAGTGTAAATTTAATCTCTTATGTTTAAAGATAACAAAAAGATTTTCTACAACCTTTTGGCTAATACTTTGATCTCGTCTGTGACAAACACTTTCGTTTGGTTTGCTTTGACTTTTTGGGCGTTTCTTTCTACAAAGTCTGTTCTTGTGACTTCGATGATTGCCGGAATTTTTGCGGTTGCACACATGCTTTCAGCTTTCTTTTTTGGAGGAATTGTCGACAAACACAAAAAACGAACAGCAATGCTAGTTTCAAATATTGTTTCTCTTTCTTTCTATATTTTAGGAGGCATTATTTTGTTTTCATTTCCAAATGAAGTTTTTAGCAATCAATTTTCTTTTGCACTATGGTCTTTGATTGTTTTATTGATGATTGGAACAGTTGCCGGAAATTTAAGAATGATCGCACTTTCAACTGTGGTAACTCTTCTTTTTAAAGACAATAGAGATAAAGCGAATGGAATGGTTGGCGCGGTTAATGGAATTAGTTTTTCTCTGACTTCTGTTTTCAGTGGATTGGTAATCGGATTTTTCTCAATGAAAATTGCAATTGTCATCGCAATTATAAGTTCTGTAATATCTTTGATTCATTTAATTTTTATAAATTTTAATGAAGGAAAAGTCGAAGTCAAAGAAGATGAAGTGAAAAAAGAAACAAATCATTTTAGTTTTAAAGAAAATATTGCGATTATTTCTTCTATTAGAGGTTTGTTTGGATTGATATTCTTTGCAACTTTCAATAACTTTTTAGGAGGAGTGTTCATGGCATTGATGGACGCTTATGGACTTTCACTTGTTTCAGTTCAAACATGGGGAATTATGTTTGCGATTTTAAGTTTTGGATTTATTGCTGGAAATACTTTTATCGCAAAATTTGGTTTGGGAAAAAATCCTTTGAGAAATCTTTTGTTAGCAAATGTAATTGCTTGGACAAGTTGTATTTTCTTTACAATTCAACCATCAGTAATTTTGTTGGCAATAGGAATTTTTATCTGGATGTCTATTGGTCCGTTTGCAGAAGCTTCGGAGCAAACAGTAATACAAAATGTTGTGCCTTATGAGCAACAAGGTCGGGTTTTTGGTTTTTCACAAAGTGTTGAATCAGCCGCAACTCCTATAACAACATTTTTAATTGGTCCAATCGCGCAATTTATTTTTATTCCTTTTATGACAACCGGAAAAGGAGTTGATTTGATTGGTTCTTGGTTTGGAGTTGGTGAAGCGAGAGGAATTGCACTTTTGTTTACAATTTGTGGAATTGTCGGTTTATTGGTGACTTTGCTAGCTTTCAAATCTAAATCATATAAATTGCTTTCAAAAACTTATTCTGAAGCCAAGAGTGCTTAAAACCTTGTTTGTTGCTATATTTAAAGTATGAAAAAACTTTGGTTTAAAAGGAAACATTATGGTTGGGGTTGGTATCCTGCGACATGGCAAGGTTGGATTGTGACTTTAATTTACATAATTTTGATTGTAGTTTTTGCAAAAACAATTGACGAAAATTCTCCTGTGAGAGAAATATTTTTCACATTTTTGTTGCCGGTGACATTACTGACAATCGCTTTTATAAAAATCGCTTATAAGAAAGGAGAAAAACCAAAGTGGCAGTGGGGAAATAAAAACGATGATAAAAATTAAAAATCTTTCAAAATATTTTGATGATAAAACTGTTTTGGACAGAATTTCTTTTAATGTTGAAAAAGGAAATAAAATTGCATTGACTGGTTTTAATGGTGCAGGAAAAACAACTTTATTGAGAATTTTGGCTGGAGAAGAAAGTTATTCAAACGGAACTTTTGAAATGAATGACAAGGTAAAAAGAGGCTTTGTACCTCAAGATCCAAGTGGTTTCAATAAAATAAAGGTTTTGGATTTTCTTTTAAAAAATCAAGGTAATACAGAAAAAAGCGAATTTTTGAGAAAGATTGATATTATGTTTGCTGGTTTTTTGTTGCCAGAAAATGTGAAGCAAAAAAAGATTGGCGATCTGAGTAGTGGTCAAAAGACAAAAGTTTTTTTAACAAATATTTTGCTGCAAGATGTCGATTTGCTTTTATTGGATGAGCCGACAAACAATTTAGATTTGCCCGCTTTAATTTGGCTTGAAGATTATCTGCAAAATTTTAAAGGTGCTTTGATTGTTGTGTCGCATGATAAAACTTTTTTGGATAATGTCACAAACAAAATTTTTGAAATAGATTGGAGCGATCACTCTCTTAGAATTTCAAATGCAAAATATTCTAATTATTTAATTGAAAGGCAACTTGAATTTAATCGTTTGAATCAAGTACACCATCAGCAACAAGACGAGGTTGTACGTTTGAAAGGTGTTGCTGTAGCTCAACAAGAAAAAGGTTTGAAAGGTCAAAAATGGAAAAGTCCCGATAACGACAAAATGTTGACTGGCTTTAAACAAAACCGTGCGGCGAGATCTTTTAAAAGTGCAAAAGTTACAATGAACAGAATCAAGCGAATGGATTTTGTTGAAAAACCAAAAGAGAGAAAAGAATTGTCTTTAAAAATTGACTCACAAACAGATTCTCCGGCTTTAAATATTTCTTTGAAAGATGTTGTGACTAGATATAAGGGTGATTTTATTATCGGTCCAGTAAATTTTGATATTGTTTATGGAAATCGAATTTGTATTGTTGGTCCAAACGGCGTTGGAAAAACAACAATTTTGAAAACAATTACAGGAATGTTGAAAAATATTAGTGGTCTTGTTGAAGTTGATAGTGGAGTTCATTTTGGAAACTTTATGCAAGAACATGAAAATCTTCCACCAAACAAAACTCTTTTGAAATTTTTTAAAGATCATTTGGGTGTTGAAAAAGAATTGATTCACAATCATTTGATTAAATTTGGTTTTACTGAAGAAGATATAAAATCTCAAATAAAATTTTTGAGTCCAGGTGGAAGAGCTCGATTGCTTTTTGCGTATTTTGTGGCGACAAACGTGAATACTTTGATTTTGGATGAACCGACAAACCATCTTGATATTGAAGCAGAAATGGCGCTTGAAGAGTCAATTAAGGATTTTAAAGGAACTGTGATTGCAGTGTCTCATGATAGAAATTTTGTGAAAAATGTAGATTTTGATGAAATTTATATTGTATCTGAAAATGGTATACAAAGATTAAATAATTTTGATATTTATGTGGCTGAAATGGAGAAGCGGTCAAAAAAACTGATAAGAATGTTGGGAAAATAAAATTTTATTTTGCTAAGAGTTTTTCTTTAAAATAATTTTAGAGTGTTTGTGAGATACTTTTTCGCAGATGAGAACATTAAAAGACAATCCAAGCGTCGGAGTTTTTGGTCAAAAATGGGCTTCAAAAACTGTTGAGTTGATTAGAAAATCTCAAATTTGTGATTGCGTTTCTGTGTTTGAATACACAGAACGTGAGTCGCTTTTTATCGATCAGTATGAAATTTTCTTGATTACTGATTTTGGGAGGGAAACGGCGGAATGGAGTGAGGAATATAGAGACAAACTCAATCAAATGAGAGAAATTATCTATACTCGTTCCATGAGAACTATTTTGTTTGCAAACAATGATGATTTGGATGTTTCTACTTCTTTGCGTGAAGCGGGTTGTAGAGTTGTCAGATTGGAAGGTTTGCAATGGAACAAAATTCCAGAAATTTTTGCCACAGCGGTTCTTGAAGAACTTTGTGCTGCTAAAAATATTCTGGCATATCCACAAAATATTGTTTCTGCCGCTTAACCTTGGGCTTTTTAGCCCTTTTTATTTTAGCTTTATTCATGAGTTTAAAATTGATAAAATAAAGAAATGGATTTGAAAAATTTACCGCAAAAGAAAAAAAGAGATAGTCGATGGAATTACGGTGGACCGAACTGGAAATTGTCTCGATCAAAAATTGATTTGTTTATAGAGTGCCCAAGATGTTTTTATATTGATAATAAGTTTGGTTTTGCTCGGCCAAAATTTCCGGCATTTCTTTTAAACTCTGCTGTCGATGCTTTATTCAAAAAAGAATTCGATATACATAGAGCAAATGGTTCGCCGCATCCTTTAATGGAAAGTTATGGAGTTGATGCTGTGCCTTTGGCTCATCCGCAAATGGATACTTGGCGAGAAAACTTTGAAGGAATTCAGTATTTACACGAAGAAACCGGAATGGTTATTTCTGGTGCTGTTGATGATATTTGGGTGAAGCCAGATAATTCTTTGATTGTTGTGGATTATAAATCTACAAGTAAAGATGAAGAAATTACTTTAGATGATAAATGGAAAGATGGATATAAGAGACAAATGGAAGTTTATCAATGGCTTTTGAGAAAATTAAATTTCAATGTTTCTGATTTAGGTTATTTTGTTTATGCAAACGGAAAAACTGATGCAAAATCTTTTGATGGAAAACTAGAATTTGAAGTTACTTTAATTCCATATGAAGGAGATCCGAGATGGGTTGAAGATACTATTTTTAGGATAAAAGAAACTTTAGATGGAAATGAAATTCCTGAGCCTAATCCTGATTGTGAACATTGTCAGTATTGTTATAGCCGTGTTTCAGCCGAAAATCTAAATTAGTGGTTGTGATATAATAAGCCTAATATGGCTTTTGATGGGTATAGTAACAATCTAGCGAAAGGTCGTGGTTTAGATCCGCGTGCTCTTAGTATGTTGGAATCTAAAAAACAAGCACAGGACAAACGAAAAAATGAATTAAAGAGAAAACAAACAGAGCGAGAAATAAGCGCCCTAAGAGCAAGATTGCATGTTGTAGATCGTGAAATTCAGAGGATTTCTGTTTCAGAGAGAAGATATAAAGGAGAAGAAACTAGAGCTGAACAAGAATTTAAAAATGAAGCAAGAAATGTTGCAGAATTAACCAAAGAGTTGGCTCGTCATTCTGATAAAGTTAGAGAATTGCAGAATGCTTTGAATTCAAAAAAATCTTTATTGAGCCGAGGTTCTACTCGAACAGATTTTGGTGCAGAAACAGCTCAAAGAGAAACCGAGAGATTACAAGATGAATTAAAAACAATAGACAGAGAAATTGAACAATTAAATCTGAAGCGCCGAAGAGTTATTTCTGATATGACTAGAAGCCAACAGAAGTTGAAACAATCTCAAGATAAGCAATCAAAAACAGAATTTCAAGCAAAACAAGTTGAGTTTGAAATTGCTAAAATTTTGCAGAATTTAAGATCTGAAGAAACCGTTTTAAATCAATTTAAAACTCGTTTCTCAATAGATCAAAAGAACTTGTTAAGAAAACAAAAACAATACGAAGATATTAAAAGTAGAGAAACTGGGACAGCAAAGAGTTCTCCTGCTCTTCAAAACGAAAAGCAAAAGATAGAGCAAAAAATTAAAGAACTTGAAAGAACTCTAAAATAGTAAGATATATGATTGAAAATTTACCGTTGAGATTTGTAATTTTTGGAGGAACAGGAGATTTGGTGCGGAAGAAAATAATCCCGTCTATTTTTGAATTGTATAAAAATAAATTTTTGCAGGAAAATTTTGAGATTATTGGTGTTTCAAGAAAAAATCTTTCTGATGAAGAATTTCAAGATTGGGTTAATGGTGCGCTCGGAGAATTTGATGGTAAAAAAGATTTTGTTGAAAAATGCGGGTATTTTTCAGCAGATATTTCCAATAAAGAAACTTTGAGCAGTTTGGCGAAAAAATTAAATGAACAAAATGGAAATAATCTTTATTATCTAGCGATTTCTCCGAATCTTTATGAAAATGCCTTCAATAATATTGCGACTAGTGGTTTGATGAATCCGAATAATGGTTGGGATAGAATTTTGGTAGAGAAACCGTTTGGAAATGATTCTGAACATGCGATATATCTGGACGCTTTGCTTGGAAAATTATTTAAAGAAGATCAGATTTTTAGAATTGATCATTATCTGGGAAAAGAGACTTTGCAAAATATTTTGACTTTTAGATTTGCAAATTCAATTTTTGAACAGATTTGGAATTCTGATTCGATAGAGGAAATTATTGTAGAGATGAATGAAAGTATAGATGTTGATACTCGGGGTGCTTTCTATGATTCGGTTGGTGCATTGAGGGACGTTGGGCAGAATCATGTTTTGCAGATGTTGTCTTTGGTTGTGATGGAGGATCCGAAATCTTTGAATGTTGCTGATATTAGAAAGGCGCGCGCGGATGCTTTGTCTGCACTTGAAGTGGATATTGAAAACATGCAAGTAAAAGAACCTCAGAGGTTAATTGATCACCCGCGCGCGCAATACATCTCTTACAACCAAATTCCCGGCATAAACCCTCAATCTGAAACAGAAACTTTTTTTTCAGTGAAAGCAAAAATCAATAATCTACGCTGGAAAGGCACAAAAATAAATCTTATCAGCGGAAAAGCTTTAAACGAGTCCTATGCTCAAATTACTGTGATTTTTAAAGAAAAATTTACAAGTGTTTGTCCGCCTGATGACAAAAGAGAATACAAAAACATTGTGACTTTTAAATTGCAACCAAAACAAGAAATCAAAATCCAATTTTGGTCTAAAAAACCAGGATTTGATTACAAAGTTGAATCACAAGAATTAAGCTTTGATTATCTAAATGAAAAATCACGAATCCCGGATGCTTATGAAAAAGTTTTATTTGATGCAATAAGAGGCGATCAAACAATGTTTATTTCCACAAAAGAAATCCTAGCTCAATGGTTATTTGTCGAAAAAGTTATAAAATCTTGGGAAAACACTCCTATTTTTAAATATCAAAAAGGCATTGACCCAAAAGAAATAATTAGTACGATTTAGTCATGAGTAATTCAGAAAAAAAGATAATTGATATTTCTTTACCTTTAACTAATCAAACAATTGTTTATCCAAATAATGTTCCTTTAAATATTGAAACTCACGCAGAAATGCCTGAAGCAACAACTCATTTGTCTAAAATAACAATGGGAACACATACAGGAACTCACATTGATGCACCAATGCACGCTGTGATGAATGCAAATACACTTGATCAAATTCCACTAGAAACTTTTATTGGTGAATGCCGTGTAATAGACGCATCTCACAGACAAGGTGGCGAGGCTGTCAAAATAGAAGATTTTGGAGATGTTGCAGAAGGAGAAAGATTGCTGATAAAAACTTCAAATTCTTTGCGAGGTTTTGAGAATTTTTATGATGATTATGTGTATTTAGATGGCGATGCTGCTGACTGGTTGGTTGAGAAAAAAGTTCAACTTGTTGGAATTGATTATCTTTCAATCAAACAAAGAGGTTCTTCGGATCAAAGACCGCATACTTCTTTATTGGCAAATAACATTCCGATTATTGAAGGAATAAATTTAAAAGATGTTCAGGCTGGAAAATATGAGATAATTTGTTTACCTTTGAAATTCATCGGAGTCGAAGGTGGTCCGGCAAGAATTATTTTAAGAGAATTAAATTAAAAAATATGGAGCAATCAATCATAAACTTTAATAAACAATTTGAATACGATCCAATAATAAGAAACGAAGAAAAGTTAAAAGCAGATTACAAACATTTTGTTTTGTGTGGAATGGGCGGATCACATTTGGCTGCTGGAATAATTAAAGTTCTAAAACCTGGAATTGAATTATATGTTCACAGAGATTATGATTTACCGCCTTATGACGATGAGTTTTTGCAAGAAAGTCTTTTGATTGCTAGTTCTCATTCTGGAAATACAGAAGAGGTTTTAGATTTTCTGAAAATTGCGATGGAGAAGAATTTGGATGTTTTAATTTTGACTACCGGAGGAAAACTTTTTGATATTGCAGTAGATAATCAATTGCCACATGTTTTGATTCCTGATGATGATATTGAGCCAAGATTGGCGATTGGATTTTCTACGATTGCTCTGGCAAAAATTTTGAGAGAAGACCAATTGTTGAACCAACTAAAAGAAACAGGATCAAAAATTGATCCAGCAGGTTTTATGGAAGAAGGGAAGAATCTTGCAAAGGAAATTGGTTCAAAAATTCCAGTGATTTATACTTCAAATTCAAACCTGACAATTGCGTACAATTGGAAAATTAAATTCAATGAAACAGCGAAGACACCAGCTTTCTATAATTTGTTTCCGGAATTGAATCATAATGAAATGCAAGGTTTCGCTGGTTCTCCAGAAAGTTCTGATAAATTTCACTTCATTGTTTTGCATGATGCCGTTGATAGTCCGAGAATTGAAAGAAGAATGCAAGTGACAAGCCAGATTTTAGAAGAAAAAGGTTATGTTGTTACAAACCTTTATTTATCTGGTGAAAATAATATTGAGAAGTTATTTAGTAGTTTGCTAATTGCAGATTGGACAGCTTTAGAGATTGCAAAAATAAAAGGAACTGATCCTCAATCAGTCCCTGATATTGAAAATTTTAAAGTTAAATTAGGATAATTATCTTTTCAAACTATCTCTAATTTCTCGAAGAAGCAAAATATCTTCTGATGGTTCTTTTGGTTTTGCTGGATCACACTCATCTTTTTTGTCTACCGTGTCACGAAGCTTATTGATAGCTTTTACAACCAAAAAGATTGCCCAAGCAACGATGATAAAGTTGATAAGCACTGTAACAAAAGCGCCATAATTTATTGTAAGCGCAGCTTGTGTCTCAGTAGTTTCTCGAAGTCTGATTACTTTATCTGAGAAATCAATTCCGCCTGTCAGCAAGCCAATAATTGGATTAATTAAATCTTCAACTAATGAAGTAACAATTTTTCCAAAGGCTGTACCGATTACAACTCCAACAGCCAGATCAACTGCATTACCTTTTGCTACAAAACTTTTAAATTCATCTATAATTTTCGTACCTTTTTTTAACGTATTTACTGCTTTTTCCATAACTTGTTGATATTAGCAGATTAGGCGAATTTTGGCGATTTGATTACTTGAATAACAGTTCCATTGATCATAAAACTATCGTCTTCGTGTATAAAAATTGGAGGAATGCTTTGTGTTGAATCTGAAGCTAAAACAACCTGATTATTTTTTTCGTCCCAAATATATCTTTTAACGTTTGCCATATCATCAATTACAGACAAAACAATTTCTCCATTT
Source organism: uncultured Candidatus Saccharibacteria bacterium (assembly GCA_964630375.1). Taxonomy (GTDB): domain Bacteria; phylum Patescibacteriota; class Minisyncoccia; order Phycocordibacterales; family JAACPR01; genus JAGOTN01. Next base: position 15,908 of record CAZVRT010000002.1, on the reverse strand, counting down.
TTTGGATTTTTTCTTTCCGTATCAATAATTAAATAATCACCATCTTCAATTGTATTTCCATTTACAACGGCTTTGTTCATAGATAGTCCTTGAGCTCGAATAGCAAAAATGTTTTGGCATTTTTTTAGAATATTTTTTGAGATTTTTATGTAGCCTTGAATATTTTCAGTTGCAAAGATTGTTGCCGGACCACAGTTTGCTGTTCCAACAATAGGGACTGACACAAGTCCTGTGTTTCTGTTTGTTCCAGAAGTTACTCTAGAAATTGTTTTAGAATCTTTATCAACTTTTATTAAACCTTTTTTCTCAAGTTGATTTAAATGGTGCTTTATTTTTTGTGGAAATTTTTCACCAACAAGCTCACCAATCTGTCGAAGGGTAAGACCTCTTAGTCCGTCATGATTAATTTTCTGTAATATTTTTTCTTGTATTGGATGCATAATTCTCTCAAAATTAAATACTTATATATTTACATTATAGAGAAATTCTAGAAAAAAGTAAAAAAGTTATCCACATAAATTTAAATCTAGAAAAGTTGACAAACTTTAAAACCAGAATATCATAAAATCATAATTAAAAAATAATTTAAAAATTATGGTTCGCGATTTTCAAACTAGAAAAAATAGATTACAAAAAAGAAAAACTTTTTTAAACAAAGTAACTGTAGCTTTGAAAGCATCATCGTCTTTTAAGTTAACAATGTTTTAAAATTTGTTTACTAAACTTGTGATACAATTATCTTTATAAATAAATTATAAAATAATTTTTTGTTATGAAGTGTATAAATAAAATTGCTCACATTTTAGTAATAGTAGGATCATTAAATTGGGGACTTGTAGGACTTTTCAGATACGATTTGGTAGAAAGAATTTTTGGAAATATGACCACAGCAAGTCGTTTAATTTATCTTCTCGTTGGTATTTCTGCTCTTGTAATTTTGTTTACTCATAAAACCAAAAAAGGAAAGTGTAAAAACTGTACTTGTTCAAATAAGTGTTGTTCTTAAAGTTTTAATAATAAAACTCTCCCAACATATCTGTTACAAATCTAGCAATTTCTTCTACTGGAACTGGTCCTAGTGCCATAGTTTTAACTCCGTGTTGTTGAAGGAAAGTTAGTTCAGCTCCTTCAATAAGTTTTCCAATGTAAAGGATTCCAGTTTTTTCCATTTCAGGAATATTTCTAATTTCTTTTACAAAATCAACAATCGATTCCCAATAAACCGGAACCAGAAAAACAATTGCTCCTGGCAGCCATTCTTTTGAAACTTGTAAAGCTTCTCTGAAACTTTCAGTTTGATAAACCTTAATATTTTGCTTTTCAAAAATAGGCAAGAACGGCTTTGCGTCTATAAGTTTTGAAACCAGCACCATTGTCTTTTGAGCCATAATTCAATTATTTTAACATGGATCTTAAGTTGGGATATATTAATACAAAAATAAAATACCCCGAAATTTTGCTTCCGCAGGCGTGAGCCGAGGACTGGCAAAATTTCGGGGTATTTTATTTTTGGTTTAGATTCTGCTTACTTTTGAAGCCTGAGGACCTTTTTGTCCTTCTGTAACTTCAAATTCCACATTGTCTCCTTCCTGTAGGTCGTTGAATGCTACTCCAACTAGTTCATTTGCGTGAAAGAAAAGATCTTTGTCAGCCCCTTCTCGCTTAATGAAACCGAAACCTTTTGGATTTACTCGTACGATTACTCCTGTTTCCATTTTGTGTTTTTTACTTCTACTAACTTCAAATACCATACTGAGCTTTGTCACCTGACCTCGTGTTCCTACAGCAAAGATTTGACTCTCATATAATAGGTATAAAAAGCGATTATGTCAAATTTTGTATGTGGAATATTACAGCCTTATGATACAATTTTTGGATATGGGAAAATATAAAATTATAGCTCTGGCTTGCTCACCATCTAAAGGTTTCAACTCAGATAAAATGCTCGATGCTTTTTTGGCAGGAGTTTCTTTGGTAGAAGATGTCGATTATGAGAAAATTTATTTGAACGATATTTATATTGAAAATTATAAATTTGATAATAGATTAGGCACAACTGAACAAGAATCAGATTTTGCAGAACTGGTTGAAAAAATTAAAAATGCAAACGCACTTGTGATTGCAACTCCAACTTACAATTTTTCAGTTCCAGCTCATTTAAAAAATTTCATAGATCGAATCAGATTTTTTGCTCTTGATATGGATAGGAGAAATTTCTTAAAGCAACCAGTGGGAAAACTTTCTCATTTGAGAATGTATTTCTTGGTTTCTGGAGGAACTCCTGTTTGGGCACAAAAACTTCTATTTTTTGCATTTCCTCCTTTTTGGCTTCGTGGAGTTTTCTTGTATTACAGTGCTCAGGTTCTGGGAGCTTTTTATAGTGGAGATGTGAAAACATTTGAAAATAAAAAAATCTTGGCAAAAGCTACAGAAAAAGGCCGAAAGTTTGCCAACAATATCAAAAAAGAAAAGAAAAACAGAATTTTGGAAAGAATATTCTTTAGACCACCGCAAAACTTATTGTGATATAATACCTGTCTAAAAATATTAGTTTAATAAAATAATTATAGAAATTGTATGAAAAATGTTGTTCCGAAAATTAGTAAAGTAGTTGCAAGAGAGATTCTAGATTCTAGAGGAAATCCGACAGTTGAGGTCGATTTGACTTTATCTGACGGTTCATTTGGAAGAGCTATGGTTCCGTCAGGAGCTTCAACTGGTAAATATGAAGCTGTTGAATTGAGAGATGGAGACAAAAAACGATATGGTGGAAAGGGAGTTTTGAAAGCTGTAAACAATGTAAATACAGAAATTTTGAAAAAAATTAAAAACAAATCATTTACACAAAAGGAGCTGGATCAAACACTGATTGATTTAGACGGAACAGAAAATAAAGGGCGACTTGGAGCAAATGCTATTTTGGGAGTTTCTCTTGCGTTTGCACATGCAATGGCAAAGAGTCAAAAACAACCTTTGTATACTTATTTTGCAAAAATTTCTAAAACTAAAAACAAAGTACAACTTCCAGTGCCAATGATGAACATTTTAAACGGTGGAAAGCATGCAGAAAATTCTACAGACTTCCAAGAATTTATGATTGTTCCTCATGGTTTCACTTCTTTCAATAAAGCTTTGCAAGCTGGAACAGAAATTTTTCATGCTCTAAAGAAAATTCTTCATGATAAAGGATTGAATACAACAGTTGGAGACGAAGGAGGATTTGCACCATCTTTGAAAGATAATGAAAGCGCAGCAGCACTTGTTGTTGAAGCGATTAAAACTGCTGGTTACAAACCTGGAACTCAAATTTCTATTGCTCTTGATGTTGCCGCATCTGAACTTTATGAAGAAGGAAAATATGTTTTGAATACAGAAGGTAAAAAACTATCAAGTGAAGAAATGGTTGAGTACTATGTAAATCTTGTGAAAAATTATCCGATTATTTCAATTGAAGATGCTCTTGATGAAGATGATTGGGAAGGGTATGCGTTGCTAACAAAAAAACTTGGAAAGAAAATTCAGCTTGTTGGAGACGACTTGTTTGTTACAAATGTAAACAGACTTCAAATTGGTATTGATGCTGATACTGCAAACTCGATTTTGATTAAAGTAAATCAAATCGGTACAGTTTCAGAAACGATCGATGCTATTAATTTGGCAAATAAGAATGGATATACTGCTGTTATGTCACATCGTTCTGGAGAAACAGAAGATGCAACAATTTCAGATTTTGCGGTTGGTTCAGGTGTTGGACAAATCAAAACGGGTTCACTTTCAAGAAGCGACAGAACAGCAAAATACAATCAACTTCTTAGAATTGAAGAGGCTCTTGGAAAGAAAGCTGAGTACCGAGGAAAAGCAGTATTTACACAAAAATAATAAAATTATATGAGCAAGCAAGTAGCACTAATTGTTTTAGACGGATGGGGTTACAGAGAAGACTTGGAGCATAATGCCGTTGCAGCTGCAAAAACTCCTTTCTTTGATTCTCTTTGGGATAAATATCCTCACAGCTTGCTCGAAGCTTCTGGTTTGCATGTTGGGTTGCCTGATGGGCAAATTGGAAATAGTGAAATAGGTCACACGACTATTGGTGCTGGAAAGGTTATTGATACTGATTTGGTGAGAATAAACAAAGCGATTTCAGGCGGTTCGTTTGGAGACAATGAAGTTTTCAATCAAATGTTTGCTCATGTTTCTGCTAATAATTCAAATCTGCATATTGTCGGGTTGATTGGAAAAGGCGGAGTGCATTCTCATCAAGATCATCTTTTGGAATTTTTGAAAGTTTGTAAGCAAAAAGAAATTTCGCAAGTTTATTTGCATCTCTTTACAGATGGGCGAGACGCTTCGCCTTATGAATCTGTAAAAGATATTTCAGAAATAAAAGAAGTTATTGCTGATGCAGGCATAGGGCAAATTTGTAGTATTTCCGGAAGATATTTTGCGATGGATCGTGACAATAACTGGGATCGAGTTGAAAAAGTTGAGAAAATTATTTTTCACTGTGAGGGAAATATTTGTCAGGTGACTCCAGAAGAAGAAATTTCAGCACAGCATGCTTCTGGAAAAACAGATGAGCATATTGATCCTTTTATTGTTTATGAAAAAGCAATTCAAAAAGATGATGCGGTTTTCTTCTTTAATTATCGTGCTGATAGGGCAAGAATGTTGACCGAAAGAATCTTGGCTAGAAAGGATGAAATGAATTTGTTTTTCGCAACTCTGACTGAATATTCAAAAAATTATGAGTGTGCCGTAGCATTTCCACCGATTGCAATTGAGACAACTATTGCAAATGAAGTTGCGCTTGCTGGTCTGACTCAAGCTCACATCGCTGAGACTGAGAAATTTCCGCATGCTACTTATTTCTTAAATGGTGGAAAAGAAGAACCACATGATGGTGAAGAGCATGTAATGTTGGCAAGTCGAAAAGATGTGAAAACTCATGATGAAGCACCTGAGATGCGAGCTGAAGCTATTGCAGATGAAGCGATAAAAAGAATTGAGCAAGGAGTGAATTTTATTTTCATAAACTTTGCGAATCCTGATATGGTTGGACACACTGCAAACGTTCCTGCGATTGTAACGGCTGTTGAAACGGTTGATAGAGAATTGAAAAGAGTTTTGGATGTTTTGCACGCGCGAGGCGGAGTGGCTTTTGTAACAGCTGATCACGGAAATGCAGAAGTGAATTTTGATTCTGATAAGAATGAAAAACATACTGCGCACACATTGAATAAAGTGCCTGCAATAATTACAAAAGACGGAATAGCAATGAAAGACGGTTCGCTGAAAGATATTGCTCCGACAATATTGGCTTTGTTTGATATGAATAAACCTGCGTGTATGACAGGAGAGGTTTTGTTTGATTAAAAGGTGTTGTAAAAGATTTAAGGAAATTTTAAAAAAGAAAAATAAAAGAAGGAAAGCCCCGACGCGCAAGCGCACCGGGGCTTTGGGGTTTTGTGGCGGGCGCGAGGAGTGGAAATCACTCCTCGCCGTCGCCGCCTCCGTCGTCGCCGTCTTCGCAGACGATGGTGCCGGTGAGAATGGGGTTGCTATCAAAGAAGTTTTTGGTCTTCATGATTTTTTCGGTAAAAACAAAGCTCTCTCTAGGCAAACGACGCCAGTTGTTAGAAAGAACTTTGTTCAGGTTGAGCAATAGTATAAATCAAAACTTGTTTTTGTCAAATTTTTCCATCTATCTGATATTGCTCCCAAACAGGCAACCAATCTTCTTTATAAACAGCCAAAAGAACCTCGTCCCAGTACTGACCGTCTTTGAAAAGCTGATTTTTTAGCCTACCTTCAACTTTATAACCGCATTTCTCTTGGTAACGAAGAGATCTTTTATTGAAGTCGATAACGCTGGCACAAATTTTACGAAGCCCCAATGTATCAAACGCATATTGCAGCAAAAGCATTTTTGCTTCACTTCCATATCCTTTACTCCAATAATCTTTGTTACCAATAAACGCACCAGTTGTTGCCGTGCCGTGAATATAATTCACTTTATGAAGACCCATTACACCAATCATAGTTTCATCTTCGGTTTCTATACCGAAAACAAAATCATGAGAATTAGGCTCAATTTTTTCCAGCCATTCTTTCTCGGCTTTGATACTTTTTGGAAGATACTGCAAAATATATTGAGTAACTTCTGGGTCGTTCATCCATTGGGTAAGAATCTGTGCGTCATCTTCACAAAGAAGACGAATACGAACTCTTTTACCAACACGAAACGTTAATTCAGGTTTTGTTTTCATTTTATTCAATGTACTTTTTTATTGTTTTTATTTACTAAACGGAAAAACTCTAGCTTCCGTTCAGCTAGAGTTGCTCTACTTTATTTTGATTGGAGATTTTTAAGTAAAGGAAATATAGCTAAACACAAGTTTTTGGGCATCAATAATAACCGCCACTGTTTGTGGGTTCATTCTTGAGCTATGTGATTGTGTTTTGCTATATGACATAACAAATAAAAAGTAATACATTTTTAAATTTTCGTCAACCAAAAATCCAACCACAATTTTTTAATCAGAATTTATTTTATTTTTACCAAAACCACATAATCCATCTGATATGCTAAAATCATCTAAGCAATGATGACTCAACAAGAGGCTTTAAAAGTCTTGAAAACAGGAAAAAATGTGTTTTTGACTGGTCCGGCTGGTTCGGGAAAGACTTTTGTTTTGAATGAATATGTGAATTTTTTGCGCGAATATGGAGTTGATGTGGCGATTACTGCTTCTACTGGAATTGCAGCGACACACCTCAAAGGAGTTACGATTCATTCTTGGGCAGGGATTGGGATAAAAGATTTTTTGACTGATTATGATTTGGATAATTTGGAGCAAAAACAATATTTGTGGAAGCGTTTTGAAAAAACAAAAGTTTTGATTATTGATGAAATTTCAATGTTGAGTGCAAATACTTTAGACGCGATTGATCGGGTTTGTAAACTTTTCAAAAGAAACGATGAACCTTTTGGTGGATTGCAAGTAATTTTTTCTGGAGATTTTTTTCAACTTCCGCCAATTGAAAGGAAACAATTTCATGATGAACAGACTATTTTTATGGACGAAGAAGAAGTTTCTCGAACTCCTTTTGCTTTTAAATCTAAAGCTTGGAAAGAATGTGATTTGCACACTTGTTATCTTTCTGAACAATTTAGACAAGAGGATAATGCTTTAATGAACTTGCTTTGTGAAATTCGAGATGGGGAACTTTCTGAAAAGTCTTTGGAAATTTTAAACAAAAGAATTATTAAAGAAGACAATCCGGAGATTACAAAACTTTATACGCATAATATAAATGTCGATAGTTTTAATTATCAAAAACTCCAAGCTATAAAATCTGATGAAAGAGAATACTTGATGGCAAGTAGAGGAAAAGTTCCGTTGATAGATTCTTTGAAGCGAGGTTGTCTGGTTTCGGAAAGATTGGTTTTGAAAAAAGGTGCGTTAGTGATGTTTGTGAAAAATAATCCTGTTGCTGGGTACATAAACGGAACTGTGGGTGAGGTTGTTGATTTTGAAGAAGGATATCCGGTTGTTGCGACAAAAAATGGTGAAAGATTTATTGCTTCGCCACAAAGTTGGTCTATTGAAGAAGGTGATAAAGTTTTGGCGGAAATTTCTCAAGTGCCTTTAAAGTTGGCTTGGGCTGTGACAATACACAAAAGTCAGGGAATGACTTTAGACAAAGCTGTGATTGATTTGTCGAATTCTTTTATTGAAGGGCAAGGATATGTGGCGCTTTCTCGAGTAAAAACTTTGGATGGTTTATTTTTGAAAGGCTTCAATAAAATGGCGGTAAGTGTCCATGATGAAATTTTAGATTTAGATAAAAAATTAAAAGAAGATTCTTCACAAAATAAAATAAAAATAAATAAAATGAGTGCTGAAGAATTTCAGTCTCAACATCAAGATTTTTTTGAAAAAGTTGGTGCAAAAAAATATAAAGTAAAAGATGAAGTTGGCGAAAAATTAAGCACTTATGAAATTACTCATAAAATGATTAAAGAAGGAAAAACTTTGGAAGAAATGGCTGAAGAAAAGGGGGTGAAAACACCAACGATTATTAATCACATTGAAAAACTTCTAGATGAAAAAGTTATTTCAAAAAAAGATATTGAATATTTGAAACCAAAAACAAAAGAGTTTAAGCAAACCATGAAGGAAGTTGGTGAGGTTTTAAAAAAGATTGATACTGATAAGTTGACTCCAATTTTTACTGCATTGAACAAAAAATATTCTTTTGAAGAAATAAAGTTTGCGAAGATTTTCTTGTAGTTTTGAAATAAAAATTCTCATACCGTTTTTATTTTGGTATGAGTGTTGAAGAGTCAGATTAGTCCGTTGTCCAACGCAGCTTGATGCATTTGGTCTGAATGTTCTTGGAGTTCTTGGATGGCGGAGTACTTTTTGAAAAAGTCGATTACCGTAAAACCTCTTCCTCCAGAGGAGATGCTCAGCGTTCCAGATTCGCAGGCAATCTTGTTTGCAGTTTCAGTGGCTTTGGATTGAACAGCTTCGATCTTTTCAAGAAGATCGGGCCTCATGCCCGTGGCTTCCAGTATATTGGAAGTTTCTTGTATAATTTCAAAAGAGTCCCCAATGAGCTCCATGATTTGGAGCAAGGTCTTGTCGCTAATTTTCATAATGTTCAAATGGGTTGAGTTCCATTTGAATCTAGCATTTTAGTATATTTTTGCAACTCAAATATTTTTTAAAGACTTATGCTAAAATTTAAGTATGAACAATTTTGAATCTATAAATGAACCAGGGCAACATTTGGAGATCAATAATACTCTTCAAGTTGAACTAGCCGAAAGAAAAGATTTTGGAAAAGAGTTAACAGATTATGATTTGGCTGATTGGGTGGGGAATTATAGTGGCAAGTTCAGAGAATTAATTGTTACAAAATTTTCAGAAAATCCAAATTTGTGGACTGATTTGGAAAATCCAGAATTAAGAGAAAAAATTTTACAAGAATTAGAAAACGAATTGTATCAAGAAGATTCTTTTGAAAAAATGGCTGCGTAAAATAAAAACTCAACGAAAGTTGAGTGGGGCGGATGTCTTTTCTAGATAAATTCGGGCTTTTGTCCGATATCTAGTTTCTTGAGCATCTGACTGAAGCTCTGCATTTTCAGGAGGTTTCTGATCTCTTGATCTGAAGAAAATTTTTCGACTAACAATCGGTGAACCAGGTTCTACTGGTCCGTACCCCAGAGTTAAGAAGCTTCCATTTTTTCTGGGATGAAACAACGCAAAAACTGATTCAGGAATCCTCACTGTTACTTCTCCTGGAATGTTGGGAATCTCAATTTCCAAAGTGTTTGACCATTTTTCTATGCTCATTTAATTCTCTTAATTTTTCAAGGTGGAAGGTTCAAAAGTCATTTCTAATTAACATTAAAATTTAATTTTTGTCAAATAAAAACTTTTTTTAAAAATGATAAAATTTAGGACAAGAAGTTCTTAAAAAATTAACAGAAAGGAATCCAAAATGAAAAACATTTCTCGTGAATGGTGGCAACATCGTGCTGACAAATCGGTGACCATTGGAATGATTCTTTTGCATTTGCTCGCAGGACTTGCTTTGCTGCCTCAGTTCTTTAGCTGGAGTGGTGTTGCGTGGTTTTGTGTTTTGTATTGGGTGAGTGGAGGACTTGGAGTTACGCTTTGTTATCACAGATTGCTAACTCACAAATCCTTCAAAACATCGAAGTGGCTGAGATTTATCTTAACCGGATGTGGGTGTTTGGCATGGCAAGGTTCTCCGTTGGTTTGGGTTGGAACACATCGTTCTCATCATAAACATTCGGATAAAGAACATGATCCTCATTCTCCTTTGCATGGATTTTCTTGGGCGCATATAACTTGGGTTTTGAGTAAAGTGCCTGAGGATTTTTGTGCGACAGACAGAGCATTGGATTTAAAGAAAGAAAAAATGATGTTGTGGTTCCATCGATACTGGTGGGTGCCGCAGATTGTTTTGGCAATTTTTCTTTTTATCACAGGTTTTGTTTTTGGTGGAATGAATCATGCTGTTTCTTGGGTTGTCTGGGGAATTGGCTTGAGGACAATTGCAGTTTTTCACGCGACTTGGTTTGTGAATTCTGCTACTCACACTTGGGGTTATCAAAACTTCAAAGATACAAGAGATAATTCTCGAAATCTTTGGTGGGTTGCTCTGATCACTTTTGGAGAAGGTTGGCACAACAATCATCATGCTGATCAATGCTCGGCTTCGCATGGAATGCGTTGGTTTGAATATGACTCAACATACTGGACGATTCGGTTGATGAAATTGTTTGGTTTGGTGTGGGATGTTAGAGAACCGACGAATATGATCTAAGGTGGTTGTGGTGTTTTGGGTTTTTAGCCGCGGACTTCGTCCGCGGCTTTTTTAAAATATTTAAAAACTAATTTACCAACAAATCAGAATTGAAGTTTTCTTGTTCAATTTTACATTCTGATTGTTGAGGTTCGTCATAATTCACGCATTGCACAAATCTGAAGCTAAAAGTTGCGATTCGAGTTTTATCTTCTTCTGCTCGAGCATATGCATATTGAGTGTAAACACTTCCAGCTGCACCTTCTGAAACTTTTGTAACGCAATAAGTTTTATTTCCAATTGTTTTTTCTTCAGTTATTCCTGCTCTCTGAAATTCATCTCCGGCTTCAGTACAACTGTATGGTTCGTCAATTATTTGAATACTCGCAGGCCAATCTACCGCTGTAACATATTTTGTTGCAGGAAGTTTATCAATTTCTAATTCTGTCGGTTTTGAGTTTGAAGAAATATTTACTTCTGATTTTTTATTTTGAAAAAAGCAAAGATAAGCTACCACAATTCCTGCTATTAAAAATAAAATTATTAAGATATCAATTATTTTTCTCATATTTATATATTATCAGATTTTAAAAATAAAAAGCTCTTTTGGAGAGCTTGAAATGAAATCAGATCGTGGGGGAGATTTGGCGAATGTAGTCGCTAGTCTGGTTCGGTTCGGGAAGTCGAACAAAACCATTTTTCTCCCAAAACTTGATTGAATTTGGATCAGAAACTTGAGTCGCAACAATCTCAGTGAAATCATTTTCAGAGCACCAATGAGCTAAAATTGAAATAGCTGTAGTGCCATAACCTTTGCGTCGGTATTCTATTGGTATGACCATCATATCCGTAATGATCAAATTATATTCGCTTTGCCAATCCCCGATTGACATGAAAATCACAACGTAAACATCTCTTTCGGGCTCAAAGACTAAATGATAGTCAAATGCACCAATATTTCGTGTCATTCTCATAACACGAGCGCCAAATTGCATTAGCTTAATAACTTTTTTGTTTACCTCTCTTATATCCCAACCCCTTTCTTCTGGTCTGATAATCGTTTTCATTTTAGGAAGGATCTTTCGTTTGTATATTTTACCAACATTTAAATTATGTCAAACCTCGTTTACTAAACTCACTAATTTGCTATTGTTTAAATCAACTAATATGAAAGCTCTGACTGAATTATGGTATTTCTTTATTGCTAGTTTAAGAGCGAGTTATTTTGGTGCTTTTTTATTAACTATATTTTTACTGACTGAGATTGTCACAATTCCTTTTATAGGTCGGTATGATTTTATTTTTCTTTCAGCAGTTCTTTTTCAAATTTGCATGCTGATATTTAAAGCGGAAACCCCTAGGGAATTTTTAGTAATTATTATTTTTCATATTTTGGCAACAGGAATGGAATTATTTAAAACCAATCCCTCTATTGGTTCTTGGGTTTATCCTGATGTTAAATCTGCAATTTTTGTCATCGGTACAGTACCTTTATTTACAGGATTTCTTTATTCAGCAATAGGAAGTTATATTTCAAGAGCTTTTATTTTTCTAAAACTTCGATATGAAAATTTTCCGGCATATTTTCATCTTTGGATTATTGCAATTTTAATTTATGTAAATTTTTTCACTCATCATTTTTATTTTGATATCAGATATATTTTATTTGCTTATATTTTGCTAGTTTTTTACAAAACAAAAGTTTATTTCAAAGTTTATAAAAAAGAACGGAATATTCCTTTTCTTATAACAGTTGTTCTGACTTCTTTTTTCGTGTGGATTGCTGAGAACATTGGAACATTTACGAGAATTTGGTTGTACCCAAATCAATTAGAAAACTGGAATTTGGTTTCAATGGGGAAGATGGGCTCGTGGTTTCTTTTGTTAATTTTAAGTTTCGCGCTGGTTTCTTTGATTTATAGAGATAAATTAATTAAGAATCCAAATTGAGTAGTTTAGAAAGCCTGCAAAAGTTACCCAAAGAATGTAGGGAACAAGAAGCCAAGAAGCTGGTTTTGAGATTTTGGCGAAAGTAATTATTGTCGCCAGGATCGCAATCCATAGGAAAATAATTTCTACAAAAGCTACTCCGGGGGATTTAAGTCCGAAGAAAATTATTGACCAGAAAGTATTTAAGATTAGTTGAACGATAAAAATACTAAGTGCAATTTTTACATCTTTGTGATTTAAACCTTTTTTCCAAACCAGAAAAGCGGCAATACCCATCATTACAAAAAGTGTTGTCCAAACGGGAGCAAAAACCCAATTTGATGGAGCGAACTCAGGTTTTGCAAGTGTTGCGTACCATTCCGGAATTGCTGGCGTGGTAAAAACAGATCCAATAATTCCTGCAAGTTGAGAAACAACTATGGCAATAATAAATTTAAAAATATTATTCATAAATTTTTAGTTATTTTATGCAAATACTTTTTTGTAAAACCATGCACCTGCCACAGCTCCTACAATCGGAGAAATTAAATATGTCAGATTGAATGAACCCAAACCAAGTGCGACTGCCGGATTTAAAATTGCATTTGAACCTCCAAGTGCTGCCATTGATATTCCGATAAGAAGTGCTGAACCGATTACAATTCCGAACATAGATTTTTTTATGTGACTATGTATAACTGAAGCGATTGCAAACATAAGAACAAAAGTTCCGATTGCTTCTGCCATAAAAACTGTCGAACTATTTTCTACTGTTATTAATGGAGTTTGTGTGAAAAATTTTGCAATTTGTAATCCAACTAACGCTCCAATAAATTGCGCTACTATATAAAATCCTGCATCTTTGGCTGACATTTTCTTTAGAGAAAATGCTGCAATTGTAACTGCGGGATTGATGTGTGTTCCAGAAAGATGTCCCATTGTGTAAACTAATAAACCTACAATCAAAGCTGCTAGAACAGGAGTTGAGACAGGGAAGTTGCCTGACAAAGAAAGTAAAACTCCTAATGTCAAAAGTGCTGTTCCAAAAAATTCTGCAATATATTTTTTCATATGTTTTTTAAATTAAACATATTTATTATAGCAGTTATTTTTATGATAATTTTTCGTTTGTGAATTTATGCAGAATCAATAAATAAAAAAAAGTTGGTCACAAAACCAACTGGAGCGTACTCTTAATGACCTTTATTAAGAGTAGAAGATTTTTTTATTACAAGATAATCTTCTCAAACTCGGAGCTCATGCTCTTTTTGTTTTTAGTACTTTTGACGAAGACAACGCTCTTGAGCATCTCGGTCCATTTCTTTCCGAAAATTTTCTTGACCTTTACGGCATGAAAGTCAGTTCGGAAATGATGACCATCGAACGGAAGAGTTGGGAAGTTCCGGAAGTAGTTTATGCTTCGCATGTGGAGGCTTCAACTGTTCAAGTTTTTGGAGGAGGTTCAGAGCTTCCTTGGAAACTCGTTGGATAAAATCATAAAAAACCTATCAGCTCTGGCATTTATTTGTCAGGGTTGTTTTTATTTTAGATTGAAAAGAAGAACGCCGACCCTTGGTAGGGTCGGCGTTGTGTGAGCCTAAAGCTCATTTCTTCAAGCGGTGTGACCTGTTAGCTCCAGGCGTGCTTCCCAGCGGTCGATCACGGCGTTTAGCTGCTCAAGGCTCATGCCTTGAAGTCGTTCGAATATCGCGATTTCGAGCTGGTCGTCGGGATTGACGCAGTTCTCACGGTAGTGTTCACGGCGTTTTTCCTCGGCGACTTCCGCTATTGTGAGGCCCGAGGCAATGAGCGCCTCGTTCTCGTCGCAGTGAATTTCGAGATCGGTGAGCCAGTGGTAAAGGTCCCACTGACCGAGTTTGCCTGGGCGAAGTTGCCCGAACTCGTAGCCGACGTTGTCCTTGGCGGTGTAGGTGTTGAACCAATACATCGTCTGTTCGGACACGTGGCCTTCGATGGCTTGGCGTTGGGTCATCCAGAAGAAAAAGAACTGCTCCTTCTCCTCGGTGGTGATTTCTTTCATGGTGGTAGTCTCCTGTGGTTTGAGGTTGAAGTGATTTTCGAAACTGTTGGTATATTAGCACAGATAACTATATATGTCAATATAACCGACTCGAAACACCGTGAATTTGAGTGACTTTTAGCATAAATTCACGCAAAAATGGTAAAAAGCCGTCCAAAGTATCAAGCAATAAAAGACAAAACCTCACAATTTGTGAGGTTTCATCACTGGGGCTCCCCAGACGAGTTCAGAACATTGTGGACCAAGACCTTGTAAGGGTTTTTGAGCTACTTTTCAAATGGGATCGGGACGCGGACAGGTCGATTTGAGAGTGGTAAATGCGACAATGCGACACACGTAAAAAGCTGGCTATTTTTTAGATTTCTTCTTTGTGTAGTGCTTATCGAACTCTGTGATAATAGCTTCACTATAAAAATCCTTCTTCGTACCTTTTGTATTATTTGGATCTAGATACCTTGGTTTGCAGAATTTTTCATCTTTTACAAGACCTTTTCGGATACTATGGAATCTCGGATTTGTCTTAAAGTTAGAATAACGTTCGGTCAGCTTCTTCACCAAATCCTTATAACCAAATGGATAATTCTTCAAAATGGTCTCTTCTCTTACAGCTGGTGCAGTAGGGTCTGTTGTAATCCTCAATTCTGATTTTCCTGGCTTGTATCCTGCAACAGCAATCGGACGAACATCACCAATCAACTTGAGTGTAGGTTTACCTTTCGGAGAAAAACTACCTTCCTTAATGAACTTGAGTTTTTTAACGAGCTTCTGGTCAATTAACACCGAGTTAGCACCACCTTCAATGGTTCCATTTACCACATCCAATATCGCACTATTTGAAGGACCAATTTTTGATACTCTCTCAAAGAGACTCATCCAGTGCTTTCTTTCATCTTCCTTGGCTTTTAAGAACAATGATTTTAATTCAGGATACTTAATCTTGTCATTGCGGGCATTATAACGATAGTAAATAACTGCTTCTTGTACATCACCATCGTTTTTGATTGCGATCACTGGTCTATCTTCAGATTGATACACATAAATTATCCCTAACGTATGACCTTTTACATCTACTATGAATTTTTCGTATTGTATTTCTGGTGAAAACAATCCATTCAAATACGCTGTAATCGTTGCTTCGTCGAGATTATTAAAATTGTTGGATGTTAGACCCATGATCTTTCTTGGGTTATCGGAAATTCCAAATACCAAATAACCGCCCTTGTTGTTTGAAAAAGCAGCGAAGCTTTTCGCATACTTGTCTCGGCTACCCCAATTAAAGTTTTCTTTAAACTCCATTGTAGATGTCTCGCGAGCGGAAACATTACCACTTGTATCAATGGTATTGCCTAATTTTGTAAAAATTGAATTGTGGTCTAGTTCTTTCATTGGTACTCACATTATAACTTTTTTGAAAGAACTTGGTGCAACAAATGCAAATAGATTTGACCAAAACCCATACCTGTATCCGAACAATCCATTTGCACCTCTGCATCTTGTGCGAAATGGTGCATTTTGTATCATAAAGGTACTGAGTATTTGAGCACCAGAAATGGTGAATATATCTAGAAGCACGTGAAGTGCTTCACTAAGG
>CAZVRT010000001.1:58412-207262 GCA_964630375.1 uncultured Candidatus Saccharibacteria bacterium | reverse complement strand
AGGGACTGAGCGAGAAGAAGAGCGACGTGAGGGTTCTTCTGAGGGGGTTTGTTCTGGTTCAGGAGCATTTTCATCAAATCTGGTGATGGTTCTTGTCTTTGAAGTTGTTAGAGGAGCTGCAGTTATTGTTACACCATTACTTTCTACCGACAGTCCGTTGTCAGATACAGAGTATGTTAATTCATATATACCTGCACTAGGACCTACTAGTCCGTCTATAGATATATCTGAGGTTAGGTCTCCATCAATGAAGTCTTCTGCTGATATTGTACCTGCGTATGGGTCATATATGTCTTCCATAGTTATGGTTTCAGATAGTGGTTCTAGAGTTAGTTCTGGTGCTAGGTTTATTAGCTCTACAACGCCATCTGAACCATTTGTTTCTGTTCCTACTCCTCCTTGAGAGACTACACCACCCTCTATGTATGATTCGGTGATTGAGATGTTGCCGGCGTTGCCGGCGTGGAGGGTTATGTTGTAATTACCCACATCACCCCCACCTTTACTTATAAACGCACCAGGCAAATGTGAATAACCATTGTCAAAAACACCATTCGCGATTACCTTATTTAGTGTAATATTTCCTCCATCATACCCTGTAGGACGCAAATCAAATCCTTGGGTAGCAAAATAAACATCATCAACAATAGTATTATATAAAGAAATATCTCCTCCACCAGTATACCCCAAGCTAGCAACTCTAGCATAGTTGTTTGAGTGATCCTTTATTATTTGAGAGGAACTAATTGTTATATTTCCACCCTTACTACCTTTCGTCGTAATATTATAATCCCCATCATGACCCGGATATCGACCTTCAGTGAAAGCACCATAAGCATAGCCGGTTTGCTTAATCATAAGTATACTGTTTACAATATTTACATTTCCACCATTTCCAGCATCTAAAAACTCAGTAGCATAACCACCTTCACTTCTAAAAAGACCATTCAATGTCAAATTCTCCAAGTTGATATCGGGAGCATCTTCTCCATCTGGCAAACCAGAACCGTATCCACCTGACATAATCGCTCCTGTAACAGACCACAAATCTTGTCCATCAATAATAATTCCATTAGCGGTGATTCTACAGTTTCCAACAATATCTCCTGTTAATAGATACCTTGTGTTTGGTTGATCTAAATCATTGTCACAGTTATCTATTTCAATTGTTTGTGCGTATGCTAGATCTTTAGAGTATATTGAGAGAAGTAGTATGAAAGAAAGGAGTAACAGTTTGTAGTTTCTTTTTAAGATATTCATGGGTATTAGTATACAATATGTAGTTACCCCCCCGTAGTTTTGCACAGGTGGGGAAAATTATTTGTTTCGATATTTATCCCAAAAATTTAACTTAGCATATTTCT
Organism: uncultured Candidatus Saccharibacteria bacterium; assembly: GCA_964630375.1. Taxonomy (GTDB): domain Bacteria; phylum Patescibacteriota; class Minisyncoccia; order Phycocordibacterales; family JAACPR01; genus JAGOTN01. Next base: position 205,898 of record CAZVRT010000001.1, on the reverse strand, counting down.
CAGCAAAAGGACCCAACACTTCTTTCCATTGAGTTGCTACAGGCGCAACTTGATTTCGGATAGTATGCAAATCTTTAAAACCATGAAAGAAATCATCTTCATGGGTAGATTGTTCCACATTGCGAAAATCGTGATCAAAATACGGTTCTCCCAAAAATTCATAAATCCCTCGCATTACCTCACCCGGCTTTGTGGTCAACTCATCAAAAAACACAAAATACATTCGGTCCGCGTAGCCACGACGCAAAGCGTCTTTTATACGATTATATGCTATGCCCACAGGCTGAGCTGGCTGCAACCAAATATCACAACGACCTTCAACTGTTTGAAATTTTGCATAATTTTCTCTTTCCTGACTAATTTGCCCTGAAGCAGATTCTTTCCGCCACAATTTTTCAAAACTTGTTAGCACATCTCTGATATCACGAACAGGCACAAGAACTTTTGCTTTGTGCCCCAAAAGACTTTCAGCCATTTCTAAATGAGCCAGCCAGCCGCGCGATTTGTCAAAAATAAACGGCTTGTCTATATTTTCGTAAAAAGCAAATAACATTGCTCTAAGAGTACGAAATTTTGCCAAATCATTTCGTGTGGCGCGAAATTCTGTAATGTTATTCCAATTATTTCTCACAATTAAAAGCATTTCCAACAAACCGGAAGTTGGGGTAGCGTGAAATCTGGGGTTTTGATTTAAAATATTCGCTAAAAGAGTCGAGCCACTACGAGGGAGCCCGCCTAGAAAAACAAAATTTTTATCTTGAGATTTCATTGTCAATTTAATGTATCAGAGGAACACTAAATCAGCAATTATAAATTTTATTTCACAACAAAACACCCACAAAAAATATTTCTTTGAGGAAACATCTGCAGGTCGCAGACCGAAGCCGTTGACGAGAAGAAATATTTTTTGTGGGTGTTTTGTTTAATATATATCCTCTGAACTGGCGACTAGCTACTTTCCCCATAAAGAGTATCATCGCCTCTACCGGTCTTAACTGCCGTGTTCGGAATGAGAACGGGTGTTTCCCCGGCGACGAGTCACCAGATCAGAAGATATATATCTAATATTTTATTTTAAATTGAATGAATGTGTGTTTTTAGTAGAAACTAGTATTGAAATGTAAAAGTATCAAAGCGATTTTCAGCATTCCGAACGGGAGTTTGAGCAATTAGTACACCTCAGCTAAACACATTACTATGCTTACACTTGGTGCCTATCAACCTAATCATCTCTTAGGGCTCTTAAATGATTTCTAATCTTGAAGTAGGCTTCCCGCTTAGATGCTTTCAGCGGTTATCCCTTCCCGACATAGCTACCCAACGATGCCATTGGCATGACAGCTGGTACACCAGAGGTCAGTTCACTCCGGTCCTCTCGTACTAGGAGCAACTCTTCTCAAAAATCAACGCCTGCAGCAGATAGAGAACCAACCTGTCTCACGCAACAGTAGCCACTGCGTATATAAAAGTTTTACACTTTTATTACTTTTGCAGTAACGCCGTTATTACTAACGGGATCGGACTATAACTTTTTCCTCGTATATATTTAGGAAAGCTGACGTTTAGTCTCTACGGGCACATAAAATTTATGTTTCCCTCGGAATTGTCCTCATTAAAAAAATTAATGTTCGGATTCTTCCGATATTAGTCAGCAAAACGTGTATGTATTACTACATCACGCCGCCGTGAATTGGTTTCTATAACTTTAGACAGAAAGACAAATATACTATTGTGATAACCCTCGAAGTGATTCAGATTGATTCACACTTCTAAGTTTCAATGTTGTTTGACTTAAAATTTGGTCAGCACACACTCACGCAAAAGCGTGAACGGTCTGAACCCAGCTCGCGTACCTTTTTAATTGGCGAACAGCCAAACCCTTGGGACCTTCTTCAGCCCCAGGATAAGGTGAGCCGACATCGAGGTGCCGAACACCGCCGTCGCTATGGACGCTTAGGCGGTACCAGCCTGTTATCCCCAGGGTAACTTTTATCCGTTGAGCTTCCTCCGCATCTAATGCGAAAGGTCGGATCGCTATGCTCCACTTTCGTGTCTGCTTGGCATGTACGCCTTGCAGTTAAGCTCTCTTATGCCATTACACTATCGACACGGTTTCCATTCGCGTCTAGAGAACCTTTAGGCCCCTCCGTTACTTTTTAGGAGGGTAGCGCCCCACTAAAACTACCCACCAGATACTGTCCCTCGCCGTTTTTTCCGTCGAGGTTAGACTATATATTCTCAAAGGATGGTATTTCACTGTCGGCTCCACGACAACCAAAATCGTCGCTTCAAAGCCTCCCATCTATTCTGCGCAGAGAGAACATATACCCAATATCAAGCTGCAGTAAAGCTCCTGGGGTCTTTCTGTCTAGCTGCAGGTAACCGGCATCTTCACCGGTATCGCATTTTCACCGAGCAAGTCCCCGAGACAGTTTCCCAGTCGTTACGCCATTCGTGCGCGTCTGAACTTACCAGACAAGGAATTTCGCTACCTTAGGACCGTTCTATCTCGTTAGCTCTATGTCGCCATAGAGATCCGACCATATCTTTACATAAAAATCGTCGACTTTGACCAATTGATTTTTATGATGCTTTGCGTATGGCCTGTGAGGATTTTCCTACTTGATGTTAACTACATCTTGTAATGAATATTTTCTTTTCCTTCCAATTCCTTCATTTAGTTTTTCTCTAAGCAAAACAACTTCCTTGAAACCTTTTTCATTTAAATGTTCCCCGCTTTTCATTAGATGAACAATTTTTGAAAAAATTTCAAAGTTTTTTTGTTTCTTTATAGAAAGAAAACCAAACTTTTGAAAAAATGGAATTATACTTTCGTATAATGAATTAATATTTGTTACTTCATAGTAGATTATACCGTCTTTCCTTTCTCTTAAAGTTCCGCATTTAAGCGTATCTTTAATTTTTGCAAGAATAAATCTTTCATTTTGAGAAATATTGAAAGAGGCAGTAATTTTCCATGAATTCTTGTAATCTACTCTTTTTTTTAAGGAAACATTGAAGCTTCCCTCTCCATCAACAAATCCGGCAATATAATTACCTAAATTTGGATTGATGGATTTTAACCACCTATGGTCATGCATTTTAGATTTTGATTACAAGTAGGAATCTTTCCTGCTGATTGTCTGCAGTGCATAGATTGTTACTGAAAATTCGACATTTTCTAGTACTAGCACATTCTTCGAGCATACTTCCTAAAGTATTTTCTGCTCGGTCAGAGTTTCCAGCATTTAGCAAAGTTTATTAACGTAACTACAACGGTTAGTCTATAGTTACGGCCGACATTCACCGGGGCTTATATCAGTCAGCACTAAACACTCTGCGCACGATTCTCAATAATAAATTATCAAGTCCGTGCATCGCGCGCACAGTGTTTAGCACCGCCAATACTTAACCTTCCGGCATTGGTCAGGCGTCACCCCCTATACATCCTCTTACGAGTTAGCAGGGAGCTGTGTTTTTGATAAACAGTCGCTGGGAATCTTTAGCTGCGGCCCACTCTCGTGGGCAGACCTTATACCTAGGGTACGGTCGCTGTTTTGCCGAGTTCCTTGGGGACCCCTCACTCGTTCGCCTTGGTCTTCTCGACCTGACTACCTGTGTCGGTTTGCGGTACGGTCTCATTATGCTTAACCTTAGAAGATTTTCTTGGAAGGCTCTTCGCTTAAGTTTGATGGCCTAAGCCACCATTCAGTCGACACCGAGTCTATTATGGACGGATTTGCCTATCCAATAACTCTTGTGCTAACAACGTAAATCCAATAATACGCTTAAACTTGTGTCCTCCGTCCCTCCATCGGAACATAATGAGGTGATGGAATATTAACCATCTGTCCATCGGATTCGACTTTCGTCATCTCCTTAGGCCCGACTAACCCTTCGCTGATTAACATTGCAAAGGAAACCTTAGTCTTTCGGCGTGCAGGAATCTCACCTGCATTGCGGTTACTTGTGCCAACATTCTTACTTCCACACGCTCCACGATGGGTCGCCCCTTTCGCTTCAACGCAGAGTGGAATACTCTCCTACCGCTCATAATTTACGAATAAACTATAAGCCCTCGTTTTCGGTAATATACTTAAGCCCCGATAATTTGTGGCGCATTATCTCTGAGCGAGTGAGCTGTTACGCTATCTTTAAAGGATGGCTGCTTCTAAGCCAACCTCCTCGGTGTCTCTGAAATATCACAACCTTGCTTGCACTTAGTATATATTTTGGGACCTTAAACGGAGATCTGGGCTGTTTCCCTTTTGACCGACGGAGCTTAGCCCCCGTAGTCTAACTGCCGTGCTCTTAATCTCTGGTATTCGGAGTTTGATAGGTTTGACGAGATTTCTCCCTGTTCAAACCTTCCAGTGCTCTACCCCCAGAGGGAACACACGACGCCAACCCAAAAGCTGTTTCGGAGAGAACCAGCTATTACCAAGCTCGATTAGCTTTTCACTTCTTACCACAAGTCATCCGAAGGAGTTGAACTACCTACCGGTTCGGGCCTCCATTTATGTTTCCACAAACTTCACCCTGCTCATAGCAAGCTCGCTTGGTTTCGGGTCTTATACGTACTACTATCGCGCTATTCACACTCGGTTTCCCTGCAGCTCCAGCCGGCTAAGGCCTTAGCTTGCAGTACATATAAACTCGTTGGCTCATTCTTCAATAGGCACACCGTCACGGATCAAGTCCGCTCCGATTCCTTGTAGGCATATGGTTTCAGGTCTATTTCAACGCCCTCATAGGGCTGCTTTTCACCTTTCCCTCACGGTACTAGTTCACTATCGGTCTTCTAATATATTTAGCCTTGCCAGTTAGTACTGGCTGATTCACACGAGCTATTCATGTCTCGAATTACTCAAGATCAGACACAAGAGAGATTAAATTTTTTCGTATACAGGACCATTACCTTCTTGGGTATACCTTTCCAGGTATTTCTACTAAAATTTAATTTTGTAACTCTCCTCGTTAAGACGTGTCTGTCTTACAACCCCAATCATACAAGTACGATTGGTTTGGGCTCCTCCCTTTTCGCTCGCCGCTACTAAGGGAATAAATATTTTTCTCTTTTCCTCCAGGTACTGAGATGTTTCACTTCCCTGGGTACGCTTCACAAATCAAGTTCGTGATAACTGATAAACAGTTGAGTTTCCTCATTCGGAGATCTCCGGATCGAAGGTTGTTTGGCACCTCCCCGAAGCATATCGCAGCTTGACCACGTCCTTCATCGCTATTAGAAGCCTAGGCATCCACCATACGCCCTTAGCACTCCCGTCAGGAATGCTAAAAACCGCTTTTTCTACATTCTACATTTTTGGTTCAATGCTATTTTCTACCTACATATTCATTCAATTGTCGAAGATCTCATCGAACCCGCTTTCGGTCCGGCCTCACCATTCTGTACCGAAGTTCAAAATGATGAGGTCGAATCGCAAATGTTTTCAATCTGTTTTTTATTTAAAAAGGTCGCCTTCGGCGACCTGGAGAGTGTTTGAAAAAACAATCACTTATCCAAGCCACTTGTACCTTTTTAAACTAATCAACATGTAGGCACGAGTATATAAAATTGTCTCTAATAAGTCAACTAAATTTTAGGGTCTTTTTCTTGAATAATCTGTGGAGAAATACTGTACATTTTTAAGCATGATTTTTAGTTTAAAATACTTGACAAAATTGATTGTTTATTGTTATAATTATGGATGATGAAAACGCTCCTTGATAAGTTTGTCGGCTTCTTCGTCGTCCTTTTTGGATTCAACGAAGAGTCTCGAAACCAAGCTCCTGCAATCTTTTTCACCGATGGTCCCATCAGTGGTGAAAGTGTCTCTCGCATCGTCGAGGTCGGGCACAAAAAGCTCCGCTACCGGAGCCGTCGGAATCCTGAGAAGATTCTGACGGCAAAAATCACTTCTCGCCACAACACCTCGTTTGAGGTTCGTCGTGGCAGAATGCATTTCCGCGTCAACGGACACGAGAGGTTGCTGGTGTAAAAACCCTCCACCTCCCACAAAGGCGATTGCGATTTCGCAATCGCCTTTTTTCTTTACTTTGAATTACGAATAAAACCCCCGAAATATAATTTTCGAGAACATCCGCAGGATGAATATGACGCAGTCGTATCATCCGAGGACCGTTCGAAAAAATTATATTTCGGGGGTTTTATTTTTAACTTAAAACAAACTAGTCGTTTTTGATTTCATTTCTCAATTTAGCAAGATAATCTCGTGCTGTGTCTTGACCACCAAGACCAAAAGAAAGCCCTAGAGCTAGTGACAACGCAACAATTAATCCTGTAAACAAAGTTTGAATGAAAGCTGTACCGATTTGTAGTTCAAGCAATGCTGCCAAAATTGCAGCGATCCAGATTGCCCATTTAGCAACTGAACCAACAAAATTTGCAGATTTTATATTAGCCCCTTTAGCACTCGCAACAATGATTTTTCTCATTGCTTCTGAAATCAAAGCAGCAATTATAAGAATAAATACAGCTGAGATAACTTGTGGCAAGTAACCAATAGCAACACTAGTCAAAAATGCTGTGATATGTGTAAGTCCTATAATATCGAAAGCGACAATTAGGAAGACAACAATCAAGTACCATCGAGCAATTTCCCCCAAGAATTTTCCTGAGTTTAGCTTCACTCCCATTTTGTTTAGGAGATCATCTACACCAGCTGTTTTCAAAAGTGAATCCAACTTAATTGCTCTAACAACTCTTTCAACTGCTTTTGAAACCAAGATAGCAATAAGCCACCCAAGAACAAAAATAATTACAGCAACTAAAACAGCTGCAGCAACATCCACCAAACTACGCCCAACACCTTGTGCTGACACAGTCAGTGTATTTGCAAGATCATTAAAACTATTCATGTGATATCAATAAATATTAAATATGGGATTTTCCCCCACTATTTAATTGTATCACCTAGCGTATTCTATCCCGACTTTATCCACAACGATCTTATGAGGGTATTCAAATACATCTCGCACCAATCTGTCACAAACACCTTGTCTGTATTTGAAATCAGCAGTCTCAAGCAAAGCAAACCTCAATTCTCTACCAATTTCAGATTCCATATTGCCAATAACGCTCTTTAGACGATTTTGACTGATATCATCACCAACCACCAAAATATCCAACCTACTTTCAGGATTTTGTATAAATACTCCCGAAACAACCACCGCTTTCACTTTTCCTACAACATTTAGCCTTTTTGAAATCTCTTTCTCTTGCATAGGTGCAGAGTGCATCAAAAGTTCTTGCAAAGGAAACAAAAATGGAAAATTTTTATTTAAAAAGAAACCTTGATTTTTTCTTTTCTTTAAAAGACCGGCACGTACAAGCAAATTTAACTCTTTTGTTGTATTTGCGGCTGAAATTTTTGCCCTTTTAGAAACTTCTTTTTTATCAAAAACAGTATCATCATTGAACAAAAAAAGTTTCATCACTTTCACGCGAGCCAGACTTCCAAATAATTTTCCCAATGCTTCCATAATATTTTTAAACAAAAACCATTAAAAGAAAGCTCGAAATGATTAACAACGCAAAACCTATTACAAATCCTAATCCCTTCATAACTTTACAGGCACTATTATATCACCGTTTGGGAAAAATAGATTGAAAGCTTTCTGTTGATAATCAAAATCTTTCGGTTTTTTAATAAACAGATCCCAATCAAAGATTATTTTTTGTTTTGGACTAATAATTGTGTCTTGAGGAAAGATAAAATCCATAGTTTTATCATCGGCGCGTACCTTCCACTGACCAATATTTAGCTCATTGTTGTCCAGATTGGTAAATTCGATACCTTTTTCACTTAAAACAAAATCAATTTTAGGCTCTAAAATATGGGCAACCAATCTGGCAACCGAATGTTTGCCTCCAACAGTAGCGTTTAAAACAATATTATAAGAACCTGGGTGTTTATAAGCATATTTCAAAATACTTCCGCTCTCCCGATTGCCATCGCCCATATTCCACGAATATTTAACCTTGCCCAGCCCAATATCATTCTTTGGTTTTGCTTCAAAAATAATCGGTGATTTTATCGATGACATTCTGTCTCTGCCGATCAAAACCTCAAAATCAAAGGTTTCTTTGGTTTTTGATAAAGATATTGAAGAAGAATGGGTAGAAATATCAGATGTTGTAGTCGCCGAAGTGTTTGAATCAGTCTGAACAATCTCTTCTCGGGAATTTTGCTTTCCTGGGGTTGGAATTGCTGGCATCAAGAAACCATCATTCATTTGCAAAGAGTTTCCGTCGCCTTTTGCACCCAGAGAGTCTGAATATGTAATTTCATCAACTTTATTTCCAGATGGATTAATTAGAGCCAAAGTTTCGCCTGTATTGGTCAGTGAAAAAACACTGTCAAAAAGCGTTCCATCAAAATCTGGGTTATCAATTAAAAATTTCTCGGTATTATCGGCGATAATGGCAAAACCGCCTTTTGGAATCACAGCCTCCCCCAAAATCAACTTAACAGCATGATTTACCGCATTTTCTAAAAGCTTCCAATTAGAAAAATCTATATCGGTATCTGTATCGTTAAAAACCTCAATCCATTCCCTACCAGAATCAGTGCCAGGAACATCGTACATAATTTCATTTATTTTCATCGCAAACAAAAATTGCGGTGTAGCAAACAATACTAATAAAAACATCCCTCGAAATATAAATGATTTATTTTTCATGGGCAGTATCATAACCAAACACAGATAAAGTCACGATAAAGAAAAATTAAAAAATAAATTAAATAAAGCAAAACAAAAAGCCGCCCTTTCGGGCGGCTTTTTGCCTAAATAGTTACTTTTACGCGACTACCTAACTTTCCTAACTTCGTAACTAAGAAACTAGTTCTTAATAACTTCTGTTGGGATTGAGTTAGCAGGAATATCTGGAACAACGAATGCTCCGAATGTACCTGTTGTTGAGTCAGCAGCAAAGTTAACTCCTGTTAGTTTCAATCCAAGTGTTTGTTGTGAACTTGGGTCTAGTCTAACTGCGATGATAAATGTTTCTGAAGTTCCTTCAGCAACCTTGTATCGTCCGTTTATTTGAGTCTTAGCTGATGTGTCAGCGATTCTTGCAGAAGATGTTCCTGCAAATGTATCACCTGTAACTGTAGCTACGAATCCAGCTGTTGTTGAAGCTGCTAGGGCAACTTGGTTGTTGATCCATGCATCATCTTCTAGAGCTGTAACTTTAACTGTGAATCGGTATTCTCCTTCATCATCAGCTAGTGAATCAGCTGTGTTGTTGTGGTATGTGAAGTTCTTTGAAGTAACTTCTACAGCAACACCTGTTGTTCGTAGAGTGTGGATTGAACCTTCTACTCGTCCGTCAACATCTGATGGGTCATTTGTAGATGCTCCTTCAGCTGTGATTCCTACTACGTCGTTTACACCATTAACCCGACCGATACCGAATTGTACTGTTGTACCATCAGCATAGTTTCCAGATTGTTTTGCAAACTCAGCTTTAACAACTACTTCTACTCTGTCGTCTTCGCCAATTTCGAATTCATCTCCATTGTCTTCTAGATCGAACAAGTAAGCTGTATGTGTAGCTGTGCTTGTTGATGAGTCGAAGTCAAATCTATCTCCATCGATTTCAACTGTTAGTTTTGAGATAACTTTTGAAAGATCTGATGTTGTAGATGTAGCAAGGATTGTAAGAGTGTTCAATAGAACATCTGCATCTTCACTGTTGTCGATTTCAAATCGGAATACTTCGTATGAAGAAGATTTCTTATTTGCGTCTACAACTAGAATTGATGGGTCTAGATCGTCATCGCTCTCTCGAACTCGAACCTTTCCGTCATCAGCAGCTTCGATATTGAATGTCTTGTAATCATCTTGTGATCCTACGTATTGATCGATTCCCTTTCCGTCAACTGCTCGTAGACCGTCTCGTGGAATCCAAACTCTCCATGATGTTGGAAGTTTGCTGTTATCAATACTGTCTGAAGTTGTGATTTCTACTTCGATAGTAGCTGTTTCATCTTCATCAACGATGAATCCTAGTCCTGTGAATCGTGTTTCATAAGCTCTAGAAGATGAAGGTGAGAATGTACTGTCTTTTCGAGACCAGTCAGATTCTCGATCTACGCTCTTTGAGTCAACTTCTTCTCCGTTAACGATCAAAGCGATAGATTCGATTTGTCTCCATGGTTTGTCTTCTGAACCTGAACCAGCTTCAACAGCAACGTCAACTCGGTCGATTTCGATGTCTCCATCTCTAACCTTGAATTCAGCAGCGAATACTCCTCCTGTTTCACCTTCTTCAATATCCTCGTTTGAGTATGTTGAAAGTGCTCGGTAGTTGTCTAGTCGTGCTTCATCTCCAGAAAGTGTTTTACCTGGAGTTGTTGTTCCTGGAGTTGTTGTTCCTGGAGTACAGTCAGATGAAACTTTAGCTCGTGTAACTGGACCAAAGTATCCAGCTGTTGGAGCGATTCCATTAGCTGCTTGGTATCTACCCAAAGCTGATTGTGTAAGAGTACCGAAGTATCCCTTAGATGTTCCAACTGGAATTGTTAAAAATCCTTTTGCTTCAAGGAAAGTTTGTAGTGATACTACATCCGCTCCTGTTGAACCAAGAGTTAAGTCTCTTGTGTAAACTCCACAAGAAGCTGTAGAAGTAGTTGAACTACCTCCGATTGCAGCCAAAGCTGCAGCTGCTTTGTCAGCTGGGATAACACCCATGCTTACTAGAAGTTGGATGTCAGCAGCTGTCAAAGCTGATGTTGTTGTCGCAAATGTCAAAGCAAGTGCTACAGCAACAACTTTTGAAAAAGTTTTTTTCATTTGTTTTTTATAAATCTTAAGTGCAATTACTAACCTGTTATTTTAATAATGATTAGCAACTGAACATTGGTAATTAATTACTAACGTTTTAGACTTCAATTTTAAATCGGAAGTCCAACGATAAACACCAACGTTTTTGATAGTCGCCCACCAAAAAACGATTGGCTTCAATGATTTGGTCTGTGTGTCTGTCAATGCAACCGTAACTGAATTAATCGTGCGGGAAATACCTTAAGATGACGAATTCGCTATTCAATTTTCAACGATCATTCGTACCGTTCGTCTCCTCCGTCTCCAGGTACATTGCATATTGTATCGCACCATTAAGTAGTGGACACATAAGCTAATGTGGATAACTGAGTTTTTGACCCAGTATCCACCAGTTCGAATAATACCTCAAAAAATGTAAAAAATCAATTTGATGTTAATTGCAAATTAATTACAAAATTGAATACGTACTCCATCTTCTCTCTCCTTCTTTTTTAATTAAATTCAAGGACACCATTTTTAAAAGTTCTCTCTGGATGGTTTTTTCACTACAATTTTTTATTTGATTTGAAATGTCTTTTATTGTCACCTTTCCGTTGTCTTTTATAATTTTCATAATTTCTTCAGCTCTGCTATTTGATAGATTTTTAGGTTCTTGTCCTTTATTAAAATTGCTTATGCTTCTTACATTTGTAGCAACCTCTTTTGTCTCGATCTTTTCTTCATGTCCTTTAAAAGAATTTGCTTCAGAAACTGGTTCTGAAAATCTTGGTCGAGACTCAACAACAAAGAACGATTTTTTGAAATCACTGTCACCAATAAGATTGTCTTTGTGAGTATCAATGTCTCTACTTAGTTTGTTTATTTCTTCTATTAAAATGGCTGAGTTGTTTCTATTTATAAGGTTAGCACTCATCGCAAAATTTATAAGTGTCTTTAATTCCAAAAAATCTTCTTTTATTGTGATAGTCGAATTTATGTTTGTTTGCCCTCTATTAAATTCAAGAATGTCTTTTATAAGACAATCAGCAATTTCTCTTATATGTGTCTTTAATGAAACACCGTCAGATATATGGTTCGTAGCCAAATAAAGTGCCAAGGAAATCCTCTCAACTTTCTTAAACAAAAAGACTTTAAAGCTGTCGTAATTTTTTGGGAAGAATTCCATGTCCATAAGTTGCATTCTAAAAAAATCAAAGACAAAAAACAATTGTGTACTCTCTTGGAGAGTGTTCTAATTTGTGTCTTTTATAAAAGACATTGCTGTCCTTTAAGGACAAAGTTTTTCACATATTCGTGGCTTAAAATAAGCGTGTTATTATATAGGGACAAATGTCTAGAAAAAAAAATAAAAATAAAGAACCGGTCGCAGAACCATTTTTAAAAGAAGAAACAATTGAAGCAATCATCGCCATTGGATTTTTAGCAGTAGCAGCATTTTTATCGTTTGCCGCTTTTGGCAAAGCTGGAATATTAGGACAGCTAACATTCAACGGTTTTAATAAATTATTTGGAGTTGGGTACTATTTAGTACCTATTATATTGTTCGGTTTAGGAGTCTCTTTCCTTGCCTCTCTGAAACACAATTTGGCTATTCCAAAAATAATTGGCGCCATCTTTATCTTCGTATCAGGCTTAGGAATTGTAGACTTAATTTTTGATAAAGGAGGTCTAATTGGAAACTTACTTTCAACAGGGTTAAATGCAATGTTGGACTTCTGGGTTTCTTTAATCATTCTTATCTCTGTTCTGTTAATTTCAATTTTAGTGATTTTTAACCTTTCTCTAAAAATTGATTTGAATAAACTTTTTGCTAAAAAAGAAAAAGCACTTTCTGAAGAAGAGGAAGAAGTTGTCATCAAAGGTGTTAAAAAATCTACAGAGCAAGACGATGTCGATGATGAAGAAGATGAAAATGAAGATGATGAAGTTCCTGTTGTTTCCCCTACTCCAACTCAAGCTCCGGCAAAAAAACCAAGCGGATTGATTTTCTTTGCAAAAAGATCAGCACAACAAACTTTCACTCCTCCACCATTAACACTTCTTCAAAAGGATTCTGGGCGTCCTGAAGTTGGAGACGTAAAAGCAAATGCAAATATCATCAAGAGAACTCTTGCAAACTTCGGTATTCAAGTTGAGATGGATGAAGTTTCAATCGGACCGTCGGTAACACGATACGCTTTGAAACCTGCCGAAGGTGTAAAGCTTTCAAGAATAGTTGCTTTGCAAAATGACTTATCACTTGCACTTGCAGCTCACCCACTCCGAGTCGAAGCACCTATTCCTGGAAAATCTCTTGTGGGAATTGAAATTCCAAACTCAATCAAAACAACAGTTGGGCTTGGTTCCCTTATCAAAGATCCGAATTTTTCTGATCCATCAAAACCACTTTCTGTTTGTCTTGGAAAAGGAATTACAGGAAAAGCTCAAATTGCAAACTTGGCAAAAATGCCTCACGCACTTATTGCCGGTGCAACTGGTTCTGGAAAATCTGTAACACTTCACGCAGTTGTAACTTCTCTATTATATAAGAATCATCCTGACCAACTTAAATTCATAATGGTCGATCCAAAAAGAGTTGAGCTTACTCTTTATAATAAAATCCCTCACCTTCTGACCCCTGTTATCACTGATGCAAAAAAAGCTATTCTTGCACTTAAATGGGCGGCAAAAGAAATGGATAGACGATACGATTTGCTTGAAGAAAATGCAGTGCGAGACATTCAGTCATATCATGCAAATATATTGGAACCAGCATTGAAGGAAGCTAAAAATGATCCTGACGCAGAACTTCCTGAGAACATGCCATATATAGTAGTAATTATCGACGAGTTGGCAGATATTATGCAAACATATCCACGAGAGCTTGAATCTGCAATTGTTCGTTTGGCACAAATGAGCCGTGCCGTTGGTATTCACCTTCTTATCTCAACACAAAGACCGAGCGTGAATGTTATTACCGGTTTAATTAAAGCCAATATCCCTACCAGAGTTGCATTGCAAGTTGCTTCTCAGATCGACTCTCGAACAATTCTAGACATGCCGGGTGCGGAAAAGCTTCTTGGAGCCGGAGACATGCTTTATCTTTCTGGAGAAATGTCACAACCTGTTCGATTGCAATCTGCCTTTATTACAGAATTGGAGGTTAAAAATGTTGTGGATTGGCTACACAAACAATATAAAGATGAAATTAACAGTTCTTCTATTGATTTGGGCGGAAATGCAAATAATGACCCTAACCCAATGGATGCAATTGCAGCTGCCGGTGGCTTTGATGAACCAAATGATGACGATGATGAACTTTATAATGATGCCAGAAGAGTTGTTATTGAAGCTGGAAAAGCCTCTACTTCTTATATTCAACGAAAACTGCGTGTTGGATACTCAAGAGCGGCGCGCCTAATCGACCTACTGGAAGAACGTGGTGTCGTAGGGCCCGCAGACGGCTCAAAACCTCGTGATGTAATCGGAGCCGGCGCGCCTCAATCATCACCTGAAGACAACGAAGATGAAATTTAGAAAAAAACTCATAACTTTCGGTACTCTATCATTCCTTGCTCTGGTACTGGTTTATGCTTTTTTTAACGCCAGACAACTTCTTTCTGGCCCTCAAATTATTATAAAAAGTCCCGAAAGCGGCCTTTCTTTTGACTCGCCTTTCATTGAAATAATCGGTGAAGCTCGAAATACTTCATTCATTAGTATGAACGGCAGAACTATCTATATAAATGAAGATAATGAATTTAAAGAGAAATTGCTGTTACCACCAGGGACAAGTATAATTAAGATTGACGCTAAAGACAGATTTGAAAGATCTACTGAAACAATCCTTTGGTACACATACAATGGAGAGCCTGTAGAAATAGAAGCGCCGGAAATAGAAATTGATCTAGCCAGCACTTCCCCAACTTCTTCACCGTCACTTGAATAATTTTTTATTAAAATTTAATTACCAATAATTTAAAATACAAAACATGGCGACAAAAAAGAAAACAACAAAAGAGAAAAAAGTAATTAAAGAAGCAGATACAAGTGATGGTCCGCGAAATTCTTCAAAAAATATTGAAGATACACTTCGAGAGATAAAAACAAAATTCGGAGAAGAAGCGATTATGAAACTTGGTGAAAAACCAAAAGTAAATGTTGATGTTATACCAACAGGCTCAATCAGTCTTGATGATGCTCTTGGAGTTGGTGGTGTACCGCGAGGAAGAATTATTGAAATATATGGTCCGGAATCATCTGGTAAAACTACCCTTTCCCTACACATCACAGCAGAAGCTCAAAAGAAAGGCGGTATTTGTGCATTCGTTGATGCTGAGCACGCTCTTGATCCGGAATACGCAAAGAAAATTGGAGTAAAACTTGATGAACTTCTAATTTCTCAACCAGACACAGGAGAACAAGCACTAGAAATCACAGAAAGCCTTGTTCGTTCTGGAAAAATTGATGTAATTGTAGTGGACTCAGTCGCAGCTCTTACACCAAAAGATGAAATTGAAGGAGATATGGGAGCTCACCACGTAGGAAAACAAGCTCGTCTAATGTCTCAAGCGTTAAGAAAGCTTACTGCTATCGTGGCAAAATCAAATACTGTTGTTATCTTCATCAACCAAATTCGTATGCAAATTGGCGTGATGTTTGGTAATCCAGAAACAACACCAGGAGGAAAAGCATTGAAATTCTATACTTCTGTAAGACTTGATATCCGAAGAATCGCACAAATCAAAAAAGGTGATGAAATTATGGGAGGTCGCGTAAAAGTAAAAGTTGTGAAAAACAAGGTCGCTGCCCCATTCAAGGTTGCTGAGTTTGATCTTATGTACAACGAAGGAATCTCAAGAGAAGGTGAGATTTTAGCTTTAGGTGAAAAATACGGACTAATTCAAAAATCAGGTTCTTCGTATTCTTATGGAGAAGTTAAGCTTGGCAGAGGCTATGATGCATCAAGAACATTTTTGAAAGAAAATCCCTCTGTTAATAAAGAACTTCTAAAGAAGATTCGTGAAAGCATGAAAGAAGCTAATTAATTTGCTAAGATACTGCTCATGTTGAACTATAACGAAATCAGAGAAAGAGGTTACATTATTCTTGATGGCGATCCTTATGAAGTTTTGGAATCACAAGTATCGAGAAAACAACAAAGAAAACCTGTTAACCAAACAAAATTACGAAACTTAATTACCGGTGTTACCAGACAACAAACTTTTCACTATGCCGACACAGTGGAAGAGGCTTATATCG
This sequence comes from uncultured Candidatus Saccharibacteria bacterium, assembly GCA_964630375.1. GTDB lineage: Bacteria > Patescibacteriota > Minisyncoccia > Phycocordibacterales > JAACPR01 > JAGOTN01. The sequence goes on along the minus strand of CAZVRT010000001.1, from coordinate 189,848 downwards.
AAAAAAGAACAGTTAGATATTCTTTCAATAAAGTAAACAGACAAAACAACTCTGTGGAATATTGGTTTACAGACCCAAATGATAAAAGCAAAAGATTTGAAGTTCCTGAAGCAGTTTTAGCTGACAAAATTAAATACATGAAAGAAGGTTCAGACTATGATGCTCTATATTTTGGAGAAAGAATCATCGGTATTTCCCTACCAATTAAAGTTGATCTGAAGGTTATTGAAGCTCCGCCAAGCATTAAAGGAAATACAGCTAGTGGTGCAGACAAGAAAGTAAAAGTTGAAACTGGAGCAATGATTACAACTCCTGTGTTTGTAGAAATCGGAGATGTTATCAGAATCAATACTGATACTGGAGAATATACAGAGCGAGTTTAAACAAAGCTGTGCTGAAATAAAAAGAGGGATTTCCCTCAGCTGAGAATTCTTGGACGCTTTACAGAAACATCCTCTCCAAAATATTCGGGAGCGGGTGTTTTTTGTTTAGGCGTTGAAAAAAGATCTGGATGATTTGACGACTGCTGTGGCAGATGAACAGATTCTGTTTCGCTCGTTTGAGGGAGTTCCTCGACAAAATGATCAGGCCATCCAAGAGACTCGAAGAAATCTTGTTGTCTATAATTACTCATATCAAATAAGGGTTCAAGGTTCTTTTAGATTTTACATAAAAAATTCAGAAAAACAAAATACTCGCAAATTTTTGCCAGTCCTCGGCTCACGCCTGCGGAAGCAAAAATTTGCGAGTATTTTGTTTTTGAAGTTTTTATATTGAATTTATCGAGCGATAAAAGGCATCAATCCCATAAACCGAGCTCGCTTAATAGCGTTCTCAACTTGTCGTTGGTGCTTTGCTGATAGACCAGTTCGCCGTCTTGAAAGGATTCTTCCGTTTGGATTAACAAATCGTCTCAAGTGTTCGATGTCCTTGTAATCTATTGTTTTGATGCTTTTTTGATTGAAATAATCATTTGTCATAGGTCTGAACACTATACACAAAGTCAAATAGATATGCAATACCCTAATTAAAATGGAATGTCTTCTGGGTTGATCTCATCAGCTGGGTATTCTATTTGACCACCATCGTCCATAGGAGCATCCATTGGTGATGAAGGACCTGAAGATTGATTTGGAGAAGAACCACCTGCACCGCCTGTTTTAGCGCCAAATTGAACCCTATCCGCAACAATCTCTGTTCTATATTGCTTTTGACCAGATTGATTGTCCCAACTTCTAGTTTGGATTCTTCCTTCAATCATCACATTTTGCCCTTTCTTTAAATATTGAGCAGCTGTTTCAGCTTGTCGTCCGAAAACAACAATATTGTGATAATCAGTCGATTCTTGTTTTGCTCCATTTTGATCTTTCCACACTCGATTTGTCGCTACTGAAAACGAACAAACCGCCATACCTGAAGGTAATGATTTTAATTCTGGGTCTCTAGTAAGGTTTCCTACAATAATTGCTTTATTTAAATACATAACATCTATTATGTTCGCAGAGTTATGACAGGTAGTCAATCTAGACCTTTAGCTAGATTTTAGGTCTTTTTTATTTATTCTTGATTTTCAACTAGAGAATCGATAGCTTCGTCGATTTCTTCTTCTGTTGCAACTTCTTCAGTTTCAGCAACTTCAGCTTCTTCTGTTGATTCTTCGCTTTCACCTTCTTTAGACTTCTTTTTGTCGTCTGAGTCTGATTTCTTTGTCAAAATTTCAGCAACTGCTTCAGCTGTAGTGTTTGCGTCTTCAGTAGTTTTGAAGATTGCATATCGCAAAATTTCACCATTCAAATCAAGGTCTTCTTTAATTAGTTCAATTTTTTCCGGAGTAGCTTCAAATTTAACCCAACCAAATGACGCTGCGTTGTGCTTGATGTTTCGAGAGTCAACATTTTTGAACATTGTGTAAGCTAGTGGGACTGCTACTGGAGTAGACTCTGATTTAATTTCCCCACCGTGTTTTTTAACGATTTCTTTTACAGTTTCAAAATCACTTTGAGCTTTATCTTCAAGAGTTGTAACAAGGTTAATACCCAGCTCGTAAAGCCGTACCTCGTCTGTATTAATTATTTCATTTTCTGACATGTGCCAAAGATTAACATAAAGCCTGATACCATGCAAGATTATTTGATGCCAAAGAAATCAAGAGCATTTTGCACCAGTGTCCTCTTAACCTCCTCGTAATCCAATTCTTTGATTTCAGCGATTTTTTTAACTACTTCTGAGACAAAAACAGGCTCATTTCGCTTGCCTCGATGAGGTACTGGAGCGACATAAGGACAGTCTGTTTCAGAGAAAATGCGCTCAATTGGGGCCATTTTGACCAGTTTTTCGTAGTCCTTAGCAAAAGTGATAACTCCGGTAAACGAGAAATTGAATCCCAAATCCAGGATTTTTTGAGTGTCTTCCAAAGAGCCGGCAAAAAAGTGAAAATTTGCTCTAACTTTATCGCCATATTCAGATTTCTTTTTAGACAAAATCTCCAAAACTTCTGGGTATGCGTCTCTACAATGAATCATCAAAGGTTTATCGTATTTCGCAGCTAAATCTATTTGTGCTTCAAAAATTTCTTTTTGCTTTTGAATATTTTCTTCCCGATCTCCTTCAATTCTAAAAAAATCCAAACCACACTCACCCACCCCAACTACCTTGGGATTTTTAATTAACTCCTCAAATTTTTCTCTATCAAAATCTTCTCCATTTCCATCTTCGTCTTGGAAAGATTTATTTGTATAAATTGGGTGAAGCCCGATAATTGCGTACATACCTTCTGAATATCTCTCAGCAATATCCACCGCTTCAGAAGAAGTCTTAAAATTTGTGCCGACATTTATTACCCAAGTTTTATTTTCAAATGCTCGTTCAATAACTGATTCTAAATCTTCATTAAATACAGGAAACTGTAAATGTGAATGAATATCTATAAAATCTGGTTTATCGTTTTTCATCTCTTATTCTTGTTAAAAGTTTTTCGTAAACTTCAACTATTTTTTCATCTCCGTTGTCTCTGATGAAATACGAAAATCCTGGACGAGTGTTTAATTCCAAAATCCACCAGTCACCATTTGCATCTTTGGCAATATCCAAACCAATCCAACCAAATTTTTTTAGTTCTGCACTTCTGTTTACTATTTCAATAATTTGATTTTTAATTTCATCATCTTGAACTATTTCAGCTCTACCGTCATCGTTGTGCAAAGGACTTAAGTTTTGAGTTTTTTTATTAGAAACTTTTTCATAAATCAAAATAGATTCTCCATCAAGCAAGATAACTCGGTATTCGTGTTTTATATCAATAAAATGCTGTGCCAAAACACTTGAGTCATAATTTTTTTGTTTCTTTTTGAAGATTGCTTTTACAGCTTTTGCAATTTTTCTTTTTGTATCACATTTATAAACATGTTTACCTTGTGCGCCTGAATTCATTTTTACAATCAAAGGCATTTCGAAATTATTTAAAATATCTGAAACAATTTGTTTTTGAGTTTTAAATTCGGCATTTTTTCTAACATCGTCATCTTTTGCATCCGGATCAAGATATGATTTTGTTTTTGGCATTGGTAATTCCTTTTCCAAAAGCCAATAAGCATAAACTTTATTTAAACAAATCGCCGCAACAGATTCGTTGTTTATAGGAACACGAACATTAGTAAAATAAAACGGCTGTTCGTTTATTTCTAAACAAAGCAAGTTTCCGATCTTATCAAGCTTCTTGTACTGAATTCCTAAATTCTCACAGGCCTTTACCATAGAGCGCATGTTGGGCTTTGAATTTTGCATATTTTGATTTTAATCTTTTCTAAGAAATAAAGGGGCTTCCGGTTTTTTGTTTTTTAACACTGCTGAAATAATTGCCTCGGATGTATCAGGAAGTAATGGCTTGAGAAGTGTAGCAATATTAAATAATTTTTCAACTAGTTCGTAAATAATTTTCTTCGCTTCTTCTGGGTTTTCTTTTATCAACTTAAACGGTTGTGTGTCTTGAATTTTTTGATCTAAATCAGAAATTTCTTTCCAAATAAAATCCATTGCCTCTTGAAAATTAAATTTCTCGAAAGCTTGCAAATATTTTGCGGGCAAATTTTCAAAAGAGCTGTTAAAGTTGAAATTCCCTTCTAAATTGTCTTCTGACATTTTTAGAATTCTGTTTACCAAGTTTCCAAGACCATTTGCAAGATTTGCGTTGTAGGCAATTTTAATTTTTTCAGGAGTAACATCACTATCTTCAAAAGGATGAATTTCTCTCAAAAGATAATAACGAAGCGCATCAACACCATATTCTTGCACAATATCTAAAGGCTCAATTATATTTCCAATAGATTTAGACATTTTTTGTCCGCCGGAATTTATAAAACCACTCACAACTACATGATTGGTATTCGGCAACCCAGCGGCAAAAAGCATTGCTTGCCATCGCAGAGATTGATGTTGGGTGTTGTCCTTCCCACAAAATTGCACTCGTGTAGCATCAGTCCAATATTTTTTGAATTTCTCCTCATCATTTGGCCAACCAACCGCAGAAATATAATTTACAAGCGCATCAAACCAAACATACATCACTTGATCCTCATCATCCGGAATTGAAATTCCCCACGGCATTTTTTCTTTAATTCTTGAAATACTAAAATCTTCCAAACCATCTGCAATCATTTGCTTCATTTCATTTAAACGAAACCCTGGCACAACAAAATCTGGATTTTCTTCAAAATATTTTGAAAGTTTTTCTGAAAATTTAGAAAACGCAAAAAAATAATTTTCTTCTGTTAAGGTGATTGGATCTTGCGTCGGATGATTTGGACATCGTCCATCTACCAAATCTTTTTCTTTCACAAACATTTCATCCCCTACGCAATACAAACCTGAATATTCTTTTTTATAAATATATCCGTTAGCTAGACATTTTTTCCAAAATTCTTGTGCCGCGATTATATGATTTGCATCTGTTGTTCTAATAAAATTATCAAAAGATAAATTCAAGACTTCTTTCAGATTTTTAAAATGTTCAGACATCTCATCAACATAATCTTGAGTGCTTTTTCCATTTTCTTGAGCTTTCTCAAAAATTTTTACTCCGTGTTCATCTGTTCCTGTGTTGAAAAAAACATCAAAACCAGTTTCTCTTTTGAAACGAGCAAGAGCATCTGCGCGAACAATTTCCATAGCAAAACCGATATGTGGTTTTGAATTAACATAAGGAAGCGTTGTTGTTATATAAAACGATTTTTTTTCTGACATAAATTAAAATTAGTCTCTAAGATTAGCAGCAATTTTTTTCTTTTCAATATCGCCTAAAAATTCCATCACCACAGCAGCGACGGGTACAGATATCAGAATTCCTAAGAAGCCAGCAACTTGTGCTCCAATGATGATTGCGAAAATTGCCACAAGTGCAGGAATGCCGACAATTTTTTTCACAACTAAAGGCTGAATCAAGTGGCTTTCAAATTGTTGAATGACAATAAAAATACAAAGGGTTATCAAACCAAGAGTTACACCGCCACTCAAAAGAGCTAGAGCAATCGCAGGAATCGCCGCAATAATCGGACCAAACAACGGAATAATTTCCAAAGACATAGCGATAAATGCCAACATTGTAGCGTTTGGAACACCAACAACAGAAAGCAGCATAAACGTCATCACACCAACAATAACAGCAAGCAGAAGTTGTCCTTGCATCCAAAGTCCAATTTTTTTCTGACTTCTTTTCCAAAGATCAAGAACATATTTTTCATGTTTTAAAGGAGTAACAATTCTCAAAAAATCTCCTACCCCATCTTTTTGCACCGCAAGATAAAAAGAAATTACCACAATCAAAATAAACGAAAGCGCTCCACCAAAGACAGCTGAGGCTGTAGTCAAAAATCCAAAAGTCGCACCAGAAACAGAAGTTGAAACTTTATTTAACAAATCTTCAGTTGATTCCATTTCTCGAATTGAAGTAACTAAAACATCGAAGCCAGGCAAATTACTTACCCTGTCATTGTTTAGTTCGTTTAAATAAAATGGAATTTGATAAAAAGCAGTTTTGACATCAGAGATAAACGGCGGCAAAAATATTGCAAAAATCCCCAAGAAAAACAAAGCAATACCAACATAAAGACCCAAAACTGAAACGACACGAGGTGCTTTTGTCTTTGCAGAAATAAAATTCGCAATTGGAGTTACCGCCGACGCAATAACAACCGATGTAACAATTACCAAAAGCAGGTCTCTAATAGTCCATAAAAACCAGAACAAAAGGAAAATGATACCAGCTTTTACAATTCCCCAGCTGGTTATGTTTATAGAAATTGTTTTGTCTGTGGAGTCTTTCATTAGTTAAATATTATCACTTATTTGGGTTATATAAAAGTAAATAAAAAGCACTATTCAGTGCAGAAACATAAGTTAAATTAACCAACCAATTCCTTGAGATACTCCAAAGAAACATCAAATTTTATAGCCAATTGCTCTAACGCATCATCAATTTCTTTTTTAATCTCATATACACCATCTAAAAAATTAGGAATCTCTTCATCCTCAAGAAGACCGTGCTCCCAGAGAACCAATGTTTTCAATGGAACTTTAATCAAATCAGCAAAAGCACACCTATCATCATAATCTGTAACAAACCAGCCATTGCACACTAGATATGCTTTTGTCTTGGAAATTCCGAGACTGCTCTGGATATTCTCAACTCCTATATTCAAAGCTTTCAACCTTTGTCTTATAAAAAGATTCAATGGTGGAAAAACGTTATTTCCTCTGCTGCTTTTACTTTTACGAAAAGCACTTACCGGAAGACAATGTGGGTTTGACCATTTTTCTTTCACTTTCATTCTGTAAATTATTGAGACCTTTCTGAAGCCAGATAACCACAAATTGTTTAAATAATCAATAATTACAATCTTTCTTTCAAATAATTTACAATTTCATCTTCAGAAATTCTTTCTTGCTGTCCTGTGTCGCGGGCGCGGACTGTTATGCCTGCATTTTGCTCAAGAGTTTCAAAATCTATCGTAATGCAGAAAGGAGTTCCGATTTCATCTTGTCGTCGGTATCTCTTTCCAACATTTCCGTTATCATCAAAAACTGTTTGCGGAATTTCTTTTCTGATTTTTTGATAAATTTCTCGAGCTTTTTCTTGAAGTTCAGGTCGATTTTTCAAAAGTGGAAACACTGCGACTTTTATTGGTGCTAATTTTGGAGATAATCTTAAAACAACTCTAGTCTCACCATCCATTTCATCTTCGTAATATGCATCTGAAATTACAGCCAGAAACAATCTTCCAAGTCCAACTGAAGTTTCTAAAATCCAAGGTATGTATTTTTCTTGTTTTTCCTGATCGAAATATCTTAAATCTTCTCCAGAAAAATTCATATGTTGAGTAAGATCATAATCCGTACGATCATGAATACCCTCCAACTCATCAAAACCCAAAGAAGGAAAATTATATTCTATATCCCAAGCGTCTTTAGCATAAAAAACTAAATTATCATGCTGTTTCCAGCGAAGATTTTCCTCTTTTATTCCTATAGATTTATACCAGTCCCACCGATTTTGTTTTATTTTCTCGTAAGCCTCTTTATTTTCATTTGGTCTTACAAAATATTGTGTATCTGCCTGCTCCAGTTCACGAGTTCTAAAAAGAAAATTCCTCGGCGAGATTTCATTTCTAAATGCTTTACCAATCTGAGAAATACCAAAAGGAATTTTTGGTTGTAAAGTATCTACAACATTTTTAAAATTTAAATAAATACCCTGACACGCTTCTCCTGGAAGATAAACTGGTTCACCCCCTTCCGATGTAAAATCACCCAAGTTTGATCTTACTAACAAATTAAATGCCTTAGCAGGTGTAAAGTTTTTCTTACCACACTTTGGACAAGAAATTTTTTCTCTGTTTTCATCAAAAAGACGATTGATTTCATCCTCAGACATTTTCTCATCCGCCACAACACCAATCTTTGCCAATTCTTTATCGACACGAATTCTTGTATTACACTCTCTACATTCAGCCAATGGATCTGAAAAACCTTTTGTATGACCACTGGCCTCCCAAACTCTAGGGTGCTTAAACATTCCAGAATCAATTCCAAAATAATTTTCTTTATCGTAAACATTAGCTTTCCACCAAGCTTGCTTAATATTATTTAGAAGCTCAACTCCTCGAGGTCCAAAATCATAAATACCAGCCAATCCACCATATATTTCAGAACCTTGAAATATAAAACCACGGCGTTTTGCCAGAGAAACTATCTTTTCCATCTTGTCATTTATCATAATCGAAATATTACACTACTTTTATTAAGGCACAACCACCGAATTTTCTGTCTCAGCCAAACCTTGTCCAAGTGAAGTTGTTGGAGCTTGCGCAGAAGTAGTAACTTCTGAATTAGTAAACGAATCAAACCCAGTAAATGTAGGTTCAATCAAAAGTGCCGGAGACTGTCCAATTTGAGTTGAAGATGGAGTAAGAGTTATTTGGAAAGTTACACTTCTTGCAGGATCAATATGCCCAACGTGCTCTCGAACTTCTCCCAAATCCCATTCAATTGTTCTTGAAGACGGCATGAAAGTAATTTTTTCAGAATCCGGATATACAGCATTGTTCCATCTTACATATGGCGGCAAAGTTGCTCTCACTTTTCCTCTTTGCAAAAGATTTGAAGAGTTACTTAAACTTAAAGTTATATTGTAAGTTGTATCTTGTTCAACTTTGGGCGGAATTGGACCTGATTGGATAAAGATATCACTTGATCTCGAAATATTAGATGAAAGACCCACAGACGATTGGAATTTAATTCTTTTCGCAACATCAACTTTAATATCTTCAGGCACAGAATCTTCTCCCACTCTTTTTCCTGTGATTGCAGCGCTCATAACAATTTCAGGATTTTTGAAAACTGCTTGTCTTGTCGCTAATTGTTTTGAAGTAAAATTAAAGTTTAAAGTTTCTGATTGACCAACTGCAAGTTCCTTAAACATGCTTGGATTTGTAACCTTGTCCCAAGTAATTGTGTTATCACTCGAATTAAAGAAACCACCCTCAACTGTAACTGTCGGATCATCCAAAACTTCTCCGTCCATTTTCAAAATAATTCTAGGATCGACAATCACACTTCCAGTATTATTTGTGAAAGTTAGTCTTCCATTCATTTGTCTTCCTCCTTGTCTAATCAAATCAACACCAAAATCTCCATCAACCGCCAATTCCATAGCCAAAAATGGACGAATCAGCGTCATTGATTTTGCAACTGTTGTAAATTTCACCCTGAAATCATTTTTATTTTCTGCATCAGCCAAACCAATATTCCATTTGAAAACTCTTTCTTCGTTGTTTTGCCCAATCACAGAACCTCGCACATTAAACTTCTTTGATTCTTGAGGAGATAATTTTTCAAAAAACCAAACATTATTTCCTGTTGTGGGTGGAATTGTTGATTCAGAAAAAGTAAAACCAAATGGATATTCTGCTGTTACCAAAACATTTTCTAACTCGCTGTTTGAATTAGAAGAAACTGTCACATCAAAATTCAAAGCTTGCCCAGAAGTAATTTCCCTAACTGTATCAACTACAATTCTCACAGGCGAAGATTGTAAAACTAAGTCAAAAGATTTTTTATTTTCAAAAATTGCATTAGAGTTTGGAACTCGATATTCGATTCGTGCTTCAATTTCCTTTTTTTCACCTTCTTCACCAAACAAGGCTGCGGTATAAGTCTTTTTTACAACTGAATTCGGTTCTACATCTCCGATTCCAACTCTCATTCTTGGCATATCGTTTTGCAAATCAGCAGTTTTTGTTCCCTCAGGATACTCAATTACAATATCGGCGGTTTGAAGTGGAAATGGATTTTTATTTTGAATAATAATATCAAGAGATAATTCTTCCCCTCCTCCAACTGCAACAGGTCCGACAACTGTTATATCAACAGTGCTTGAATATTTATTTGCACTGCTTCCGCTAAATTTATAAAAAGCGAATCCCAGTGAAGCGATAAAAAACACAAAAGCTACCAAAACAATTTTTGTAAAAACCGAAGTTTTTGTTCTTCCCAATTCTTTTGAGAAACTATCTTTTTCTAAATCTTCCCAAGCTTCAGGAATATCGTTTGTTGGTCTTTTTAAATTTTGTCTGGCACGAATTTGAAATTGAGTATTTGGAGAATACAACTTCTCTTGAAGCTTCGTGACACGACTTTTGTCTGGCGAATTATTATTTGAATTTGAACCACTTAAATCCAACGGATCCATAATGAAATAATTATAACACGCAAATTTTATTTAAAATTAAAGTTGGCTTTCCCGAATTCCAGCATTTATAGCTTTTAGAGCATCGCGTCGCTCTTGTTTCATTTTATCGAAAATCTCCCCTTCCCAATTTTCGTTTAGAACATAAAAATTTATGCGCTCATCTGAACCAATATAACCAAGGCGATTTAAAATTCTTAAAACAATCACAGCTTCGATGTCTAAAATTAATTCTTTGTTTAAATCTTTTTCATTTTGAATATTTTTTAAATACTCAACACCTGATTGCAAAATTGAAAAAAGTTTTGAGTCTGATGACTCGCCCGCAACTAGTCTCTCGAGAAGTTTAAAAATTCTAGAAATTGCACAAACTATCTCTGAATCCAAATTAGAATAATTATTTTCGATTGGAACTGCATTCGTTAATCGCCACATTCCCTTTCCACGAACAAGAGAAACTCTACAAAGCGAAAGCTTCTGCGTAGCGAAACGCAATTTTGATTTTTCATATCTTATTCCTTGTGCGGTCGCTAAAACAACTCCTAAATCTTCAGTAAAAATTGTAAGCAAAGAATCAGCTTCTCCGTGCGGAACATTTTTTAAAACAAAAGCGTTTGTTTCGTAAATATGATGCATATTAAGAAAGTTTTTGAATTTTTATTGCTTCCGTGTCGATGAAAACTATTTCCGTAGCTCGAACCATTTTTTTAACTTCTTCTTTAAAGTTTCCGATTTCTGTCTCGATTTTTTGCGGTGCAAAAACTTTAATTTCATTTGAAGGCTGTAATCCTGCCTCTTTTCGGAGCTGCTGAATTGAGCGAATAAATTCTCTTGCATTTCCTTCGAACTTCAATTCTTCTGAAATATTTGTGTCTAAAACAGCTTCACTTTCCTGAGCAGAATCAAATGCAACATTTTTTACATTCAATTCATCTTTCAAAATTTCCAACAAATCATCTTTGTTTTTCAATTCTTCTTTTTTCAAAGTTACCAAAGAGAGCGGTTGTCGAACTTTTATACCAACTTTTGTTCTTTCTTCCAGAGCACGAGTCACAGTTTCCCGCAGAGTTTGCATTTCTGAAATTATTTTTTCATCAACTTTTTGCAACTCCGGCCACGATTCCAAATGGACACTTTCCACATCACCCTCATCTTTTAGCGTTTGATAAATTTCTTCAGCAATAAAAGGCGTAAAAGGAGCCATTAGTTTTGATAAATTTTTCAAAACAAATTTTGTTGTCGCAGCTGCAAATTTTGCATCATTATTTTCTTGATCATCTTCACTTGATTCATTTTTAAATCTGTCACGAGAACGACGAATATACCAAGTAGATAAATCATCAACAAAATCCATGAAAGGTCGAGTTGCTCTGTCGATTTCGTAATTATCTAAAGAATTTGTAACTTGTTCTTTCAATTCTGAAAGACGAGATAAAATCCATTTGTCTAAAACATTTTTACTTTCATTTGCTTTTTCATTTCCCAAAACATGTTTGTACATTTCATAGAAAGAAAGCACATTGTTTAAACGACCAATCAATTTCTTTGAAACTTCATCAACACCTTTTTCTGAAAATAAAAGCGACTCAGCTTTCACTGCTTGAGATGACATTAAATAATATCTCATAGCATCAGCACCAAATTTATTTAAAACAGAATCAATTTCCGGATAATTTTTTAAACTTTTAGACATTTTTCTTCCATCTTCCGCCAATACAAGCCCAGTCACCGCAACATTTTTATAAGGAGAATGCCCAAACAAAGCAGTATTCAAAACAATCAAAGAATAAAACCAACCTCGTGTTTGATCCAAACTTTCAGAAATAAAGTCAGCTGGATAATTTATTGATTTTTTAAACAAACCTGAATCTGGATTAAATCTTTCTTTATTTTTTGGATAAAAATTCGAAGCAAAAGGAACTGATCCAGAATCAACCCAAGTATCAAAAACATCTGGAATTCTTTTCATTATTTTTTCGTTTTGCATGAAAACGACATCATCAATATATGGTCGATGCAAATCGACTTCAAAATTATCATTTACAGGCAACCGATTTGGAACGAACTCGATAGTCTTCCCTGTTTCGATAAAATCTTCCGTGTCATTTTTTATTGCAACTGTATCTTTCACATTCAAACCTTCATTTGCAGAGACCATCATCCAAGTTACATATTCGTGAGTTACAACCAAAATTTTCTTTCCAACATTTTGAGAATCAATATCTTTCAAAAAACTTCCAACTCGTTTTTTTAATTCAAAAAGAGTTTCTCCACCTGGCGCAGCTTTTTCGAATTTTTCTAAATTTGAAGAAAAATAATTTCGATATTCTGAAATTGGACGTCCATCAAAACCAGTTTTCACTTCTGCAATTCTTTCATCAAAGATAATATTTTCTTTCGGATAACCAATTTTTTCTGCAATGATTTCCGCAGTGGCTTTTGTTCTGATTAAAGGTGAAGAATAAATTAAATCAAAAGTTTCTCCTGTAAAATTTTCTGCAGTTCTTGCAATGTCATCTTTTCCTCTTTGAGTTAGGTTACTTGGCGGATTATCACTATCAGAAGCTTTATTTTCTAAATTATGATCAGCTTCTCCATGTCGCAACACGACAAAAGTATTTGAACTTTTTGTTTTTTCTTTTAACTCATCAACTGAACCAATTATTGCAATCTCACTTTCATCTTCTGATTTCCAAACCGGAATCGGTGTTCCCCAAAATCGCGCACGAGAAACAGACCAATCTTTAGCGTCTTTCAACCAATTTCCAAAACGAGATTTCCCAACAAAGTCAGGCGACCAATTTATTTTATCGTTTTCCTTAACAATTTTGTCTTTCAAATCAGTTACCTTGATGTACCAAGAAGACATCGCATAATTCAAAAGTGGCGCATCAGTTCTCCAACAATGCGGATATGAGTGAGTGTATTTTTTCTTGCTAAACAAAAATCCGTTGTGAGCCAAATATTTTACAAACTCAATATCAGTTTGCATCGGATCTTCTTTTGGTTTTGCTTGAAGTCCTGCAAATTCTTTTACTTCTGGTTTTATTGTTCCATCAATTTTTACATGTTGAACAAACGGCAAATTATTTTCTTTACCTAAATTCAAGTCATCTTCACCAAAAGCTGGAGCAATATGCACAATTCCCGTTCCATCTTCTGTTGTCACAAAATCTCCGTGATAAATTTTCCAGCCATTTTCACGATTTTCTAAATTAGGATCGTTTATAAAATAATTGAAAGGTGGAGTGTATTTTTTTCCAAGCAAATCTTCGGCAGAAATTTCTGAAATAATTTCATATTCTTTTCCTTCAAAAACTTTTTCAACTAAATCTTTTGCTACGATATAAAATTCATTTTCAGATTTTACTTTTATATAAGAAAGATTTTTATTTATCGCCAATGCGACATTCCCCGGAAGCGTCCAAGGAGTTGTTGTCCAAGCCAAAACAAAAGTTCCCTTTTCGTCCACTAACTCAAATTTTACAGTTGCCGATAAATCTGTAATGTCTTTGTAATTTTGATTTACTTCAAAGTTTGAAAGTGCGGTTTCAAGCAAAGGAGAAATATGCATTGATTTAAAACCTTCATAAGCCAAACCGTTTTGATGAAGTGTCTTCCACATCCACCATTCAGATTCCATATATTTAGAATCCATTGTGATGTAGTTGTCTTCAAAATCTACCCAACGACCAGTTCGAGGAATAATTTTTTTCCACTCATCCAAATACCGAAAAACACTGGCTCTAGCAGCTTCATTAAAATTTTTAATTCCAAAATCTTCTATATCTTGTTTTGTTTGAAGACCTCTTTCTTTTTGAATTAGATTTTCGATTGGAAGACCGTGAGTATCCCAACCCCACCGACGAGTCACTCTGTATCCGTTCATGGTTTTGTAACGAGGAATAATATCTTTCACAGTCCCAGGAAGAAGGTGTCCATAATGTGGCATTCCTGTTGCAAAAGGAGGTCCATCAAAAAACACAAAATCGCCATTTTTAGCTTCTTTTTCTAAAGATTTTTTAAAGATTTCATTTTGATTCCAAAATTCTAGAATTTTTTCTTCTCTTTGAGCTATTTGACTTTTGTTAGTTTCATCTGCCTCGTTTGTCATGATTTACAGCATACGACATTTAGGGCTTTGTTTCAATTAAATAAAAAGCGCTCAGAGGCGCAGAAACTATTCGCTTTTGAAACCAGAGCGGCAAAACTTTTGCCAAGCTTCGCAGAAATGATCTCTACGAACATTTCCAAAAATATAATCCTTGCAAATCCTGATTGCAATACTCCTGACCTGCGGACAAGTTCTGAAATAAGGAACATCATGACCAGGCGGTTCAAAGTTTGGATCTTCAGAAAGTAAGTATGTTTCAAAATGATTTCCATCATCAGAAAAACTCTGAGCTATCCATTCTCTGCTGGTAGTAAAAACGTAAAATGAAATTTTTCCAACTTCTTGGTGTATTACCACTCTTGTGATTCGTTCGATTTCCAAACGGACTTCTTCTGAAACTTCCTCAGGAATTCTGGTGAAAGAATCTAGCACAGATTCATCTTGGGGTTTCTGATTTCTCCATTTTTTAGGAGAATCAATGTCTAGTATGTACTCAGGTGTGTCACTCATTCAGAGAATAAATTACAATTTTGGTTATTTATTGTCAAATAAAAAAGGCGCGGACTTCGTCCGCGCCTTCGAGAAAATTCCATTAAATCCCACAAAACACTTCATTTTCTTCCACAGGATACCCGTGAGCCACTAGCACGTCTCTGGCTTGTGAAGCATGTTTGCAAATCTTATCGTAATGATAAAAAGCTTTGACAGCAGCCAAGGCCATCTGCCCATCATGCTCGTCAGAAGAAGCCTGAAGAAGCTCATCGATTCGCTGTCCGGTTGGGCGATAATTCTCATCCAACCTTACGAAACGACATTGAGTCACTTCTCCACTTTCGTTGTAGGTGAACTCGGCCTTCAGCCAAGTCCAATCCTCGTTTTGTTTTTCACAAGTTAACAAATCTCCGTCTTTGCAGACGAAAATTTCCGGCAATTCAGAAAACAATGAACTCATATCGTTTATGAAAATACCATAAAATATATTTAAGTCAAATCAAATTGACTCGAGATTTACATTCTTTCTGGCAGCTGCATTCCTAAAATTTCCATTCCGTTTTCCAATACAATAAGCACTGATTGTGTAATTCCAATTTTGTAGGGTGTTGCCAAATCTTCCGTATCAACAATTTTATGAGAACCATAAAAACTATTAAATTCACTCGCCAACTCAGTTAGATAAGAAATTATTTTTTGCGGTGCAAGTTCTTCGTAAGATTCTTTTACGACTTCAGGAAATCTATTTATAATTTTTTCAACGTTTGTTACTTCCCACTCTTCAGGTTGAGCGCCGCCAAATGCAGAAAATCCTTCGGCTTCCGCCTTTCTCAAAATCGAAGCTGAACGCGCAGCAGTGTATTGAAGATACGGACCAGAATCACCTTCAAAAGAAAGTGATTTATCAAAATCAAAAATAATGTCACGACCAATTGCTTGTTTTAAAATTGAATATTTAAGAGAACCAAGTGCGACTTTTTCAATAACATCTTCTTTTAAAACGTCATCATAATCTCTTTCAGCAACTTTTTCTGCAACTTTTGTTCGCACATCTTCAATCAATTGTTCTGCCGTAATAACATCCCCTGTTCGAGAACTCATTTTTCCAGACGGAAGTCGCAACATTCCATGAGACATGTGAGTTGTTTTTGAAGCCAAATCAGGAAAAATTTCATTCATCGCCTGCAACACAACTTTGAAATATTGGTTTTGCTCACTTGCAGTTATAACAATCGAGCGATCGTATTCGTAAGTTTCTGATTTAATTTTCGCCAAACCAAGTTCTTTAGCTTCGTATGTCGGAAGTCCCATTGAGTTTATAAAAACTCGAGTATGCAATCCATGTTTTTCTCCTTTATAAATTACCGCACCACCTTCACCAACTTCAAAAATTCCATTTTCAATATTACTTAAAACAGTTTGCTTCCCGAACTCTGCACTTTCACTTTCCAAAAAGTAAAAATCAAATTTTGTTCCAAGTCTTTTGTAAATTACTTCAAATGCTTCCAAACTCCATTTCTTTCCTTTTTCATAATAAATATTCAATTCATGATTTGATTTCTCAAAAATCATTTTGTTAGTTACCTCAATTTCTTTTTTTGCTCGTTCATCTCTTTTATATTCAGTCGCTCCAAAAGCATAAGAGTTTGAAAGAAAACGAACTTTCATATCCAAAGAATCATTATCACTAGGAAACCCAGCTCGATTTTGTACCATCCCCCAAACAGCCATCGCTACATGCAATCCAACATCACCTTGATAAATCGCTCGCTTCACTTCAGCACCGTTCCATTCAGAAATTTTGCAAAGAGCTTCACCTATAAAATTACTCATCATGTGTCCGATATGAAATGCCTTAAAAGGATTAGGATCAGTAAACTCAATAATTGTTTTTTGTCCTTCCAAGTGATTATTTTGTCCGTAATTTTTTCCTTGATTAATTACATCTTGAACAGCTTCTTCAAAAAACTTTTTTGATAAATAAAAATTTATAAATCCCGGACCAGCAATTTCTACTTTTTCGATGTCGCCATTAAAACTTGCTTCCAGACCTTTTTGCATATCATTAGCAACTTCAATCGGACTTTTCCCAAGTTTTTTTGAAAGAATCATCGCCACATTTGTAGAATAATCTCCATAAGATAAATCCGCAGGGTGTTCAACAACAAAATCAACTTGCTCCAAACCAAGCCCTGTAATTATGTCTTTTATTACCGTTTTTATTCTTTCCTGCATGTTGTGGCTAGTCTAGCACATCTTCCAAAACCTTTAAAATCTGATTTAAAATTTGTTCTCTACTCAAAATTTCATCGCCTTCAGTACAATTTATAGTTTTCCAATTAAATTTATTTGCAACGTATTTATAAGCTTCCGATGCATTTTTCAAATGATCTAAATCCGCTTCATGAATATCTCTCTTTTTACCATTTGTATAATCGCGAGCAGATTTCTGATCAACTAATTTTTGCCCAATTTCTGGCGGCATATACAAGAAAATAATTTCATCAGGTCTGGGAATTTCGCAAATTTCAAATTCTAATTCATCCAACCAATCTAAAAACTTTTCTCTTTCTTCAAAATCTTTTATTTTTCCAGCTTGATGACCCATACTAGCTGAAACATATCGATTGCTTACAATTATTTTCCCTTCATCCAACCAATCTTTTATTTGTTTTGAAATATCAAAACGATCTAACGCATAAAACAAAGAAGCTCTTTTTGCACCAACTTCATCCGCAGTTCCGTATTCTCCTCTTAAATATTTTTCTACAAAATAACAAGAAGATTTTCCGTATTGAGGAAAATCTAAAGTTATCACATCCAAGTTTTTTGCTTTGAGTGCATTAACCAGCAATTCTGTTTGTGTTCCCTTTCCAGAACCATCTGTCCCATCTATCACAATAAATTTTCCTTTTTTATTTTGTGTTTGCATTTTATTTCAGATTTATTTTCCAGTGCTTCCAAAACCCCCTTCACCACGATTAGTTTCAGAAAGTTCCATCGACTCGACCAAATCAACTTGCTCAACTTTTTGAATCAACATCTGTGCAACTTTCTGCCCAACTTCAAAATGAAATATTTCATCACTTAAATTTATTATTCCGATTTTTATTTCCCCACGATATTGAGAATCAATAACACCTCCCAAAGTTTTTAACCCACTTTTATGCGACAATCCACTTTTGTCCCAAATCAATCCGACAAAACCTCCCGGAATTTCCATTGCAATTCCTGTTGAAACTTGTACTCTCTGATTTGGCTCGATTGAAATATTTTCAGAACAAAATAAATCCATTCCTGCATCAAACTGATATGCATAATTTGGAGCTATTGCATTTTCATTTAATTTTTTGAATTTGATTTGCATTTTTATTTTCTAAAATTTATTTTCGCAAAACCTCGTCAATTTTTCTAGCAATCTCCTCAAAATCTTTTTCTTTTTTTCCGCGAGTAGTTTCAGCTGCGGTACCAAGACGAATTCCTGACGGATCAGCAGGGCTTCTTTGGTCGTTTGGAATCGTGTTTTTGTTCACGATAATTCCTTCCGCCTCCAATTTATCACTAGCCTCTTTTCCTGAAATTCCCTTTCCATTCATCCAAGTATCAACCAAAACCAAGTGAGAATCAGTTCCACCAGAAACGACTCGCCAACCAAGGTTTTGCAATTCGTCTGACAACGCTTTTGCATTTTTCACAATTTGCTCAGCGTATTTTTTAAATTCTTCTGAGTTTACTTCTTTCAACGCAACTGCAACTCCGGCAATTTGATTGATGTGTGGACCACCTTGAAGCCCAGGAAAAACTGCTTTGTTTATTTTTTCATTTAATTTTCTATCGTCTTTTCGTGAAAAAATCAGCGCACTTCTCGGACCACGCAAAGTTTTGTGAGTTGTTGTTGTGACAATATCAGCATACGGAAACGGCGAAGGATAAACTCCTCCAGCAACAAGCCCTGCGATATGAGACATGTCCACCATCAAATACGCTCCGACCTTATCAGCAATCTCTCGAAATTTTTGCCAATCAATTATTCGCGGATATGCGGTAAAACCAGCAACAATAATTTTTGGTTTTTCTTGCTGTGCAATTTTTTCTATTTCTTCAAAATTTAAAAGTTCAGTTTGTTCATCAACTCCGAATTGAATTGATTCATAAAAACTTCCTGTCGCAGAAACTTTGTGACCATGAGTAAGATGTCCTCCGTGATCAAGTCGCATTCCCATTATCTTTCCTCCTTTTTCTACAAGCGCAAAATAAACTGCCAAGTTTGCCGGAGAACCTGAAAGCGCTTGGACATTTACCGCCCATTCATTTTCATTTAAACCAAAAGCTTCAAGCGCGCGCTTTTGTGTCAAAGACTCAACTTGATCAACAATTTCATTTCCACCGTAATATCGCGCATTTGGATAACCTTCTGCGTATTTGTTGTTCAATTTTGAACCAAGTGCCGCCAAAACATCATCTGAAACATAGTTTTCTGAAGCGATAAGATTTATAACACTCTCTTGTCTTTGATTTTCCTTCTTTATTAATTCTGCAATTTCAATATCTTTCATAGTAATTATAGTTAATTTAATAAATATTAGTTTTTGCAGAGGTTAAATCATAGCGTTTTACTTATTAAAGATATTTTATCAAAAAATGCTATTATAGCTAATAGATGAAGCAACCAGAACTGTACTATCCGGAATACTTGTTCTTTCTGGAAGCAACTCCAGAAAATCTGAGGAGGTTTAAACAAGACACCGCTTCAGATTTGCAAGTAAATCATTGTCTTGTATCTGAAAATTCACACCCGAGGAAAATCATAACTTTTGGCGTGAGAAATTGGATTTTTGTGCCAATTAAAATCAAATAAGCCGCGGGCTTCGCCCGCGGCTTATTCATTTCCCAAAAATTGACGTCCGCTAAAATTATTGTTAATTTTGCAACGAAGATTGAAGCTGACAATCACAAGCAAGCGAAAAAACTGTAAATGGCCGAAAACCATTTTATAGTGAGACCGAAACTCTCCGCTTTTGAAATAAACCAATCAGCATTGAAAGACAAAATGAAAATCGCAGAAATGTTAATGAATCGCAAGACTCGTGACTATCTTGTCGCAAGTTGGTCAGACATAAAGAAGGTTGATTTAGTTCAAATCGAAAAAAACACTTTGAATATGCTATATACTTTGCTCGTAATGGCATTCTTATTGGTGTTCTGGTCAGCCTTCTTTTTAATCATTGGTAGGACTCCCAAAGAAAGTCTTGATATCGCACTACTCTTGAGTTTTACGGTGGTCAGCATTGTCATACTAATTTTCACTTTTCTAGAAAAAAAATTGCTAAAGATCTTTGAAAAAGATTCTGACAATCTTTTCTGGGAAATGGGTGCAGACATCAAGTTGTGCAATTCATTTGACGAGATTAAGAGAGTCGGATTCAGTATTTTGGTCACCGCCGCCGAAAGATGTCTGTGGTTACAGACCCACAGAGCAGACCAACATCAACTGATTGCAGAAGCTCAGGAAAGGTTCCGCCATCTCTTCGATCTGTTTGGAAAGTTTGGTTTACTGGAAACAGAGTGCCAAGAAACTGGGTACAAGATTTATTATGAAGAAGCCACAAAGAGGTCGGAAGTTCCGGATTGGTTTCTCAAAATGGATCCTTCTATACCGCTGTGATACCAGAAACAAATTGAAGCTCTTTCGCGGTCGTCTTAAGGGATGACTGCTTTTTTATTTAAATAAAAAGAGGATTAATCCTCTGTCGCTTCAAACTGACGTCCAATGATATTTTCAACCAGCTTTAATTATATAATCTTTTTATGTAATCAACGTAACTAATAATTATTCTCACAACTTTGTCTGATACATTTGGTACAGAATAATCCGACACTAATCTAAAATTTCTTTCAGAATCTGTTTTTTGATACTGCAACTGAGAAAGCCCTTGCATAACCCTGTCGGCATTTAACCCAACCATCATCGCCGCCGCTTCTTCCATTCCCTCTGGTCTTTCATGAGATTCACGAAGATTAAGCGCTCTAAAATTTAATATTGATGATTCTTCCGAAATAGTTCCACTGTCAGACAACACGGCAAAAGAATTAATTTGTAAGGCTTGATAATCAAAAAATCCTAGGGGCTTCAAAAAATGAATATTGGAATCTATTTTTATATTACTTTTTTCTATTTTTGCTCGCGTCCGAGGATGAGTACTGACAATAATTGGATAATTATATTTTTCAGACACAAGATTTAGTATTTCCAAAAATGAAGAAAGGTTTTGCTCATCATCTACATTTTCTTGTCTATGAAAAGAAACTACAAAAAACTTCCCTTTCTCAATTTTCAGTTTCTCCAAAATATTTGAAGACAAAATACCAGGCAAATAATAGTTAATAACTTCAAACATTGGTGAGCCGGTTTTAATAATCTGCTTCGCAGGGAATCCCTCATTAATCAAATACTCTCTTGCAATGTTGCTATAAGTTAAATTTATGTCTGAAATATGATCAACGATTTTACGATTAGTCTCTTCCGGGACTCTCTGATCAAAACAACGATTACCTGCTTCCATGTGAAAAACTGGTATATGTTTTTTCTTTGCAATAATAGTACTCAAACAACTATTTGTGTCCCCCAATACTAAAAACGCATCTGGTTTTTCAACATCAAGAATTTTATCCAGTTTTGTAAAAATCTGACCTATTGTATCGGCAGTAGTTTCTCCAGCAGCATCAAGAAAATAATTGGGTTTACGCAACTCTAATTCATCAAAAAAAATCTGATTTAATTCATAATCATAATTTTGACCAGTATGAACAACGACATGCTCTATTGATTCAGAAAAATCCAAAGCATGCATTACCCTAGATAAACGTATAATTTCAGGCCTAGTACCAATCACTGTGATTACTTTTAATTTCATAATTTAATAACTTAATAACTGTTAAACTTTTTCAAAATAAGTATCTGAATCATCAGGGTTATAAATTTCATTTATCCAAAAAACAACATGCAAACTATCATTACCCGTATTCTGTATGTTGTGTGTATGCCATATCGGAATATCAACATAAGCAGGTTTCTGTCCATCAACATTAAATTTTAAAACTTCACTAGTACCTATCTTGCGCAATGCTATCATAGCTTTTCCTTTTACCACAATGAATCTTTCAACCTTCCTAGTATGGTAATGATTTCCTCTTATGACTCCGGGCAGAGTGGTTGAAAAAGAAACCTGACCTCCTGATTTAAGTTTTACAATTTCTGAAAAAATTCCCCTTTCATCTTCATGAACATCAAGTTGAACTGGAAAATAATTTTCTGAAAACAAGTAGCATAGATAAGTATTAAATAAATTTAGACTAAAAGAATCACTGATATCAGGAATACATTTCATATCTTGATAACATGTTTTATAGTTTTGTAATTTATCTAATAAATCAGAAACCTTGATTTTGTATTGATGAGGAACAATATACAAAGGATTGTTTTCCTTGTTTAAAACTTTATCAATAATTTCTTTAACCAATTCGTCGATGTAGATAAGACTCAAAGTGTTATCAACTATAATTTTTGGAGTTTCATTTTTAACTATTTGTTGGCAAAAAGTAGCAATTACTGAATTATGATAAGGGCACATAAAAGGACCGAACACATTGGGAACTATCATACCTGTAAATGAAAAATTACTTTGACTTGATTGTTGCGCCAATAATTCACGTGCAAGTTTTTTGGATTTACCATAAGAAGTATCTTTATCCTCTTGTAAAGAAGACGTCATCACCAAATGCTTATCCCCTCCAACACGTATTAATGAGTTTGCCAACTTTTCCGCAAGCAAAACATTGGTTTGATAAAAATCATCATCGTCAGTTTTAATTACCGATGCGCAGTGCACAATCACATCACATTGTTCGCAAAATTTATCCAGCTCAACATCGTTTAAAAAATAATTTCTATGAAAATCAATAAGAAAAAATTTATCCGGACTACGCATCATAGTATTACGTAAATGTGTTCCAATAAATCCAGATTGTCCCGTAATTCCTATTTTGATATGTTTAGATGTCATGTTTGGCATCTTCTCCAAAAACCTCTCTGCGAATATAAGGCAATTTTAATAATATGTTTTTAATATCTTCTACATTTTTTTGTTCAGCGTTATCTGACGTATAACCTTCTTGTACCAAATTATCATTTTGTAAATTTTGAAGTGTGTAGTTTAAATCTCGGCAATCAGCTGGTATGCGATAAAAATTACCCATATCTTGAGCCACAACCATTTCTTCTTTAGAACATAGAGTTTCATGTGTTTTTTCACCATGCCTTAACCCAATAACTTGTATTGGATTATTAGCATTACATATCTGTTTTAATGCTTCAGCCAAATCACCGACCGTACCAGATGGAGCTTTGTTTACAAATATGTCTCCTTGCTTACCGTTTTCAAAAGCAAATAATACCAGTTCCACAGAATCATGAATGGACATTAAAAAACGAGTCATGTTGGGGTTGGTAATTGTTAGTGCTTTGCCCGATTTTATTTGTTTTAAAAATAATGGAATTACAGAACCTCTAGAAGCCATAATGTTTCCATAACGCACCACAGATATTACAGTTTCATCATCGGTCAAGGTTCTAGAAGCAGCAACAGCAACTTTTTCCATTAAAGCTTTCGAGATCCCCATTGCGTTTATTGGATAAACAGCTTTATCTGTACTCATTAATATAACCTTTTTAACCTTGTGTGAAATCGCGGAAGAAATTACATTTTGTGATCCAAACACATGTGTTTTAGCAGCTTCGAGCGGAAAAAATTCCAAAGACGGAACTTGCTTTAATGCGGCAGCATGAAAAACATAATCTACTCCTTTCATCGCAATATCCAAACTTTGGGGATCACGCACATCTCCAATATAAAATTTTAATTTAGGATTTCTGAAATAATTACGCATATCATCTTGTTTTTTCTCATCTCTCGAAAATATGCGAATTTCTTTAAAATGATTAGTATCTAAAAATTTCTCAACTGCAGCGTTTCCAAAAGAACCAGTTCCCCCTGTTATTAGTAATATTTTATCTTTCATATTATTTATATGTTTTCGATAATATCCTTAAACCTTGCCGAAATCAAATCATTATCAAAATTTGCAACTGCATAATCATACCCGCGCTTACCAAGCTCTTTTCTATAATCAGGGTCGTCTACTATTCTTTTTAGATTTTTATTTTGAATAGAAATATTATCACCAGAAATAACTAACCCTATATTGTTTTCTGATAATAATTTCATAGAAGCAACTTCTGGTGGACCAATGCCCAGAATAGCCCTGCCTGAAATTAAATATTCTGGAATTTTAGTAGCCACCGAAAGCCGCGTCAGACTTTTTGTTACAATATCGTCACTTTCTGCTTGAATAAGTATATCGCTATCCAACATAGCTTTTCGCAAATCTTCGCCTTTAACAAATTCCTTAATTTTTATATCAGCCTTTTCAAATTCAAAAACAATATCTTCAACAATATTTTTTGGAAGTTTTGAAAGATCAGTATATACACTTATACTCCCAGGAGGCGCTGCCTCTGCTAATTTTATTAAAATTTTCCATCTATCAAGATACAAACTACCAAAATAAGAAAAGTTCAGATTCTGTCCGCCCGAATATTCAACATAATCTTGTATTTTGACCGAGTTCATAATTGTCATAAATCTTTTTCCAAAAAACTTTTCGTAATCTTTGGCCATTCGATCGCCAATTGCAAAACAAACAGATGACATTGAAATAGTTTTTCTAAAAATTCTCCTCAATCTTATTTTTTGTATTTTATCAATCAAGTTTATACGCTTTGGAAATAAGACATAGTCATCAGTAACCCAAACAACAAGCGGGGCTCTGGTGTAATTTGAAATAAATCTAGCAATCTGATGAGAAGACCCCCTATCAGCAGGACTGAAGAAAATCAAATCTGGCTTATACTCATCTAGCCACTTTAACATTTTTGGACTTTTCCAAGAATTAAATCTCCAGATAAAATCTCTCAGACGAGGACTCTTTTGAAATATTGGAATAATTGAATATAAAAACCTTTGTATTAAGAATGATAGAATACTTCGTGATTCTACAGTTCCATTCGAATCAAAATCATCCGTATTGGCGTAAACAGAACCACAATCAGAATACCCTTGCACTAACGAAGTTAGAATATCAACCCAAGTCACCTTAAAATAATTACTGCAAAATTCAAAATCCGGCATATTATCTCCGGCAAAATACATTTGTGCCAAGTTATCTTTTTCAAACTTGTTAAACATAGATCTCAAAGTTGGTCCAGAATTTAGTGGAAAAGAAAAATTACAACCTGAAACTACCAATACTTTTTTATTTTTGATTTGATTTTTCAATTCCTCAGTATCTTTCACGGAAGTATATTTAATTTAATAAATTAAATATTAGTTTATACCAAAGCTAAAAAATTTAAAAATAAAAAAGAGGAACTAGCCCTCTGTCGATTCAAACTGACGTCCAATGATATTTTCAGGATGACCTCTGTCAAAAAGTTTTTCACTTCCTTCCAACAAATAAACATCTTTGATTCCGTTTTCAATCATTGCGTTCCAGCAAGGTTCACAACACCACCAATGCCCCCACAGATAAATATCCGCACCAGAGACATCAAATTCTTTTTCTTGTGCTTCTCTGATCACAGATTGTTCAGAGTGATTTTTAGGGTGACAACCTTCACAAAGCTCATAACCTTGCCCAGTTGGAATTCCTTGCTTTACTCTCTCGCACGCATAAGTTTTGTGATAATCGCTACCGTTTGCGGCCCGGGCGATGACATTACCATCTTTCACCATCACACTAGAGTTTGGCATTGCATCATCCAGTGAGTGCTCACGAGCAAAAGCGCGCGCCTCTTTCATAAAAAGATTGTCAGCTGACACATATTTGATTTCTCTCCCCTCAGGAAGATATGGGTATTTAATTTCTTTTTTGTCCATAAAAGTTAAGGAATGTCTATAATGCATATTATACTTTAAATATTATAATGTAAATACTGACATGACAAAGTTTGACCAAATCTACCAAGAAATGCTTAAAGAGATACTTGAAAAAGGTTATCGAGAATTTTCAGAAAGAACAAAATTAGAAACAGCCGCCGTCCCAGGAATGCATTTTAAAATCAACCCCGAAGAAGATGGTTTCCCTCTTTTAACTTTAAGAAAAATTCCTGTTCGCGGACCATTCGTAGAGCAAATCTGGTTTTTGTCTGGAGCAAGAAAACCTGCCGACTTTCTCCGCAACCACACAAAAATCTGGGATGCTTTCACAAATCCAAACGATGTTGTAACTGTTGCATACGGATACCGATGGCGAAAACACTTCGGACGAGACCAAATAAAACTTCTTGTTGAACTTCTTGAAAAAGAACCGAGCTCACGGCACGGAGTTGTTATCGCTTGGGATCCAGCACAAGACGGTCTTTCATTAAAGAAAAAAGCCAATGTTCCCTGTCCATACACTTTCACCATAAACATCATTGATGGAAAACTTCATATGCACAACATTGTTCGTTCAAACGACATGATTCTTGGCGCACCTTTTGATATCGCAGGATTTTGTTTTCTTCAATATGTTCTTGCGCAAAGACTTGGTGTAAAAGTTGGTACTTACTCTCACTCAATTTCAAACGCACACATTTATGAGAATCACTACAATGCCGCAAAAGAAATTATTTCTCGAACAAATGACCATAAAGCAATCAAATTAACTTTGCCCGAAAATTCTTTTGAACGCTCAGAACAAAAAGATGAAACTTTACTTGAAGAAATAGTTTCTCAAATTGAATCTCAATATAAACCAATGCGATCAATTAAAGGTTTAAAAATTGCTTTATAAAAACATGCAAGTATTCGCAATCGCAGCAGAAACAAAAGATGGATTCATTGCAAAAAATGATTCTGAAAATTCGATGAGCTGGACTAGCAAAGAAGATAAAAATTTTTTCATTGAAAAAACAAAAGAAGCCGGCACAGTGATAATGGGTAGAAAAACTTTTGAAACTTTCGGTAAACCTCTAAAAAACAGAAGAAACATTATTTTAAGCCGACAAGATTTAAAAATCGACGGAGTTGAAACAACATCAGAGTCTCCGGAAGATTTAATTGCCAGACTTGAAAAAGAAGACACAAAAGAAGTCGCGATTATCGGTGGGGCTGAGATTTATAAAACATTCATTGAAAAGGGTTTGGTCCAAAAAGTGTTTCTGACTCAAGAGAACATAGAATTTGGCGAAGGAGTCCCTTTTCTGCCCCAAGAATTGCGACAAAAATTAAAGCTGGTATCAAGTACAAACTTATCTCCAAATACGATATTATTTGAATATGTCTATTCTGACTAAAAAACAAATACTGGAAAAAATTAACTCTAACGAAATTATTTTCGAACCAAGTTTGGATGAATTTCAATTACAAGCTCACGCCATAGACTTGCGACTTGGCTACACATTTCTTTTGCCAAAAAGATGGCATCTTACAGACAAAGGACGAGAAGCATTAAATATCGACCATTTAAGCGAAAACCGTCCAGATTATTTTGATGTAATTGAATTAGAAAAATCACAAACTTTTGATCTTCTGCCTGGTGAATATGTTTTAGCTTCAACACTTGAAACAGTAGGAATTCCTGATGACTTAATGGCGATTCTTTACCCTCGCTCATCAACAAACAGAAAAGGTTTATCTGTCGACTTAACAGGTATCGTTGATTCTGGGTACAAAGGACAACTAGCTATCCCTATTCGAAACAATACTGATTCTCAAGTTATTAAACTATACCCAGGAGAAAGATTTTGCCAAATCGTTTTTCAAAAATTAGATGAAAAAGCAGAGATAAAAGAAAGCAGATACCATCAAAAAGATATTATTGAAGGCTTTATCAAACAAAACTTTAAAAATGCAGAAAAAGACCGCAAAGAATCTGAATTAGTAAAAGAAGGAAAAATTCCAGAGCTTAAACAAGATTACAAAGCTTAGTTTGCAAAATTATCCTCCAATATATACAATTGCCAGCAAATGAACCTGCTAGCAATCAAACGAGAAATGTTTGAAGTTATAACTTCAACGTCACAACTTCTGATACAAAACAAAGAGCTTCTTGATTACGAGGAATTTTGCAGCCGATGTCTCGACGCTCTTTCCAAAAAATCTTTTGGCTTGGACAAGCCGTTGTTGAAAAAATCTTTGAAATCAGAAAAATCGATTCTTATCAGACAAAAAATCCGAGAGGAAAAAATCTGCAGAAGAAGAGAACTTTTTTGTTTCTTGAGAATCAGAACTTATTGGTACATGTACCAATACAGTCAGCGACTTCAATTATCCGCTGAGTAATCAGCGGTTTTTTTATTTTTTAGATTCACAATAACTAGCAATAAAGTAAGAGCAACCATCAAAATAAAACCAACAACATCAGCTTTAATTATTGATTGAATCACACTGATTATAGCTGTAATTGTTATCGCATACATTGAAATTATATATGCTTGCTTAAAATTCAAATCAATTTTCTTGAATCTTGAAATTAAAAGCACGCCCAATGAAATTATTAACGCCAAAAATAGTGAGAAAATTACTCTAAAAATAGTCCCGAAAATAAATCCGAAAATTACCATCAAAGGAATCAGCACAAAAACAAATGGTCTCGCTTTTTCGTAAATACCCAAAATACTTTCATTTGTAATTAAAAAATCTGGATAATTTTTCAAAGAAGTAATTTCGACAGAACCTGTTTCATTTCTTGTCACAGACATATTTGAAGTTATTAAGTTAGCAGTGTTATAAGTTTCAAATAACTGAATTATATTTTCTGTTGTAGTAATTGAAGGATCGATTACAACAAAATACTCAACTCCGGTTTCTTTTAGTCTATCAGGTGCGTTTATAAAAATCGGTTCTCCATCAGAGGTAATTACTCTTCCCTCTTTTATTTCAATACTTTTATCTGCTGGCATGTGAGTATCAACAAAATCAACAATGCTGTCTCTATCCAAAATTAGCTTTACCGCAGGAAACAAAAATACCGAACTAAAAATAATTACAACCAGCATTTCAATCGAAACCAATTTAAAAACATATTTCAAAGCAGTTGAAAATTTTCTATCAGCAAAGTGCCCTTTATAATCTCCTCCATACAGCGAATTCTTAAAATCTTCTACAAAATTCTTAAAAAATTTTTTCATATCTAAAGAGTTTACCATTTTTTAATTAAGTTGAAATACAATAAATTTTGAAAATAAAAACACCGAAAATTATTCTCTAAGGAAACATCTGCAGGTCAGAGACCGAAGCCGTTGACGCAGAGAATAATTTTCGGTGTTTTTATTTTTGAGCTTTATTTAACTTCAACTCCCATTGACCGAGCCGACCCCGCCATAATCTTCATCGCAGCCTCAACATCATTCGCACTCAAGTCTTCCATTTTCTCTTGTGCAATTTCTCTCAATTGAGCTTCTGTAATAGAACCAGCTTTCTTTTGAATATTGCTTCCAGAACCTCCTTTGATTCCAGCTGCTTTCATAATCAAGAAACTTGCCGGCGGTTTTTTGTATTCCAGATCAAAGCTTCTGTCTTCGTAAACTGTAACCACTGTTGGTACAATCTCGCCCATCCGGCTTTGTGTATCTGCATTAAATCTATTGATAAATTCACTGATGTTTATACCAGCTTGTCCTAAAGAAGGTCCAAGAGGCGGAGCAGGAACTGCCTTCCCCGCAGGAACTTGTAGCTTCAATTGTTTTGTTATTTTCTTTGCCATAAGTCTTTAGAGATTAGCTTAAATTTTCTTAACCTGCAAGAAGTCTAGCTCCACAGGAGTTTCTCGACCGAACATTGAGACCAAAACCTTGATTTTACCTCGTTCTTCGTCGACTTCCTCAATTTTCCCTTCTAGCTCTTTAAATGGCCCGTCAACAACCATAATCATGTCATCAACTTCAAGGTTAATTGAGTGTTTTGCTGTATCTTTTTGCATTCGACTAAATAATTCGTCTACTTCTTTTTGTTCCAAAGGAACAGGATATACTCCTGAACCAACGAAACCAGTAACTCTAGGAGTGTTTCTAACCACAAACCAAGAATCATCCGTTACATCCATATCTACCAAAACATATCCTGGATAGATTTTTTCTTCTACTTCAACTTTCTTCCCTGCTTTGATTTTGATTTTCTTTTCTGTAGGCACAATCACATTAAAGATTTTGTCCTCCATTCCAAGAGATTCAATTCTTTGTTTCAAATTTTTTAGCACTGCGTTTTCATAACCTGCGTAGGTGTGAATTGCATACCAATTTCGCTCTCGAGCGGGTTGTTGTTTTGCCATAAAAAATTAACGATTAAACGAATAATTTTACAAAGCTTGTAAATAGCCAGTCTGCAAGTCCTAAGTATGCAGCTACAAAAAGCGAGATAATAACAATTAAAATTGTATAAACCATTGCTTGTCTTTTTGTTGGCCAAGTAACATGCTTCATTTCTGCTGCTGTTTCTTTTATGTAACGAATGATTCTCATAAATTTTTCTGTAATTTAAAACGCCCCTGAGGGGCGAACTTACATATAATACCGCACTATCTAATTTGAGTCAAATCAACAAATAAGCTTTAAATAAAGCCGAATTTAAGAAAAATTTGAAAATAAAAACACAAAAACCCGCAAAATAGAATATTTTGCGGGTTTTTGTGTTGTACGATGTACGAATTAAATTTTATTTAAATTCGTATGTAATATAAACTTTTGTTCGAACCTTCTCTTCTCCTGAAGGAAGTTGCGGTGACGCTGCCATATCTGCTGACATTTGTCGTACAGACATTTCAGGAACAGCATTCATTCCACCATATCCATAATATCCAGAATCTTCACTAAAGTTGATGATTCCTTTCAACTTAACATCCAAACCTTTTGCAAGATCTTTTGCTTGATCTTTTGCTTTTTCAATTGCAATCATTCTAGCTTCTTGCTTGTACTTTTCCATATCATCAATCTTGAATGAAAGTCCTGAGATATTTGAAATACCTGTTGAACCTACACCAGAAAGCAATTCTCCTGCTTTTGAAGTATCTCGAACAGTTACTGAAACATTTTGACTAACTTCATAACCAATCAATGTTTGTTCGTTTACACAAACAGTTCCTGTACATGTTGTGTATTGATAACGAGGGTATGCATTATATCCTGTTGTTTCAATATCTTTTTCTTCGATTCCTTTACCTTTTAGAAAATCAATCGCTGCATTAATTTTTCCAGTAGCTACACCTTGAGCAGCTTCTACACTATCGCCTCTTTCATTTACTGAAAATGAAAATTCTGCAACGTCAGGAACAGCAACAACTTCTCCTTCACCAAAAACGCTGATTACATTTGTAGGATAAACATTGTCTGCTTTATTCCACTCAATAACTTCTGTAATAATTTTTGTCGCCAAAAAAGCTGCAAGCAAAGTTAGTGCCACAACTCCGACAAACATTGTCTTTCCTGTTGCGTAAGCTTTATCTGAAACAAAACGATCTGAATCAAAACTCATAAAAATTTATTAAATAATAATATCTTTATGATACTTCTATTTTTTACTAATTGAAAGCAAGTTTTCAAAAAGATAAAATACATTCAGTGGGCCAATTCCTCCAGGCACAGGCGTAATAGCAGAAACTAAATCTTTCACAGAATCAAAATCAACATCTCCGGAAACTTTTCCATCATCAAGTCGATTAATTCCAACATCTATAACAACCTGATCTTTTTCTACATGAAAATGATTTATCAAATTTTGTTTCCCAACTGCCACAATTAAAATATCTGCTTGCTTGGTAAAGCTCGCCAAATCACGAGTTTTGTCATGACAAATAGTCACAGTCGCATCTCTATTTAAAAAGTGAATTGCCATTGGCTTACCAACTAAAATTGAATCACCGACTATCACAATGTGTTTTCCAACAACATCAATATGATATTCTTTCAAAAGCAAATCCACCGCTCCAGCCGTCGCAGGAATAATTCCAGAACCATCATTCATCAACTTCCAAAGATTTTTTGCAGTAAGTCCATCAACATCTTTCTCAGCACTGATTGAATTTAAAATATTTTCTTTATTCAAATTTTTAGGCAAAGGAAGTTGAACAATAATTCCTTTTATATTTCGATTTTCATTTCCCCTTTTTACCTCGGCAATAACATCCTCTTCAGAAACTTCATCAGACAAATGAACCACTTCCACATCAACTCCAACTTTCTCTCCAAACTCAACTTTTTTAGAAACATAAACATCAGAAGCTGAATCTTCTCCGACACGCACAATAAGAAGCTTAGATTTTACATCCAATTTTTCAAAAGATTCTCGCAAACCGACTGATTTTTCTTCAGCTATTTTTTTTCCATCAAGTAAAATCATTTTTAGAATTATTTTTCTGCTTCTACCTCATCCACTTCAACATCAGAACTTTCAGAGTTTAACATTTCCAAGAATTTTTTTCGATGTTTACAATTCTCACAATTACCATTTTTAGGATTATCAGGAAAACAGCCGCAATTCCCTTCTTCTTCCGCATTCTTTCTTGTTTCAAATGATGGGTTTCCGTACATAGTTTTTAAGCTTTTGTATTTACTTCGTAACTTGTGTTTTGTTGTTCAAAGAAGTTAACTAACTCCAAAACATCTGTTGATGTTGCCATCCATTTTGCTGGGTTTTGTACGTTGTAGTGAGGTTCAAATCCTAATTCTTCAAGTCGTCTGTCAGCTACATATCTTACATATTGATTTACATAGTCAGCGTTCAATCCAAGAATTCCATTTGGGAACAATTCTTGATTGTATGCGATTTCAATTTCAACTCCCGCAACAATCATGTCTCGAATTTCTGTTGCAAATTCTTCTGTCACAAGCTCTGAATTTTCTTCAAGAATAGTTAGAAGCAATGTCATTCCAAATTTTAGGTGCAAACTTTCATCTCGCACAATCCATGTAATCAAAGAACCAAAGTTTCGCAATTTATTTCTTTGTCTGAAAGAAAGCATCACCATGAATCCTGAATAGAACCAAACTCCTTCCATCACCACGTTTGTAGCCACAAGATTTCTAATAAAATCTTTTTTACCTTCCGGAGTTGTAATATCAAGAGTTTCTTCTGTCATTCTTTTTGTGAATTTTTGAACAAACTCTTCTTTTGCTTGCATTGTCGGTGTAACCAAGTGCTTTCCATAAATTTCATCTCTGTCCCAAGGGAAAGTTTCCAACATGTATTCAAAAGTCATACAGTGGTTCGCTTCTTCCCACATCCATTTTGCCAAGAACAAATGACACTCTGCAGATTTTAGATATGGATAAATTCCAAGTGCAATTGATCTGTTCACAACCAATTCAGCCGGATTCATGAAAGACATTATGAATTTAACAGCATCAACTTCATCTTCTGTCATTGATTGCAAATCGTCCAAATCTTCCTTCAATGGGATTTCTTTTGGAAACCATGTATTGGCAACAGCTTGATCATAAAGCTCTCTCGCCCAAGGATATGATGATGGATAAATATTGTAATCTTTTTCTTCCGCTGTTCCAATTAACATAATATTTTTAAAAATTAAATTGATAAACTTCTAAACAAAATCTACTGACAACTGTCGCAGATAAAACTTTCTTGAGGATCTACTGGACCGTCGTTTCTATTTACAACTACATACTTTGGTTTTTGTACTTCAGTAGTTGAGACAACTTCGTTTGCTGTAACTTCTTGAGCATTTACTGGCTCTGGAGCCGCGGCTGCTAGTTTAGCTTTGATAGCACCAAATCCTGTTTTTCCAAGTGTAGCAGCTTTGTTTACTTTTGTAGTTGATTGTTCAATTGTATGTCTTGGTTCCATGTGTAGATAATAAGTTGTCTTCACACCTTTTTCCCAAGCAGTAGAATAAATTTTCATAATCTCTTCGTTGTCTCTAGTTCTCAAGTACATATTTCGTGACAAAGCTTGATCAACCCATTTTTGAGCTCGAGCTGCGATTTCAATAAATGCATAAGGAGAAGTTGTGAAAGATGTTTTGTAAATGTCTTTCAAATCTTGTGGCATATCTTCGATTTTTTCGATATCGCCTTGTGCCTCAAAAATCTTTCCTCGCATTTTTTCCCAAAGTCCTCTTGATTTCAAATCGTTCACCAAGTTTGTGTTGATATCAAGATATTTTCCTGAAATTTTATTTCTTGAGAAAACTTGTGCGAATCTTGGATCGATTCCAGGAACAGTTCCTCCAACAAGTCCGATATTTGCATTTGGAGCAATTGCCATAAGCGTTGCGTTTCTCATTCCCTTCTTAACTTTCTCTCGCAAAACATTCCAATCAAGACCACCGTGCTTTGAAGTTTTATCTACTGTCAAAACAATTCCTCTTTCTTTTTCTAGTCTCTCCAAAGTATCGATAGGTACTTTTCCTTTTGACCATTGAGAACCTTGGAAATTTGGGTAACTTCCTCTTTCTTGCGCAAGATTAGCACTTTCATCAATCGCCATGTAACTGATAAATTCAAAAATACTGTCAGCAAAATCGTAAGCTTCTTTGTGTTCATATGACCAGCCCATTTTTTCAAACACATCAGCAAGTCCCATAACTCCAAGGCCAACAGCTCTGTTGTTTTTGTCTGAATTTGCAGCTTCAGGAACTGGAAGCTGGTTAATATCAATGAGGTTATCTAAATGTCGCACAGAAATACGAGTCGTATTTTCCAATTTTTGCCAATCAACTTCTTTCCCCTTCAAGTGTTGAGATAAGTTTATTGAAGCCAAGTTACATACAGCAATATTGTCTTTGTCTTGTGGCAAACAAATTTCTGTACACAAGTTCGACATGTGAATTGTTCCGGTGTTGTCGTTCAAAGCTCGCAAGTTGATTGCATCTTTGAAAGTAATCCAAGGGTGAGAAGTTGAAACCAAGCTCGCTGTAATTTGTCGGTATTGCTCTCGCGCTGGAACTTTTCTGTAAGTTCGCATTTTTCCTGCTTCTGCCATTTGAATATATTCGTGATATCTTCTTGAAAAAGCCTCTCCGTAAAGTTCATTCAAATCCGGAACTTCTTTTGGATCAAACATATACCATTGTTCCCCATTGCGAACTCTTTTCATAAATTCGTCAGACATGAAAGCTGCAGTATCTGCTGTTCGGAATCTCAAGTGCTCATCTCCGTTGTTGAATCTTGCTTCAAGAAAGTCTGGAAAGTCGATGTGCCAGTTTTCCATATAAAAAGCCAGAGCACCTTTTTTCTTTCCTCCTCTTTGAATCGCTCGAATTGCAACATCAATAATTTTCAAAAATGGAATAGGGCCTGATGAAACTGTATTTGAAGAAGTTAAAGGAGAACCTGATGCTCGCAACTTTGTGATAGAAGCACCGATACCAGCAGAACCTTTTGAAAGAAGCATAATATCTGAAACCGACTTTGCAATATGATCCATTGAATCGTGCACTTCAAGAAGAATACAGTTTGAAAGAGCTGGCATAACTGTCCCTGAGTTTAGATTCGTTGAACCTCCGGCAAGATATTCTAGCTTTGAAAGTTTTTCATAAAATTTCTTTGCAATTTCATTTGGGTTTTGTTCATTGTAAGAAAGACCCATTGCAACTCGCATAAAAGTAAATTGAGGTGTTTCAATAGCTTTTTGATTCTCACCTTTTAGAGCATATCTATTTAGCAAACCAGATAGTCCGGCATAATTAAAAAGCTCATCTCTTGATGTATCTAAAGCATTAGCAAGTTCTGGCAAATCAAACTTCTCAACCATTCTTCGGTCTAACAAACCTCTATCAACCCATTGTTTAACATGTTCAGGAAATCTTTTTTGATGAAGAATTTGAGGAGCTTCTTTATCTAACTTGTCGTAGTCTCCTAAAACACGAGCGTAAATAGTTTTTAGCAAAATTCTTTTTGCAACAATGTCATAATTTGTATCGTATTGAATATTTTGCAAAGCAGCGTTTATAACCGCCTCATCTAGCTCATCTTCTGTAACACCATCGTATAAAGTCAAAGAAGTTTCTGTTGCAACTTGCATCACCATCTCAGTAGCGTTTGGCAAATCGGCACAAGCTCTTTCAATTGCTTTATTAATTCGGTCAGCGTTGAAAGTTGCCTTTGTGCCATCTCGTTTTGTGATGGTAATCTCAAGTGGTGTCATAAAGTTTTCCTCAATTAATTTTAAAATCTTTCTAATTATATAAGATTAAGTTTTTTTTAAAATCTATAGAACCTAAAATCTGCAACAAACTGGTAGAAAGCTGTGGATAAGTAAAATCAGAAAATTGACAAGCGAAGTTTGCAAGTCTCATCTAAATATGCTAAAAATAGTCAACTACAAAATTCAAAAGTTATGAAAATCAAATCAGCAATCAGAAAAGAAAAACCGGGAGATCAACTAGTTAGACGACGAGGTAAGCTTTACCGAATCAATAAGATCAATCCTCGAAGAAAAGCTCGACAACGATAGTCTTATTTTTCCTAATTAAATAGAGCTAGAATTGCTAAAAAAGCTAAGATTACAATGATTAGTTTGAACATAATCTAATTTTATCTTTCACTTGGGCATTTAGCAAACCTCCCTAGTAAGAATAGTAGCAAAACAATATTTTTCTGTTATACTGTCAGAAAAAGCACAAAACTATGAAAAAACGTAACTTTAAGTTTTCGGTGTGGTTTTGGTTCTACAACCTCAAATGTGATGCCAGAAATATCAAAAGAAAAATCTGGAACAAAAGAATCAAACTCTGGTGGAATCGTTTGTGGATTCGAAAAGATGAATTTCACTCGTCTTTGAACTTAGACTTTGAGGCTATGTCAGTCATGACAGCCGAAGAACGAGTAAAATATCACATGGATTTGATTAAGCGACGAGACCTTGCACATCGCAGAAATACTTGAATCAAATATTGCCAGAAATGGCATTTTTATTTTAAATTAATTGGGGCGCCTAAGGGGAATTGAACCCCTGTAACCGGATCCACAGACCGGGGCTTTACCACTAAGCTATAGGCGCCATGTTGGGTACGGAAATATTATACCAGATTTAGTTCTCTTCTTTCTTTTCTTCTGTCTCTTCTGAAACTACTTCTGTGTTTTCAGACGGAGTTTCAGAAACTTCTGCCTCTACAGGTGTTTCTTCTACAACTTCTTCATGAACCTCTGTATCTGCAGTTTCTTCTGATGCGATTTCTTCTGGAATAACTTCACCTTCTTTTACAGTATCGTCGATATTTACAAACATCATTTTCATTCTCTTAGAAATTTGTTTTAGAGCTTTTCGTCGGATGTAGTAAAGCTTGCTTCGTCGAACTTTTGATCGTTTTACGATTTCGATTTTTTCAATCATTGGAGAATATAGTGGGAAAATTTTTTCCACTCCGTAACCACCTGTTGAACGTCGAACAGTGAAAGTTGCTCCGGCT
Source organism: uncultured Candidatus Saccharibacteria bacterium (assembly GCA_964630375.1). Taxonomy (GTDB): domain Bacteria; phylum Patescibacteriota; class Minisyncoccia; order Phycocordibacterales; family JAACPR01; genus JAGOTN01. The sequence goes on along the minus strand of CAZVRT010000001.1, from coordinate 152,544 downwards.
TCTGTACCGTGCTTTCTAGCTAGAACAAGACCTTCAAATACTTGAAGTCGAGTTTTTCCTTTTTCTTGAATTTTTTGGTAAACCTTAACAGTGTCTCCTGGTCTTAGGTCCAAGTTCTTTCGAGATTCGATATTTACTGGTGATATTACTGTATTCATAAGTTGGGTTAATCTAACATAAAGTGTTTATCTGAGCAAGTGTTTGAGGGTTTAATTAAATAGAAAAATAAAAGTTGTAAGGCGCCGGCGGACTTCGTCCGCCGGCGCCTTTTGCTACAGAATTTTTAGCCCTGCATCTGCATTCCGCGAGAAACGAGCTCGCGTAGCGCAACTTAGAAAAGTTCCTCCTTTCTATGTCGGGCCTGCCGACTTTTCAAGGTCAGTACCATTTCTGGCCTCGAAATTCTTGTTGTCTCCCATCGCAATTTATTTTTGCGATAAGCTTCCGGACAAACACCCAATTTGCAGCAATGACACTGTGTCTTGGAAATGCTCGCCGCCAACTCGATAGTTTATGAGAACGCACCATATCCGAATCTCAATTTATCAATTTTAACTAATTATGTAAACACTTGAGCGCTTTTTGAAAATCTTCCGGAAAATCCGCTTCTAGAGTAATTCTTTCACCATCCATATCAAAAAAAGAAATTTGCCTTGCATGAAGAGCCAATCGATCAAAACCAAGCAAACAATCTCGGTTTGGCGCATAAAGAGAATCGCAAATAATCGGTTTTTCAATTGCTCTTAAATGAACACGAATTTGATGTGTTCGCCCTGTTTTTGGCTCAGCTTCTAAATATGTAAAAATTTCACCATTAGTTTTGCCTCTGCCCAAAACCCTAACCAAAGTCAGAGCATCTCGCATTTGGCCTCTTGCGTCACGAAGTGAAGTCCATTTTCTAATATCTTTTGAAGATCTGCCGATTGGTTTATCAATAATAGTAATTTCCTCTCGAATGTTTCCGTAAGCAAAAGCATGATAATTTTTCTGAATCGTTCTATCTTGGAATTGTTGTTTTAAATTTTCAAAACCTTTTTGAGTTCGAGCAATCAACATCACACCTGAAGTTTCCTTATCCAATCGATGAACAATCCCTGGACGCATAATTTCTTTTCCTTGTTTATTAAGCTGAATTGGCTCCCCTACTTTTTCAGTTTCTGGATATTTTTCTAAAATCCAATCAGTCAGATTTTTAAATTCTGTTTTTCCATCCGAATGAACAACCAGTCCCGCAGGCTTATTTATCGCGACAATATCTTCAGTCTCATACAAAACTTCTATTTTTTCAAAAAGATTTTCATTAGATTGGCTCATTTTTAAAATTATATATTACTTTATTGACTTTTAATATTTAATGAAATAAAAATAGATTAAACAAACCCGATCTTGAATATGTCAAAATACCTAAACGCAAAAGAAATCTGTGAGATTGTTTTGGACAAAAAAACCAAACTCCCCAAAGAACTCAACGTCACAGGGAGAAAGAAAAAAGAAATCATACCTCTTTTTGGGTGTTTCGAAACAATCCGAAGCTGTAGAACTCATCAACAATTTAGAATGGTTTCTCCAAAATCTTACAAGAAAATTGGAGAAATGCGCATCACAGAGAAAGAATTACTTTCACTATTGTCTCTTTGGGAAATCTGGAAAAAATTTCCAAGTCGACTTCATTTCAGAGAATAGCGGGCAACCGCTTTTTTATTTTAAAAGTAAATTAAGTTATTATTAACTCATGGAACAAATAGAACACTTCTCTTTTAGAGAAAAGAAAGACAGTCGAGCTGAAGAAATAGAAAGAAAACTTATATCTTTCATTCACGAAACCACTGATTCAAAAGAAAGATTTTTGGGAGAAGGAAAAACCGCAGAAGTTTCATATTGGTCAGAAGAAAATACTCAACTATGTATAAAAATTATTTCTGAATCAAGAATGAATGATTTATATGAAGACACAAGCAAACCTCGTTTTAATTCACCAAAGCAAGAAGGTGAATTTATGGAAAAAGCCAGCAAAACAACAACAAAAGTAAAACTACCTGAAGTTATCGGGTATATATCTTTTGAAGACTCTTCAGACAGAAGAGTAGATGCTCTTTTGATGAGTAGAATTAATGGAATAACCTTAAAGCAAGCTCATGAAAATCCTTCTTTAATTCCTGAGAAATTTAATTTGGAAGAATATTTTTCTGAACTTGAGAAATTCTTAAATGAAATGCATACACATGACAGAATTCATCACCGTGATTTGTCTGAAGGAAATTTAATGATAGACCAAGAAACAGGTGTGCCTGTTGTTATAGATTTTGGAGATGCTACATATGATTTTGGATATGACAAACCTGAAGATATTTACAAAACTGCAGACGGCTCCGGTAATCATTTATACATTTCTGAAGACTATCCTAAAGATTTAGTTATTATAAAATCAATAAAAAGAAACTTGGAAACCAGATTAGGAAAGAAGTAAATTTGACAGACACATAAACTTATTATATTTTAAAAAAGAACATGGAACAATTCAAAACATTCGAGCAAAAAGTAAATGACGGAATAGAACATCTGGACAACAATCCTGATGTCTATGAATATCCTCTCGGAGATTCTGGAATCAAACTACTCACTCAAGAATACCCTGATTTAGAAGAAAAAATCAAAACACTTGGTGCGATTCTTTCCGAACAAGAACACAACGGAAAAAAATATTATCTATCGACTTTTTAAGCACCTCACCTGATTTTGAAAAAGAAAGGGTGATTTTTTATTTTGTGGGCGATAAGGGACTCGAACCCCTGACCTTCCCGGTGTAAACGGGTTGCTCTACCAACTGAGCTAATCGCCCTCAGTGGTATAAACATTAACTTAAATCTTTAAAAAAGTAAATATGATATTATTTAAGCCAATGACTGAAACTCCAAAGAAACATTTTAATTATTCTGCACTGGTTTGGATTTTGTCAGCAGTTTCTCTTTATATATATTGCGTAATGGGTTTTTTGAATGCAAAAATTCCCGGAGTTGAAGAATTGGTAAAATTTTTATCAAATGCAGATGAAAAACATGTTTATTTAGCTGGGTTTATCTCGGTTTTTATAGAAGGTCTTTATTTTGTGGGCAGCTTTTTCCCTGGCACAACTTTAATTATTGTGGTTTCAATTCTTTCTCAAATTACAGGATACTGGGTTTTTGCCGGCACAATTCTGACAATTTTTATCGGTTGGTGTTTGGCTGGTTTGGTGAATATTATCGTGGCAAAAACTTATCACCTAAAAGTCGCAAAGCTAGAAGAAAAAACCGACTACGAAGTGCGCGATAAGCTTTGGACAACTTGGTTCCCCGCTTTCAGAGCAAATTATGAGGTTGCACAAATTACAGACGGCGGTAATCCTTTTAAAGTTTTTCTTTCTTCAGTGCGGGTAAAATTTTTGGTCACACTTGCGATCGCTACAGGCGCAATGATAGTTCCGCTTTTTATAAACATTCACAATCTAAATAACGAAGAAGGTTTTGCTTCTGTTGCGTTGGTAGCGACTATTAGTTTGATTGTTGGGATTGTTAAAATAAAAAAACAGCCTCAAATTTAGGCTGTTTTTTATTTTCTGGTGCTCCCGAGAGGAATCGAACCTCTGCTAAAGGCTTAGAAGTCCCTTGTTCTATCCACTAAACTACGGGAGCAGTCATAACAACATACCAATAAATTGCAGACTAGTCAAAATTTAATTCTTCGGGCAATTCTCCTAAATCTGCAGATGATTCTTCAACAGGAACGCTGGTTAAACTTTCAAATATCTCTTTCTTTTTATTCAAATTTGAAACCACCCTATCAAGTTGTTCTGTGTCTATCTTCAAAGAACTTCTTTGCCGAAATTCTTCTTCGGTCAAAACTGATTCTGAGCTAATTGAATTAAAAATAAACCAAGAAAAAATCAATCCTGCAATTAAAATAAAAAATAAAAATGAAATCAAAATTATCCAATCTCGCTCAACAGAATCGCCAAACAAAAAAATTGTTTTCTTTGGTTTTATTTTATCGTTATTACTTTTGCTTTTTAATTCAAACATTTAATTTGTTGTAGTTATTATATTAAAATTCGCAGACCATGTTTGTGCTTGTGTTTCTGGATCAATAACCGAATTTAATCTTAATGCATCAATTAATGTGTGTTTAGGAAAGTTTTCCATTTTCAATAAAAATCCAGCAACCGCTTCCCAACTTCCATCAACTTTCATATTCATCAAAAATTTTCCATGAGTTCTTTCTGGGTTTTCTTTTCCATCGTATCTAACCAGTTCTCCATTTTTTACAACATCAAACAAATCAATATTTTCCACCACAGCTTCCGCGCCGCTGTTTTCTGCCAACAACTCAACTTCGTTTATAAAAGAAAAAACATCATTTTTATCAACCAATAAATCAGCGACCGCATCTGCACTTGTTTCATAATTTCTTATAGCACGTTTCAAAGCCACCACATCTTCTCTACTTGCAATCATTAGTTCATTTGAAAGTTCTGTTACTTTTGCTTTTTCCGAATTAATAAAAATTATTGCAAAAACAGAAATAGCAACAACAATAACCAAACTCAAAATTGAAAGTATCAAATATTTTTTTGTTGGAATTTTATTTTTCATTTTTATCAACCAAGTTTATTGTAATTGAAAAAGGGATATCAGCACCTCTCGCAAAACTAGAAAAAGGAAGATTCACTGATTCAAACTCAGAAACCATTTCCAAAGAGTCGGTAAAAGAAGCTAAGCTTTCTCGGCTGTTTGCGTTTCCTTGTAAAAGGATAACTTTTTTAGAATTTTCCTTTGAGAAACCTATACTTGATATGCTCACATTTCTCGGCTGACGATCGGTAATTTGTTGAATGTAATAAGAAATTTCAGTTGTCGGCTCATCAACGATATTTAAAGTGCTTTGAAGTGATTGCAATTTCTCTCTCAATCTTTTTTTATCTTCATTTAATTCGCTGTTTTGAGCAACACTTAACTCTTGAACCAAAACATCTTTATCAATTTTCAAAACAAAAAAACTTGGAATTAAAGATATTAAAAATAAAATCAAAACAAAAGAAATTCCAAAGAAAAGAATTGTTAAAAAGCGAATTCCATATTCGATTTTGATTTCTCTTTTTTCTTCTTTCAGTAAAAGTTTAAGCATTTTATTTCATCAAACTTAATCCGATTGCAGTTCCATATTTTAATGCAGTTTTTTTATCCATCTCCGGAACATATTCGCTTATATCAAAGCAATTTTTCCAAACATCAGCCACACTAACAGAAACATGAAGATGTTGTTCAAGAAAAACCGCCAGCCCAGGCGCGTCCGCAAATGATCCTGTCATTATAAGATTTGTAATTTTTTCATCAGAACCAACATTGTGTTTGTTTGTAAACCAATAAATCAAAAGTTTATTCAAAGTCGATTTCAAAATTTGTGCTTCTTGAGAACCAAAATCTTTCAAAACTGATTCTGTCGGAAATGGCAAAGAAGAAGTGTATTGAACAATTCCGTTTTCAACAATCGCAAAACTAATTTTTGCATTTCCGAAATTAACAATTAAATAAGGGGTTTTATCGTCTTCCGAAATTACAGCACGAGCAACAGATTCGCTTTCAGATTCAAAAGCAACAGGAACTAATCCTTCTTGTTTCATCAACTCAGTATAAACTTCTATAATATTTTTTGGTAAAGCTGTTACCGCCACATCAATTTTTGATCTGTTTCTATCAATACGAGAAATTGTGTAATCATAAATAATTTCGCTTGGATCAAGAGGAATATTTTCTTGCAGTTTAACAATCAAAGCGTCGTCTATACTTTTCAAGGCTTCCAAAGGCAAGCTTGTATTAAAAATATAAGTCTTCAACTCAGGCATAGAGAAAGAAACGTATTTTAAATTAAGCGATCTTTTTAAATCCCTTAGCGCATATCGCAGCTCACCACACTCAGATAAATCTTCCCTATTTTCCAAAAGCTCACATTTTTCTTTTAAGAAAACTTCTTTGAATTTGTCTGGTATCAATCCATATTTTGAATGTTTAAATCTAATCGCACGTACTGAACGCAAAGAAATATCAATCCCAACTGGATCTAAAGAAAGAAATTTTGGAACAGGAAAAATTTTAAAAAACAAAGATTGTTTTTTTATTTTTTGTTGCATAAAAACATTATACAACAAAAAAATTCTTAGCTAAAAAAATTAACCGACCAAACTTCCAGCAGAAATATTTTCTCCGACTTCAAGCAAAGAAAATCCATTTCCATCTTTGTCGTTTACAGCAAGAATCATTCCGTTTGATTCAAGTCCACGAATTGTCCGAGGCGCAAGGTTTGCAACGAACGGAACTTTCTTTCCCACAAGAATTTGAGGGTCTTCAAAATACATTCTTATTCCAGAAAGAATTTGCCGCGGTTGTGCTTCTCCCATATCAACAGAAAGTTTCAAAAGTTTATCTGCATCAGGAACAATTTCCACAGAAAGTATTTTTCCAATTTTTATTTCAACCGCTTTACATTGATCAATTGAAATTTTCGGTTCTTCTTTTATCTCAACTGTTTCTTCGACAACTTCTGATGTTTGTTCTGTACTTTCTAAATTTTGTGTATTTAAATCTTGTGTGTCTGACATGTTTTTATTTTAAATTATTTTTTATTTATTAGAATCAATATAACTTTGTAAAATTATTGCAGCGGCTTGTGCATCGATATTCTTACCTTTCTGCACCCCACGATCTTTGTGTCTCTCTGATAATTGGAAATGAGTTTTTTCTGCTTGCATCGAAGTCATAAATTCCTGATGAAAAACAACTTCAATTTTTTTATTTTTTTCTTCCGTATCTGCCGCAGAATTTTTGGCAGAAAATTTTTCTTGAAACTCTTCGGCAAAATCTCGCGCATCCTGCATAATTCTATTTTCTTTCATACTGAAATCTTTAGAATCGCCGATGATGATTTTTTCAACTTGATATTCTTCAACAATAATTGCGATTTCATCAAGTAAATCCTTGTTATTTTGCAAAATTGTATGAGGAAAAGCCAGCCTCGCACCTTCATCCGAAAGCGCCAAACCAACTCTTTTTTCACCAAAATCAATTCCCAATAATCGAGCCATTTGTACACTCTAATTCTTTTTTTGCTTAAATACAATAATTCTGGACTTTAACTACTCTTTAATGTATTTTAATCCGCCTTCAACTTTAAAAATAAAAACGGACCGGAGTCCGCACAAATTCACCAATCCAAATCAAGATTCATCGGATCAATCGAAAAAAGTTTTTCTGGAGTGGTTTTCCTGAGAATCTCTCCCAGTCCTGTATCCATCAAACTCTTCCAATTCATCATTCGGTGTTCTGAATTCAGACGACACACTTCTTCGTCGGTAAGCAAAGCAATTCCCAGCCAAGCCGGAATGGCTCCACTTCTTTCGAGAATTTCATAAATCGGATCTAGCCGCGCCGAAACATCTTGCTCCACCACTCTTTCATACTCCCGATACATCAAAGATCGAAGATGATTGAATTTCTGAGCAGGTTCGGAGTTTTCGAAAATAACTCGTCCTGACTCAGCGGACTCTTCGCAAAGAGCCAGCATCGTCCGGATGGTTCTGCTTCGCTGATTGTGTCCAAACCACTCCATCGTTTCAACCAGCTCAGGAGCACAGTGCCACTGCATGCGAATAAAATCGTTATAATCAGCAAAAAGATACGCGATCTTGTCCGCATAACGATTGACCCAAGCCTCTGGCGTCATGCTTTCCGAAGTGTTTTTGCCAGAATGCCTATACATACCGTCCAAAGTTGCATGGGTCAGATTAAGACCAACACCTCCTCTTTCGATATGCTGAGCCACAATGACACCCATAAGCTCGTGACAAAATCCTTTCCCAATTCTGGTTTGCAAATAATGCTCACCTTGATGACCAAATGGAACATGCCCGATGTCATGGCCAGCTGAAATTGCCTGTACCAGATTCGTATTAAGTCCAAGATGACTAGCCGTCCGAATAGAATGTGCAACAACCTCAGAAACATGTGTCATCCTATTACGAACATGCGGCAAGAAAGGAGCCGAAGCCACCTGATTCTTTCCCGACATTCTGCGATACGATTTTGAACAAAGAATCGCAGAGAGGTCGTGGATAAAAGGATCTCCGACTGAACGGAAATCGTTTTCGAAATTGTGCCTGCGATGACTTGTCTCGGTTTTGAGGTGTGACAAAGCGTTGTGTGTAGCCAGAAGTCGGCTATACAGATCTTTTTCTGAAATATCTTTCATCGATTATATGTGTTTGTGTTTAGAACTTTAGTTCAACACCATATAATCAAAATTCCAAAAGAAAGCAATGAGCACCCACTAGAAGCTAGTTTTCTTCAACAAAAACTTCAGTTGAGCTCGGCTTTGCCACAAGAAATAAATGTTTAGAGCAAGCAAAATATTTCCCATCAGTGCACCTGCGGTGAAAAGTCCTCCGTCAAGAAAAGCGTGGAAGCCAACAATGTTTAGTGTAATCGGCAAAAGCAAAATCGACGCAAGCGGAACTCTTTTTGTCCACAAGCAAAAAATTGCAATTAGAAACACAACTGCTTGCATAACAGTTATATATTGACTATCCATCAAAATTTTAACGAAAGAATATGCCTCCGGTGTATTGTACATATCTGCAGTCGGCTCAGGAAAAATTTGCAGAACTCCCATTATTGGAGAAATTAGTAATAAAGTTGTTAAGGCTTTTAGGATGTTGTTTAAGATTTTCATGAAATTATTTTAACTTATATAAGGATTTCTGAAAATACAGCCGAGTATTAGAATCACAACTACTTAAGTTTTTTCAATTCTTCAATCGCTTCTTCAAAAGTAGAAACAACGATCCCAGCTTTCTTAACAAATTCTATTGACCATTTTGGATTACGATCATCCTTCCAAATTATAATAAGATTATTACATTGTTCGCCCGGATTTTTAATATTCTTTGCGTAAAAAATACCTATTTCAATCCACGTAGCCTCAGAAGGCGCAATCCCCGGATTTGCAACCAGAATATCTGCAGAATAAATACCTTTTAAATCATCGGGAAAATATGTATCCGGAGAAGTCTGGTCTGAATCAAACTCCCAATCATAATATTCAAAATAAGGTAACTTTTTAAATACCTCTTTCCAATCATTGTCGTATCGGTTTGGTTGTCCCACTAGATATATTTTCCATATTTCCAGTTCTGTTGAAAGCTAATTTAGTAAACTTTCAATAGATTTAATTAGATATGTAGGTCATTATATCACTTACAACTTTTTCTGCTTCTTGATTTGCATCAATAGTAATTGAAGCATATTTCTCATAAAGCAAAGTTCTTTCTTTGTATAATTCTTCTAGTGTTTTATTTTTCAATCCAACGATACCGCGATCACTTTCCTGAATTCTAGACCTTATAACCTCAAGAGGTGCCTTCAAATAAATTATCGTCGAAACTTTTTTCAAATGCTCCATAGCGTTAACTGTATAGATAATCGATCCACCAGGAGAAACCACGAGGTTATTTTGATTCTGTGTACTTACAATCACATCTTCCGCTTGCTTCTCCAGAAAATATTTTTCACCCAAGTTCTCTAATATCTTCTGAAGAGGAAGACTGTACTCTTTTTCTAACATAGAATCTAGCTCGACAAGTTTATAGCCAAGTTTTTCTGCCAACTTCTTACCTATGTATGATTTTCCACACCCTGACATTCCTATTAAACTTATGTTTGTGTTGGAAGTGTAGACCATGTTTATAGCGGAATTTTAATTCCAAATTTTGGCGGAGGGGGGGAGATTCGAACTCCCGGTCCCCTTTCGAAGACTCCAGTTTTCAAGACTGGTGCAATCAACCACTCTGCCACCCCTCCATATTTAATTTATTTTTTGTTTCATCTTTATCTTCGGCTTTATTTCAGGCAACAAAAAACCTGTGTCGGTAATACTACCTAATTCGGCGCTATTTTGCAAAGGCGATTCTTACACAAAGAAAGCACTGTCACAACACCTAAAATCAACAAAATAATCACAAGAGACACAGTCGGGCTTAAATGAAACCAAGGCGCAAAAATAAATTTACCTCCAATAAAAATCAAAACCGCACCCAAACCATAACTCAAATATTTCAATCTTTCCAAAAGCCATTCAACCAAGAAGAATAAAGAACGCAATCCGAGAATTGCGGCAATATTAGCAGTAAAAATAATTGCCGGATCTTGTGTGATTGAAAAAGCAGCCGGAATTGAATCTAAAGCAAAAACAATATCACTCGCCTCGATCAAAATCAGCGCAAAAGCCAAAGTTGTCAAAACTTTTTTTCCATTAACCTTCAGAAGAAATTTTCCGTTGTGATCTGCTGTCGTGTACGGAATGTATTTATGCAAAAACCGATTCAATTTATTGTGCTTCAATTTTTCATGATGATCTTCTTTTCCTCCTTTCAAAACTTTTACGCCGGTAATAATCAGAATGATTGCAAACAAATACATTATCCAATGCAACGAACTCACTAAAGCTGAACCAGCTAAAATAAATACCAGTCTAAAAACAATCGCTCCCAAAATTCCGAAAAACAAAACTCGGTGTTGATATTTTTTCTCAACTGCAAAAAATTGAAAAATCACCAACATCACAAACAAGTTATCCAACGAGAGCATTTTTTCAGTTATGTACACAGTCGTAAACGAAACCGCTTCGGTGTTAAAACCAAAAAACCAAAGTGTCACAGAAAAAACCAATGCTAAACCAATCGCAATAAATGTTTGCGTCAAAATAGATTTAAAAGTCGGCTCGTGTGCTTTGCGATTAAAAATAAACAAATCGCACATTAGATACAAAATGAACACGATTCCAAACAACATATACAAAACTGAAATTTCCATAGGGTCAAATTCTAATATACAATATTGATTATGTTAATCATTTATTCACTAATCACGCTCGCAGCTTTAATTGGTTTTATTATCACAATCAGAATTTATAAAAAGAAGCACAAGAAAAAACCTCTTGTGTGTCCTTTTAATGCAGACTGCGACAGTGTTATTACCAGCGACTATTCTAGTTTTTTGGGAATCGGTTTGGAAATTTACGGTGCTATTTATTATGGAATTATCACATTGAGTTATTTAAGTTTAATTCTCTTCCCTGCAATCGGCACTGAATTATTTATTTTCTCAATCACCACAATTTCTATCGCCGCATTTTTGTTTTCAATATATCTGACTTTTATTCAAGCGTTCGTAATTAGAATTTGGTGTTCTTGGTGTCTAATGTCCGCAGGAATTTCAACTTTGATTTTCATTTTCTCAATGATTGGAGTTTCAATTTCAGGATTTTCTTTTGCTCCGATACTGGCGGAAAATCAATCATATATAACACTTCTGCATTTGCTTGGATTTGCTCTTGGAGTTGGTGGTGCAACAATCAGCGATGTTTTGTTTTTGAGATTCTTAAAAGATTTCAAAATTACAAAAGAAGAAAGCGATGTTCTAAAGCTTATGTCTCAAATAGTTTGGTTCGGACTTCTGCTTGTAATTATTTCAGGCATCGGATTATTTATTCCGCAAGCGGCAACTCTTTTAGCCAGCGCTAAATTTTTAACAAAAATAATTATCATAGGAATAATCATCTTGAACGGATTTTTGTTGAATCTTTTTATAACTCCAAAACTTCTAAGCATTTCTTGGAAAACTAGCGGTGTTGATGTGAAGAGAACAATCAACCTGAGTCATATTGCTTTTGCGTCTGGTGCAATATCTTTCGTATCTTGGTACACAGTATTCTTTTTAGGTTTTGCAAAAAATGTTCCGTTTTCATTTTCACAACTCATCGCATTTTACGGAATTGCTTTAGTGATTGGAATTGTCGGCAGCCAAATTTTTAGAAAAATATTTTTAAGCAAAAATAAAGAAAAAAGTGAGTGGACTAATGTTAATTAATTTTAGATAATAATTACATGGCCTCAAAAGTTATTGAATGGAAATCTCTAGAACACCATCATCACAGAGAAAAAACTCCTGATTGGTTTTGGATTGTTGGGACTATTGCAGTAGCTGGTGCTGTTCTTGCAATTTATTTCGGAAATTTCTTTTTTGGAGTTTTCATTTTGCTAGCCGCGATGACTGCTTTTATTCAAGCAAACGAAGAACCTAAAATTCTTACATACCGAATCACAAGAAAAGGAATTCAAATCGGACAAATTATAATTCCCTACTCAACTCTAGAATCTTTTTGGGTAATTGATGAAGAAATCAACGACCGAATTATTTTGCGATCTCAAAAATTCTTAATGCCATTTATCGTGATCCCTTACGACAGCATGAAAACTGATCCAGATGAAATCAGAAATTATCTTTTGGATTATCTTCACGAAGAAGAAATGGACGAGCCACTTTCTCAAAAAATCATGGAAAGACTTGGTTTTTAAGGCAAATTAGGGTCGGCTTGCTTAAAAATATCAAAAAAGTATTATGTTTTTGTTGTCTGTCAAAATTCTTGCTGGCAGACACATGCTCCTGTAGTTTAATGGATAAAATGAGAGTTTGCGGAACTCTAGCTCCAGGTTCGATTCCTGGCAGGAGCACATTTAAACAAACAAAAAACCGGCTGGGAGCCGGTTTTTTGTTTTATTTGTTTTATTTGTTTTGAGCTTTTTTGATAGAGGCTGATAATCGAGATTTTTGTCGAGAAGCATTACCTTTTTTGATAGTTCCCATTTTTGCAGCTTTATCCAATGCTTTGTAGGCTGCGCTTAGCTTTTCTTGTGCAGCTTTTGCGTCTCCAGCTGTAACAAGTTTTTTAACTTCTTTCACAGCAGAAGTAACCTTTCGCTTTCGTCGAAGGTTGTAAACTCGCTTCTTGTCAGAAGATCGAACTGCTTTTTTTGCTCCTTTAGTTATAGGCATAACGAGAACACTTTATCAGAAGAAATCAAAAATGCAAGATGTCTTAATATCGGTTATGATTATTTTATGATTAGAAAATTGATTGGTGAGATTGATGAAATTGGAGACGGTGAAGCTATTTTGCTTGTCGGAGGAGTCGGGTATTTGGTAAGAATCGCTAATTCTAGCCTTTTAAATATAAGAACTGGGCAAAATGTCTCTCTTTATACACACCACGCAATCAGAGAAACAGCTTCAGATTTATATGGTTTTTTGGATAAAAGCGAACTGGATTTCTTTGAGCTTTTGTTAACAATTTCTGGAATCGGACCAAAGTCTGCTTTGGGGATTTTAAACACGGCTCCAGTCTCAACAATTCTTGAAGGGATAAGAAGTGGCAACGCTGATCATTTGGCAAAAATATCAGGAATTGGTAAAAAGAGTGCCGAGAAAATTTTAGTGGGATTGAAAGATAAAGTGGAAGGCGCGGGCGGCGGTGACGGAACGCAAAGTGGCGCCAGCGACGCTATCGAGGCACTAACCTCTCTTGGTTACAGCTTAAACGACGCCCGCGCCGCCGTACAAAAACTCGACAACTCCCTATCAACCGAAGAAATTGTAAAACAAGCACTAAAAAATCTTTCTTAAAAATTTATGGAAAAAATTCTGAAAACAATTAAAAAAATAATTCCAAAAAAAGTATTTAAATTTATACAACCTTTTTATCACTATTCTTTAGCCTTTCTTTCTGCAGTTTATTACGGCTTCCCTTCTAAAAAATTAAAAATTGTCGGCATCACAGGAACAAAAGGAAAAACCACAACAACCGAATTAGTTGCGAGTGTTTTACGAGCTGCTGGTTATAAAGTCGCTTTGGCAAACGGAATTCATTTTGTTATCGGCGAAAAAGAAAAAAGAAATCTATACAAAATGTCGATGCCTGGTCGCGGTTTTATGCAAAAATTTCTTAAAGATGCATTAAAAGAAAAATGCGATTGGGTTGTCCTTGAATTAACTTCAGAAGGAGCAAAACAATTTCGACATAAATTCATCGAATTAGACGCTTTTATTTTTACAAATCTTCAACCTGAACACATTGAATCACACGGTTCATTTGAAAAATATAAAGAAGCAAAAATTTCTCTTGCAGAATCACTTTCAAAAAATCCACATTCAATGCTAATCATTAATGCAGAAGATCCGGCTTCTGAAGATTTTGTTAAACAAACAGAAGCAAACAAAAATATTTCATACTCACTAGAAACTTATCGACCAATCAAACTAGATAAAGGAATCGAATTGCGATTGAAAGCAAGTACAATCTACTCAAAACTTATTGGCGAATTTAATGCAAGTAATATTTTAGCAGCAATAAATTTTGCAGAATCAATTGGCATCGACGAAAAAATAATAAAAGAAGGGATTGAAAATGTTGAAGTTGTTCCAGGTCGCGCTCAAAAAATTATTTCTTCAGAAACTTTTGAAGTTTATGTCGACTACGCACACACGCCAGATTCTTTAATTGCACTTTATTCTGCATTTCCAAATAAAAATAAAGTTTGTGTTCTCGGTAACACAGGAGGAGGACGAGACACTTGGAAAAGACCAGCGATGGCAGAAATCGCAGAAAAATTTTGTGACGATATAATTCTAACCAATGAAGATCCATACGATGAAGATCCAAGAAAAATTGTAAATGAAATGAAAGAAGCAATTTTAGACAAAGACCCTGAAATAATTATGGACAGAAGATTGGCAATTCGACGTGCAATTGAAATCGCAAATCAAAAATCAAACGCAGTTGTGCTAGTTACAGGAAAAGGAACTGATCCATACATCATGGGTCCAAACGGAACAAAAGAACCTTGGTCTGATGCAGAAGTTGTTCGCGAAGAGTTTTCTAAAATAAAACCCTAAGTTGCTATTGAATCAAATCGTGCAATAAACCTCTGACTTTAAAATCAACTTTTCCTGTTGGCTCTAATCCATATTTTTCCTGAAGAGATTTCACCGCTTGAATTGTGCATTCACCAAAACTTCCATTTATCGGACAATCTTTAAAATTATTTTCCGGAGGATAAAGTTCATTCAATCTCAAAAACATTTGTAATGCGAAAACATCGATATTATCTTTTTCTTTTCCATTAAAATCTCGCGACCAAAAATAAGGGAACAATGCAGTTTCTTTTTCTGTTTCAAATTCTCCATCAAAGAAATTCTTTAGTCCAAAATATGTTTGATATGCCAACTCTTTCAAAGCAACTGAACGCAAAACAGGATCAACAAACTGTGGCTCATACACATATCCGTATTCAATCAAAAGTGCAACCGAATCAACAGAATTAAAAGCTCCCACAGCAATCAGTTCGCTATCTTGAATCACGCCCGCCTGCTCAACAGGATGCGTCGACGGAGAAAAAACTTTTGTTAATCTTTCAAAAATACTTTCTGCCATCTCTTTGCTAGCAGAGCCATTTAAAAATTGCGACGCAGGAACATAAATTGATATTCCAGAATGTTCGCCGGCTTCTTTTTTATTTTTTCTAGGATAATCATTGAAATGCACATGAATCACAATATCGAAATCTTCTTCGTTGGCATACCGATTTATTCCATACAAAACATTCACAACTTCTTCAGGCGCAGAGTTGTGTGCCACATATTGTTCAATTTGAATTTCACCAGAATCAATTAGCTCTTGTGTAACTTGTTTTTTGAAATTTTTAAATTTCTCAATTTCGTTTTTTTCATCTTCAAGATAACTGGTAATTTTTTCATTAAAACCATTTTCATCAGCAGCTAAAAATACTCTGAAGTTTTTATCTTTCAAAAGATATTGATAAAGATTTTTCGCCAACTCTCTATTCAAATCAACTTCTTTTAAATCATTAAAATCAGCTCCATGATGAACATCGTCGTGACCAGGAACAATTAAAACTTTGATTCTATTTGCCACATGATTTCTTCCATCAGAAAAACGATCATATCGATTTTGCAAATCATCCAAATTCACAGGACCCGAATCAGCAATATTCGCAGTTTGATTTATTCCCGCAATAGAAAAAATATCTTTTTCAACCAAATATCCCACAGACGGAACCGCTATTATGAAAAACAAAATGAAAATAAAAACGCTCTTAAAACCACTCATTGAACATATCATACCTTGCCATTCAGGAAGCGACAATTTAGACTCTTAGATATGCCAGAATTACCTGAGGTACACACGACCGCGACTGAACTTAAAAAGCTAATTGTAGGAAAAAAGATTGTTGATATTTGGAGCGGCTACGATTCCCCATACAGATATGGAAAACCGGAAATAAAAGATCCTGTATTTTTCAAGAAATTTAAAAAAGAACTTGTCGGAGCAAAAATTATCGACACAGGAAGAGTTGGAAAAAATGTTTTGATTCACACAAATAAAGATTGGACGATTCTTGTTCACATGAAAATGACAGGACATCTTCTTTATGGAAAATATGCATACGACAAAAAGAAAAAGGAATGGCTTGCAACTGAACCAGGACCTTTGCGAGATGATCCGTGGAATGGACACATTAGATTTGTAATTTCTTTAAGCGACGGAAATTTTGTTGCTCTTTCAGATACACGAAAATTTGCAAAAATTACAATGATAAAAACTAGTGAACTTTTTGAATATCCGGATATAAGAGTTTTGGGACCAAATCCTATCGCCGATGATTTTTCTTACGAAATTTTTCAAGCTCGAATTATGCGAAGAAAAAACGGAAAAATAAAACAAGTTTTGCTTGATCAAGAATTAATTGCCGGAATCGGAAATATTTATTCTGACGAATCTCTTTGGATGTCAAAAATTCATCCGGAAACCCCTGTACACAAGATAGATAAAATTTCTCTAAAGAATTTATATAAAGCTGTTAAAGAAGTTCTAAAGAAAGGAATTGATTTTAAAGGCGACTCAATGCAAGATTATCGAATTCCATCAGGAGAAAAAGGACAATTCCAACTTCAACACCAAGTTTATCAACGAAAAAATAAAGATTGCTTAAGAAAAACCTGCGACGGACAAATTTCCCGAATCGTTGTCGGCGGAAGAAGCTCGCATTTTTGCCCGAAATGTCAGAAGAAAATTAACTAAAAAATTAAATCTCCAAAATCCTAAAAATAAAAATTCCAAACGAAACTGAAACATTTAGAGATTCTTTTTCTCCGAGCATCGGAATTTCTGCAACCACATCGCAAGCCGCCAAAATTTCCGGCGAAACTCCTTCAACTTCATTTCCCAAAACCACAACCCTCTTCTCTGCCGGAAATTCTTTGTTTAAATTTTTATAGTCAACAGAATTTTCATTTTGCTCCAATGCAATAATTTGAAATCCTTTTGATTTCATTTCACTTAAAAACTCCAAAACATTCTGGGCAGATTTTTCCGCGGAGTCCGCACCTTCCAGAACTTCCCAATTTACAGTTTCTTCTGCCCCAAGTGCACTCTTCGCAACATCACTTCTCTTGCGACCAAAACGATCAACTGGCGATGGAGTGATCCCAGAGAAAAAAACTTTATCAATTCCAGCAGCATCACAAGTTCGCAAAATTGCCCCAACATTTTGAGTACTACGAATATTATGCAAAAGCACATATGTTTCTTTGGCTTGTTTCATATTAATAATCACTTTATACTAAAAACATATGTTGTTAAACCCATTCCCAGAATTATTAAATTATTCAATATTAGCACCAACTCTTTTGCGTTGGGTTTTGGCTTTCGTTTTGATTTCAATCGGAATCGACATGATTAGACAAACAAAAAGAGCTTTATTTGTAGCGTATTTTTCAAGCAAAGAATTTCCACTAGCCGCTTTCTTGCCTTGGAAATTTGGAATCGCTCAAATAATTTTGGGAACTTTCTTCCTAATTGGAGCTTTTACACAAATTTCTGTACTAATTTCAGTATATATTTTAGTCGCTCTTTATTATATAGAAAACCGTGTTGAAAGAATTTTGCCGCACGACTCTACATTTTATCTGGTTATGATCGTGGTTTCCCTTTCATTATTGCTTACAGGCGCTGGAGCATTCGCAGTTGATTTACCTCTGTAAAAAGTGTATGCTAACAACCACTTCCGTCCATAGCTCAGTTGGTAGAGCACCCGCCTTTTAAGCGGAGGGTCGTAGGTTCGAATCCTACTGGACGGACAAGAGGGGAAATAATGAAAATGAATTTTCATTATTTCCGAACGCGGACGGACAGAACGAAGTACGGACGGACAAGAAATAATTAAATTGTCTCAGCAAATTCACGCAGAGATTCTAAAATCAGAGAATCATCTGTATCAAAAGCCATTTCCCTTCCATCTGGACTGCTTCCTACTGCATAATGATATGCACCAAAATCTTCTGGTCTGTCACCAATTCCCAGAACTTCAAATTTTTCTTTAATAAAATCACGGAAATTAACAGCTGGATTATAGGGTGTTTCTAAAGCAAAGGCTTTATCAATCATGTTTGTATAAAGTGATCGGATTTCATTTTTTTCATCTTCAAATTCTGCAAACAATTCTTCTTTTGGATTTAGCATTTCAATCATGTTTATAATTTTAACATTTTAAATACTCAAAACCCACCGCTCCAAAGCAATCTCAAAATCACGCTTTCCTCGACGAGCTTCATGAGAAACTTCAATCAGAGATGTTGTCAGTTGCTCAATTTCATTTTCAGAATATTTTTTTGCACCAGCTTTTGCTTTGTTGTAAGGAAAAGCTTTCATATCTGCCTCTTCAGCATTTTTTGTCTTTATAGCCAAAAGCAAACTTTTTATTTGCCAAAAAAGTGTTCCGTGAATTTCTTCAGGAGGAAAATAATTTAGAGCATCTCGATACAAAACCCAAAGCTTTTGTTTGTTTCTTTCACAAATAGCATCCGCTAAGCTAAAAACATTGAAAGTTGGTTTTTCTGCTTTTTTATCTTCAGAGAATTGCTGAACTTTTGCAGCGTGTTTTTCAATTTCTTTTATTTTTTTTGCATCAACATCTCGATCTACCCAAATAAAAATATTTTCTGATTCTGCAATTTCCGGCAAAAAAGAAATCACAGATTCCGCTGTTTCTGCTTTTTCAAATAAATGTCTCAACTCGATGATGTATCTTTGAGAAAAAAGTCCTTGCCCATCAAGCAATCCTTCTATTTCATTTTCAGACCAATTTTGAGAATCAATTTTGAATCGTGCCGCATCTGGTTGTTTAGCAAGCAAAGCGTCCACCATGCTTTTGGCTTTTTCCGCTGCTTTTGGCACGTCTCCGTATAAGAAATACAACATAAATCTATTTTATCATTTTATAGACTTTTCATCTCTCCCCAACTTTTTCCAACGGAACCTTCGACAATTATCTGCACACCTTTCTTTTGCTCTTCAGAAAGTACATTTTCCATAATCTTTTGAATTTCTGGTGCAACTTTTTCAACCAAATCTTCATCAACTTCAAAAATAAGTTCATCATGAATTTGCAAAAGTAAATCAACTTTGCCGTTCATTTTATTTTCTTCAACCCATTTTGAAGCTCTGACCATTGCCAGTTTTGTAATATCAGCGAGTGTTCCTTGAATAGGTGCATTGATTGCCATTCTTTCAGCTTGCGCACGAATAAAAGGCAGAGAAGAATTTATACCTTCAAAATATCTTCGGCGTCCAAACAAAGTTTCTGTGTAACCTTTTATCTTCGCGTCTGTTTTTGTGTTGTTCAAATAATTTGCAAGTGTTGTAAAAGTTTCAAAATAATCATCATAGAATTTTTGTGCTTCTTTTCTATCAGTTTTCAAATTTTTCTGAAGAGCAACAACTCCCATTCCGTACAAAATTCCGAAGTTAATTGTTTTTGCTTTTGCTCGCATTGCCTTTGTAACTTCATTTTGCGGAACTTTAAAGACGAACGAAGCTACACTTGAGTGAATATCATTTCCAGACCTAAAAGACTCCAAAAGTTTTTCATCGTCAGAAAAAATTGCAGCAAGCCGAAGCTCCATTTGAGAATAATCGAAAGCCAAAAGTCTTTTGTTTTTTGCAGCAACAAAAGCATTTCTAATTCGCCGACCGTTTTCTGATTTAATTGGAATGTTTTGAATGTTTGGATCTTGAGAAGACATCCGACCCGTTGTTGTTCCTGTTTGAACAAAACTTGGATGCAATCGCCCATCTTTTGCAATCATCTCCGGAATTTTATCAATGTAAGTTGAAACAAGTTTTGCCAACTCTCTGTATTCCAAAATTAGCTCGATAATCGGGCTGGCATCGATAAGTTTTTGCAAAACTTCTTCTTTTGTTGAATATGCACCAGTCGAAGTTTTTCTCATACCTTGATATTTCAATCCCATTTTTACAAACAAAATATCTGCCATTTGTTTAGGCGAGTTGATATTAAATTCTTCTCCAGCAGTTTTGTAAATTTCTTTTTCAAGAACAGCCAGTTTTTTCTTGTACTCTTTTGAAAGTTCTTTCAAAATTTCTGGCAAAACAGCAATTCCCTTTTCTTCCATTTTTTTCAAAATTGGAATCAGTGGTTTCTCGATTTCTTCAAAAACAAAATCCATTTTGTTTTTTGAAATTTCTTCCAGAATTTTTTTGTATGCTTGCTCAAAATTTTCTGTTCGTGCAAAATGCAAAACATCTTGAAGAGATGGATTTGTTAAATCAGAATTCAAAAGCCACAAACCAACTTTCGCTTCTTCCAAAAGATTTTCATCAATATCTTCTTGTTGTTTTTCTTCTTCAAGATTTTCGCCATTTGAAAACAAATTGTTAAATCTTTCAGAAAGAGAACGAAATTCCAATTCGTTAAAAAGCGTTTTTATTTTTTGAGTTGGAATATTTTCCATCCAACTTTCTTCTGGAATTTCAATTTCGACAGGTGCGTCCCGACGAATAGTCGCCAGCATTTTACTAAACTCAGCTTCTTCTTTATGCTCTATCAAAAGACCGATGATTCTTGGAGTTATTTTTATTTCTTTAAACTTTGGCGAATCTTCTTCAATTGCTTTGTAAATTTTTTCTATTGTTCCAAAAGTTTGTAAAAGAGTTGTAGCAGTTTTTTCTCCAATTCCTGGAACACCAATAATATTGTCTGACGGATCACCTCTCAAACCTTTGAAATCAATAAGTTGATTGGGCTTAAAACCAAATCTATCTATTACAGAATTTTCATCATACAAAACTGTATCTTTAATTCCTTTTCGCAAAGTGAAAACTTTTACCTGCTTTTTTGAAACAAGCTGCATTGTGTCCATATCTCCTGACGCAATAATTATTTCGTTGTCAGGATTTTTTTGCAGTTGCTCAACAGCTGTTCCGATAATGTCGTCAGCTTCAAAACCTGCCGCTTCATAAATTGGAATTCCAAACGCTTTAAAAATATCACGAGACTTTTTTATTTGAACCGAAAGATTTTCATCAAGAGCTTTTCGTCCTGTTTTGTAATCAGCATATGCTTCGTGACGATAGGTTGGCTTCGGCAAATCAAAAGCAGCAATCATAAAATCTGGCTTAAACTCATTTATAATCGCCATCAACATCGAAGAAAGTCCGTACAAAGCTCCCGTTGGCTCACCTTTTGAATTACTAAAATCTGGAAGCGCATGATATGCACGATGAATAATTGCATGAGAATCAAATAGAATTATTTTTCTTTTTTTTGTTTTAGACATTTTTTGAAATAGTTATTTCCCTTTCTTCGTCAACAACTTCAAATGAAATTGTAATTCTTTCTTCTGGTAAAATATCAGAAATTTTTTCCGGCCATTCCAATAAAATTAAATTTTCTGGATCTTCAAAAAGTTCCGGCAAATTTAAAATTGAAACTTCATCAGAATCTTCAACTCGATATGCATCAATATGAATTAAATTTCTAAATTGACCAAAATCAATATCGTATTTTTTCATCAATACAAAAGTTGGACTTGTGATTTTTTCTTCAACATCCAACAGGTTTGCAACTTGTTGAGTAAAAGTGGTTTTGCCAGCACCCAGATTACCAGAAAGAGCAACCAACAAAGCGTGATTTAGATTTGAATAATTAGCAGAAATATCGTTTAAAAAATCTTCTGCAAAATCCGGCATTTGTTCAAATGAAACTCTCATAGATATGATTCAGCATAGCAAAAATAAAAAGAGCCACAAAGTAGCTCAGCAAAGAATTCTCTTTCTCAAGCCTTCTTGTTTCAAAAGATTATCTTCCAAATCTTGGATTTTTCTTTCAATTGGAATTTCTGAGTCGTATATAGCTTGAAAATGATTTTCAGAAGGCATTGCGAGCGCATAAAATGCAATTTGTCCTCCGCCTAAAGCCTGAAGAAGCATATCAAACTTTTTCTCCAAATCAGATTCGCCTGCATAAAACTTAAGCAAAAATTCATATTCTTGGTCGGAGTATGATTCCATGTGAATGTATTGGGTTGTTCAAAGTCAATATACTCTTATTAAAAGGCGTGTCAATTTTAATTTTTGAGTTTAATAAAATTGAATGAATACTAATTTTTAAAGAAATAAAATAAATTTAAATAAATCAAATAAAAAAGGTGCGCTCGGCGATTGCTTTCGCAATCACCTCGCGCACCAAAACTTCACCTTCCCATGAACATACCACCTTGCGCAAGCGCATGGCGGACAGCGGCTTGCCCCAACCCAGCATTAGGGTTGTGGTTGCCACCAGAGCGATACATGATGTTGTTACCCTGATTTATATTCACAGGATTGAAGTTGAATCCCCCACCGTAACCTGGATGCCCACCACCTGCGTAGTGTCTACGCGGTGGTTGTCGATACCCTTCCGGAGGCGGACAAGGCTGACGATACTGTTGTTGATGCCTCACATACTGACGCGGAGGAGGACAAGGTTGACGATAAACAGTCCTCGGCGCCGGAGCAGAATATCTCACCTGCTGAACAGGAGGACACCTTTGCACAGGCGGAGGGCAGTGTACCATCTGTGGTGCAGGTGCATATACAATAGGCGGAGGGCAATGAATCACCTGAGGCGCCGGAGCATACACAACAGGTTGTGAAACCTGTACCGAAACCGGAACGGTCTTTGTCTCTACGACATACACCGGAATTACTACTTTCCTAGTTTCAATTTCGGGAATGTATACTGGCACTTTAAACACTTCCTCCACCTCCTCAATTACGGGGCGCTTGACAACGTGTATCTCGTCCTCGTAGATGATTTTGGGTCGTTTGATGACCTCCACAACATCTTCGTATTCGTAGATAATCCGTGGTTGCCTGACAACTTGTGTCGGCTGACATTTCGGCGGAACACAGCTCGGCCTGGAAGCCGAAGCTTGCACAGGTGCCTGCCTCGCAACAGAATCGATAGTCGGGGCTTTCTTGGCGAAAATCTTCGCCAAACCCTTCTTCTCTTTGACGGGTTGAGTTCCAGCCTCGACAAGCGAGACCGAAAACAGGTTGAACATAAGGGTGAACACGGCGAGAAACGCCGTCCTGTTGTTGAAAAAGAACGATTTCATTGTCTGGAATAATAACAATAAAAACACAAAATGTCAATCTGCACCTATCCGTATCCCCTCAATACTTTGGCAGCACTTTAAAACACTTCCCGAATTTTCCTCCTAAACAAATCAAATAAAAAAAATTTTGCACATCAATTTGTGTGCTAAAATTACTGCAATGATGGTCCAATTTGCAGATGAAGAATTACGAGATACACGCGTAGCGGAGCTCCGTCGTCGCGAAGAAGAAGACCTTGCAAAAATTCTCTCAAAAAAATACCAAATTCCCTATGCAGACCTTTCTAGAATCACAATCGACACCGACGGACTAAGAATTTTAGAAGAAGACGAAGCTCGCGCCTCAAAAATGGCAGTTTTCGATTTGATTGGAAAAAGAGCCAGAGTAGCAATGCTTGCACCAGGTCGTGAAGATACTCAGCGAGCGGTAAAAAATCTGGAAGACAAAGGTTTTATTGTCGAACCTTTTATGGTTTCAACTCAAAGCCTTGAGAGAGCTTGGGAAAGATACAAAGAAATTTCATATGCGAGCAACACAAAAGAAGGAATGCTAGAAATTTCAAGCAAAGACATTGAGGACTTTATAAACGAAGTCCACAGAATCGAAGATGTGAAAGCATTGATTGAAGAAATCGTGCAAATGAAAAAAAGCTTCAGAATTTCTAGAATTGTAGAAATTGTCATGGCTGGAGCAATCGCACTTGGCGCTTCCGACATTCACATCGAACCAGAAAAAACTTTAATAAAAATTCGTTTTCGTTTGGACGGAGTTTTGATTGAAGTTGTAGACTTGGATGAAGAAACATACAAACTTCTTCTTTCAAGAATAAAACTTCTTTCTGGAATGAAACTAAATATCAAAGAAACCGCTCAAGATGGTCGTTTCAGCGTCGCTATCG
This sequence comes from uncultured Candidatus Saccharibacteria bacterium, assembly GCA_964630375.1. GTDB lineage: Bacteria > Patescibacteriota > Minisyncoccia > Phycocordibacterales > JAACPR01 > JAGOTN01. Next base: position 128,249 of record CAZVRT010000001.1, on the reverse strand, counting down.
GACAAAGAGAAATCGAGATTCGTTCTTCTACTCTTCCGGGAAATTATGGAGAAAGTATTGTTATGCGTCTTCTTGATCCGGCATCTATTCAAGTTAAGATTCAAGATCTTGGTGTTCCAGACAAATTGATGAAAGTATTTATGGAAAATCTTGTTCGTCCAAACGGAATGATTTTGAACACAGGTCCAACAGGTTCCGGAAAAACGACAACTCTTTATGCTTTTCTTCGATTGAAAAAAACTCCTGAAATAAAAATCATCACAATTGAAGATCCAATCGAATATCACCTAGAAGGAATCGTTCAAACACAAGTCGACAGTGCAAAAGGTTATGACTTTGCAACAGGTTTGAAAAAAACTTTGCGACAAGATCCCGATGTAATCATGGTGGGAGAAATCCGAGATTTAGAAACAGCAGAAACAGCGGTTCACGCCGCTCTTACAGGACACTTAGTGTTCTCCACTCTTCACACCAACAACGCCGCCGGAACATTCACACGACTTATCGACTTGGGAGTTAATCCAAAAATTCTAACGTCAGCAATCAGTATGGCAATCGCTCAACGGCTTGTGCGAAGACTTTGTGAAAATTGTAAAGAAGAAATTTTACTTGAAGGCGAAGATTTAGGTTTAATGAAAAGTGTATACGAAAGTATTAAAGAAAAAGAAGTTGAATGGTCTGACAAAATTCACAAAGCAAAAGAAGGAGGATGTGAAAAATGTAATCACACTGGATACAAAGGACGAATTGGAGTTTTCGAAGCTGTTCTTTCTGACAAAAAAGTTGAGTTGGCACTTGAATCAAACCCAAGTGAAAGAGAAATAAAAACAGCTGCCGAACATCAAGGAATTATGGACATGGCACAAGACGGGGTAACTAAAATTCTTAAAGGATATACCGACTTAGCTGAACTAAAACGAGTTGTAGACCTTGCTTCAAGAAGTGGTCTTGGCGATGCTTCAGATGGATGGGCTAATGAAGATCCAAACAAGGAAAACTTTGATGATTTTGATATCTCAAAAATTGCGGAATAAAAAATATTGTTTGACTAGTTGTGATAAAATTGAAAACAGTTATATTTTCTTAAGAGAAAAAGATATTTGAAAAGGCAGATCTCTAAACGAGCCATCGAACCGTGCCAATGGGAGACGAGGAATTAAGGATAACCCCAGCAAACGCGCGTAAGCCCGTAACCAGGAGTGTCCTTTATTGCTCGCCTATAGACTGTGTCTATCGTTTAGAGATCTGCCGTTTCAAAAATCAACAATATACTTTATGTGCAGTTGTTAAGAAGTATATTAACATATTTTAAAAAAATGTCAACAACACCCAATCAACCCTTAAATGATGTTTCAGGAGAGGCTTCTTTTTTAGACAAAGAGCTTCGTCCGAATGTCTGGAATGATTATGTTGGACAACAACCAATTAAAGACAATTTGGACATACTTTTAGGTGCCGCTCGTGAGCGAGGACACCCTCCTGAACACATTTTATTTTACGGTCCTCCAGGTCTTGGAAAAACATCGTTGGCATACCTTATCGCAAAACACATAAACGCGCAAATCAAAATCACATCCGGTCCGGCTATCGAAAAAGTTGGGGATTTAGCTTCAATTCTGACAAACCTTTCTGCCGGCGACATACTTTTTATCGATGAAATTCACAGATTAAACAAATCAATCGAAGAAGTTTTATACCCTGCGATGGAATCTGGCGTTTTGGATATTATTATCGGAAAAGGTCCGTCTGCCAGAACAATTCAGTTAGACCTTCCTCCTTTCACACTTATCGCAGCAACAACAAAAATCGCCAGTTTGTCTTCCCCACTTCGTTCACGATTCTCTGGCGGAACTCATAGGCTAGAATTTTATTCTGAAAAAGAAATTGAAAACATTTTGAAAAGATCCGCGCGAATTTTAAATATCGAATTAGAAGATTCTGCCGCAGAAGAAATTGCAAAAAGAAGTCGAAGTACACCTCGAACCGCAAATTATCTTTTGAAAAGATGTCGAGACTTGGCGCAAGTGAAGAAAGAAAATTTAGATACTAAAAATGTTTGCGAGGCTTTGGATATGTTAGAAATCGACGATCTTGGTTTAACAAAAATGGACAGAGATGTTTTGCGAGTTTTGATTGAAAAATTCAAAGGTGGTCCAGTTGGTTTGAATACACTTGCAACAGCTCTTCATGAAGAAGAAGCAACTGTCGAAGAATTTCATGAGCCATATTTAATTCAACTTGGAATGATTGAACGAACTCCACGCGGTCGTGTTGCAACAGAAAAAGCATACGCGCATTTGAATATTCAGAAATAAAAAAGCTTGAAAGGTAAATTTACTTAGGCCCCCCAAAAGCAACTTGTATGATAAGTGCAGAAACAATAAAACAACAAGTGCTGATTACAAAAATAGCACTCCACAAAACACACCATTTGCTTCTTGGACAATTTGTCACACAAAAGATAAATGGGAAAAATGAAAATATGTAAACCAGTGTGCTTACAAATCCAGCAATTTGAACGGTTTCAATAAAGTTCATTATATTTTTAATTCAAGGTTCCCAATTAATCTACTCTAAAACATGAATTTGTCAAAATAAAAACCCTCCAAATCAGAGGGAAGAATAATATCTCCACAACAGTCGGAGGACGATTCCGAAAAAAGCAGCACTTACAACCGCACCGAAAGTTAGTGTCTTCAGAAAACCAAGAAGACGATAAAATCTGTCATTAAGGCTTGCCACATCAAGCACAATGATGAAGAAAATTGCAATTGATGCAATAGCCACCGAAAAAAAAGTGAGGTAACGAAGAACTTCTGCAACATCCATATTATTTAGAGGGTTGAGTTTCAAAAACCAAACTACCCTTCATACCTTAAAAAGTCAAGAAAAAATAAAAAGCGCCGAAGCGCGTCAGAGAATTTTCAGTTTTGCGTTGTAAGAACAAGGAACTTTTATACGAGGCAAAATTTTAAAAAAGGTTTTCACCCTTTCCTTCTTGAACCTCACTCCTTCCTTGATGACGCAAAGTGCCCATCCAGCTTGCTCGTAAGCACAAGCTTGAACATATTCTGAGAGATCCAAAATGTCTCCCAGATCCTTTTGCATGGCACGAACATTTACGGAAGAAACTTGATTCATGAACAAATCAATCTTAAATCCATTTTCAAGCTCAAGGTAAGCACGGAAACGGAAAGCATTGTTCGCAACAACCGCTCGAAAAGCTTTTATTTTCGAAACAACAATCTCGAACTCCTCCCGCTCAGGGTCTCTTTGGAAAGAAACTATACAGGTCCTTCTTGCAATGTTTTCCAAATCAACATCTTTGCCAAAAGCCTGCTTCAAATGTCTTTCGATTCCAACACAATAGTCAGTTTCTTTAATCATAATTACTTTGAACCTTTCAAAAGAACTCTACTTAATAGAAAAAATAAGTCAATAAAATAAAAAGCCGCCGCAGCGGTAAAATAAATTTCAGAGAATAGTGATTTGCGCGTATCCACCTTCTGGCGACAGAATAAAAACTTTCCTGTCTTTTATCACCCTTCTCGTCACTTGCCTGATATTGTCGCAGAGTTTTATCTTAAAACCATTTTCTAGTTTTAAAATCACCCTGAAAAGACAAGTTGTTTTTTTGTAGTTGGAATACGAAACCTTAAAATCAGTAGTAAATTCGACACTCGAAATTTTGGTGAAAAAATACTTCGCTGTTTCGTGAGAAACTCTTTTTAGATTCAAGGATTCAACCATGACAGATTTTCCAACCAAATCAGCTACTTTACCACCTTCAAGTTCCAAAATATTCCGAACAACACTATTTAAAGTGTCCTCTATTTCTGTTTCCATAATCTTATTTTGTTGTTTAGGACTTACTCAAAAACAAATATACTCTTTTTGAATACCTGGTCAACAAGTTTTTTATTTTCAAAAAATTTGATATGCTTCAAAAATAACTTGAAAATATATGTCAGGACACAATAAATGGTCAAAAATCAAAAGAAAAAAAGAAGGAGAAGATGCAAAGAAGAGTAAAGTTTTCTCAAGATTGGCAAGACTTTTAACTAACGAATCTAAAAAGGTTGGAGGAAATATGTCTTCTCCGTCGCTGGTCGCAATTATGGATATGGCAAAAAAAGAAAATATGCCAAAAGATAATATCGAGCGAGCTATTAAAAAAGGAACGGAATCAGGAACAGCAGAAATGTTCCCTGTTACTTACGAAGCTTATGGTCCGGGAGGAGTTGCGATAATTATTGAAACTTTGACTGACAACAAAAACCGAACCGCGGCAGAAATTAGACACATTTTTACAAAATCTGGATACGAACTAGCGACTCCAGGCGCGGCTTCTTGGGCTTTTTCGAAACAAGGACAAGAGTGGGTTGCAAACTCAACGGTAGAAATTTCAGAAGATGATGGTGAAAAACTTGGTGGGATTTTAGATTCTCTGGAAGAACACGACGATGTTCAAGGTGTATTTTCAAACGAAGCTTAGCAAAATCTTTTCTTATAAAATTTGACATAATTGAATAAATATTTTAGTTTGCTTATGGTAACTGAACCTTAGCCCCCTGAATATCCTATGATGAAACAAACCGCAACTCGTGACGAGGAAATCGTTCGGCGTGCATTTGAGCTGTTGTCCAACGATCCCTGTGCTCTCGGAAACGTGATATCACTTCTGTGTGTCACCGACCGTGAAATCCTGAATGTTGATCTGCATCCTGCCCAACTCTCGGGTTCTCCTCTGACGGTTCTTCACAGAAAGCGGATTTTTGCGGCGAAGAAGAAGCTTCGCCAAGAGCTGGTAAGAATCGCCTTGGAACTCAAGTTGGTTTCTGAGAACGAAAAAATTCCGACTTCAGACCTCTGGTTTCGGAGCACTTCCAGTGACGGATTCTTTCTCTGTGAACATCCCCAGAAAAGGCATGCTGAGTTTTTCGATCCTCTCAAGATCGATTTCTTGCATTTCCTTCGGGCGCAAATTTGAATATTTGCGAGAGTTTCGTTTTCGTCTTCGGCGGGCACCTGCGGTGCCCGCCTTTTTATTTTGATACAATTACCCCATGAAAATAATTGCCTTCGACCCAGGATACGAAAGACTTGGAATTGCTATTTTAGAGAAAGAACAAAACGGCAAGGATAAAGTTATCTATTCAGAATGTTTTAAAACCAGCGCAAAAGAAGCTCATTCGGAACGGCTAGGACAAATTGCAAAAAAAGTCGAAGAATTAATTGAAAAATTTTTGCCGGAACAAATGGCAATTGAAACTTTATTCTTTAGCAAAAACACAAAAACCGCTTTGAAAGTGGCAGAATCTCGAGGTGTGTTGATGGCAATCTGCGCAAAAGAGGGTTTGTTTGTAAACGAATTTACTCCTCAAACAATAAAAGCGGCTGTCACAGGCTCTGGAAGTAGCGATAAAACTCAAGTTTCAAAAATGGTTAGCCTTATCACAAACATCGATTTGAAGGGGAAAATAGACGATGAAATAGACGCAATCGCTGTTGGTTTGACCTGTTTGGCAACAATAAGAAATATCCACAGATAAAAACACTTGCAGGAACTTTTTCTTGTGATAAATAATAAGTCTATTAAAATAAAAAATACAAAAACATGGATGAAGAAGATGTTTTAAGCGATGTGTTGGAGATGGACTTAGAAGATGATTTTTTGGATGATGCACTTCTAGATGACGAAGAAATAGAAGATGAAGATTTTGACGACGAAGAGGAAGAAGACGATGAACTAGATCTTTACGACGACACTGAAGACGAAGACGGGTTCTACTAACAATTAAAACAAAATAACTCGCAAATTTTTGCCAGTCCTCGGCTCACGCCTGCGGAAGCAAAAATTTGCGAGTTATTTTGTTTTAATTTTATTCAACAACAATCTTCACAAACTTCTTTTTTCCAATTCGGTAAGTTTCACTCTCAACTAAAATATTTGGATCTTTAATTTGTGTTCCATCTGCTTTCTTGATTCCACCACCATCAATCAATCTTCGAAATTCCCCACGAGATTCCAAAATTTTATTTTCCACCAAAACATCAATCAAGCCTTTATTTGCATCCGCTTTTATTTCTTGCACATCATCAGGCACACCTCCTTTTGAAAAAGTTTCCACCCAATTTTTTTCTGCCTTCTCCGCTTCTTCTTTACTGTGATAAATCGAAACAATTTCTCTAGCTAATTTCATTTTGAAATCTTTTGGATTTTTTCCATTTTTAATTTCTTCAGAAATTTTATTTATTTCCTCCATCTCAACATCAGTACAAAGCAAAAAATATTTTTCAATCAACTCATCTCTCAGCGCCATTATTTTTCCATACATATCATTTGGCAAATCATTGATTGCAACAATATTTCCCCAACTAGAAGACATCTTTCTTCCATCAGTTCCTTCCAACATTTGAATGGTTAAAACATCTTGTTCTTGCATACCAAAATGTTTTTGAATAATTCTTCCTGCTTTCAAATTAAATAATTGATCAAAACCACCAATCTCAATATCGGAATTTAAAACAACAGAATCATATCCTTGCATAATTGGATACAAAAACTCCCGTAAAGAAACTTCATCACCTCTATCCAATCTCTCTTTAAAATTTCTTCGACTTGTCATTTGAGAAACAGTAAAAGCTTCTGCAAGCTCAGCAACTTGCTTAAAATTCATTTTTGAAAGCCAAGAACTATTAAACAAAAATTCTGCATTATTTAAATCAATAATTTTTCCAACTTGTTCTTTATAAGTTTTTAAATTTTCTTTTATTTTTGCTTCAGTAAGCATTGGACGCTTGGCTAATTTGTCTGATGGATCTCCAATCAATGCAGTGAAGTCTCCAATTAAAAAAATCACCTTATGTCCCAACTTTTGAAAATCACGGAGCTTTCTAATAACAACAGCTCGTCCTAAATGAATATTTGGAGAAGTAGGGTCAACTCCCAACTTAATTCTTAGTTGTTTACCAGACTTTAATTTTGAAACTAAATCTTCTTTAACAAAAACATCTTCAACTCCTCTTTCTAGAATTTCATTAATTTTCGACTCATCCGTGATTATTTCAGGTTTTTTATTGAAAAACATAAAGCAATTCTAGCATTTTATTAAAATTCTTTAAATAATCATTTTCATTGACTGAAATAAAAATAAATTGTATATTCTGCCCACTGTGAAAAAAATAAACCTAAAAGAGTTGTATAATAAATTTGTTAAAAGAAACATTCCAAGCATTCAGGAAATGAGAGATTTTTTAGATTGGGGTGGTGAACAAACAAATAAAATGATAAATAAATCTTTCAAATTTTTAAAAAAGCAAAGTCTAAAAAGAATTATACTTGCCTGTCTGCTGCTGTGTTTCCTATTCGCCGGCGGGATTCTAATTTGGGTAGCCACTTTTGAAATGCCAAATCTAGACAACTTTGCAGAAAGAAAAGTTGTTCAATCTACAAAAATTCTCGACAGAACAGGTCGGGTTATTCTTTTTGATGTTCACGGAGAAGTTACAAGAACTGTTGTTACTTTGGACAGAATCAATGATTATGTAGAAAAAGCCACAATCGCTATTGAAGACTCAAATTTCCAAAACCACAACGGTATTGAAATAAAAGCCATAATTAGAGCCGTATTAACAAACATAGCTGACGGAAGGCCTTTCAGTGGACAAGGAGGTTCTACAATCACACAACAAGTTATCAAAAACGCCCTTCTTACTTCAGATAAAAAAATCTCTCGAAAATTAAAAGAGTGGGTTTTAGCTCCACGACTGGAAAGCCAACTTTCAAAAGATCAGATTCTTGAAATTTATCTAAATGAAATCCCTTACGGAGGAACTGTTTACGGAATTCAAGAAGCTTCAAGAAGATTTTTTGGAAAAGATGCCGCTGATTTAACTCTTGCAGAATCAGCTTATCTTGCTTCTCTTCCACAAAGACCGACTTACTACTCTCCTTATGGAAGCAACACAGACAAACTTGAAGACAGAAAAAACAAAGTTCTAAAAGAAATGCTAAAAAATGATTTCATTTCTCAAGGCGAATACGATTCAGCAATGTCAGAAAAAGTTGAATTCCAAAAACCAGAAAACTTTGGAATCAAAGCTCCTCACTTTGTATTCTGGGTACTTCAACAAATTGAAGAAAAATACGGAATTGAAGCTGTCGAAGAAGGAGGTCTAAAAATCACAACAACACTAGACTGGGAACTTCAAGAACAAGCGGAAGAAATTGTTAAAAAACATGCTCTAGATAACGCCACAAGATTTAATGCAGAAAATGCCTCTATCGTTGCAACAGATCCAAAAACTGGAGAAGTTCTTGTAATGGTTGGATCACGAGATTATTTCGATGAACAAATTGACGGTAAATTCAATATTGCAACAGCAAACAGACAACCTGGTTCTGCTTTCAAACCAATTGTTTATGCGGAGGCCTTCAACAAAGGATATCGTCCAGAAACAGTAGTGTTCGACGTTCCAACAGAATTTTCAACATCTTGTGCGTCAGGTGGTAATTGTTACAACCCACAAAACTACGACAATCTTTTCAGAGGTCCAATGTCATTAAGAGATGCGCTTGCTCAATCTGTAAACATTCCAGCCGTTAAAGTTCTTCACCTTGCAGGACTTAGAGATTCTTTAAGTTTGGCTAAAAAAATGGGACTAGAAACACTTGGAAGCGCAGACCAATATGGATTAACACTTGTTCTTGGAGGTGGTGAAGTTCGCCCACTTGATATGGCAGCTGCTTACGGAGTTTTTGCAAACGATGGAATGAAAGCAAAGCAACTTGGAATTCTAAAAGTTGAAGACAGAAAAGGAAAAGTTTTGGAAGAAAATAAACCGGAACAAGAAAGAATTATCCCCGAACAAACAGCGCGACTTATCTCAGATGTTCTTACAGACAACGCAGCAAGAACTCCGGCTTTTGGTTCAAACTCATATCTAAATCTTTCAGGAGTTGCGGTAAAAACTGGTACAACAAACGATTATCGAGATGCATGGATTGTTGGTTATACTCCGGAAATTTCGGTTGCAGCATGGGCAGGAAACAACGACAACCGCTCAATGGAAAAAAGAGTTGCCGGATTTATCGTTGCACCAATGTGGAATGAATTTATGCAATTCGCTATTAGCAAAAAACCAGTATCATCTTTCAATTCTCCAGACGGAATTCCCGAAGGAACAAAACCAGTAATCGCAGGAAATTGGCAACACACAAACGACGGGATCGTTCACTCAATTCTTCACTGGGTTGATAGAGCAAATCCACTAGGTGGAGAACCAAGAAACCCGAGTTCAGACTCACAATACTGGCTTTGGGAATCAGGTGTTCAAGCTTGGTTAGGTTTCCCTACTGAAAATTCTGAAAACAACGAAGATAATACAGAACCTCATCTTCAAATAATCAACCCACAAAACGGACAAGTATTTTTGAAAGACACTGAAATATATGTTGCTGTTCAACTAAATAATACAACTGCACAAATCACAGACGGAACTGTAAAAATCAACGGAACACAAGAAGGAAAAATTGATCCTGTTTCAAGATCATTCTCTTTTATTCCAAGCGAAATAAGAGACATTAAAAATGTTGGCAACTCTATCGAAGTAGAAGTTAGAGATTCTGAAGGAAATCGATTCTCAGACAAAATTAATTTCAATATAAATTAACGAATAGTTTTTATATCGTTTATCTGCTCCTCAATTTGTTTTCTCTTTAAAAAAAGAGCGGCTTTTGCTGATCCACTAACAGAAATATTAGCCGTCATATCGTTTACTGAAATAAGTTTTTTATCCAATTCAACTCCGGTTTCTTTTTTTACAATCTCAATTATTTTATTTTTTAAATCAGCTTCTTTAAATCCAAAATTTTCGTATTTTTTTAGATATAAGCTAATCTGATTCATATTTGTTTTTAAAATCGAACACGAGGCGATTTTAGCGATTTAAAGGCATCACTAAATACATAAAGCTGTTGTCATTTACTCCACGCATTACCATTGCTCTATTTGCTCCGTTGAACATCAAGATTAAGTTGTCAGAATTGATTGAACTAAAAGCATCTCCCAAATATTTGTGATTGAAACTAATATCAATCGCTTCTCCCCGCAAAGTCGCTTCGACATTGTTTTTGTTTTCTCCTTTATCAACATTTTTAGAATTTAATTCAAAAATTCCATCTTCTGGTCTAATTGTGAAATGAACTTTATTAAATTTATCTGAAAAAATATTTGAAAGTTTTAGCGCTTGAACTAAATCTTGTTTTAGAACAGTAACTTCTGTTGTATTGTCTTTTGGAATAATTTGTTTGTAGTCTGGGAAATTTCCATCAACAATTCGAGACACTAAATAAAGTCCGTCATAAACAAAAGCAATTTGTCCTTCATCAAAAATAATTTCAATATCTCCAACAATATTGTCGAACACTCGAATAATTTCTGAAACATTTCTAAAAGGCACAAGAACACTTTCGAAAGAATCGATTTCTTTTGTTTCGATTTTCTTTTCTGCAAGTCTAAATGAATCTGTTGCCACAAACATCAATCCAGAATCTTTTGGATATAAATAAACACTAGAAAGTTCCGGTTTCATACTTGAAACTGAAGCACTGTACCAAACAGACTTCAAACCATAAATTAGGGAGTTGGCTGCGATTTTACATTTCTTATCATTTTCAACTTTTGGAATAGTTGGGAAATCGTCATGGGGAATAGTTTTTATTGTTGCTTCACTTTTTGATGAAGTAAGAAGAAGGTTTTTATTTACAATCTCAACGGTGATGTTTTCGTCATTAGATATATTTGAAAGATATTGTAAAAACAAAGCTCCAGGAATAGCAGCCATTCCCTCAGCCTCTACTTTTACCGCTGCTGAAGCTTCTATACCAATATCCAAGTTAGTTGCTCTCACAATCAAAGAAGTATCCTTTGCTTCAAGAATCACACATGAAAGAACAGGAAGCGTAGAATTCTTTCCTGAAATCTTTTCAGCTTTTGAAATTAAGTTATGAAGTTTTTCTTTTGAACAAATGAATTTCATTTAATTATTTTATTTTTTAATTTAATTATTTATTATTTTTATTAGTCCTGTGGATATGTGTATAACTCTAAAATAATCTTTAAAAATAAATCTCTTTTCAGATTTTATTTTTTAAAAACCTGTGGATTGTTTTTGATAATTTGTTAAGAACTTAGTGGATAAGCTTTTTCCCCAATCTTATCCCCAAAAATACCCCATTTAAATTCACAAGCTATCCAACAACTTATTAACATATTTATCAACATGTTAATAAGCTAGAGCATAGCGCGAATTTGGGATATTTGTTGAGATAGATTTTGATCTGTTTTTAGATCTTCTTTGATTTTTTCACAAGAGTGAATAACAGTAGTGTGGTCCCTTCCTCCTAATTTGTCTCCGATTGTTGGGTATGAAGTGTTGAAATCCTCTCTCAAAATGTACATCGTTATTTGTCTTGGTCGAACAACTTCCTTTTTTCTTGTTTTATCACAAATCGCATCTGGATCAATGTTGTAGAAATCAGCTACTAACTTGATTAAATCTTTAATAGAAACCATTTTCTTTGGTCTTGTGCTGTTTTTTACCAAATCTTTTACATCGTTTAAATTCAATTCCCTGTTTTTTAGTTGAGATTGGCAGGCGATTGAGTTTATAACTCCTTCTAGTTCTCGAATGTTTCCGTCGATTGTGTTTGATAGGTAGTCGCAGATTTCAGGTGAAATGCACACATTGTTTTGTTTTGCTTTTGTTTGAAGGATTGCAATACGTGATTCTGAGTCAGGTTTTGGAATATCTACAATCATTCCTTGGTTGAAACGAGATTTAAGTCTTTCTTCAAGTCCTGGAATAAAGTTTGGGTGCATGTCAGATGAGAAAACAATTTGCTTATTGTTGTCGTAAAGGGTGTTGAATAAATGGAAAAGTTCTTCTTGCGTCTTTTCCATTTTTGAAAGGAATTGAATATCGTCCATAATCAAAACATCATATTTTCGGTATTTATCCTTAAATACAGTCATTTTGTTTTGTTGAACAGCCGCAACGTATTCCGAAGCAAACTTTTCAGATGTTAGATAAAATACCTTTTTGTCTCTTTGAATCTCTTTTATTTTATTTCCGATGGCTTGAATAAGATGAGTTTTTCCGTGTCCTGTGCTTCCGTATATAAATAGAGGGTTGTAAACAATCCCTGGTTGTCTAACAATTGCTTGAGATGCAGCGTGAGCAAGTTCGTTGAAAGAACCAATAATGAAAGTATCAAAAGTGTAGCGTGGATTTAGATTGTCATCTTTATTTATATAGTAATCTGCCAGAGGAAGCTCTTGAGTATTTTTTTGTTCTCTTTTTATAAACTTTTCTTTTTGAGCTCGAATCTTCTCAATGTTGGCAACCGTAAAAGCAACAGATTTTATCTCGTCGTTTTGATCTCGAAGTGCCTTTAGAATGGTTTTAGAGAACTTATTGCTCAACCAATCCTTAACAAAAGTGTTTGGCACACCAACCACTGCCTCCCCATCATTTATTTTCACCAAAAAAGTATCTTTAAACCAAGTTGCGAAATTTGCCTTTGAAACTAAAACCTCAATTTCGGCTAAAGAGTTTTCCCATAAACTTTTTGTATCAGTGATTGTAGTCATTTGTGAAAACTTATTGATAACTTATTATATACTTAAGACAGAAATGAGAAACTTGTTAAATTTTCGTCTTTATGTTAAAAACATGTTCATAACTTGTGAATAAGTAATAAAAAATTTTATGTCTGTAACATACCAACCAAGCAGAAAAAAGAGAAAAACAACTCACGGTTTTTTGGTTAGATCAAAAACTCCAGGAGGAAAGAACGTTTTGAACAGAAGACGGGCTAAAGGCCGATCTAAGCTTTCTGTTTAAACAATGCTTCCAAAAGACCAAAGAATTGACACAAAACGATTCAATGAGGTAATTGCTTCCGGCAAAAATATCAGTGCCGGAGCTTTTTATTTTAAAACCTTAAATAACGACAAATCACGATTCGCTGTTGTTGTTTCTAAGAAAGTCACAAAAAGTGCCATTAGAAGACATTTGATAAAAAGACGAGTATTTCATGCAATTAAAGAAAATAAAGACCTATTCCCCGTTGCTGACTACATAGTGTTTGCGACCAAAGATATTTTAGAGATGGATTACAAACAAATCACATCCTTGCTTAGACACATTTTGACAACTATAATTACCAAGCAATGAAAGAACTATTCAACGACTTATTTTTTACACCTTTATACAACGCTTTAATTTTATTTATCGATATTATTCCTGGTGGAGACGTGGGATTTGCGGTGATAATACTTACTTTAATCGTAAAATTCGTATTGTTCCCTCTTTCAAAATCAGCGGTTCGAACATCTATTAAAACTCGAGAAATACAAGGTGAGCTTGAAGAATTGAAAACTAAATATAAAGATAACCGCGAAGAGCTTGGACGAGCAATGCTTGAGCTTTACAGAGTTAATAAAATAAATCCTTTTTCAGGAATTTTGCTGATTATTATTCAACTTCCGGTTATTTTGGCTTTGTATTGGGTTATTTATAAAGGAGGTCTTCCTGCTATCAATGTAGATATTCTTTATTCTTTTATTCCTGCACCCGAAAATGTTGATATGACTTTCTTGGGAGTTTTCCACATTGCTGAATCAAAAAGCTTTGTTTTGGCATTTTTGGCGGCTCTTACTCAACATATTCAAGCAAGACTTTCATTTCCAAAAACAGAACCTAAAAAACCAGAGCAAACAGGAAAAGTTGATTTTCAAGCTGATTTTATGAAAGGAATGCAAATTCAAATCAAGTGGGTGTTGCCTGTGATGATTTTCGGTATTTCTTATGGACTTATTTCAGTAGTTGCTCTTTATTGGACAGTTTCAAACCTTTTTGGAATCGGACAAGAGCTTTACATCCGAGAAACTATTAAAAAGCCAGCTGAGAAAGAGAAAGCAGAAAAAGAGAAAACTATCTAACAATATTTGCTGTTTCAATACTCCAAAGAGTTAAATCTTTCTTGTTTACAAACAAAAGGAATTCGTCGTTTGAGCTGATTTCCAGTTTTATCATGTCAAAGCTTTGTTCTACTTCTTCTCTGTCGCTGTGAATTTGCTCGTAGTTTTGAGTAGAAAGATCAACTCTCCAAAGGTTGTCATTTAAACTAACTGTTCCTTGGTACCAAGATTCTGGCATTGGCACTCGTGGCATTTGAGAAGGTCCGGCACAGAATAGCAAATCAGAATTTTGCTGACTGAACACACATTTTTCAGGCAATGTGTTTACTCCAAATCTTTTTGTTTCGTTTGTGTCTGTGTTTAATACAAAAGTACTAAATTCATTGTTGTTTGAAACAGAATAAATCAGCCATTTTTCGTTTGGACTAAGCAAAGTGGTCAATCCTGGCAAATCGCCTAAAAGTTTTCGGCTAGAGCCATTTTGGGCGTTTATAAGGTATGAGAAACCGGCAACTCGTGAATCTGCTTTAGTTGTGAACAAAATACTGTTGTTGTTTATTCTTGAGATAACCCAATCTTTCAATGGAGAGTCAAAAACAATTCTCTTTGCCAAGTCGCTTAAGTTTGAAGTAATCAAAGAACTCCCACCTGTGTTTTTTGGAATAAGATAAGTTAATCCTGCAGAGCTGATTTTTGCATCGATAATATTTTGTGAAAGATAAGGACCTTCAAGAGCATATCCGTCCGCCACTATTCCACTTCCGGATGGAGAAGTTGTTGATTTTTGAACAACTGAAGCAGAAAGTGTATCAATTGTTTCTTGGTCATCTTTAAGAATTCTCAAAATCGCATTATTTCCATCTCGTGAGAAAAAAGCGTCTACAACTTTTGGAATTGTTGTGTTTGATAGTCTTGTTTGTGTTAGAGAATCCTCTCTGGCTTCATATAAATGCCCAGTTGAGCGCTCTACGTATCTAAAAACAGTATAAGTGCTTTGTTCTCTGCTTTCAGAACCATCTGGATTTACCACTGGTCTAGAAGTATTTCCTGCTCGAGAAAAAGCAACTGAACCTGCTACTGGTACTTGAGACAGTTGTCTGATTCGTGGAATAAGATTTCTGTTTGCTTGTCCTGTGCGATTTGGATCGGGATCAATTTCGCCGTTTTGATTTAGATTAGGAATGTTTGCTGGAAAAAAATCTTCTGGTCGTCCTGTTGGAGAATAAGTACTTTCATTTGAATCTCCTCTTAAAAAGAAAAGCCAGATAATAAAAATAATGAAAGCAAAAATTAAAACAAAAATTGTCCAACCTAATATTTTTCTAATCATGAAATTATTATACTCTATCTTTGTACAACTCCCAGCGTGTTTTCTTCTTTATCAACAATTTGCAGATTGAAGCTTCCAAGAATTCCGTTGTCTACCAGCAAAGCTTTTCTTGTAGCTTCAGAAATCATTAGAGAATCTTCTATGTGATTTCGTGTATCAATTTCTACAACTACTTGTCTGTTGTTATTAATATTTGTGATTTTCAAATATTTATCTTTTAGAAAATTATTTGCAGCTCCTGTGTCAGGAATTTGTTGGAAACCGGCTTTAAGCGCCAGCTCGCTTATAGGGTACGCTGCATAATATTCTGCGCTGGGAATTCTTTCTCGTATCAACGTTCCACTTACTTCCCCAACATCTTCATATCCAAACTTTCCTTCTGATGTTCCTTCATTAAAAATTATTCTTTGTTCGTCTTGATTGATTGCAAAATAAAATTCCCCATAATCATTTGAAGCTGCAAAAGTTAATCCGCCGGTGTTTCTAGGATTTCTTGTAAGTGCATATTCAGAAGTTCTTTCTGTGTAAGTTTTAATGTCTGATGCTCCGCCGTATGAAACAACTCTTAATCTGTTTACCCCAAAATTAGAGTAAGTTTCTGTATCTTCTTGAACAGTGTCTTCTCTTGTGAAGTCAAAATCCTGTGTAACTACTTGGTTATTTTCAGTATTTTCGGCTTCAGGAGTTCTAAAAGTAAAAATAATTCCAATAATTGCGAAAACTAAAACCAAAGCAAGTGCCGCAATAAATATTTTGTTTTTAAATAATTCTTTCATTTAATTATCCAAATATGTTTATTTCAAAAGTACCACCAGTTCCTCCGGGAAGAATTGTTGAGATTAGAAGAATTGAAATTAGTGCAATCATCAGTCCCCAGATTGCAAATTTTATTCTATCTCTACCCTCTCCTTTCGCAAAAACAGATTCACTTCCCATATATTCAACTCCTCCCCAGATAATCATAATGACTGCCAAAATAACTGTGATCATAACTCCCATTTCAAAAAGTCTTTGAAGCATTTGTTCAAAACTTCCTCCGAAATTTAAAAATCCACCAACTCCATCTGTTCCGGGAGTGATTGGACGATAAGTGTTTCCACCAGCAAGATAATCCGGTGGTCCATGTAGTTCTATGGGAGCCGCTTCAACATCTTGAGCAAAAGTTGTTGGAGTAAAAATACTAAAAGCGACAAAAAATATACTAAAAAAGATGCTTGTAAAAATTGCTAGAAATTTTATTTTAGAAAGCGGATGGTTTTTCATTTGTATTTATTGTACCAGATTGTTGTTGACCTAAAACATTTACTTGGAAGAAACTTTTTCCAGATTGAAGAAAGCTGTTACCATGATCTACCTCAACACTAATGTTTGAAACCCCAGATTTTGCTAGATTTGGATTTAAATAATTTATAAAGCTACCGAAAGTCTCATTACCAATTCTTTGTCCATTTTCATACCATTTATATGTTAATTGAGATGAATTTCTATTATTTGTGCTGAAAAAATATGGAATGGCTGTTAAACTAACTTTTTCTCTGTCGAAATTGAAAGTTCCCGTTAATGCTTTTTCAAGCATATTTCCATAAATTGGATTGTTTTCGTAAAGAACAACTTTAGGCTGTATCGCATTTATGACAACTTTCTTTCTAGATTTTGTATTTGAATTAGCAGAGCCCACTGAAACAGATACAGAAAACGGTCTAGATAATATATCTCCTTGAAAAATCATACTGTCTTTTCCTGTGCCAGATAAATCTGAAACGAAATTGTCATTTACATACCAATTATAAGTAACCCTATTTTTTGGAAGTAATGCTCCGTTTTCATAAACCTTGGCCAATGCAGAAAATGTGATTGTTGATTGAGGTGTAAAAATAGATCTTCCTTTATAGAAAGGAGGTGTGTATGTATTTGCTTCATAAATTAAATCAAGTTCTGCAGTTTGGATGTTTATAAAGTTTGCAAAAGTATCTTGCTCATTTTTTTCTACCGTAACAAAAAGTTCCATATTTCTTCCTGGCTCTGGGGCGGTGAATTGGAATGTGGTTTCTCCAATTCCTCTTTTTCTTTCAACATCATTTATGTGCCAAACGATATTTGCTGAGTCCAGACTCTCGTAACTACTGCTCCTAACTTTTGCTGTTACTGTTTGATTTGGTTCTGGAAATTCTGGGCTTAGTTCAATAACAGCTCTTTCTGTAATGGACGAGAAAGATGAAGATAGTTGCGCAAATGTTTGAAATGGAAGAAAAATGGCTATTAGTAAAAATAAATATTTCATTAAATACATTTTAACTCTTTTTTAAAAAGTTAACTAGATTATTTTTTCTTTATATTATTGATTTTAATAGAGCTTACTGCTTGTATGTAAGCGTTAGCTAATTTATTGTGCCTGTTGTATGCCAAAAAAATAAAAAACGCCCAACTTGCGAGGATGCTTATTACTGGAATAAAGTTAACTATGATAATAGCAACTGCTCTTCTTGATAAATATTTTCTCAAAAACTGTTTAGATGCCGTTTTTGCTTTTTGTTGAACGGCAGATTGACTTCCTTTAAAAGCGACTCTAGACCCAACTCTAAACAATCCATTTAATTTTCCTAAAAGCCAAATCCAAATGATGGCTGTAAACAATACTTTTATTATTGCTGTTACAAAATAAGCAAATCCTGAAAATTCAGATATGTCTAGAATGTCAACGACTAGAGCTATTGTAAATATAACAAATGGAAAATCCATTTTTTCAGGTGCGGAATCAATAAAGTCAGCAACATCTTCTTTTGTTTGAAGATTTTTAATAACATCATCTAGAAACTCAGAATCTTGGAGCTCTTTTTGGAAGTTTTTTTCTAGAGTAGTTACTAATTGTTGTCTAGCTACTTGAGTTAGCTGATTTCTTTTATTAAATGAGCTTCCATCTAAGTTTACATTTGAACTTCTTGCTTCACGAATTACTGCCATTTTAGTTTATGGTATTAGACTTTATTTCAGTTGTTCTTCTTGCTAGTTCGTCTGGAGTTTGAGTTCCTGCTGAAGCCTTCAAATCATCCTTTGCTCTTTTAATTTGAAGAACTTGTGATGGGTCAGAAGTAATAATTTGATCTTCTGTATAAGACGCAATGATTTTAATTGCAACGTGTTTAATTCCAGCAAAGAAAATTCCCTCTCCCACATCAGATTCTAGAAGCAAATATTTTTCTTCGTCTGTAAGATTGAAAGTTTGAGAAATCATATCAATCGCAGTTGGTGATTGTTTCAACAAAAGTTGAATTGAAGAGTTTGTAATAATCGGCATTCCATAAGGCGATCGCAAAAAGTCTTCAACGTCTTGAGTAATTGTAGACATTCCTAAATAGTATTTTCGACCTCGTTTTGCTAATCCAAACAAGAAAGATGCAGTGTCATCAGATTTCATCATCCACCATGCCTCGTCGATAACAAGAAGTCTTTTCTTTAATTGTTTTCGAACTGCGTTCCAAATAAAGTGTGTTACCAAATACATCGCGACAGGCTTTAGTTCGTCTTCCATGTCTCTCAAAGAAAACACAACGAATCTTTTGTTGATATCAACGTTTGTTGGTCTGTTAATGAAACCTGACCAAGTACCTCTTGTGTATTTAGAAAGTTTTTGTGCCAAAACATCCCCTCCTTCCATTCCAGATAGAACGTATTCAAAGTCTGAAAGAAGTGGTGGTTCGATGTTTGAGAAATCACTTTCAGGTGTGATGTCTTTCAGTGCGTAAGTTTCAGCAATCGCTCTGTCGACAATCGCATCTTCTTCAGGTGTAAGACCACCAAGCATAAGTCGGAAAAGTCCTACAAGGTTTACGATGTTTGAACGCAAAATATCTGCAGGTGATTCATCTTCTCTTGCAGGTGGGAGATCAAAAGGATTGATGTGGTGATCTGAAGTCAGAGAAATGTTGAAGTATCTCCCTCCTGTCGCTTCTGCCAAAAATTCATATTCTCTTTCAGGGTCGATAACAATAACATCAGTTTCAAACATTAGAGTTCGCAAAATCTCCAGCTTTGTTGCGTAAGATTTTCCAGAACCAGCTTTTGCAAAAGTTACCGAGTTGTAGTTTTCCAAACTAAATCTATCAAACAAAATAAGTGAACTATTGTGTCTGTTGATTCCAAACAAAATTCCTTTATCGGCAGTAAGGTCGAAAGAAATAAATGGGAAAATACTTGAAAGTGGTGAAGAATTTAATTTTGAGTGAACACCAAGTAAATCTTGAGCTGTTGGAATAATTGTTCGGAAGCCTTCTTCTTGTTGGAAAAGCGCTGGTTTTACATAAACAAGTTTAGCTTCAAGAATTGATTTTACTTCTGACTCAAATTTATCCAGCTCATCTTTGCTATCTGCGTAAATAGAAATATAAAGTCCAACATCAAAAATCTTTTCTTGAGCTTGTTGCAAATTGTCTCGAAGAATTTCCAAATCTTGATATGCAGTATCCAAAACAGGATCACGAACCAAACCTTTTTGTTCTCGAGTTTGAATTTGTGATTGAACTTCAGCAACTTTCTTTTTGAATTGTCGAAGAATTGTTGCGGTGTCTATTGGGTGAACATAAATAGAAATATCAAAAACTCTGTCTAGGTTGATGATAGGAGAAAACCAAGAATCTGAAAGATATCGAGGATATGAAATAACAAAGAAACTTCTCACAAGTTTATCTCCCAAGTTTATTTCTCTCGGAGTAATTTTTAAAGCACTAGGTGCAATAACATCTTGAAGTTCCAAAACTCCCGCTTCGTAAATTTCTTGTGGCAAAAAAGAAGTGATTTGTGTTGGTTCTTTTTGCTGTTTTCCTTTTAGAAAGTCTAGTAACGCCATATTTTTTAATGCACCGGAATCGGTTTTTCTACATCTCCTGGATTAAATAGTCTATAAAAAACTTCAATTGCTTCTTCTGTTCCTAATTGTACTGCACGCACGCCGGTTCTCGTAATACCTTGCTGAACTACTGCAATTCTTTGTTCTAGTTGTGTACTTAATTCTTCAAAGTCTTCTTTCTTTCCCACTGCTGTTGTTGCTTTCTTTTTAAACAATCCTTTTTCTTCAGATTTATTTATCGCCAATGCAGGAGGCGTATAAGGAACAACAATATAAAAAGTTTTTGTCATAATGTTTGTTCTTTCTGTGAAAGCTTTGATGAATTCCACATATTCTTTTGTTTGAATTCTCATCAAATCGTTTACTTGTTCTTTTTCTCTTGCTTCCAAAGTTGCGATATAAGGTCGAATATCAAGTCGTCTTGATTGAAGAAAAATTTGCACGCTGAAATTTAATGAGTTTAGAAATTGTTGAAATTGGAAAATAATAGAATCTTGTTCGTCTTGTGATTTAAGAGCGAAGTTGATAGAAGAAGTCATAAGCAAAGCTCTCATCGAACCATCTTTTAAAACTATAATTCCATTTCTAACTTCTCTGATTGGAACAATTGATTGAGTTGCTTTATTGCTTTCTGCCATATTGTTTTTATTATAACAAAAAACAATAAAATAAAATTTATTTATTCTTTTCTTGGTGCAATGTCGTCTAAAGTTTCTAGAGTTTCGTGAATATCAAGACCCCATGACAAATCTTTTAGCTTGCTGTTTGAAAGCTTTGGTACATCAAGCTTCGCGTGGCTGATAATTTCCGCAGCTTGTTTTTCAGGAACTTTCTCTCGTTTTTTCCAAAGATAAAGTTTTGGCGCAAAAGTGTATTTGAACATGTTTTCAATTGCTTCTGCCAAAGGTCGATCATTTATTTTCCAAAAAGCTAAACCAAAAAATAAAGTGATGATTGGTACTCCGATAAGAATTGCTAAAAATCTTGGAAATGTTGTCCAAAGCACAAATCCGATAGCGATTCCTGCCCCTACGTAAAGGAACTGTTTTAAAGTAAACGGCCCAAAAATTTTATCTTCAACTTCTAGGAATTGTGGAACTTGGTATTTCATATTTATTATTCTACTCTATTGGCTCGCGATACGGATCAACTTTTGCAGTAACCGGAGTATCTGTAATTAAGTCTGGTGTTTCAGATGGTGAATTAATCATTGTGTCGTCTAGGTTTTTTGGCATTGGTGTGAAAATTGGCTTTTGAATTTTAGCAGGTGTTAGTTTTATGTCTTCTGGCTCAATTTCTTCTCTGTAAGGATCTTCTTTCGGAGTTTCTATTTGGACTTCTTCTGAAACTTCAGGAATTACCGAGTCAATGTTAGTTTCATTTAGTTCAATCGGTGCTTCTTGTGGAATTTCTTTAGGTTCAATTACGATTGGTTCTGGTGCTGTTTCAATTTCAGGAATTGTTTCAGGGATAATTTCTGGTTCAGGTTGTGATTGTGGCTCTAGTGCAGGTGTTTCTTCTCGCACTGCTTCAGGGACTTGTTCTGCTTGTGTTGGTGGAACTGTTGGGGTAACAGTAGATACAGAAGCAGAAGGTGTAGAAGCTTCGTAATTTTTGTCAAAATAATTTGCCGGGATTTTTTCTTTCAGAGAAGGTTTTGTCGACGATATAGGTGCTGGTGTATTTTTTGCTTGTTTTTCAATTTCAGCTGCTACTTTATCCAGCTCATTTGTTGCTTGCTCAATTTCACCAATAGTCCCCACCGCGTCTGTGGTTTCGATAAGTTTTTTTCTGATGTCACCAAAGATTTCTCTTTCTACTTGTGCAGAAATGTTTTGCGCTTGTTCGTCATTAACTTTTGCATATTCTTTAGCATTCTTAACAAAATCTTCCGGTATTTCGATTCCGAGCATTGTAATTAAAACAAGATTTTCAATAGCAGCTCCTTGATCAACGTGTAGATTATTAACTTTTACAATTCGACGAATTTTATCTTGCCATTTTGAATCAAGAATAGTTTCTTGGATCACTTTTGGAAGAGATTTAAATTGTTCTTGGATTATATCTTGTATTTCTGGATTCATTTTATTTTTTATGAAGATTTATTTCCCACTGTTCTCCATTGCTTTCTTTAGACCTTCTAGTAGTTTTTCTGATTCAGATTTTTGTGCCATAATTTTTTTAGCAGCAGATTTGTCCGCAGACCTGCTTCCTGGAAGCCAAGTTGTCCCTAAGGTTCTAATAGTAGATATTTTACCTGGATCCCCTTCAAGACTTTTTGCGTATGCTCCTCGTGCTGAAACAATTGCATCAAGAGCCTCTTTTTCAGCTTTGTACGCTGCTGAGGTTTTTACAAGTTCACGAGCTTCTTCAGCCTCTCTTTTGGCAGTTTGAAGAGTAGTTTGTGCACTTTGTATTGTTGCCACATTACCACTTCTTTTTGCTGCTTTAAGTGCGGCGTCTGCAGTGCGAACTGCTTGGTCTTTTGTTACGACATTTCCATCGTTGTCTACCATGTTTTCCATGGTTGTTGACCTTTGTTTAGCTTCGTCTTTTTGGATTTGTGTTAAGTCGTTGCTTAGATTGCCTGCCAATTTAACTCTTCTTTCTTCAGCACGTTTTTGCTGATCTATGTAGCCACCTTTTTGTGGGGCAAGGGTATTTTTGAAATCACCACCAACACCTGTGGCTGATGCTACACCTTTAAATGCTATTGATTCTCGAGCATCAAAACTGTTTTTAGCAACACCTTTCATGCTATCTAACAACACCATACCTGTTCTTGTTTGTGCAAAATCGGTTTTTGCAAATCTGGATGCCATAGCGTTTGCACCTGCACCAATTGTATTTCTTCCTGCAAATGCCAACCCCGCTGCCGCTGCTCCACCTGTTGTAGCTGTAATTGATGAAGATATCTTATTTATTGCTGCACTTCCCATGCTAGAAACTTTTTTGGCTGCCATTAATGCAGCAACAAAGAAACCTATTACCATCAAATAATTAAATATTTGCGGTGTAAAGATTTTTGCGTAACTAGCCAGACCTGTTAGTTGAAGCTGATCTTGAGTGCCTACTACAGAGTTGTTTAGATCGGGTAGATTTTCTATTAGTTTTAAACTTACTAATAGAAATAATAAAAAAGCAGGTAGAAAGAACGATTGACCTATTAAAGAGTCCCACCATTCTTTAGACATTTTTTGTGTGTTGGGAAGTATCATTCCTACAAAAGCTAGTGGAGAAATTACTAGTAGTAATAATATTATTATTAACCTTGAGTAAATCATAAAAATAGCCATGAATATAACAACAGCTAAAGCTAAGTTTGCGACAGTTCCTAATATATACCCTAAAGAAAAGTTTACTGTAAAAAGAGTGGCACTTCTTAGAAAATTTGTTATAGCATTTCCTCCTCCTTCCGATTGATTTTTAAATGTTGTTTCAAAAAACTCTCTAGTAACAGGCTCAGCGTCTTTTGTTATGGCAGATTGAAACATTCCTGGAGAGGTACGATTAAACATGAATTCTCCAAGCTTTACTTTTTCTCCATCACCTGTTATCTCTGCAACTTTTTTATAGATTTCAAGAGACATGATATTAGAAACATCTACAACTAGTGCTCCAAAAAAGAAACTAAAATTTATTAATAGACCCGCAACAACCACTCTTCCAAGTAAAACCTTGCCATCATAACCACTTGCTCTTAGTACAGTTTTTATTGCTATGTATATAGTTGCAAATATTATCCCAACATTTCCTATGTTTCTAAAAATTTGCCAAGATGTTTTAACGGAATTTGCATCATTATGAACTATTTGAGACATTAAATTGACTCCTATTTCTAGTGCTAAATCTACTCCATAAGAAGCCATGCCTAAAACAAGACTAGAAAGAGCAAAAGCGATCATTCCGAAAGGAAGTGAGAATAAAGCTGCAAAAGGAATTGCAGCAGCAACTAGCCCTTCCATTATTCTCATTGCTGTATCACCTAATCCAGACATGCTAGTCCCGTTAGGATTGTTTCCTGCTTCTACATTATTAATAGTAGCTTGTGCGCTGCTCTTTTCTGATTCTGTTGACTCTGGATTTGTAAGAACAGCTCGAGCTTCATTAGCTTTATCAATGTTGTCACCTATCATTGATCCATAGATACCACCGCCCATGTCTTCAGCTTTTAAATTATTTGGTTGAGCAAGGAAAATAACAAACAACAAAATAAAAAGAAAAATTTTTCTCTTCTTAAACAAAAAACTCATACAAAAATTATATCACCAATTTTTAATTAAAAGTCTTTTTTTCCTATTTAAATTAAGCAGGTAGATCCGAATTTCCTTCCTGAACTCCTGCAATATTATCTATTCCTGTTTTACCAAGAAAGTTTTCAAATAAAACACTTTCTCCGTCTGTAATTTCATGCAAACTACCAAGTCTACCAACTTCATTATTTATATTAAATAAAGCTGTGTTGGCGTATATGTTTGGAGGATTAATTATTTTCCCATTTTCGTCCTTAACTCCTATAAAGCCATTGTTAATTTCAGTCTCATATTTTGCTAGATCTACTGTTTCTGCACTCACCGAAATCATAGCTGAATATTTTTCTGCAAATCTGTATGCGGGATTATTAAGAGGATCACTATAACTCAGGTAAGTGTTTAGGTCATTCAAGTCTTTATTTTGATTCATCGGACACGATGTCTCAGTTGATTCTGCGCCAATAATAGATCTTGGTACTGAGGCTAGCGCTTGTGCAATTTTCTTATTTTCTGCTGATTTACATGATTGATCGTTTGCTAATGCTGTTATGTGTCTTGATCTGCCAATGTCGTTACTGTCTTTAATAAGTGCATTGTAGTCCGTAATCCAATAAGGGTTACCATCTCTTCCTTGAGACAGAAAGTTTCTACTTTGTTCTGCTATTTTTTTAATAGCAGCATCCGCTTTACATGCAACTTTTTGATCTAAAGGAGGTTCTTGTGAATCTTTCAATCCAATTTCTTTTGCTGTTAACCTTTCTATATTTTCTCTAATGTTTTTTATAGGATCGACAATTGGTTTTGGATCTGTGGGAACCATTTGGCCAAACATTTCTGCGTCTTGTGCAATGTCTCCCTCAATAGAGTCTTTAATTGAATCACTCGAACCTTGTGAGGTTTCACCTTCTTCACATTGTTGTTTTTCTTGTTCGAAAGTTCTCTCTGCTTGCTGTTGCTCTCTTTCATAATTTTGTCGAGCTTGTTGTCTGGCAGCCTCTTCTCTCTGGGGTTGTGTTTGAGGAATTGGTGTACCTTGATTGTTTCCACCGCTTTGTTGCCCGCCTGAATTATTATTTCCACTTTGGTTTCCTGTTTGGTTACCTCCTTGTGGAAGGTTTCCTAAAGGATTTTGTTGATTTCCACCTTGGTTGCTGCCTCCAGGAAGTGTTGTTACTACAGTTACGCTACAACCTGCAGAAAGAGTTACTCCACCGGTGTTAATTGTTGTTGTTGCTCTTTTTACTCCTAAACTACCGTATTGTGCTGTTACATCTGGTGCATTTCTTGATGTGATGTTTGCTCCTCTCCAACTGTAGATAATTGTTGAAGTTGCGTTTTGAACTGTCGCTGTGAATTTTACTGGGCTATTTCTCAAAACAAATTCTTTATCAGGTGCACAAGTTACTCGAATGTTTGTAGGAGGAGTTTGCTGAGCTTGAGTCTCTCTTGTTCCTGTGTGAAAAGCGAAATAAAAACCAGTTGCGATGATTAATGTTCCAGTTATTGTTGTTTTAAGTAATTTTTTCATATCTCTAAAACTGATTACCTTTTTCATTTATCGTGTTCCACATTGCACCAGGTTCATCATCGTAAAAAATTATATCATTTTTTTTAAAATAATTTGCTATTGCTAACAAAATTTTTGGCTGGGTATCTCTGATTTCTTCATACTGTTTTATAATCATTGCTGAAAGAATAGGATCGTCTTCAGATTCTGCTAGTTTTACAAGAGCGATTCCCACTTTTGTTAAGTTGTTAGTAAATTCTAAGTGTTCGTCGGAGATACTTCTTGGAATTTCTATTTTTGCCAATTCATCGCTGTTGCTTATTTTTATATTTGCATAAGTTTTGATATATTTCATTGAATCTTCTTCTTCAATAAAAAACTGCTGCTTGAAATACTTTTCTGTTATTTTTGCAAACTCATTACCATAATATTTTGCCTTCTCTTTTTCATAATCTGGAAATGTTTTAAGATTTAATATTGAATATTTGTTTGGAAGTTTTGTGAATTCTGTTGTTTGTTCGGCTAGTGTTGTGGTTAATAAATCAACATTTTCAAATGTGTTTAAAGATTGAATTTTTAAAGATTGATAATTATTAAAAAGTGCAGATAAAGTAAAATCAGTAACAGTTTTTGGGGTTGTTAGCTCTTCATTTTGTGTTGCTGATTCATTTGAAGTACGAGAAATTAGGTAGTCTTCAATTGATTTAACACTCTTATCCTCTTCAAAAATTCCACTAACCAAAGCCATGCTTTTTTTAGCCAAATCATTTTTTTTGATGATATCTGAACCAATAGAAGCAATTGTGACTGCTCCGACGATTATCATAATGCTCGCAACTTTTTTGCTAGGTTTTAACATTAAAGAAATTATAACAGATATCAAAAATTGCGTGATATAATTTTTTCTAATGGTTAAAAATCAGTTTAAAAATATCTTTCAAGGCTCAACTGTTTTGATTTTGGCTCTTATTTTAATTATGTTTGTTGTTAAAACTGATTTTGATCCGGCTGTTTTAAAAGATGCAAGTGTTGCCGCTGTTCCAATGGGTTGGAATGTTGATAGGCTTCGTTCTGAAATTGCTCAAGCTGAGAAAAGATATGAGAATTTTTACTATGATAAAGGCCGAGATCCAAATAGTAATTTTATGAGAAGACAAGAGGCTAATATTGCGGCTATGAAAGCTCGACAATATGATTTGGAGTTTCAAAAACTTATGGGAACACCAAATCCTTTTCCTTATAAACCAGAAAATTATACACTTAAAAACTTTGTTTCAGACGGAAATCCTACTCCGAGTGTTGCTTATGAGCCAAAATCAAATATTTCTGATTCGAATCTTCCTATAAATGGTATTGGTGACGCTGGACAATCGACTGAAACTCCTTGGGCAGAACAAATTCATCATCAAGGAGAGCCGTTTGGTGGACTTGTTCAATTCAGAATAGAGTGTGATTGTGAGCCCGCGCCTATTGAAGGTCAAAAATACGTGGTCTTTATGTGGGAATTTGTAACTAATAGTGTCAAACTACTAAAAGTTGACTTGCCTTATACAAAATTTTATCTATTTTATGATCTTCAACCCGGGCAGTATGGTCTTGGAACATATGATATGGGTGGGGAATGTTATTCAAGACGAGTTGACCCACAATGTCAGATTCCTTTAAGAGTTGATGGTGTTATCAATAGGGGTCCGGGTGTTGGTAGCTCTGGAATAATGCCTTCGGATATGTCTGATTTACCAATGGGTGACGGAAATTTTATAAACTTTTAGACAAACAAATCCAATCTTCTACTTTCAACTCCTCTGCTCTTGTTTTTGGGCTGATTTTGCAATTTTCAAATTGTTCTTTTGAAACTATGTTTTCCAGATTTTTTCCTAGCTGTTTTCTTTTGTGAGCGAAGCTGGCTTTTACAACTTCAAAAAATCTTTGTTCAGTGATTTTGTTTTCTTCGAAAATTTTATTTGAGATATTGGCAATGTGAATGATTGCTGAATCAACTTTTGGTGCAGGAACGAAAGCTCCTTTTGGAACAGTTGCGATATATTTTGGATTTCCAAAAACTTTTATTGAAATTGAAAGAATACTTTCTTTCTTGTCTCTCGACATTATTCTTTCTGCAACTTCTTTTTGAACTAAAAATGAAATTGATTGAGGAGGATTTTTTTCAGTTAAAAATTTTTCGATTAAAGCACCTGTGATGTAATAAGGGATGTTGGCAACAATTTTATATTTTGATTTTAATTTTTCATGGTCGCTCGGGTCGAATTGCAAAGCATCCACTGAAAGTATTTCAAGCTGCCCACTCTCACAAAAGTTTTTCAACACCGCTCCCAATTCCCTCGCCAACACGTCATCTTTTTCTAAAGCCACAACTCTCACTCCACTTTCTAAAAGTTTTTTTGTTAATGCTCCACGCCCTGGTCCGATTTCTAAAACAACCTCATCTTTTTTTAAATCAGAACATTCAATCATTTGATTCAATGCTTTTTCTGATTTTAAAAAGTTTTGTCCTAAAGATTTTTTTGCTTTCTGGCTGAAAAAATTTTTCATAAAATTATTTTACCAATCTATAAAAATATTTCTTGCTTGACTAACTACATCAACATCTTCATCTGGTTCTTCTGTTTCAATTAAGTCCGCTGGAATATCGTCCAAAAATTCTGACGGAGTGTTTACTTGTTGTGAACCAAAAATTGTTCGAATACCTGCATAAGATAAGAAAACTTTTTTTCTTGCTCTTGTAAGGGCAACATAAAACAATCTTCTCTCTTCTTCCTCGTCGTCTTTTTTCTGATCTTGTCTTTCGCTTGGAAAAAGTCCGTGCTCAAGTCCTGTAATAAAAACATAATCAAACTCCAAACCTTTTGATGAGTGAACTGTCATAAGTTTCACCCCATTCTTTTTTGCAATATCGGTTTCTGTTTCGATTTCATCTTGATCTGTTGCTAAAGCTGCTTCTTCCAAAAGTTTTGAAATTCCTTCTGACGGCTCTAATTCGTCGTATTTTTGAGCCAGTGTCGCCAACTCTTTTATGTTTTGAATTCTTTCCAA
Organism: uncultured Candidatus Saccharibacteria bacterium; assembly: GCA_964630375.1. Lineage (GTDB taxonomy): Bacteria > Patescibacteriota > Minisyncoccia > Phycocordibacterales > JAACPR01 > JAGOTN01. Next base: position 99,274 of record CAZVRT010000001.1, on the reverse strand, counting down.
TCCATCTTCTCCATCTTTTTGCAAATCAATTTCAAGTCCGGTTGTTCGGATAATCATTTTGATTGTTTCGCTTGGCTTGTTTGTCTCAGCAAATTTTTTAATTCTTTGAAGCATGCTTCGGAAATCTGCAACTTTTTCTGCAACTTTTCCTGACAACTCGTGTTCGTTTCCTTCTAAAATTTTTAACAAAGTAACTTTTCCAATTCCTCTTGTTGGAACATTTATAATTCTGCTTAAGCTTGTCAGGTCGTCTGGGTTAAGCGCCGAACGCAAAAAACATAAAACATCTTTTACTTCTTTGCGGTCGAAGAATTTTGTTCCGAGAACTTGATATGGAAGTGAGGCGCGTAACAATGATTCTTCCAAAATTCGAGATTGAAAATTTGCTCGATATAAAATCGCAATCTCATTTGATGGAACTCCGTTTTTCATAAGTTCTTTTATTTCATCTGCAACAAATCTTGCTTCATCTAAACCATCAAAGGCGTTATAAAGTTTAAGCTTCTCCCCTTCTCCATTTTCTGTATAAAGATTTTTCTCTCGTCGGTTTACATTTTTTTCAATCACTGCATTTGCTGCTTTCAAAATATTTCCGGTTGAACGATAATTTTGCTCCAACACAATCATGTCTGCCCCAGGAAAATCTTTTTCAAAATTCAAAATATTTTTTATCGTCGCACCTCTCCAGCTATAAATATTTTGGTCGATATCTCCAACCACACAAACATTATTTTTATCGCCGATAATGCATCTAGCCATTTCGTATTGAACTCCATTTGTATCTTGATACTCATCGATATGAACAAATTGCCACAAGTCCTGATATTTTTTTCTTAGCTCGGGATTTTTTTTCAAAAGAAGCGTAGGCTCTAAAAGTAAATCATCAAAGTCGTAAGCTTTTTCTTTTCGCAATGTTTCTTGATATTTAAGCCAAACTTTCGCTACGATTTCAGTGATATAAGAATGATTTGATTGCGATTCATATTCTTCAGCGGTAACCATATTTCCTTTCTCGCTAGAAATTATAGAAAGAATAGTCTTTGGCTCTACTCCACTCTCTGCTTCACCAATTTCTTTCAAGATTTTTTTTACCAAAGAAATAGAATCGTTGCGGTCATAAATATTAAAGTGTTTTGTTATTCCTAAAATATGAGAGTTGTCCCGCAAAATTTTTACACCTAAAGAGTGAAAAGTTGAAACAAAAGGTTTTCCAATGTCATCAGCCAACAATTTTGAAACTCTGTCCCGCATTTCTTTTGCGGCTTTGTTTGTAAAAGTGATTGCCATTATGTTTTGAGGCAACACTCCTTCTTTGACAAGGTTTAAAATTCGGTGTGTAAGCGTCTTTGTTTTCCCTGCTCCGGCACCCGCTAAGATAAGTAGTGGGCCTTGGGTGTGTATAACTGCGCGTTTTTGTGCTTCATTTAAGCCCTCTAAATGTTTCATCGTTGGACTATCTTAACATACGGTTGACACCTTTCCCTAGCTTGCTAACATTGTACGTATCCTCTTTAGCGGGGATCATCTGAAACGGGGGTTTTGGGATCAGATGAAAACTGGCTTATCACTTATATGGAACAAGACTCTGATCCTTCGCTCGCGAAGTCACATAGAGTTAACATAAGCAAAATTGCTTCACAAATTACGGTGAAAAAAGCTATTTTTGCATGTGTCTTTTTTGTCATACCATTCTTGGCACACGCAGCTGGAATTTTTTCTTTTCTTACAGCAACATCGTCTCAAGACACAAGCTATATTGGATTAAAGCCAAACTCTCAAAATCTTGCTGTTTTGAAAGCTGCTACAAACAATGACCCTAACCCAGCAAAAGGAGGGGGCGATATTTTGGTGGTAGACAACAAAGCTATTATGGCAGTTCAATCTATCAGTGGAGATCCTGTGGAAATCTATAAGCCAAAATCTGATCAAATTAGTGTTTATGTTGTGCGTGAAGGGGATACTCTTTCTCAAATCGCTAATATGTTCAATGTTTCTTCTAATACTATTCGTTGGGCGAACGATTTTGATGGTGAAATTCAACCTGGGCAACAACTTGTTATTCTGCCTGTTACTGGTGTGAAGCATAAAGTTAAAAATGGTGGAACAGTGGCTGATTTGGCTGAAATGTACAAAGCCGATGCCAGAGAAATTGCTTTGTTTAACGGTATTTCTGTAGATACAAGACTTGAAGCTGGAATGGAAATTTTGGTTCCAAACGGAGAGTTGCACGCTGAAGAAAAGAAACCTACTTCAGGTTCAAAAGTTGCCAAAGGTTCAACTGGATCAAAGGCTACAGGAAGTACTCCAAAAAGTTCAGGTAATGGATTTAAGAATCCTGTTCCGGGAGCTGTTAAGACTCAAGGTATTCACGGATACAATGCTGTGGACTTCGGTGCTCCTATTGGTACTCCTATTTATGCGGCAGCAGGCGGGCAAGTTATTATTAGTAAATCTAGCGGTTGGAACGGAGGTTACGGAAATTATGTTGTAATTAAACACGATAACGGAAGTCAAACACTTTATGCTCATGCAAGTTCTGTGAATGTTGTTTCTGGGGAATGGGTTGCACAAGGAGATTTGATTGCTAATGTTGGAAACACTGGACGATCAACTGGCCCACATCTTCACTTTGAAGTCCGAGGAGCAACAAATCCTTTTTAAAGACTACTCATACAGTTCACTGTGACTACCAATATCTACGAATACAAAATTATTTCCATCTTTTTTGTATATTGCTCTTAAATCTCCGCTTATACTAATGCTCCAGTAATTTGCATATTCTCCATTAAGAGGATGTTTTCGAAGAGTTGGGTAATTTTCATCTTCTAGAAATTGATCGAGTCGGTCGTAAAATTTATTTTTATAGTGTTGAGGAAGTTTTTTAAAAGATTTTTTAAATCTTGAATTAAAAAATATCATTCTAATCCTCTAGCCACTTAATTATTTCTTTTTTATTTTTGAATGCCGGTGAAAGATTTTTTTTATCCTTTAAAGATTTTTCTGTTTCCAAAATTGATCGTCGAAGTCTTTTATTTGGAGTTAATGAAAAAGTTATTTCTTTTTTTAAAACAAATTCTTTTAATAAACCACTTGTGACAGTAGAAAGAGGTAGTCCCAGTTCTTTAGCTGTCCTTTGAGCTTGTTCTTTTAGTTTTTTATCTATTTTTATTAGCATTGTTGTATTCATATACTGAAATATATATTCTAGTATAATTATTGTCAATATTATTCCAGTTGTCGATATTGAAGTGCTTCCAATATGTGAGAATCTTTTATATTTTCCGATTCTTCTAAATCGGCGATTGTACGTGAAAGTTTTAAAACTCGATGAATCGCGCGAGCAGAAAGATTTAGTTTTTCTGCCGCTTGCTTTAATAATTCCCTGCTTTGATTATCTATTTGTATGTATTCATTTATTTTTGAGCTTGGAATTTTTGCATTTAGAAAACCTTGGCGATTGTTTTGAATTTCTCTGGCATGCTTTATTTTTTCTCTAAAAATTTGTGATTGAGTTTTGTGACTGACCGATTGATTTTGATTTTTATCTCCGCTCGTATTTTTATTTTCATCTACATTTTTATTTTCACTTGCACTCTTATCTTCATATTGATTCTCAAACAAATCACTCGTCGGTATTTGATCTACAAAAATAAACATATCAATTCTATCTAGAATTGGCCCAGAAATTTTTTGTTTGTATCGGAGAATCGATTGATTGCTACATTCGCAATTTTTGATATTGGTTTGATAATATCCGCACGGACAAGGATTCATTGTTGTGATTAAAATAAAATCTGCCGGATATGTTGCCGAGCCATTTTTTCTAGCTAAAGAAATTTTGCCATCTTCAATCGGTCCGCGGAGTGATTCTATTACCCGCCTATCAAATTCTGGAAACTCATCCAAAAACAAAACTCCATTGTGTGCCAAAGTTATTTCGCCAAAATTTAAATTTCCTCCTCCACCGCAAATTGCGCTGTATGATGCACTGTGATGTGGTGAGCGAAAAGGAGTTTTCGAAAAATTTTCTGCTGACAGTAATCCTGCGCTGGAATAAATTGTTGTTATCTCCAGAAGATCTTTTTCGTTTGGTGTCGGAAGTATTTCTCGAAATGCTTTTGAGAGCATTGTCTTCCCTGTCCCCGGGGGTCCAAGAAAATTTATATTGTGTCCGCCTGCTCCAGCTAAAAGTAATCCTCTTTTTGCAATTTGTTGACCTTTTATATTTTCAAAATCAATTTCAATTTCTTTTTCAAAGCTTTTCAGAAGAGTTTTTGGTTGGGGTTTTATCAATTTAATTTTATTGAGATGATTCAAAACTTCCAACAAATTTTCTGCGGGATAAATATCAATTTCCCCTATCAAACCAGCTTCCAACGCGTTTTCTTTTGGGATAAAAATTTCTTTGAAGCCTTTTTCTTTCGCCCATTTCACAATCGGCAAAACTCCTTGAATTTTTCTGATACTTCCATCAAGAGCCAATTCGCCGATAAAAATTGTTTTGTTTGTTTCAAAAGAAAATTTTTCTGAAGTTTTTAGATATCCGACTGCGATCGCTAAATCAAAAATCGGACCTTGCTTTTTTACATGCGCTGGTGCGAGTGAAACAACAATCTTTTCGTTCTTTTGTTTTGGTGGTTTGAAACCAGAATTTTTTATTGCCGATGTCACGCGATCTTTTGATTCTGAAATTGCTTTATCACCCAACCCGACAATACTCAAAGAATACAATCCATTTGAAATATCAACTTCCACATCAATTTTCTCCACTTTCAAATTTGAAACATGAGCTGTATAGACTTTTGCAAATGACATTGAGCAAATGTAACAAACTAAGTATTAAGAACTTTTAAAGAAAAACTAAAAATAAATAAAAAAGCGGACGAGCTTGCTCGTCCGCTTTTTTATTTTGTCTTTAAGAATTCATATGTGCCTTAGAAGTCCTAGCTGCTGGATTTGCTTCAAGTCTGTCTAGTTCAATTGGTTCCCCACTGACTTCACAGATTCCATAAGTGCCATTCTCGATTTTTTCTAGGGCATCTTTTACATCAACAAGTTGAGTTTCAAGTTGTTTCAAAATTGCAGTGTTTGTTTCGTAACTTTCGATGCTGTCTGAAAAGTCGTTTAAGTCCGCACTTTCCTCAATATAATCAGGAGTTGCTTCCCAGTCTTCTGGATTGTCCGGATTGATTCTCCCAACAGTCGCCAACTCTGTTTCAAGTCGACTTTTTTCTTCTAAAAGTAAATTTTTAAATTTGTTTAAATCAATTTCACTCATGCTTTTATTATATCAAACTTATCTAATTAGTTTAGCACTTCGAACTCTTCTCATTACTTCCGCAAAAGTTTCTTCTCGTGTTCCAAAGAAAATATATTCTTTATCAATAAAAGCGTAGAAGAAAACAACTCTCCCGGCATCATCTAAAAGTGCTCTGGTGTCTGTGTTTCTAATCACCCTATCGTGCCAAGTACGTGTATTATCAATTGTTCTTTGAATCATTTCTGGAGTTGTTGTTGCATCGCTGACTTCTTCGTCAGTGGTTGTTGCAGTACTTGTAGATTCAGTTGTTGGAGCTGGTGGAACTTCTTCTGTTACTACTGTTCTTGCGCGTCCTATTTCTGCCGGAAAAATATTTTCCATATCTCTTGCTAGAGCGCTTTCCCATGTAAACATTCCAGAAAACGCACTTTCAAAATCATTTATTCTAAACAAAACAAATTTTTCGTTTCGTTGTGGTGCTCCGTGAACGCCTAGCATGAATTCCGGATCAAGAGTGCCTCTTAATGAGTCTGGCGTTCGTGAATTTAAAAGTGAAAGAAAATCATTCGTGTCATACGAAACTTTTGTTCTTAAATCCAAAGACGAAGATGGATCGGTTCTGACTTCTTTTGTAACAACAATCTGGTTGATTGTTCCAGATTGAGTTGGTTCAAATCCAACTTGCTGAATTCTGGCAAGAGTATTCCTAGATAATTGAGACGACGCAATTTCTATCATTTTTTCTGACAAAAAATACTTACTTCTCATTACAAAGCCTGTATCTGGAGCCGGTCTTTTGTTTGCATTTATAATTGCAAAAGTTGCTACTGCTCCAGCCGCGACAACAAGCACAATCGAGATTGTCACCAACATTTTATTTCTAGGATTTGAAATTGAATGAGCTTCGCTTTCTTTTTGAAAATTATCGCGTTTTTTTTGCTCAGCCATCAACATTCCGGCTGCAGACATTTCTTGTGATCTCAAAGCTTCTTTGATCGCATCTTGATATGTTTTAACACGACTTAAAGGCTCACCGTCTATTTTTGGAGTTGTGTTTTTTTGTTCTTCGTCCATTGACTATTATTGTATCAGAACTTAGAGCGTTTAATTATTTTTAATTTTCCACCAATCAAATATTTTCGAGAGTCTGTATCTAGGTCGATAAAATCATCTGCTGATTCAATAAGTTTGCTTGAAGTAGATTTTCCAAAAGCCACAACTTCTACTTGGCAGCCAGAATTTGTTTTTAAATATTCAACAAGAGGAACAAAATCCCCGTCTCCAGAAATAATGATAATCGTATCTAGTTTTGAAGACATTTTTATTGCATCAACTGCTAGTCCAACATCCCAATCTGCTTTTTTTGCTCCGCCAATGAAAACTTGGAGATCTTTTGTTTTTGTTTCAATTCCTGCTTTTGTTAGTGCGTCAAAAAAACTTTGCTCTTCGCCTGATTCAGAACTGATTACATACGCAATTGCTCGAATTAATTGTCTTCCGGCTAAAGATTCTTGGACTACTCTTCCAAAATTAACTTTGCTTTTATATAAATTTTTCGCACTGTGGTATATGTTTTGTGTATCTATAAAAATTCCCACGCGCTGATCTTTGTGTTTGATTATTGGCATATCACCTTCATTTTAACAGATAAACTGTTTTTGAAGTATTGTCTGAAGATAAATAAAAACACCCCGAAAATTATTCTTTGAGGAAGCATCTGCAGGTCAGAGACCGAAGCCGTTGACGAGAAGAATAATTTTCGGGGTGTTTTTGTCTATATTTAAGCAATTCTACTTTTTAGACCAAGTTTCTTCACCAATTTCTTGTATCGATCAGGAGATTTTTTAGCTAGGTAGTTTAGGTGTTTTTGTCTATCAGCAACCATTCCCAAAAGACCCTTTCGTGAGTGGTTATCCTTGTCATTTTTTTTCAAATGCTTAGCTAGTTCGTCAATTTTTTTAGTCAAAATTGCCGCTTGCGCTTCAGGAGAACCAGTATCACTGGCGTGAATTTGTGTTTCCTTGATTACGATTTCTTTCTTTCGTTTTGTTAACATATATTAGATAGTAACACAATTGAGTGGAAAATGCAAGTCTTGATATCAGTACAAAAAGCTGGCTTTTTCTTGATATTTCTATATATTTATGGTGAAACAGCACAAACACAAACATATAAAATAATGATAAGTTTTCACTCGTACTTAACTCCTCGGAGTTTGTTGAGGGAATTCATTTTAAGCTATGGTCTTGAGATTATTTCAAAAGCCGAAATTTGCTTCAGAATTCTTTCTTCTGGCCAAAAACTCCTGTCTTTCGAAATGTTCAACTTTCAATTTCCGGGTTCAGATCGCACTTCTTTCGAGTTTCATCGGAGGATTCACTTTAAGTTCAAAAGCCCAGATTTCGATGAGTACATTTGCCTAGTGTCATTTGGCTCTGATGTTTTGAACAATAACGGAAGAATACTTTCCTTTTCTTTGTATTCTTCTTTGGGGACTATGCCGCAAAACTTTTCTCCATTGGCAACTGTGACTTATGTTTTCCATAAACATTTGGGGAACATGAAGTGGATTGATATCCACCATTTGTCGTCTTCTTTCGGAGATTTGTTTATGGATGAATTCACTGGAGGCCCAGTTCCTGGGGTTAATCATCAAAGTCGTTTTGTCCAAACTTTGGATGTTGTTCATGAATGGGTTGCGGAATTTTCTTTTTTTGAGTTTTCTGCACTTCAACCGAAACCGGAGTGATTCGGTTTTTTTATTTTTTAAAATTTAAAATTCGAGTATAATTATTTTGCGACATATATGGCAAATTCCCCTATTTTAAATATCAAACAAGAATTTCTGGAGTATGTGGAAATTGAAAAAGGTAGAAGTGTAAAAACTGTTGAGAATTATGATCGGTATTTAACTCGTTTTTTTGAACATGCTGGAATAAAAAACCCAAAAGATATAACTGAAAACAATATTAGAGAGTTTCGTTTGTGGCTCAACAGACAGCCGGGAGTGAAAGATACAATGAAGAGAAGAACTCAGAATTATTATTTAATTGCTTTGCGTTCTTTTTTAAAATATTTGGCGAAGCGAGGCGTGACAGCTTTGGCTTCAGAAAAAATTGAGTTGGCAAAAACAGAAGCTCGAGAATTGGATTTGATGTCTAATGAAGAATTGACTCGTCTTTTAAATGCGCCAGATACAAAAGATTTAAAAGGTCTGAGAGATAAAGCAATGTTAGAGCTTTTATTTTCAACAGGATTACGTGTTTCAGAATTGGTTTCTTTGCCTCGAGAATTGGATTTAACAAAAGACGAATTTTCTATTCGTGGAAAAGGAGACAAAGTGCGAGTGGTTTTTATTTCAGATGAAGCGAGAGATGCTGTGAAAAACTATTTAGATAAAAGAGACGATATGGATGATGCTTTGTTTGTGCAAGTTGCGAACAAAAGTGGAAAAGATGTTTTGGCAAAGAAAAAATCTATTAGGATTTCGGCTCGTTCAATTGAGAGAATTGTGCAAGGTTATGCGATAAAGTCTGGAATTTCTCGAAAAGTTACTCCACATGTTATTCGGCATAGTTTCGCAACGGACTTGCTTTCAAATGGTGCTGATTTGCGTTCAGTGCAAGCTTTGTTGGGGCATGCGAATATTACAACAACACAAGTTTATACTCACGTTACCGACAGACATTTGCGAGAAATTCACAAAAACTTTCACGGAAAAAATCGAAAGAAAAAATAAAATAAAAAGAAATAAAGCCCGGAGCGAATGCTACCGGGCTTTGGCCTGTTTGTGTTTGTGTTGTTTTCGTTACGCGCTCCAAACGTGGTTTTTGGTGCGTTTGGAGCGAGGTTCGGCGATGAAGCCGGTGTCTTCCTCGCGTTGGACGTCGAAGACCGTGTGGATTTGGGTGTCAATCACCCTCTCTCCCCGAGGATTGGTGATCATCCTTGATTCTTCGATTCGGCGCAAAACGCCGAAGTGTCGAATGATTTTCCCTTTGACTTCTCGGTCGACGAATCCTTCGCGACCTTTGAAGAGTCCTGCATTCTGGAGGAGTCGAAGTTCCGATGCATTCAGCATGAGCCGGTTCGGAGCTTTTGACCTGATCCTTTGCGCAAGTTTTCCTGCCATTTTTCGTTATTTTCTATTTTTGTTGTTACGAATAGAACGGCTCATAACTCTCTAATGAAATGAACTGTTCCACGGCATTATAACACAAAATTATGTTTTTTCAAGTTTAAAGAAAAAATTAGGGCCCAGAGCGAAGCTCCGGGCCCATTTGTCTGTTTGTGAAATCGTGATCGCCAGTGTCAGGCCGAAGCCAAACCTTGGATATCGAACTTGTGTCGCCAATTGCGACGAGAAGCCTTGGGCTTCTCTTTCTTGACGACTTCCGCTTTGACGGCCTCCGTGCTGCTGGCCGAGGCCGAGGTTGGGGTGGACCAAGCCGTGCCTTCGTACCGAGGTTTGGGGACAAACCCAGCCTCTTGCAGCTCTTTCTCCATCTTCTCCCTAAGCAGAGAGAGTTTCATCGACTTGAGGTAATACCTCCCCTCTTTGAGGGTGATCTTGCCGTGGAATGATCCACCTCCGCGTTTGCAGACGGCCTTGACATGTCGACCGTTGAGGTCGGCAGGGGTCTCGAGACCGAGCTTGTTTTGCGCGGCACGGATTTGGTCCGGCGACATCTCATCTCCAAGTTTTTGCATCTGACTTTATCTTTCTATCTTTTGTTGTTACGAATAGAATTACTCATCATGATCTCTAATTCAAACGAGCAATTCGAGGTCAATTTAACCATTGTTAATATAATATGGCAAGTATTTGGTGTTCTTAAATAAAAACATCTTCCAGAGGAAGATGTGAGATGTGTTGAAAAGCTTTCAGATGTTGACGCGGTAAATAAATTTACCGCCAGGTTGTGGTTCGCAAACGATGTCACCGGCTTCAAGCCAGTTGTCAATTGCTATTTCGGCTTCTTCTTTCGAGCAGTCCAGGTTACCTTCTACTACTTTTATCAGGTTATCCCAGTCGACTCTTCTTTCTTTTGGGGTTTTTTCTAAACAAGTGCTCATGGCAAGAACAGGGTTGAGATTCCATATCATTCTAGCCATGTTATAGTTGTTTTTGCAATATGAAAATTATTTCTTGGAATGTAAATGGAATTCGGGCGTGGTATAAAAAAGACTCTGAACAAAAAACTTTTTCTTGGTTTTTAAAGCAAAATCCTGATTTTTTTTGCTTGCAAGAGACAAAATGTCATCCTGAACAACTTCCAGAATCTCTTATGGAAGTAGAAGATTATTTTGTTTATTTTGATCATTCAAAGTTGCGAAAAGGTTATAGCGGAGTTGCTATTTATACAAAACACGAACCAGAAAAAGTTGAGTATGGTTTTGGAATTGAAGAGTTGGATGCAGAAGGGCGTATGATTTCTCTTTTTTATGAAGATTTTGTTTTGATAAATTGTTACTTCCCCAACGGCGGAATGGGTGGCGACAAATTTAAATTTAAGTTGAAATTTTTTGATGAGTTTTTGGAATATGTTTTGAAGCTGCGGAAAAAAGGTTACAACGTAATTTTTGCCGGTGATGTAAATGTGGCACATACGGAGTTGGATATTTTAAGAGCGAAAGAAAATGAAAACACGATTGGTTTTTTGCCTGTTGAACGAGAATGGGTTTCTAAAGTTGTTGAGAGTGGTTTTGTGGATTCATGGAGAAGTCAGCATCCGAAGATTGAGAAGTATTCTTGGTGGGATATGAAGACGCGTGCTCGCGATAGGAATGTAGGCTGGCGTATAGATTATATTTTTGTTTCTGAAAATATCGCTTCAAAAATTCGTCGCACCGAAATTCACAACGAAGTTTTTGGTAGCGATCACTGCCCTGTTTCTCTGGAAATTGATTTATAGTGTGCTAGTATCTGGCACAAATGAACTTTAATCAAAAATCAATGGATTTTACCAAGATAAGTCTAGGAGAGTTTCGTATTTTGAACGGGAGGCTAGAGGAAAAAGTGCTTCACATTCAGCATCGGAAAATCGGTGAGGCTGAGCCTTTTTGTAAGGAGGTTTTTGAAGAAATCAAATTAACTCCTGAGAATTTGGTTTTTGAAATTTCTCTCAGTGACACGCTCTACATGCTCGGTTGGAATGATTGCCGGCGGATAATGTATAAGCATGGAACTTATTTCATCGACGAAAAAGGTTTCGTTTGTGCCAAGGTTTCCGTGTTTTTACATGGTGAAGTTGTGTTTACGAAAAGCTTTGTTTTGATAGGAGGACGACGTGTTTGTGGAAAAATAAATTCACAACTTTGTTGACTACTTACTGCCAAGAGCAGTTTTTATTTTATAAAAGACAACTTATCCACAACAACTGCACCATATGTCCTTTACATGTCTTTTAGGAAAGATACAATATTAGAGAGGTAGTACATTCAGTTCATTAAAATAAAAATTACAAAAATATAAAGGACAAGAGCTGAAAACAGCGGATTCCCTTAAATGTCTAGGACTTTTCCTAATTAATTAGTTGTAGGTTGAATCTTGAAACAGCCAAATAATCCTTTCCACACCGTCTGGAAAACCAAGTAGACTCCTCTCGTCTCACTTAAAACCCTCTCAAAAAACTCAATCCAGGCGGTTGTTTCTTTAAAATTTTGTAATTGGCTTCACAAGCATCGGGCGAAACATTAGTTAACTCGATGTTTTTTTCGTAATCCTTGAATAAGCTTGTCGTCCTCTTCCTCAAGTCGGTTCTTCCCTTTTTTACCCATTTTATCTAGCTCTGTGTCACTTAATTTATTTAGTTCAGTTACACGTGAAACAAGATATTCTTCGGTATTTTTCTCTGGTTCATCAAGAACTTCTTCAAGTAGTGCGTGTAGAATTGATCCAATTCTAGGACCCTTCTCTACTCCTAGTTCCATTAGTTTCACACCATCAACTTTAAGCATTCCCACAGAAAGCGGCGCTCGCAATGCTTCTTCAATCATTGATTGGTACTTTCGGAATCTGTAAGGTTCTTCTGTTGGTCTTCCTGTGCCTATTCGGTCACATTTTCTTAGCTCAACAAGGTCCCAAATTCCCTTTTCCCCTACTCTGGTAATCATTCGTCGAACTGCTGAAAGAGTAATTTTATCTGGATCAGCGAAAAACATGTGCCAACGAACAAGCCGAGAAACATTGTCTATTGTTTCACGTGAAAATTTTAGATTCTCTAATGTTTCCCGTGTAACACGAGCCCCAACTACTTCGTGGCCATAAAATGTCGCTTTTTTTCCTACCATTCGCTTTGTATGAGGTTTTGCCACGTCATGAAACAAAACAGCTAGTCTCAGCTCTAATCTATTACCTTTTTCAGCTGAATGTTGCAAAGCTCTTAAAGAGTGTTCAAAAACATCATATTTATGAGCTTGTGTTTCTTGTGAAACACCAACCATTCCATCTAAAGCTTCAGAAACATGTTTCAGTAGACCCAGCTTTTGTAACATCACGATTCCAATCATTGGATTATCTGACATTATAATTTTCACGAACTCCTCACGAATCCTTTCACGTGAAACCTTTGATAACATATCTGAAAGCTCAAAAATAGCCTGAGAAGTCTCAGATTCTATTGTGAATCCTAATTCAGCTGAGAAACGCACTGCTCTCATAATTCTAAGAGCGTCTTCCTCAAATCTTTCCTGTGGATTCCCTACCGTCCTTATAATTTTAGACTCCAAATCACCCTGTCCTTTATAAAGGTCAATAATTTGTCCTTTAGAAAGTGCCATGGCATTTATAGTAAAATCTCGTCTAGATAAATCGTCTTTTATGTTTTTGCTAAACGACACAGAGTCTGGATGTCGGTGGTCTGAGTATTCAGATTCTAGTCTGTACGGTGTAACTTCAACTATTTGTAATGTTTCATCTTCGTCCCCTGTTTTTACACCCACTGTTCCAAATTTGTTTTCATAGAAAGAATCAGGAAAAACTTCTTGGATTTCTTCAGGGGTCGCATTAGTTGTCACATCCCAATCTTTTGGTTTTTTATTTAAAAACAGATCTCTTACACATCCACCAACAAGAAAAGCCTCAAAACCTGCATTTTCCAGTCCTTCTAAAATAGTTTCTATTGATTGTGGAATTTCGTACTTTCCCTTTTTCATTGCGTTATTGTAGCAGTTTCTTAGCTTTTTGCGACCTAAAATAAACAACCGACTCTTTATTTTTATGAATGTTAATGTATAATCATCACACATGCTCTTGTGGTGAAATGGATATCACAGCGGTCTTCGGAACCGTCGTTGGGGGTTCGAGTCCCTCCAGGAGCACAAGAAGATATTTTTGTTTCATGTGTAACAGAATGTCTTTGAAAGAGATTTTAAAAAAGCGAGTATAGTTTAGTGGTAGAACGAGTCCTTGCCAAGGATTAGACGGGAGTCCGATTCTCCCTACTCGCACAGTAAAAGTCTTATTTTTATTTAAGAAATCCACAATTGATGTGTTGAAACTGTGGATAACTATGGGGATATGTGTATAAAAGACAGATTTTTAGCCTATTTTTGACTTTTTGTAAAGTACAAACCCTTATTTTAAGCCATATTTTAGCGTCTGATATACAAAAATGTTTCACGTGAAACACTTTTTCTCTTAATAAATACTTGAATCTTTCTTTAAAGGTGTTTCATATGTAACAAATTAAACTACTTAATATGAAAAATCATAAGGAATTTGGGGATTATTGTGAGGAAGAAGCTGTTTTGTTTCTTATTAGACAAGGATTTTCAATATTATTTAAAAATTATCGGACAAGCTTTGGTGAGGTGGATATTATTGCGGAAAAGAATGGAACAATTCACTTTGTAGAAGTAAAAGCGGTTTCACGCGAAACATTTGAAAGGGGAATTAGACCTCACGATCACGTTACACGTGAAAAAATTCGGAGAATAAGCATGGTCGCACAGTATTTTTTAGCAGATTACGCTTTGACAAATGTTTCTACCCAGATTGATTTGATTGCTATTGTTACAGCAGGTCGTTTCTCAAAAGACTTGATATCTATTGATTACATTCCACAAATCTAAAATAAAAATTAAAAAGAAACCTTGCAAGAAGCCAACACCAAAAACTAGACCTAAACAAATTAGAGTGTTACTATGCATTACATTCGGGATGTGGTGTAACGGCTAACATGCTCGGTTTGGGACCGAGTGACTCCGGGTTCGAATCCCGGCATCCCGACAAATATGAAAAAACTGAAAATTGTAACCCATGCAGGAAGCTTTCATTTAGATGACCTGTTTGCTATTGCAACTATTTCTTTATTAAATCCAGATATTGAAATAATTCGTTCACGAGATAAAGAAGATGCTAAAAAAGCTGACTTTGTTGTTGATGTTGGTGATATTTATGATGAGACAACAAACCGTTTTGATCATCACCAGCCGGGCGGGGCAGGGGTTCGTGAAAACGGTGTTCCGTATGCTAGTTTTGGACTTGTGTGGAAGAAATTTGGTATTGAGTTGTGCGGAGATTTTAGGGTTTGGGATATTGTAGATAAGAAAATGGTGCAACCAATAGATGCTGCAGATAATGGCTATAATATGTACCGAGAAACTAAACAAGGACTTTCTCCTTATCTTTTGGATAATGCTTTTAAAGCTTTAACACCGACTTGGCGAGACAAGGGAACAGTTGATGAAACTTTTATGAATCTTTTGCCTTTAGCTCAACAAATTCTTTTAATGGAAATTAAAAAAGCTAAATATTTCTTTGAAGATACTGAGATTGTAAAAAAAGCTTATAAAGATGCGGAAGATAAGCGAATTATTGTTTTGGAGCATCCTTTAGCTTGGAAGTCTGTGATTTCTAGAAAACCAGAACCGCTTTATGTTATTCATCCAAACCAAATGACAGGTGAGTGGATTGTGGCTTGTGTTTTAAAAAATCCGCGAGCGCATGAGAATAGAAAACTTTTGCCGCAAAGTTGGGCAGGGAAGCGAAAAGAAGAATTGGAGAAAATCACTGGTGTGAAAGGCGCGGAGTCTTGTCATAATAAGCGTTTCATAGCGACGGCTTGGAGCAAAGAAGCGGCTATAGAGTTGGCAAAAATTGCGGTGAAGGCTTAAATTTTAAATTGACTTTCTTTATTTTTTGTGATTTAATTGTATAAGACAGACCGTTGATTCGGATAGCTGTTCTTCAATTCAACCCAATTTTGAAATGGGTAAAAAATGGCAAAAAAACGGGGTGGTTGCTTCCCGAACAAAAGCAGCTGACGAAACCTGGAGTCGGGAAGCCGATTTCAATGGTACCAAAGAGGTACATTTCAAGTTTTTCGTCCATGATGAACCTGGGGCCGTGCCGTCAGGCTGTCCCTTCGTTCCTCTGGATTGGAGAGAGGCCGACAAACGCGCTCTTCAACATGAAATGGCTCGGGGGGATCAATTCGTCAAGAACTGCTCTCGAGTTACTCCTTCGGGTGTGGGAAGAAGACTGGTGCAAGAAGGTTTTACCTTCTGTCGCTTTTCTCATCACATGAAAGACACTCTTCATCAGAAGGAGCGTCGAGCGGTGGTTGAGTGTGTTTTCTCCAAGAAACCGGCAGAGTGTTTGGAATGGAAAGACACCATGTTGGGATGGTACTTAAGTGTGGCATGGACTGTTCATTGCTACAAAAACCCAGGGATCATGACTTTGAACTTCGCTCATCCTCAGCGTGGGAGACACATCGAAAATGTCTTTCAAATTGGGTCTGGACGAATTTCGGTCATCCCAGTTGCCAGATAACACGGGCTTGGTAGTGCTTAACTACTATGAGCACATTTCCTTTTGGAGTGTGCTTTTTTCTTTAGAAAAATTTTCAGGAATTGAGCCAACAATCAAATCTAAAAAGTGTGCTAAAACTGTAGTTGCGTAAGAACCTTTATCAAGTGTGAAACTTAAAATAACTCCGCTTTCTACAAAATTAATTTTCTCGAAAGTTACTTTCTTTTTTGTATCAACAGGAAAAGTGGCTCTTTGTATATTAAATTTTTCTAGATGTTTTAAGTCAAAATTATCGACACCAACTAAATCCAGTTCGTTTCTGTAGTTTTTTACCGCATCATTTTTTGTACTTGTTATTAAATCTAGTTTATTTGGAATATTTTTACCTTCAATAATATATTGACTTAGTTTTATATTAAACAACCAAGAAACAAAGCCCAACATCCAGAATCTAATTTCACTAGCAATTGCGCCTTCGTGATCATAAGGATTTTTAATTAAATATCTAATAATTTCTAATTCTTTTTCAAAATGTTCAGGATGTTTTTCCAGTAGTTTTTCTATGTATTCCCAGTTGCCATAATTTGTTTTTATTTCTTCAAAAATAGGGAACATGAATTGGAATCCAGATCTTGGTGGTTTGGTTAAGAAGGTAAAAAGAGCATCAGAATATCTTCCTTGGAGAGCTAATCTTCCCAAAATGTGATTATTATCTCTTCCTAAAGTTCCAAATCTTTGAGAATAATAAAAATTATAAAAACCATTTTTTTCAATATCCGCGATTTTTTCTTTCAGCTCTTCTTGATCAATGTTTGTTGGATCTAATCTAACCAAGATTGTGAATCTGTTTCCTTTTAATTCACCTATTCTTAGTTTCGATTCACATTTTTCTATATCTTTTAAATAATAGTTTTCAGAATTTACAGATTGTAAATCTACAAAACTGACATTTTGGAGTGTGATTTTTTGAGCGGTTAATGCGTCATTGTCTTTAATACCCGCGTATTGAATATTTGTTTCTGGGATATTTAATTTTTTTGACAGTTTTTTAACAACTTCAAGTGTACCTATATTACTTTGAATTAATGTAGCTTTAAAATTTTGCTTAATATTTATATCGTCGATTTCATTTTCGTATTTGGTTTTTATATCAACTAATTCGTCGTTTTGAGTAATTTCTTGAACGATAAAGTCTTCAGTATATAGTTTTATATAGCCTTTATTTTTAAAGTATTTTTTACCGGGAATAAGAATACCAAGACCTTGGAGATATTCATGGTCTTCTACAAAAGTTTGTTTAGTTTCCATATGGAGTTACAATATAATTATATACAATCAAATGCAAACAAAAACATTTCAAAGAACAATCGAGAGTTTTGAATGCGAACATTGCGGAACAAACGTCTCTGGAAACGGATATACAAATCATTGCCCTGAATGCCTTTGGTCTAAACACGTTGATATAAATCCAGGAGATCGCGCTGCTACTTGTGGCGGTTTAATGAAGCCAACTGCTTTAGAAAATGAAAGCGGGGAATATGTAATAACTCACACCTGCGTAAAGTGCTCTTACAAAAAA
Source organism: uncultured Candidatus Saccharibacteria bacterium (assembly GCA_964630375.1). Lineage (GTDB taxonomy): Bacteria > Patescibacteriota > Minisyncoccia > Phycocordibacterales > JAACPR01 > JAGOTN01. The sequence goes on along the minus strand of CAZVRT010000001.1, from coordinate 81,676 downwards.
AGAAATAAAATTTCACCAAGCGATAATTTTGATACTGTTGTAAAAATTGCTACAGAGTTGGTAGATGCAGAAATTAAAAACTCTTCATCAAGAGCTGCGTTAGGCGCTGGCCAACAGTCACAAAATCTTCTGCTTGCTTAATCACATTTCCAGAAATAATTTCAGAAATTGTTTTTCCAGTTTCGTTTTTTAATTCTCTGTTTATATAACTTAAAGTCAAAACATTTGCTGAAAGTTTCATCGGGTCATTTCCATTTTTTGTACTTACAACAATTCCGCCAAGTTCATCGTTTTTGAAAACTCCACCTCCGCTGGCACCTCTTTGCGCAACTACTGAATCAGTTGTACTCACGACATCAACGCTCGATGTTTCCAATGTAAAAATTTCTCTAATCCTAACTCTTTCGGTTTGAAGCGCATTATTTTTTGCCACTTCAAGTGAAGAAGTCATTTGTGCTGGGTATCCTGCGATTGTTACTGTATCTCCAGTATCCAAAAACTTAGTTGCAGTATTGAATTTTGTAGAAGGGAATTTAGGTAGAGAAGCTGTTGGGTTTGTGTTGCCTGTGATAAGTAAAAGTGCGTAGTCATATTTTCCTGTACCTGTTGGAGCTGAACTTTTAATTTGTGAAAAATTATTTTCAATCCATTTTTCGGAAATATATAAAGGAACAGCATTGAAGCCATAAAGCGGAATATTTTCTCGACGAATTGAACAGTTGTAACCCTGATCTTTTAGAAGAAAATGCTGAGCAACGTGCGCGTTTGTCAAAACAATTCCTGAAGAAGAAATAATAACTCCGCTACCGTTTGTTAGGCTGGTTCTATTTCCAACTTGTCTAATACACAAAATGTTTACCACAATGTTTTCAATTGAATTTATTGAAGAAGTGTCTGGTATAACTTCTGTGGCAATTTTTGTTTCCGGTTTTGTTTCTGAAATAGTCTCTGGGGGTTTTTCTACAACTGGTTGTGTAACAGGCGTTCGGTCGATCGGTGTTGATTGAGTCGGGGTTTGTTGAGTTGCGGGAGATTTTATAGGAGTTGATTGTGTCGGTGTAGTTTCCTCAACTTTTTTTTCTGTAACTCTAATAACTGGAGTTTTAATTGGTATTTCAGGAATAATCGGAATAGAAGTTTTTATATCTTCGATTTTTGTTTTGTTGGCGATAGGGAGGTTTAAGATATTTATTTCTGGAATTGGAATAGATAGAAAAGATGGTTGTTCGACCTGTTCATTTTCTGTCGTTGTTGCGGTTGTGCCTAAATTTGTTTCTGGACCAAGTCCTAGAATGGTCATGGATGAAAGTACTAGCAGGACGACTCTTTGTGCGACTATTCTGATTAAAAACGGCATGTGATTAAATTATTGCGATTTTTATTATAATTTGATAATCTCATACTACAACGAAAAAGCGATTAAATCATTAGTTGGTTGAGTCATCTTCGTTCATGCGGGTATAGTTTAATGGTAGAATGACTGCCTTCCAAGCAGTAGATAGGAGTTCGATTCCCCTTACCCGCACACTTTAGAGAGATCTAGAAAAAGTATATAATATCTAATTATGTCTTTCGAACAACCAGAAAACGGTGTAGAAACATTGAAAAATGAACGTCGTGAAGAATTGAAAGAAGAATTAGGAATTGCTTTTTCTGCTAAACAAAAAATGGGAGGAACGGCGTCTATTGAAAGCCAGATTAGAATTGCGGAAGAAATGAATGTTGCGACAATTCAATTTGATTTTAGGAACAGAGAGACAGAAGAAATTGAACAATCCGAAGAAGCCTTACTTGCTTACCGAGAGCGTTATCCTGACGTTAGATTTTCAATTCATGGTGATACTCCAAAGATTGATGAGCAAACCTTGGAGATTAAAAATAAGGAGAAAATAGAAAAACAACTTCAGGTCGCTCAATATCTTTCAAGTGAATCGTACACCATTCATCCGCCTTCTGTTAATCAGAAGGTGTTTGAAGAGCTTCCGTTAGAAACAAAAGAAAAGATAATTTCTAATTACGTCGATATCCTTGCTCAAGCAATCAAGAAATCTTTTGATGATGGTATTAAGTTTAGTGTTGCGATAGAAAATATGCCAACGAAAGGAGAAGATGGGGCGTGGGGGCAGAAAATCGAAGACGTCCTGCTCCTTTTGAGGGAAATAGAAAAGAAGGCTGTTGAAAAAGGAGTTAATCCTGATGTGGTAAAAGATTATGTGGGTGCAACTCTAGATGTCAATCATGCATTGCATGCTGCTGCTCATGAAAATTTTATAGAAATATTAGAGCCGTGGTTCAGAGAGTTAGGAGACTATCTCAGGGTTGTGCATCTCTATGCTCCGCGAGAAGCTGATGAGAAGTTTATTGAAAAACACAAGATTGCTCTTGATTTCGCTTCTAAATTCAATCCTAACGCTCGTCTTTTCATTGAAAGTAAGCAGACTCCAGAAATTACCGGAAGGTTATATTTTTCTGCTAAAGGTATTGAGTAGGAGAAAGCAAAAAGCCGGCGAAGCCGGCTTTTTGCTTGTTAAATTTAGTAACTTAAAATTTAACTAAAATTTTGAACTATTTTACAGCTTCTTTCAAAGCCTTTGCTGCTCGAAACTTTGGAGTTTTCATAGCCGGTACTTTGATAGATTCACCTGTTCTTGGGTTTCTAGCTGTTCGAGCTGCTCTTGTTTTTGCTTCAAAAATACCAAATCCTGCAATTGAAACTTCGTTTCCTGATTTCAATGCTTTAGTAATTGAGTCAAAAATTGTATCAACAACTCTTTCTGCTTCTACTTTTGTGCCTCCAAGTACTTCTTGTACTTTTTCGACAAGTGCTGCTTTATTCATATTTTGGTATTATCAAACCGCCGAAGCGGGCTGTTAACCGATAACCGCTTAAAACGATCTTGTTATTAAGCTGGAAATAATTATATAAAACAAGGCTTTTATAGCAATAAGCCAAAAAATAAACAATTTTTATAAATCTCTGTCAAATATTTTTAAACTTCATTTTTTCTTTATCAAAAATTAAGGATTGGTGTGATATTTTGTCTGCAATTTGAAAAATCTAGCATTTATTGATGGACAGAATTTATATATGGGAACGATTAGAAATAATTGGAAAGTTGACCATAAGAAATTCCGCATTTACTTAAAAGATAAATATAAGGTTGAAAATGCTTATTATTTTATGGGTTATTTTTCAGAAAACAGACAGAGACTTTATGAAAAGTTACAAGAAGCTGGATTTATTTTAATATTTAAAAAACATCACTTTAATTCTGACTCTTCTAAAAAAGGGAACGTCGATTCAGATATTATTTTTCGTGTAATGAAAAATTTACTTGAAAATAATGATTTTAATCAAATTATCTTAGTTTCTGGAGATGGAGATTATTTTGACCTGGTTAATTTTTTATTGAAAAAAGACAGGTTTTGCAAAATTTTGTTTCCAAATAAAAAATTCGCGTCTTCTTTATATAAAAAACTGAGATCAAGAAAATATGATTATTTAGATAATATTAAGTCCTATATTGAGCATAAATGAAAAAGGGTCCTAAAGCACTCGCACTTTTCGGAACCTTTTTCGTCTTGGTACTCTGTAAGTGTTGCAAATTAAAATTAGAAAGTCAACTTAGAGTTTTATCAAAAATTTATCTCGCGACCTCAATAACTCGATTTTCACGAATAACAGTAACTTTAATTTCACCGGGATATTTCAAATCTTTTTCAATTTTTAAAGCAATATCTCTAGCTAAATTTCTAGCTTCTAAATCAGAAATTTCTTCTGGGTTTACAAAAATTCTTATTTCACGGCCAGCTTGTAATGCGTATGATTTTTCAACTCCTTTAAATCCATTTGCGATTGATTCTAAATCATTAAGTCGTTTCAAGTAATTTTCAGTGTTATCTCGACGTGCACCAGGTCTTCCTCCTGAAATTGCATCAGCTACTTGTACTATTATAGATTCCGGTGTTTCGTACGGATATTCTTCGTGATGAGCCTGCATTGCTTTCACAACTTCTTCATCTGCCCCAAATTTTTGCAAAATTCTTCGTCCAATTTCTACATGTGTACCAGGAATTTCATGATCAACTGCTTTTCCGATGTCGTGCAACAAAGCACCAGCTTTTGCCACTCTTACATTTACACCAAGTTCTTCAGCAATCATTCCTGCGATGTGAGACATTTCTATTGAGTGTTGCAAAACATTTTGCCCATAACTTGTTCTGAAATGCAGACGACCTAAAATCCCAATAATTCGCGGATCTAAATTAAACACTCCACATTCGTACGCTGCTTGCTCTCCTTTTTCTTTTACTATTTTGTTAATTGTTTTTTTAGCTTTTTCTACACACTCTTCAATTTTTGCAGGTTGAATTCTCCCGTCTTGAAACAATTGTTCCAATGCATTTTTTGCAATTTCTCGACGAACCGGATCAAAAGATGAAATTGTAATAATAGAAGGTGTGTCGTCAATTATAAGTTCCACTCCTGTTGCTTGTTCAAAACTTTTAATGTTTCTTCCTTCTTTTCCGATAATCTTTCCTTTAATTTCATCTGATGGAAGATTTACAATACTAGAAAAAACATCCGCTGCGACTGAGTTTCCATATCTTTGAATTGCAGAAGTTAAAATTTCACGTGCTTTTGCTTCAATCTTTTCTTTTCCAGAAATATCTAGTTTTTGCAGGCGAACCATTATGTCTTCAGATTGTTCTTTCTCCAGTGTCTCTAAAAGTTCTTTTTTGGCATCTTCTTTTGTAATTTCAGAAATTTTTTCAAGAGATTCTAACTTCTTTTTTTCAAGCTCTTTAATTTTTTCTTCAGTTTCTTCGATTTCTGCTTCTTTGCTTTTTAATTCTTCGGCAATTTCGTCCAAATCCACCTGTCTCTTGTCTAGGTAACTTTCTTTATTTATTAGTCGCTCTTCGGTTTTTTTAGCTTTTTCTTCAGCTTCTTTACGGATTTTCTCAGCTTCTTCTCTGGCGGAGATAAGCATTTCTTTGATTTCCAGCTCCATTGAGCCACGCTTTCCAAGTGAGATTATGAAACGCAAAAACCATCCAAGGGCAATTCCGGATAGTCCTGCAGCTATTGCTATGATTAATGCTATAAGTAGTGACATTGCGACCTCATAATAGAGAAACGAGCCAGCTTTTGCAAGGAAAAGTAAAATAAAAGAAAAAAGGAGCCCAACCTCCCGATTTCTTTCTCCGCCATGGTGAGCGGGGGAATCTGGGGTGGCTCCTAAGCCTGGCCCAATTGTTTTCCTTTTTTCGGAGAAGAAGTGCAATGCACTATTTCAAATTCTGCTATTACGTGCAATTTTCATTGTACGTGTGAGCAAGAGAGCAGTAATTTGAAATAATCTTCGTAGCAGCGTTTAGAGAACCACTATCTACTCAAGGGAGGTTGGGCTGTAGGGAGGGGGATTTTTTGAACCGCCTTGGTCCAAAAATTTTCACCCTCAAAAAACTAATGTGCGTTAGTCTGTAAATACTTTAACCTTTTTATTAAAAATGTCAATGGGTACTTATTTCCCCAAAACCTTATCAACCAATCCGTATTTCTTCGCCTCCTCAGCAGACATAAAGTAGTCTCGGTCGGAGTCTTTTTCGATTTGTGCGGGAGTTTTTCCTGAAGCTTCAGCAAGAATTTTGTATAGTGTGTCTCGAGTTTTTAGAATGTGCTTTGCGCTGATGGCAATGTCGGAAGCTTGTCCTTCAACTCCGCCCATTGGTTGGTGAATCATTATTTCAGAGTTTGGCAAAGCAAATCTTTTTCCTTTTTCACCTGAGGCAAGAATTACGGCACCCATAGAAGCTGCGATACCGACGCAAACTGTGGCGATAGGATTTTTTATGTGATTCATCGTGTCGATGATTGCAAGACCAGCTGTCACAGAACCGCCTGGAGAGTTGATATAAAGTTTCACTTCTTTCTTTGGATCTTCTGATTGAAGGAAAAGAAGTTGAGCGACGATTAGGTTTGCCATGTAGTCATCAATTACTCCTCCAACGAAAATAATATTTTCTTTTAAAAGTCGTGAATAAATGTCGTATGCTCTTTCGCCGAATTGGCTTTTGTCGATTACTGTTGGGATTATCATAGGACACAAGTATAACAGATTTTTTTATTTTGACAAAATATAAATTTATTGTAATCTGCTTTATAAAGATCATTTAAATTTGGTTTCAACTTCAACAAAAGGAAAATAGAAAATGAAATTGACAACTGCTTCAAAAAAAGGAGAGGGACAAATTTCAGTAAAAGTTGGCGACAGTATGTTGCATGCAGCTGACATTGCTCGAGAGGCTGAAAATCTCTCAGACGATTTCTTTGTTTTCATTCACTATGAAAACTGTGAGGAACATGTTCGAAAATTCTTGACTCCTATTATTCTCAGATCTCAGATGAAATGGGTTTTGAGGAATGACGGAGTCATCTACATTTCGATTCCGGGCGAAGGTTTTCATGAGAGCTTTTTTGCCTATGAGGCGGGAGAGTTTTTTCAAGAATGCAATTTTGATTTGAATCCCGAAAAGCGAATCAATGGAAAAATTGACAGGGCTTTTGCGCTGATGAGGAACAAAGGAATGCACTTCTCTCGGGTTGTGTTGGTCGAGGATGTTGAGAGTCGCTGTGTGAATTTTCACATTGTTGCTTCCAAAAATTTTGGACGGGAGGATGTTTCTCTTGTTCCTTGGCATTGGTTGTGATTGTTGTGTGTGGAGAAATTTCTCCACTTTTTATTTATAAAATTAAATTTGCTTACAAATTCTAAAAATAACAAAATGAAAATTCATAGATTTTTTTTGAAAAACAAAATTGGTGATAGAGAAAAAGTAAAAATTACCGATGAAAAAATCGTGCATCAAATGCGATCAGTTTTGAGATTTTCAGGAGGAGAAAAAGTTGCTCTTTTGGACGGAAGTGGAATAGAGTTTTTAGGACAAGTAGAAAATATTTCAAAAAAAGATGTGACTATCTTGAAAGAGAAAGTGAAGAAAAATGAAAAACGAAATGACGGGCAAAAAATTGAAGTGCATCTTTTTGCTTCGATTATTAAGAAAGATAAATTTGAATGGGTTCTTCAGAAGGCAACTGAGATCGGTGTCACAAGAATCACTCCGATAATTTCTGCGAGAACAGAAAAAAATAGACTGAACATGGATCGTGCGGATAAGATTGTGAGAGAAGCGGCAGAGCAATCTGGAAGAACTGATTTACCTTTTCTTGATGAACCTATAAAACTTTCTGTTGCGATGAAAGTTGCAGAGACGACTCCAATAATTTTGGATATTGATGCACCGAAAATTGATTTAGAAAAAATTCGTGAAACTGGAAGTGTTGCAATTTTTGTTGGACCTGAAGGTGGATGGGACGAAAGAGACAAAGAAATTTTTTCTCGAAGAGATGTGCAATATGTTTCTCTTGGAAAAAATATTTTGCGCGCGGAAACTGCATCGATCGCGATTGCCTCTGTGTTGTTACTTGGATAAATTTGTTTTGTTAATCGGTTGTAAATTGTTTTGCAAAAAGTTTCTAATATTTGTGAAACAAATAAAAATTGTTACACAAAAATAAAAACAACCACCGAAATTATTTCTTTTAGTCAACGGCTTCGGCCTCACGGCCTGCAGATGTTTCCTAAAAGAAATAATTTCGGGGGTTGTTTATGCTTATGATTAAAGTGTTTCTAAAAGTTTGAAAACAGCTTCATTGGTCAAAACATTTTCAATATAACTTCTGGCATGAAACTCATTTATCTTTGGATCATGTTCTTTCAAATGATGAAGTTCGTGTTCAATTTCTTTTTCATCAATTTTAATTTTTTCAGCTTCTGCAATTTTCGGAAGAATCAAATTCATCTTCACTCGTTTCACAGCATCTGTTCGCCATTCTTTCTTCAAATCTTCTTCAGTCTTTTTGATTTGAGCAAGATAATCTTCCGGAGTCATTCTGAACTGTTCAATGTCATGTTTAAACTTCCCAAACATTCTCTCAGTTTCTTGTTCGATAAGTGGTTCAGGAATTTCATCTGAAACTTTTTCAATTATTGCTTCGATGATTTTGATGCGGTGAGTTTCTGTGTTTCGCATCTTTTTCTCTTCCAACATATTTTCTTTAAGCTTCGTTTTAAAGTCATCAACAGTTTTGAAGTCTCCAAGTGTTTTTACAAATTCATCATCAAATTCAGGAAGCTCTAGATTTTCAGAATCAATTTTTTTTCCTTCAGACATCGCCAAGCCTTGAGCTCTTTGTTTTCGAATGTACTCGATGTATTCATCAACTTCTTTATCAGTCACTTCAACTTCTTTTTCTTTCTCAACTGATTTAGCAATTTTTTTATAATCAGGTACAGAAATCTCTGGCATGCTCACGACGCTCATTTTGAAAACAACAGGATTGTCTTTTGCGATTTTTGTAACAGTAATATTTGGAAAAGTTAGCGCTTCGATTTTTTCTGCTGCAAGCACAAGTGGGATTACATTATAAATTGCTCGGAAAGAAGTTTTTTCCAAGACCATCATTTCTCCAACTTTTTGCACCACTATTTTTTCTGGAGCAGCACCTTTTCTGAAACCATCAATTTCAATTTCATTAGAAATTTCTTTCACTGCATCTGCTCTAAAATTTTCTAAAACTTCGAATGGAATTTCGATTTCCATTTCGATTTGTCCGGCTGATAAGTCCTCTCTTTTTAATATCTTATATTTGTCGTTTGTCATGTTAGGCAGAGTTTACACCAAACTCGCCCAAAAGTTAAATCTTGAATTCTACCTCCAAAGATTGCATTTCTTTTTCCAAAGAATTGATTTCCATCGAATTTAATTCTGCTTCAATAGTATGAATTTCATCAGATTTATTTATCTCAGAAATTTCTTGTTGTTTGTTTTGATTTTGAATCTCAATTCGTTCTTTGATTTGTGTAAATAAATAAAATGCACCAAGAACAATTATCAAAATGATTATTATTGAACCAATTAGTGGACCAGCTTTATCTAAATTTTTTGATTCTTGCTCAGTCATGTTTATTTGATTGAGTTAATAATTTCTGTTAAAGAAGATCTGATAATTTGAATGTTTTGTGAAACAATTTCCACTGTCTCTTTAATTGAAGAGAAAACAATTTCTTCGCCAAGACTTAGAGAGATATTCAGTTCGTTTTTCTTGTTGTTTATTACATCTTTCGTTTCACTGATTTTTTGTCTTACTTCAGCAAGTTTGTTTTTTGCATCAGTTAGATTTCTTCCTTTGTCTTCTTCAAGGATTTTGTTGATTCGAGAATTTACTTTTTCAGAAATGATATCAAGTTGTGAAACAGAGAACTCAATTTTATTGAAAACATTTTCTACCTTGATTGAAAATATTTCTTTTCGGTCTTCGATAAAAATTGCTCGAGCGTCATTTGCTTCTACAGGCACGGCGGCGATTATGGTAAAGACTATTAATACGAAAGTTGTAATTTGATATTTCTTCATAAATCCTCTTAATTTTAATGCATATATTCTACCACGATTGATTTTTCTAATTAATATGTTTAATGTGAGGAAAATTAACCAAATTTTTAGCTATGTTCTTTCCTTTATACATTATCGAGATATGCGTGTTTGGTTTGTTTGTTATTACGGCTGTTTTCTTGAAGATTTTCAGAAAGATGTATCGCAAAGAGAATTTAGAAGCGTGCTTTGATTATCGGCGTGTGAAGGGTACGGTGAAGAGCTGTGATTTTTGTACAAAGCCGGCAGTTCATTCTTTGCGGTTGAAGAGTTTGTTTGAGCTTGAGGATTTGCTTATTCCTGACAATCGAATAACTTTCTGTTGTCGGGATTGTTTTGCAACGGCAAAAAGGTCGATGAGACGTGTTGTCGAGATTGAGCCTGAATCAGCAGAGCTCAAAGAGCTTTTCAGAGAGGTGGAGAATTTGCAGAGACAAATGGATTGATTCGTTTCAGATGTGGAACGAAAAAGCCCCGCCTTCGGCGGGGCTTTTTTATTTAAATTTATTTCAAACTATTTATTGAATCTTTCTTTATACAAGTCGATTGATCTTTGAACTGCCTCTGTCGCAGCTTTGCTATCACCAACACCTTTGATTTCAACAATTGGTTTCGCATCATCATTTTTTAGATTTTTGTATGTTTCAAAGAAATGAGTAATTTCTTTTAGTTGATGCGAATTTACATCTTTCAAATCTCTAACATTTTCCCATCGTCGGTCTTTCACTGGTACTGCGATGATTTTGAAATCTGATTCTCCATCATCAATCATTTCAATCACAGCAACAGGTCTAACTTTCACAACGATTCCAACATTTAAAGGCCAAGTTGTAAGTACAGCGACATCCAGAGCGTCTTCATCATCCCAAAGTGTTTGAGGTGCGAATCCATAATCAACTGGATACGGAGCAGAAGAGTAATTTGCTCGATCAAGTGCAATCAATCCTGTTTCTTTATCAATTTCGTATTTATTGTTTGAGCCTTTTGGAATTTCAATTATTACATTAAATTCTTCCGGTGCTTTGTCTCCTAATTTAACATCATGCCAAAGATTCATATTTGTTTTAAATTATTCTTCTAAATCACTTTCAACTGTATCCACTTCTTCAGAATCATTTTCTTCAGAAAATTCTGAAACATCTGCTGAAGCGATATCAATTTTCCAACCAGTTAATTTTGCAGCAAGTCTTACATTTTGACCACCTTTACCAATCGCTAGTGATTGTTGATCTGGTGCAACTAGAACTTTCGCAATCTTTGAATCTTCATTTTCTGTAAGTTCAATATTGATAATGTTTGCTGGTGACAATGCTTCTTCGATAAATTTAGCAGGATCTTCTGACCATTCGATAACGTCAATTTTTTCTCCTCCCAATTCTGAGCTGATTGTAGAAACTCGAACTCCTCTTTGTCCAACAAGTGCTCCAACAGGATCAACATGTTCATCGCTTGAGATAACAGCAACTTTAGATCGTGAACCTGCTTCTCGTGCAATAGATTTAATTTCCACAATTCCTTGTGTTATTTCTGGAACTTCAGCTTTGAAAAGTTCTTCCAAGAATTTTGGATGAGATCTAGAAAGTTTTAGGAAAACACCTCGTGATGTTTCATCAACTTTAAATAGATAAGCTCGAACTCTTTCTCCTTGCTTAAATCGTTCTCCCGGGATTTGTTCTTCATATGGCAAAAGTCCAATTGCTCTTCCCATGTCTAGGTAAACAGAACCTCTTTCCATTCGTTCCACTGTTCCTGAAACAATTTGCTCTTCTCTTTGTCCGAATTCAGACATAACAGAAACTTTTTCGGCTTCTCGAATTTTTTGCATTATTACTTGCTTCGCTGTTTGTGCAGCAATTCGTCCGAAGTCATCTTTCTTTTCAAGAGGAAAAATCAATTCATCTCCAACTTGAGCTCCACTTTTCATTAGTTTCGCATCTTCCAAAAGAATGTGGTGCTCAGAGTTAAAGAAGATTTTTTCTTCACCTTCAACAGGTTCTGATTCTTCTCCTTCCATAATCACATTGTCTTTGTCTACAACGATTCGAACTTGGTTAAATTCAACATTACCTGAATTTAAATCAAATTTTGCTCGGACAATCTGACCTTTCTTTCCGTATTCTTTTCTATATGCGTTAGCAAGTGCTAGCTCGATAGCTTCAATAACAACATCTTTTGTGATGCCTTTCTCTTCTTCTAATTGAGCCATTACTGCGTTTATAACTTTTAAATCAATCATATTTAGTTGTTTAGTTTTTGGTAAAAAATTAAGCCCGCCGGGAGGCGAACTTGACCCTATAAGTGTACCAGTAATTTCAAATTAGGTCAATGTGGCGTATATTTTACATATATATAGAATATAAAGTATGAAAAAACCAAGTATTTCAACAATTATTGCATTTTTAGTAATTTTATTAGCAGTTTTAGGTTTGGTGATGTTAAAGACTCCAAAAGAGATAAATGCGCCTGCTGATAATAATATCGACAATGTTATCAACACCGAAGAGTCAGAGACAGAAGCAGAAGTATCAGAAAATAATCAAGTTAATGTAGATATACAAGGTGATCCAAACGCTCCAGCTCCGCAATTTATCTACGGAGACGGTTTCGTGGCAGAACTTACTCCAGTTTTGGATGTAGATGTTGTTTTGCCTGTTATCAAAAAATTTGAACTTGCGAGCAATGACGGTTCGGTTTGTCGATTTAGTTGGGAAGTAGAGGAGTCTAGAAATTGTGATTTTGTAAATCTGACAACAATGATGCAAGTTGAAAATGCTGGTACAAAAAGTTCTGTACAAACATCTGATAAAGGAGATTTCCAATTAAATTGTTATGGAAATGCTGGTGGAGTTATCAAATCAGAAGTTTTAAGTTGTAAATAAAATTTTCTAAATTTTTTAAAGAAAAAGCGCGCACGTAGTGCGCGCTTTTTCTTTTTTATTTTCATTTTGCGTTTATAATAAAGAGCAACATATGTACATAGAGGAAAACAAATTAAAAAACTTCATGATTGATTCTGGGCTTGTTTCTGAATCAGATATTTTGCTTGCAGAAAAAACTTTAGAAAATAATCCGAATCAAAGCATCGGAGATATTTTGGTTAGTGAAGGAAAAATCAGTGATGATGATTTAAAGCGTGTGCAAGCGTATTTGTTGGGGATTCCTTTTATTGATATTTCTTCGCAAAAAATTCCTTTTGAAGTGCTTTCTATTATTCCAGAACCGATTGCAAGAAACAGAAATATTGTCGCTTATCACAAAGAAGACAATAAACTTGAAGTTGCCATGTTGGACACAGAAGATATTTCTTCTTTGGATTTTATAAAAAAGAAAACTGGTCTGACAATTTTGCCGAGACTAACTTCTACCAACTCTATAAAAAGAGCTCTTGTTCAATATCAAAAAAGCTTGAAAGCTGATTTCGGTGATCTTATTAAAAAAGATACAGATGCTATTAAAGGTATTAAAGAAGGTGAAGAAACTGAAAAAGATTTGCTGGAGGCCGCTCAAGATTTACCAGTAATAAGAATTGTTGATACTCTTTTGAAACATGCTATTTTGCAAAACGCTTCAGACATTCACATTGAGCCGCAAGAAAATAATCTTTTAATCAGATATCGAGTTGATGGAATTTTGCACGAAGCAATGTCTTTGCCAAAAACAACTGCACTTTCAATTACAGCTAGAATAAAAGTTTTGGCGAATTTGAAAATTGATGAAAAAAGATTGCCACAAGATGGTCGTTTTAAAATTGATTTAGACGGAGAAAAAGTTTCTTTCCGTGTTTCTATTTTGCCAACATATTATGGAGAAAAAACTGTAATGCGTATTTTGCGAGAAGGTGGTGGAGGATATACTTTGGAATCTTTAGGATTTCATGGCGATGGTTTGGAAAGAATTTATGAAGCGACTCGGCAAACAACAGGATTGATTTTAACAACTGGTCCGACTGGTTCAGGAAAATCTACAACACTTTATACTTTGTTGGACATTCTAAACACGCCTGATGTAAATATTTCTACTATCGAAGATCCGGTTGAATATCAAATGAAAAGAGTTAATCAAACTCAAGTAAAACCAGAAATTGGATTTTCTTTTTCTGAAGGTTTGAGAAGTTTGGTTCGACAAGATCCGGATATTATTATGGTGGGGGAAATCCGAGATGGAGAAACAGCTGGTTTGGCAATCAACGCCGCTCTAACTGGGCACCTTGTACTTTCAACTCTACACACAAACTCTGCTGCCGGAACTTTGCCGCGATTGATTGATATGGGTGCAGAATCTTTTCTTTTGGTTTCAACTTTACGAGTGATTATCGCTCAACGACTTGTTCGAAGATTGGGAAAAGAAAAAGAAAAATATTTCTTGTCTGCGGCTGGGATAAAGTCTTTAAGTAAAAATGTTGACTTAGATAAAGTTCTTGCTGTTTTGAAAGAAGAAAAAATTGTAGACGATAAAGCGACTTGGGATAAAATTCCTTTTTATAGACCAAAATCAACTGGAGATGATGATGGATATTCTGGGCGACTTGGTATTCACGAAATTTTAAAAACTTCTCCGACTATTCAAGAAATGATTATTGCTGGAAAATCTGCAGAAGAAATTGAAGTACAAGCACGAAAAGAAGGAATGCTTACAATGTTGGAAGACGGAATTTATAAAGCAGTAAAAGGAGTTACAACTATCGAAGAGGTGTTGAGAGTAATTTCAGAATAATATGAAGTTTAAATACAAAGCGCAAAATACAACAGGAAGTTATGTGGAAGATATTGCAGATGCACGAGATACTTTTGAGTTAGCAAAAATATTGAAAGAAAAAGATTTAAATTTAATTTCTGCGAAGCCAATGGATAATAGTGGTTTTTCTAAATTTATAAATTCTATTTCAACTTTTGGAAGCGTTTCTACAAATGAAAAAATTCTTTTTGGAAAAAATCTTTCATCAATGCTTGAAGCGGGACTTCCACTTTCGCGCGCTATTGAGGTGATGGGGCGACAAAGCAGAAATAAAAAATATAAATCAGTAATGGAAAGTGTAAATAATTCTATTAAAAGCGGGGATACTCTTTCGGGCGCGATTTCAAAATATCCGACTGTATTTTCAAAATTATTTATTTCAATGGTGAGAGCAGGTGAGGAGTCAGGAGATTTGGTCGGAGCTTTGGGAGTTGTTTCAACACAAATGGAAAAAACTCACGAATTAAAAAAGAAAGTTCGAGGAGCAATGATTTATCCGGGGGTGATTATCACCGCAATGCTTGGAATTGGAGTTTTTATGTTGATGTTTATTGTTCCAACTCTGACTAAAACTTTTACGGAGTTGAATGTTGAATTGCCAAAATCAACTCAATTTATAATCGCTATTTCAAATGCTTTTCAAAACAACGCCATTCTTTTGATTTTAGGATTAATAACTTTTTTCATTTTAATTTTTCTTGGATTTAAAACACAATCTGGAAGAAAAATTGTAGATGGATTCTTTTTGAAATTTCCTTTGTTTTCAACTTTGGTAAAAGAAATAAACTCAGCTCGTACGGCACGAACGCTTTCTTCTCTGATTTCATCTGGTGTTCCTTATATAAATGCAGTGGAGATTACTACTGATGTTGTGCAAAATTCTTATTACAAAAAAGTTTTGAAAAAAGCTGCGAAGAACGTTGAGCTTGGTTTGCCGGTCGCGAAAGTTTTTGAAGAGAATCAAAAATTATATCCACCTTTTGTTGCCGAAATGATTGCAGTTGGAGAGGAAACAGGAGAGCTTGGAAAAATGCTTATGAAAGTTGCTGTTTATTATGAAAACGAAGTTGAACAAAAAACTAAAAATATGTCTACAATAATCGAACCTGTTTTGATGATTGTTGTCGGAGCCGCTGTTGGTTTCTTTGCACTTTCAATGATCAGCCCTATGTACTCTTTGGTAGAAAACATTTAAAATGCTGAAATGGCAGAGAAAAACTCAAAGTTTGAGGAAATGAAGAAGATTCGAGATGAGGTTTTGGACTTGAAAGAATCTCCTTTATATAAAGAAAGGGTGGCAAATGGGGTTTTCCCGGTTATTGGGGCCGGAAGCCATGACGCGAAAATCATGTTTATCGGTGAGGCACCTGGAAAAAACGAAGCACAAACGGGACGGCCTTTTTGCGGGGCTTCCGGCCGTGTTCTCGATGAACTTCTTCAAAGCATTAAAATGAAAAGAGAAGATATTTACATCACAAACATTGTAAAAGACCGTCCAACAGCCAATCGAGATCCAAGTCCTGAAGAAATAAGAATCTATTCTCCGTTTTTGGATAGGCAAATTGAAATAATAAAACCGGAAGTTATCGTTACACTTGGAAGATTTTCAATGGATTACATCATGAGAAAGTTTAGTTTGGAAAAAGATTTGGACTCAATCTCTAGAATTCACGGAAAAATTTTCAAAACAAAAACTAATTTTGGAGAAATCGACATTCTTCCTCTTTATCATCCTGCTGTTGCGATTTATTCTCGTACACAATTACCGCAGCTGAAACAAGATTTTGAAGCGTTAAAAAAATATATTTAAAGCCTCAATTATTTTTTGGGAAGAACTTGTTTAAAACTAATTTAATCTTGATATATAATATATCAATATGTTTGCAAAAATTTTTAATAAGAACGCTGTTCAAAATTCAATTTTATTTCTAATCACTTTATTACCAGTATTTTATTTGCCACTAAAAGTTTCTACTTTAACATTTTCAAAAATGTTTCTATTTTATGTGATGGTGGGGATCACGTCAGTTATTGTTGCTGTAAATATTTTCAGAAGCTCGGAAAATAAAATAAGTTTGAACAAATTCTCTATAGCATCTATTTTAGTTTTGCTTTCTTATTTCGTAGCCACAATATTTTCAGTCAATTTTGAAATATCTTTTTGGGGAAGAGATTTGGCGCTGGATAGTTTCGTTTCTATTTTAAGCTTATTTACATTGATGTTTTTAGTGTCTAAATTTATTGATTCAAATAAAACATTCATTTTGTTAGGAAGTGTAGCGGTTGTTTCTGGATTTGTTTCATTGATTCAAATTTTAAATCTAGATATTTTGGGAATCATTTTTCCATTGCCAACTCTTGGAATCTTTTATGACAATGCACAAAACCTTGTTGGAAAAGTTAACGACCTTGCTCTTTTTGCAACTCTGGGAATTATTTTAATCACAATCGCACTTGAAAGATTAAAATTCAATCAAAGGTTCAACGTAATTCTTTCAGTGATTGGAGTTTTGAATTTAATATTGATTATGATAGTCAATTTCAGATTCAGCTTCTATGTGTTGGCAGGATTTTCTATTGTGTTTGCAGTTTACAATTTCTTAACAACTAAAAAAGTTAGCTTGCTGACTGTTGGAATCGGAGTTTTTGCAGTTCTTTATATATTGTTCGGAACTTTCGTTAGTCAAAAAATAAACTCAGCTATCAATTTCAGTTACTTGGAAGTTCGCCCTTCTGTAACTACAACTGCAGTAGTGACTCAAAAATCTCTAAAAGAAAAACCACTTTTTGGTACAGGACCCGCAACTTACGAAGTTTTATGGCCAATGTATAAACCGATAGAAATTCTTCAAACTGATTTCTGGAATCTAGATTTGCGTTACGGAAATGGCCTAGTTTCTTCGTTTGTTGCGACTACAGGTTTGGTTGGAGGATTTTTCTGGCTAGTATTCTTTATTGTTTTGATATCTTACTTCGTTAAATCTTTGTTTGTTAAAACGAAAGATTCTAAAAAACTATTCATATTGAATGCAACAGGATTTCTGATGGTTGCTTCTTGGGTAATTTCTATCTTCTATATTTCTAATATTGTTTTGTTTGCAATGACATTTGTTTTCACTGGTTTATTTATCTCTGCATGCAAAGATTTGAAAGTTATTAAAGAAGCAGAGATTCCTGTAAAAAACTTCATCGCAAAGATTTTTGCAATACTGTTTATCGTTGCAATTTTCATTTGTGGATTTAGATTGACTGAGAAATTTATTGCTCACATTTATTTCCAAAGAGCCAATAGTCTTTTGGCAAGCACTTCTGATCTTGAAGCTTCTGAAAAATTGTTAAATAAGGCTCTACATTTGGATAAAATTGACACTTACCACAGATCTATCGCCAGTCTTAATACTAGAAAAATGTCTAACCTGATGACTGCAGACTCAAATGGTTCTTCACAAACTGCAGTTCAAGATACAATCAAAACTATTGTTGATAATTACAACGCAGCTATCGAATACGATCCAAATAATTACAACAACTTCGTAAATCTAGCTGACTTTTATACGGATTTGGCAAGGTTTCCTATTACAGGGGCAGCTGATTCAGCTTTAGATTTGTATAACACTTCAGAAAGACTGAAACCAAATAATCCTGTTATTCTTCTGAAAAGAGCAAGACTAGCTTTCTTGATGAACGATTCTCTAGAAGCTCGAGATTTAACAATAAAATCACTGGCTTTGAGACCAGATAATTTAGACGCACTACTTCTTCTTACTCAAATTGACATAAACACAGGAAAACAAGAGGACGCAATTCAAAATATGAAGAACTTTATCCAAGCGTATCCAAATAATCACAGTGCAATGTTCCAATTAGGATTAACTTACTTACAGTTAGGGCAAAAAATAAATGCAATAAATCAATTTGAGCAACTTTACGATATATATCCTGACAATACGGATTTGCAAAAAATAATTAACGACTTGAAACAATCGTCTGAGTAATCCACATATAATTTCTGACATCTAAAAAACTGTATTACAATATACATTGGCAGTACTAGTTACATACAGGACAACCTTGCATATGGAGCACCATTCCGGTGTTGGCTTCTTGCAAGGTTGTCTGGCATTCGGGATGGTGCTTCGTAAACACTTATAAACAACCTTGCAATACTAAATTATTTTTTATCAGTGTATAATTACTTAGTGTAATTTTTAATTGATATTGATAGTTAAAGTATTTTTAAAAATAAAATTATGATAAAGATTCTTAGCACATTTTTAATAGCATTAGTTCTGGTGATGGGTATTCCATTTTTTGAACCAGTAACTGTTAGTGCTGTCGATGATACAATTCTTGTAAATCTTACAGTGGATTCAGGAATTGCAATTTCTACTCCTGCTGATGTAACCATGTCTAACATAGGTCTTGCAGTTAACTCTTCAACAGGAGGAACTTCGTGGAATGTTATTAGTAACGATCCAGATGGATATACTCTGGAAGTAAGAGCCTCTACCTCTCCTGCAATGCAGTCTGGTACAGATAGCTTTGATGATTATACAGAAGGTACGCCTGGTACACCTGATGCTTGGTCAGTAACAAGTGCGTATGAATTTGGTTTCTCAGGATTTGGAACTGACATTCTTCCAGCTTTTGTGAGTGGTACACCAACAGCTTGTGATGGTGGTGCTTCTTCAACAATCAATACAAACTTAAGATATTTAGGTTTTGAAACATCGGACCAAATGCTTGCAACGAAAAACGGCCCTACAACACAAACTGGTGAAAACACAACAATTTGTTTTGCAGCTGAACAAAATGGTGTTACAGCTCCGTCAGGAACATATCAGGCGACAATCACTGCAACAGCTCTTGTAATTTAACCCATAAAAAGATGAATTTACTTTATAAAAAAAGCTGGAATCTGATCTACATAATAGCAATTCTGGTTTTATTCCCGACAATTTCAAACGCTGAAGTAAAAAGAGAGATTTTGGGAGTTGAGTTTGTAGAAGACTTTGTTTTAGAACCGGCAAAAAATGAAGTTATTTTAGAACCGGGACAAACTTCTACTGAAGTAATTTCTATTACAAATAGAATAAACAAAAATGTTAGCTTCAAAATAGAAGTTGAAGATATTGTTGGTTCTGATGATCCTAGAAATCAAGTTAAATTATTAGGAAACGAAAAAGGACCTTACTCTTTGAGAGACTTTATAATTCCAGAAGTAACAGAATTTAGTTTGCAGCCCGGAGAAAAAATTACAATTCCGGTTGCAGTAAATTTACCATCAGAATCTGAACCGCGCGGTTACTACGGAGCTATTATTGTTTCTTCAAATGAAAGTGGATCAGAATTGGATGAAAGTACTGAAACGGCTGGAACAACAAAAATTGTAACAAGACTAGGTTCAATTTTTCTTGTTAGAATAAAAGGTGAAGCTAATGAGTCTGTAAGTCTGCACGATTTCAAGATACTCGGTCCTGCAAAGAAATTCTATGCTTCAAAGCCTACTGGATTTGAAGTTGCTGTAAAAAACGAAGGGAATGTCCATCTTGTCCATTACGGTGAAGTAAAGATTAAAAATATTTTCGGAAAAGAAATTGAAAGAGTGCCTGTAAATGCTTACTTCTCATTACCAGATTCGATTAGATATAGAGAAATAAACACAAGCGAAGGCTTTGCTTTTGGTTATTACAAGGCTGAGTTGAATTTGTACAAAGGATTCGGAGAAGATGGTAACAACTTAATTATTGCTAGCGTACCTTTTGTGGTACTTCCTTGGAAGATTGTTGTAGCGATATTTATTGGGGCAGTTATCTTGATTATGATTGCTAGATTCCTAAAGAATAACTTTAAAATAGAAAGGAAAAAATAATGTTTGCTTTTTCTCGAACAATTACTATAGCTATAACACTTAGCTTGCTAATAGCGCCTGTTTTGGTTGTAGGACAAGTTAGAGAAAGTGCAAATTACAAAATAGAAAGAGATAGTTTAAACATTGGTGGAGGTTTTGGTGCTAGTGATAACTACAGTTTGGAAAGTACAGTCGGAGAAGTTTCTACAGGATTTTCGGAAAGCGATAATTTCACTATGCATGCAGGATACCAACAAAGTTTAAAAGAAACTTTCATTTCTATTTCTAGCCCAAGCGATATAAACTTAGCGAATATAAACGGAGTGACAGGAGGTTTTTCTACCTCATCTGCTGATTGGTTGGTAACGACAAACAATAACGCTGGGTATTCCTTAACTATTAAAGCGTCTACAAGTCCTGCGTTGATTTCAAATTTGGATCAGTTTGATGATTATGCACCGTCTGGTTCTGATCCAGATTTTGATTTCTCTATAAATCCTTCTACTGCGGCTTTTGGATTTAGTCCTAGCGGAACTGATATAGTTGGATTTTTCAGAGATAATGGCTCGACTTGTAATACGGGTTCTGGAGACACACCAGAAAAATGTTGGGATGGCTTCAATACAACACCTGAAACAATATCTCAGTCAAACTCACCAAACGATCCAATCGGATCAATTACAACTGTGAACTTTAGAGCAGAATCTGGGAATAATAACTTACTAATTGCGGGTACTTATTCTGCTACAATAACAGTTACAGCAATTGCTTTGTAATTTATGTCTAAAATAAAAGGAAAAATTATAAATACTTTTTTTGTGTTTCTAATAATTCCTTTTGTCACATTTGCAGCAACGGATAATATTGATGTGAACCTGACAGTTCAAGGATGTAACTTCAATTTAGTTTGTGAACCACATTTAGGTGAAGACACAGTTAGTTGTCCTTCGGATTGTCCGTTTATTCCTCCTGAGCCGCCAGATCCAGAACCTGAACCACCACGACAAGAAGAAAATCGGAATCGAAGTGACATGCGTTCGCCTATAAGTGAGTTGTTTTCTGAATTTTTGAACCCAACAAAACAATATTTAGAGCCACAGAATGTCAGAGCGAGATTGGATGAGAAAAATGTGAATTTGTATTGGTCTAATCCGATAAGAACAGATTTTGATTTTATCAGAATTACAAAGACTGATTTTTTCACAAACAATCCCTATGACGGAGTGATTGTCTATGAAGGAAATGCACAGCACGTTCAAGATTATTTAGAAGAGTTCAATAAAGATTATTTTTATAACTTTTTTGCTAAATATAAAGATGGAAATTTTTCAAACGGAGTTTGGTTGAATGTAAATGCGACTCAGACATCTATTTATGAAGATATTCGTGTTGAAATCGGCGATAAGGATGTAAAATTTGTGCCTGAAAATGTGATTGAGCAGGTGTTTTACACTCCGCATCTTACAATTTATGACATTTCTTTCTTGCAAATGGGTAAAAAATTACCTTGGGAAAATAGAAGAATGCAGGCTTTTTCCGGGATTCCTATTGAAGTTGTAATGCCTAAAAGCGATTATTTTGGGCCTATAAAAGATATTTTCCTGTATGTAAATTATTTTGACAAAAACGAGAGGTTTTTGAGACAAGAAGTGTTTAAATTCGATTATGTTTATGGCTCTGAACTTTATAAAACAAAAATTTTTGACGTAAATAAAGGGGAAATAATTAATGTGAAGGTTGTAGTGAAAGATGGAGATGATGAGTACATTGTTGCTGGAATAATTGATGTTGAAGACTTTCAAGTAGTCGAATATCAGGGGAAAAATAAATTCTATTGTTGCTGTATTTTGCTGCTGATTATCATAATTATTTTGCTTCTTTTGATTATCAGAAAATTCGTAAAAAACGTAGAAAATATTGGGTAAAGTTGAGGAAAATCGTTTTTTTATAAGCCTATAAAATGATATAATTTAGGTCGGTATATTTTTTGTATTTTGTTATGAAATCTTTTTTTATAAAACTAATAACAATAAAAATCATAGCTTTAATTACATTAAGTTTTTATTTTTTAAACCTTGATGAAACTTACGCTGCCATTAATCAGCAAATAAATTATCAAGGAAGATTGCTTGATGATATTGGCGATTCGGTAACTGATGGTGGTTATGATATTGAGTTTGCTTTGTATACAGTTTCAACTGGCGGTTCACCGGTGTGGACAGAAACTCAAACAGCAACAACTCGCGAAGGATTGTTTAGTGTAATGCTAGGAAGTGTTTCTTCGCTTGCTGGTGTTGATTTCAATCAAACACTTTATCTAGGAATAAATGTTGAAGGCGATGGAGAAATGACACCGAGAAAAGTTATTGGAGCTGTGCCTGCTGCATTTGAAGCTGACAAGTTGGACGGGATTAGCAGTGAACAATTTTTTAGAAACGATATTGTAAATTCAACTTCTTCTTCAAATACTTTTTTCACTCTTGTGCAAAACGGAGCTGGAAAGTTGATGGAATTATTTGGATCTGGAATGAAGAGCTTGTTTACAGTTCTTTCAAATGGAAATGTTGGTATTGGTACAACTTCGCCTTCAACTCTGCTTGAGATAAGTGGTTCTAATCCAATTTTGACATTTGATAACACGGACTCGTCTTCTCATGATTATCAGTTAATTGTTCGTGGTGGTGTTGGGCAGCCAAATAGATTTGATATTTACAACAGAACTACTGGAACTACCATGCTTTCTATGGATAACCAAATGTTTATGGTTGGAACTACTTCTAATCCAATTGGTAATTCAAGCCGTATGTTTGTGTGGGGAGGACCCGCTGGTGCAAACATTGATGTGATGGGTGAATACGCTTCAGGTAGAGATCAGGCAGTATTGGAATTGCAAAGCGGAGATTTTGCAAGCAGTTTTCAGTCTTCTGCATTTAGACATTATGGTTCTTTAGCATTAGGCAGTACTTTAGGTTTCAACAATAATAGCGGACTTGGAGTTTTGGATTTCACTGGTGTTACGGCAATTATTAAAACTACTTTTGATGATCCGATTATTTTTGGTATAGATGATTCTGAGGTAATGCGGATTTCAGGCTCAGGAAATTTAGGAATTGGTACGACAACTCCTGATGAGAAACTTTCTGTTTCAGGAAACATAAATTTAACAGGAGCACTAAAATCA
>CAZVRT010000001.1:24785-58402 GCA_964630375.1 uncultured Candidatus Saccharibacteria bacterium | reverse complement strand
AAAATCAAATGGTGATGCTGGAGTTTCAGGATACATTCTTCAAACTACCGGAACAGGTGTGCAATGGGTTGCAACTTCAAGTTTGGGAATCACTGGCGGACTTACAAGTTATGGAATTGGTGATGCTGTTACTTCAGGAACAGGCGGTTCAATTCTTTATGTAGATGGTTCAGGAAATCTTGCAGAATCAAATGCAAACTTAAGATACGATTCTGTTACAGGTCAGCTGTATTTGGTGGATAACAATGGAACAATTCTTGTTGGAGATAACAGTATCTCAAGTTCTTTAAGTCTTAGTTCTATTATTGGTAGAAATAATCAAATAACAGGAGATTCTGGAACTCAGTTGGTAACTGTAGTAGGAAATTCAAACAACATATTAGGTTATGGTGGTTCGGGATTAAGTAACTCTACTGTTGTTGGTTCTCAAAATAATATGGAAGGTGTTTTTGATGGTAATCAGGTTTTTGGTTACAACAATACTTTGTATTATGCTGGTACAAATTCAGTTTTTGGTTTGGGTAATAATATTACAGACAGTACTTCAAATGTGTTTGGAGCTGTAA
The DNA here is from genome assembly GCA_964630375.1 of uncultured Candidatus Saccharibacteria bacterium. Lineage (GTDB taxonomy): Bacteria > Patescibacteriota > Minisyncoccia > Phycocordibacterales > JAACPR01 > JAGOTN01. The sequence continues at coordinate 57,836 of CAZVRT010000001.1, read as the reverse complement.
ATACTGTATCTGGAAATATGGCGAACGCTTTTGGATATTCAAACACAGCTATTAATTATTCAAGTGCGTTTGGGTATTTCAACTTTGCTCAAAATAATTCTCTTGCAATGGGCAATCAGTCGAGTGCAAATAACCTTTCAATGGCATTAGGTTTTAATTCAACCGCGTCAGCCTTTTTCTCAACAGCAGTTGGATACAAAACAACTGCCAATGCAACAGGTGCTTCTGTATTTGGAGGTGGAGGATATGACAATGTTTTGATAAACAACATTGCAAACTCAACAATGATTGGTCCTCACGCCACAAGTACAATTCATATTTTAGGCACAACTGGAGAAGTGAAACTTCCATATATAACTGCTTCTTCAACAACAGCGACATCAACACTTCCAAATCTTCAAACTACAAACATCAATGTTTCAGGAAGATTGTATGACGTATCATCTTCTGCCGGAGCAAACGGATACATCTTGCAAACTACCGGAACAGGTGTGCAATGGGTTGCAACTTCAAGTTTGGGAATTGCAGGAATGGGAATTGGAAACACGGTTTCTGGTGGAACAACCGGCTCTATTTTATTCGTGAACAGCTCAGGAAATCTTGATCAAAATAACAGTCAATTTAATTGGAATAATACAAATAATACACTTTCATTAGGAACTTCAACTTCACCATCAAGCTCAAGATTGAATGTTGCGGGAGGAAATATTACACATACTGCGACAGGAGATCCTACATTGAAAGGCACATATAATTCGATTGTAAATTCTCTTGATGTTTATGTTTCTGGAAGATATGCTTATGTTGCAAATGGTCCTGATGGTTTGGAAATTATCGACATTGCAGATCCTGCGTCACCAAATCATGTTGGCACATACGGCACTAGCGGAAGTGCAGAAAATGTTCATGTTGTAGGAAAATATGCGTATGTAGCTGACGGTACACCAGGTTTTCACATTATAGATATCTCAAACACGGCTTCTCCTTCCCTGGTGAGTACATATAATACAAGTGGTTATGCACAGGGTGTTTACGTTTCAGGAAAGTATGCGTATGTAGCTGATGGTAATGCAGGTCTGCAAATCATTGATATAGCAAGCTCTACCGCACCTGTTTTGGTGGGCACTTATGACACCGGTGGAAGTGCACTTAGAGTTTACGTTTCAGGAAAATATGCGTATGTAGCTGATTATAACGGAGGCCTTAATATTATAGACATTTCAAACCCTTCTTCACCTTCTTCGGTCAGTGCATACAATCCTGGAGGAGAGGCTATTGATGTTTACGTTTCAGGAAAATATGCGTATATGGCTTTTGGTACAGATGGTTTAGAAATTGTTGATATCTCAAACCCTTCTTCACCTTCTTGGGTTGGTGCGTATAATCCTGGAGGAGACGTTTTCAGTGTTCATGTTGTAGGAAAATATGCATATATTGCAAATACTAATCTTGGTCTTAGTATTTTAGACATTTCAAACCCTTCTTCTCCTTCTTATGTTGGCTCATATGATACTAGTGGTTATGCTCAGGGTGTTTACGTTTCAGGAAAATATGCGTATGTAGCTGACGGTAGCGAAGGTGTGCAAATTGTTGATATCAATGGTCTTGAAACTCCAGCTATCACAACAGGTGCGATAGAAACAGATAACCTAACTGTTAATAATAATGTATCTATTGCAGGAGATTTATATGCCAGCGGTGGTTTGGTTGCCGGCTCTTCCGGAATCCTTTCACAAGGAAGTATTACATCTTCTGAATATATAAATGCATTAAATACTTATTTGTCTGATAATTATTTGAACTTTACTAATACTCTTGGTGATTCTGGTTATGGTATTAGAAATAATTCTGGAACTTTGCAATTCAAAAATTCTAGTGGCAACTGGCAAGATTTTGCTTCTACAAATGACATTGCGACATCTTCAGCGCCTGTGGCCTTTAGTGCTCACAGAAACGGTACTACACAAACTGTAACTGTTAACAATTATGTGAGAATAGATTTTACTCATGAATATTTTGATACAAACAACAACTTCGATCTTACAAATGATAGATTCACACCAACTGTTGCGGGGTACTATCAAATTAATGCTGGGGTTTACTGTAACTCATCTACATCTTGTTTTATTGGTATATTTAAAAATGGAAGTACTCAAGCGACAAATATGATTGCCGGAGCAGGAGGTAGCGGAAGCGCGTCTCCGGATACGTCAACAATTGTGTACATGAATGGAACGACAGACTATATACATGCCTTTGTTTATTCATCTAATGCTTCAGTGTCTGGATCAATTAATTATACACATTTCAGTGGAATGTTAGTTTCCGGGGATGGTAATGGCGGAACATTTAATCAAGCTGCAAATTATTCTCCTACAGGTATTTGGGATTTTTCAAATGCAACTGTCTATGGATTGGGTAGTGGTTCAGGTGGTGGTGATAAGCGTGCAATTATTGTTGACGAGAAAACTCAAGGTACAGGAGGGGGAACATTTACAGCTGGTGCATGGAGAGTTAGGGATTTGAACACAGAGCTTCAAGACAGTATTGGTGTAACTGTTTCTTCAAATGAGTTTACTTTACCTGCTGGTAATTACAATATTTATGTTAGTGCGCCTGCATACAATGTAGAAAGACATAGAATTAGACTATACAATGTTACTGACGGGACTGTAGTTGCTTACGGAACTAGTGCCTATGCGCGTTCTGGAGGTAATGCTGTACAATCTAATTCTGAAATTTCTCATAACTTTACCATTACATCTAGCAAAACTTTTCGAGTAGAACATGGTAATGAAGTGACAGGAACTACACTTGGTTTTGGAGTAGCTTCAAACTTCACTGGTGCTCCAGAAATTTATACAGTTGTGGATTTGACGCAATTAGGTGCAGGAGACAGCTTGTTCACTCCAGTTGGTTCAGATGCTTACTATTCAGCGACAGGAAGTATTGGAATTGGTACACAAACACCACAAAGACTTCTGCATGTGTATCGTTCAGATGATGGTCCTCCTGTAAGATTCCAAGACTCAAATGGGTATTGTGAAATCAATCCTACATCTACAACATGGACATGTACTTCTGATGAAAGGCTAAAAGAAAATATTGTGTCTATTGCAAGTACAACTTCTGAGCTTTATGACAAAATGCGACTTTTGAGACCTGTAACATTTGAATGGAAAACAGATGAATCAAATACGGCTCGAATTGGACTTATTGCTCAAGAAGTAGAAGCAATATTCCCAGAATTTGTACAAACAGATGAAGAAACAGGACTGAAAACTGTGTCGTATGGTTCGTTTATTCCATACATTATTTCAATGTTGCAACACATTGCAAACAGAATGGATGAGTTGGTTGGAAATGCTTTGCATTTCGCAGATGGAATAATCACTAAACTAACAATTGGTTCGTCTGAAAAACCAACAGGAATTACTATGTTTGATGAAGTTACAGGAGAAGCATATTGTCTAACTATCAGAAATGGAGATGTTTATACAAAATTTGGAGAATGTCCGTTTGAAGAAGATGAAAATTCAAATCCACAACCTCTAATTTATTCAACAAGCGTTGAAGAGGATGACAGTCAAGATATTTTCTTCGGAAATCCAGATGAAACTGAAGAAAGTACAACAACTCCTGATTTAACACCAGAAGAAAATTCAGAAAATTCTGAAGATTCTCAATCTGAGCCTGAACAATCTTCTGAAACCGAACCAGAACCTGAAGTTGTGTCTGAACCTGAGCCGATTCCAGAACCTGTACAAGAACCAGAGCCAACACCTGAACCAGTTTCAAATGAAGATAATTCTTCAAATGTAATTGTTGAAACTGTTCCTTCATCGGGTTCTGTTGAGATAAATTTGTGATAGAATTGAAGTAATGTCTGCTAGAAAGAAGCTCGTTATAGGAAATTGGAAGATGAATCCGAATACTCTTGTAGAAGCAAAGAGAATTTTTACTAGTTTTAAAAAAACAAAAAGGAATGATAAGGGGACGACCGTTGTGTTTTGTCCCCCTTTTCCTTTTATAAATGATCTGCATAAAAGCTATACGGGAAGTAAAATATTTTTTGGAGCACAAGATTTGTATTGGAAAGAAAGCGGATCTTTTACCGGCGAAGTTAGTGCAAAAATGTTGCAAAGTGTTGGTGCTAGATTTGTGATCGTTGGTCACTCTGAACGCCGAGCAATGGGAGAAAATGACTCTTTGGTGGCTCAAAAATTGCTTTTTGCATTACAAGCAGGGTTTCATGCTGTGCTTTGTATCGGTGAACCGACAAGAGATATTCACGGAAAATATCTTCATACTTTGAAAGAACAAATATTTTCTGCAATAGAAAATATAGATGAAAAACTCCTAAAAAAATTAGTTATTGCTTATGAACCTGTATGGGCAATCGGTGAAGGGAATAAAGCAATAGACACTCACGACCTATACCAAACGATTTTGTTTGTAAAAAAACAATTGATTGAAAAATACGACAGAAAAACTGGCGAAAGTATTTCTGTTTTGTACGGAGGTTCTGTTGATTCTGAAAATGCTTTTGCTCTTGTGCAAGAGGGAGGGGTCGATGGATTTTTAGTTGGAAGAAACAGTTTAAATCCATTTGAGTTTGCTGATATTATTTCTGAAACTTCAAGAAAAAAATAGCATGAAAAAAGTAAATTTGAAAAAAATAAAAACAATTGATGACATTGGAGATATCAATGGAAAAAAAGTTTTGGTGCGATTGAGTTTGAATGTTCCTGTGGAAAATGGAAGAGTTGTTGATCCTTATAGAATCGAATCTTCTTTGCCAACTATTATGGAATTGAGAGAAAAAGGTGCGAAAGTTATTTTGCTGAGTCACATTGGGCGAGATCCAAAAGAAACTCTAGAGCCAATAATGAGATATCTTCAAGATATTTTGCCTGTGATTTTCATTCGGGATATTTTTTCTGATAATGCTAAAAAAATGATTGATTATGCTGCGCCTGGAAGCATCGTTGTTTTGGAAAATCTGCGACGATACGAAGGTGAAGAAAAAAATGACAAAGATTTTGCAAAACATCTAGCTTCTTTTGGGGATGTTTATGTAAATGATTCTTTCCCGGAATGTCACCGAGCGCATGCTTCTATTGTTGGAATTCCGGAATTTCTGCCGAGTTTTGCTGGGCGACAACTTATGCAAGAAATTGAAAATCTTTCAAAAGCTTTTAATCCAGAACATCCTTTCTTGTTTATTTTAGGCGGTGCGAAAGTGGAAACTAAATTACCGTTGCTGAATAATTTTGTTGATAAAGCTGACAATATTTTTATTGGAGGAGTAATTGCAAACGACTTTTTGAAAGCGATGAATTTGAATGTTGGAAAATCTGTTTTGTCTAAAGAGTCTGTGCCAAAAGAATTGTTGGAGAATAAGAAAATAATTGTGCCGAGAGATTTGGCCGTTGATAGAAATGGTAAAAGGGAAATTGTGCCTTATGACAATGTGTTGGATAACGACAAAATTTTTGATTTTGGGAGAAAAAGTATTGAAGAGGTTTGTGATTTGATAAAGAAAGCGAAATTTATTTTGTGGAACGGACCCGTTGGTTTTTGTGAGGGAGGTTTTTGTGAGGGAACAGAAAAAGTTGCTGAGGCGATGGCAGAAAGCAAAGCAATGTCTGTTGTTGGTGGAGGAGATACTTTAGCTTTTGTACCTGAAAATATTCAAGCTGAAATGAGTTTTATCTCAACTGGTGGCGGAGCGATGCTTGATTTTTTGGCGAGCGGAAATTTGCCAGGAATTGAAGCTTTGGAAAAATAATACGCATTTGATTTTCTGGTTATTTATGTCTATAATTTATAAGTGTCTGTGGGCGAAAGCCCCGTTCGACAAAAGAACATGTTCTAAGTCGAAAACAGACACAACAAAAAATGCCACAATTTGTGGCATTTTTTGTTTAATTTTTTAATCTTTCATTATGCTGTAAAAAGAGTAATTTCCATTTCCAACTCTTAAAATTATAACTCTAACAGCGACAGGATTTTTCTTTCCCACAATAGCAACAAGAGAAAATGTTTTGGCTCTTTTATGTTTTGAGTTTTTCTTTCTATTTACTCTAAAATTAATTTTCCTCTCCTCTGCAATTCTAACAGCATTTTTAATTGTAGGAATAGCTAAAGGGAAAAGTTTCATTTTATATACAACTTCTTTTGAGTTTCTGGCTGTGCCATCAGGTTTATACATAAGATGTCTTAAACCAATTGAATTAAAAATTATTTTTGTATTTAAAATGGGACAATATATTTCTTTTATACTTTTATAAAAATTTTTTGTAGTACTTATGACTATTTTGAGATTTTCTGACTCTTGTTTCTGCATAATAAGCTTTAGAATCGTCTCAAAAAACATAAAAAAAGCAAAAAATATTTAATTTTTATTTTACTTAAATTTTATTTTTATTTTAGAAATGAACGGATTTTTTCACCAATCATTTTTAGATTTTCTGGGGTTTCGTCGTGTGCTAAATCCGGATCAATTTCTCTTTCTTTAAAAAGTGGAATCAAGTGTAAATGTGCATGAGGCACACCAAAGCCTTCGACTGCCATTCCGACTCGTACGCAATTTGTAGCTTTTTGTATAGCTGGAGCAATTTTTGTTGCTATATCAAATAATCCCAAATAGGTCTCTTTATCTAAATCAAAAATATAATCAATTGGCTTTTTGGGAACAACAAGAGTGTGTCCAAGATTGATTGGTTTAATGTCTAAAAATACAAAATAATTTTCATTTTCGTAGATTTTTTCGCACGGAATTTCTCCTGCAATTATTTTTTCAAATATTGTTCTTTCTGAGCTCATAACTACATAATATGTTAAAATTTAGCCCATGAAAAGATACGAAATCCGTCCAAATATTCCAGAAGAAGTATCTGAAAAACTAGCAAAATATCCTGAATTAGTGCAAAAATTACTTTTTTATCGAGGTATTTCAGAATACGAACATGCAGAAAGATTTTTGAATCCAGATTTTGAGAGAGATTTGCACGATCCTTTTTTGATGGCGAATATGCAAGAGGCTGTCGACAGGATTTTGCTGGCGATTGATAGTGGTCAAAAAATCACAATTTATTCTGATTATGATGCTGACGGAATCCCGGCTTCCGTGGCTCTGCATGATTTTTTTAAAAAGATTGGTTTTGAAAATTTTGATGTTTATATTCCACATCGCAACAAAGAAGGTTTCGGTTTAAACAAAAAAGCAATTCAAGAAATTTGCGATGGCGGAACAAATCTTATTATCACTGTGGATTGCGGGACTGTTGATGTTGAAGAAGTTGAACTGGCAAATGAAAACGGTGTTGATGTGATAATCACAGATCATCACGAACCCTCAGAAATTTTGCCTAAAGCAATTATTGTCAATCACAAACTTCAAAATTCAAATTATCCGGAAAGAATTTTGTGCGGTGCTGGAGTTGTTTTTAAATTGATTCAAGCAATTTTGAAAACTCGAGATTTTGATTTGCCAAAAGGTTTTGAAAAATGGCTTTTAGATATGATTGGTATTGCAACATTGGCAGACATGGTGCCTTTGGTGGGCGAGAACAGAGCTTTAGCTCATTATGGTTTGGTTGTATTGAGAAAATCCCCTCGAGTTGGTTTGCAACAACTTTTGAAAAAAGCTCGGGTAAATCAAAATGATATTTGTGCGATGGACGTTGGTTTTACCATTGCACCGAGAATCAATGCTGCGTCACGAATGGGTGAACCTTCTGTTGCTTTCAATATGCTCGCAGAAAAATCTTTGGAAAAAGTTGGCAGCTTTGTACAACATCTTCATGAAATAAACGATCAACGAAAAGGTCATGTCGCCTCTATTACTAAATCTATTTATCAAAAATTAAATGATTTTGATATGGAGGAAACTAAAGTTATTGTTGCCGGTAATCCTTTGTGGCAACCTTCTTTACTTGGTTTGGCTGCAAGCAATGTTGTCGAGAAATATAAAAAGCCGGTTTTTCTTTGGGGAAGAGGCGATGGTGAAGAGTTGAAAGGTTCTTGTCGAAGTTTTGGTGGTGTGAGTACTTTGAATTTAATGAATGAAGTTTCGGATTTGATGCATGCTTACGGAGGGCATGCTCAAGCTGGAGGTTTTGTGGTGCAAAAACATTCTGTTGATTTTTTGCACGAACGATTGAACCAGGCCTTTAAAGAACTAAATTTTTCTGATACAGATGAATTGGTTTTTGTTGATTCGGAAATTAGTTTGAAAGATGTAAACAGAAATACTTTTAATCAAATACAAAAACTTGCCCCTTTTGGAATTGAAAACGAAGAGCCTAAATTTATTTTTAGAAATGTTCAAATTGTTGACGTGCAAAAGTTTGGAAAAAATAAAGAACACATAAAAGTTTTGTGTCAGGAAGATAATGTTTGTGTGGAAGCGATTGCGTTTTTCGCTAATGAAAATTCTTTTTCAATTCCGGTTGAAAATAATTCCACTGTAAATGTTGTTGGAACAATAGAGAAAAATCAGTGGGGAAAAGGGTTTTATAGATTAAGAATTTTTGACTTTCTTAGTTAGAACGTCGTTTACTTGAACAAGAATTTCATCAAGAGTTAGAGTTGCTTTTACCAAATATTTATCTGCACCAAGTCTCAAGCCTTTTTCAATTTCTTCTTTTTGTCCAAAGTTTGAAAGAATCACAACCGGAATATCTTTTGTGCTTTCATTTTTCTTTATTTCTTCCAGAATTTCAAATCCATTTTTTCCAGGAAGAAGAATGTCTAAGATGATTACATCAGGTTTATTTTGGCTCAAAATATCAAAAGCTTGTTCTGAGTCCATTGCGTGAAGAAGTTTACATTCGTTGATGTCGCATTTTTTAGAAATCATGTCAGAAAGAAACATGTCGTCCTCTACCCACATGATAGTTCTGCCTCTGGGTTGTTCACCAGTAGATTGTGATTCCAAATCCACATCGAAATCTTCATTTGCCATATATTTAATTCTATCACCTGTATTTTGAGGTGCAATCAAATTCTTCTTCTAATTGGAAGTTCTAGGAAGAAGGTGGTTTTCCCGTCTTTTTGGCTATTGAACCAAATTCTACCCCCGTGGTCTTCTACAATGTTTTTGCTGATAAATAACCCAATACCCATACCTTCATTTTCTTTTCTAATAGCATTTTTTGCTCGGAAAAATCTTTGGAAAATTTCGGCTTGATCTTCTTCTGGAATACCTATCCCTTCGTTTGTAACAGAGATTTGAATTAGATTGTTTATAACTTTTAGTTTTATTTCTATTTCAGAGTCAGAATTTCCGTATTTAATTGCGTTGCTTACAAGATTTTGAATAACAACAGAGATTTTTTTCGAATCGATTTCAGCTTGAATTTTTTCTTTTGGAGGATTCCAGTTAACTTTTATATTTCTTTTTATCGAAAGTGAATTAACTGTTTCTAATGTGTTTGAAATTATTTCAACAATATCTGAAAGTACAAAAGTGTAGTTTTTTTCATCTTTTGTGTACAAATCAATATCCAACAAATCGTTTACCAACTCTATAACTTTATTGTTGCTGGCAATATTTTTTTCTAGGAAATCTTTTTGCTCTTTTGTTAATTTTCCAATTTCTTCATTGTGTAGCATGGTCAAGCCCCATTTGATAGCTGAAAGGGGAGTTCGGAGTTGGTGTGCGGCAATCGAGATAAATTCTGATTTCTTTTCATCTAATTTTTTCAAATCTTCATAAGCTAGTTTTAGTTCGTTTGTTCTTTGACCTACTGTTTGTTCTAGAGATTCGTTTAGTTTTGCCAATTCTTCAGTTCTTTCCAAAACTTGTTTCTCAAGTTCTTTTTTACTCATCATTGAAAGCCATTCGTTCATGCTCAAAATTCTGTCTGGTACAATTTTCAAAACAGAAGTAGATAAATCCGCATTGTACTTTTCTTTAAATTCTGTAAACATTTTTCCAAAATTGTCTTTTGTTAGTTTTTCTCCAAGAGATAATTCTATTTTGTTGTACAAAGCACCAAGAAGATTTTTGAAAGATTTTGTAATTTCATCAAGAGGATACATTGTTGCATCTTGCAGAGCTTTATTTAAAATTGAAAAATCCAAGCTATTGCTGGTGATTCTGATTTTTGCCAAAAGAGGATCTTTCAAGTCTTGAACGGTTTTTATTAAAGTTGTATGACCCAAATGGTGGCTTATATAATTAGCAATATTCAAAATGAAGACTTCATACAGGCTTATAATTTGTTCTCTTTTTGGTAGAAAAATTAGTCTAAAAGCTTCAGATAATTTGCTGATATCAATTTCTTTTTTAATTGCTGCTCGTAAAGAATCTTTAGAATAATTTTTATAGTTTTCTGTTTTGTTGTTGATAATAAATTCTTCCCAGTTTAGGTATAAATTTATAAAAATCTCATCATCGTTTTTATATTTTCTTTTTAGTTTGTTGTATTGAGATAAGTAATTTTCAATTGTGTCTGGATGATGAGTTGTGCTAGATAAAAAAGAAAAAATCTTATCGACTTCAGTTGGTGTATTTTTATTTCTTGAAAAAAAACTAAACATATCTTTTTTTAGTGAAATATAATCCTGTTATTATGCTAAACCAAGATGTTAAAAAAACAATATCACTGATGTCTCCGAAGAAAGCTATGCTATTCCAATATCTGCTAATAAACAAAATGTTTCCAATGCATAAAAAAATTAATCCAATTGAAATATAAACAATTCCGCAGTGAGTTTTTTTGCCGGAAATTCTTAATGACATTATGGCTGTTGTGATTAAAAGGGAATTTAATAACTGTGGCCAAGATGTGAAAAGTGACAAAATGAAAAAAGCAGAAAAAAAGACCAATGCGCTTTCCAACAATAAATTTTTAGGAAACTTTAATTTGTATGAAGTCATAAGGAAACTCAATCCTGAAATCATACAAATTGAAACTAAAATCCAAATATATTGATCAAATCCAATATCAGATTTTGTTATTGAATGAACAATATCTATCATTGATAAAACTATTGCTACAAGAAAATAAAGCATTGATTTGCCGACAAAGTTTTTTACTCCAACTTTATAAATAGATTGTATTGCGACAGTTGCACCTGCTAAAAGTGTTGTAAAAATAGAAGCTTGAAAAATTGAATGCAACATTGGAGATACTCCAAATATTGTTAAACCAGTTATCAAGATAAGAAAAACAGCAAAAAATATTATGCCGATATTAGTTTGTTTTTGATCGCATAATATTTTTTTCATAAATTAAGATTCTAACTCAATTTTGCTTTGATCTGTCATTTTTGCTAATAGAATTACTGCGTATGTGAATGCGATTGCAGAAAGAACATAAAGTTGGTCGGCTATATCTCCATTCCAAACTACTCCTAAAGCTGCTCTGTATGTGAAAGTAAGGTCTGCTGCCATTGTTAGTAGCATGCCCGCAACCCAAGTTAGGATTCCTTTATAAATCTTTCCTCCGGCGATAATTAAAAGTGCAATTCCTGCTCCTACATATATTGAATCACCAAGAGAATATGTGAAATTGAAGAAGTTTTCCCAAAATGACAATTCTTGTGAAATTTCTGGTTTTCCGACTGTTGAGAAAGTGATAACTCCTAATATCAAAAATACAACTAGGGCCATTACGAAAGTGCTTATTTTTGTACTAGATTTGTAGATTTTTAGAAGAGATCCAACTGCGAAAGCGTAAATTATAATCATTAAGATAAAGAAAACATCTCCAATTGAAGGGTATGGAACTTCTATTCCTTTTACTATATTGTCGTAACTCCAAATGACAGCGCCTATAAAATATAAGAAATTAGCGATACCTGTTGCTAGAATTGTGGTAGAAACTCCGCCTCGGTCACCAATTTTTTTATAATATATGAAACAAATAATTGATGAGATTAGGAAAATAATTCCTGAAATTAATGAAGTCCAATTATTAATTGGTGTTTGATGTTGTCCTGTAAATTGTAGCCAAAGGAAGAAAAGTATTGTTGAAAATCCTGTAATAGATATTGTTAAAAATGATTTTTTGTGGAAATTTTGTAAGGTCATAACAGTAATTATTATAACATGTTATACTGCTCAGCAATGAAAATAACTACAATTTTTTCTGATGGGGCTTCAAGGAGAAATCCGGGACCTGGTGGCTGGGGGGCGATTGTTTCTTCAAATGGGCAAATTGTTGAGTTGGGTGGATTTGAAAAAATGACAACAAACAACAGGATGGAGCTTACAGCCGTAGTGAGCGCGCTGGAATATGTTCATAAAAATTTAAATTCTGATGGAGCGAGTATTTTTACTGATTCTAGCTATGTTTTGAACGGATCGACAAAATGGATTCATGGTTGGAAAAGAAATAATTGGAAAAAACAGGACAAAACAGATGTTTTGAACAAAGATTTGTGGGAGAAATTGGATTTTTATTTGGAAGGTTTAAATATCGAATGGAATTTGGTTGCTGGGCATGCTGGTGTGGCTGGAAATGAAAGATGTGATGTGATTGCAACTTCTTTTGCTGATGAAAAACCGGTTGAATTGTATTCCGGTTCTGTAAATGAATATTTTGTAGATATAAAAAATATCGCTCCTCTTGCGGTCAATAAAGAAAATAAAGATAGATCAAAGGCCAAGGCATATAGTTATTTGTCTTTAGTTGATGGAGTTTTGGAGAAACATCAGACATGGGCAGATTGTGAACAAAGAGTTCGGGGAGTAAAAGGTGCAAGATACCGAAAAAGTATTTCTCCGGAAGACGAAATGCAAATCATTGCTTCTTGGCAAGAGTTTATAAATTCTAAATAAAAATTTTATCTAAATTTTAGGGGCTGTACTTTATTTTAGTTAGGTGATTTTTTATTTAATAATTTCTTTTTTGTTTGGGGTTTTTATTTTTGATGGAAAGGAAATTGATGTTTTTATTTTAGGTTTTTTAGTTTTGTTGTCTTTTTACATTTTGTTTTTCATAAAAAATATTCGGTGGTTTCTGGTAATTTTATTTTTTGTGTTTGGAGTTTTGCGGATAAATTTTGTTGATGATGTTTCGCCTGTGGATTTTTTGGTTGGAAATAAAAATGAATTTTCGGGAAAGATAGTGCGAGAGCCGGATAAAAGAGAAAACAATACGCATTATGTTGTTTTTGTTGAAAAAGAAAATTTTCTTGTGCGAATTACTTTGCCCAGACACAGTGAATTAAAATTTAATCAAGAAATTGTTTTTAGTGGAAAATTAGAAAAACCGGAAAAGTTTAAGAATGAAAATGACATTGAGTTTGATTATCCAAAATTTCTGGCAAAAGATGGAGTCGGATATTTGATGTTTTATCCGCAAATAATTTCAAAAGAAGAAAAATTGCAGAAAAGTTTTTATGGATTTCTTTTTGATATCAAAAATATTTTTACGCTGAGTTTGCAAAGAGAATTGGGAAGTCCTCAATCTGGATTGGCAGCTGGAATTTTGATTGGTTCAAAACAGTTGTTGGGAAAAGAATTACTGGAAGATTTTAGAATCGCAGGATTGATTCATTTGGTAGTTTTGTCTGGATATAATGTCACGATTATTGCAGATGCGATTAAAAATATTTTTTCTGGATTGTCTTTATTTTATTCAAAATTGTTGTCGATTATTTTTATAATTTGTTTTGCAATATTAACTGGTGCGAGTTCAACAACTGTTAGAGCCAGTGTTATGGCGGTAATTGGAGTTTTAGCTTTTGGGACAAGTCGAAAATACGAAGTAAACAGAGCGCTCTGGGTCGCCGCTTTCTGCATGGTGGTTCACAACCCAAAAATCCTTGCCGGCGACCCAGGCTTCCAACTTTCTTTCGTCGCCACCCTCGGCTTAATTCATATCAGTCCTTTAATTTCAAAAAAATTAAAGTTCATCACCGAAAAATTTCAGTTGCGTGAAATAATTTCCACTACCATTGCAACACAAATTGCAGTCTTTCCCTTAATCATAAAAATGACAGGAGAAATTTCTGTTGTAGCTATATTTGCAAATATTTTGGTGTTGCCGGTGATGCCGTTTGCAATGTTGATATCAGCATTAGCAGGAATACTTTCTTTTTTAGGACCAATATCAAAAATATTTTCGTATCCGGCGTTTGTGGTTTTGAGCTATATAATTTTTGTAGCTGAAAAATTTTCTGAATTATCTTTTGCAGTTTTCAAAATTTCTTTCAATAGTTTCCCAATTTAAATTTGCGAAAAAGTCATCAATGTATGTAGCTTTTCCAGAAGGGTAATAATCAGAAACAAAAGAGTGTTCCCACATATCAAGAGCTAAAACAGGCGTGCAACCATTTAGATGTCCAAGATGTTGTTCATCAATCCATGCATTCAAAAGCCGATTTGAGTTTGGATCAAAATATAAAATTGCCCAACCAATTCCACGAGTCTTTGCGACTGCTTTAAATCTCTCCAACCAATCTTCAAAAGATCCGAAGTCTTCAGAAATTTTCTCTTTCAAATCTCCATCAGAAATTTCTTTTGCTCCATCTTCCAATGATTCAAAATAGATTTCATGATTTCTCATTCCATCAAATTCAAATGCAAATCTTCTTTGCATTTCCGCAATTGCATAAGCATCTTTTTCTTGATCACGAGTTGAAATTTCTTCTAGAATTAAATTTGCGTGCTTTACGTATCCTTCATAAAGCTTAATGTGCTCCTCAATATTTTTCGCTGAAATACCTTTTAGCTCTGGAATATTAAATTTTTTTGTTTCAAATTTTTGCATTTTATTTTAAATTTAGATTCTTTTAATAAAAATATTATAACAAATTGCTACAATGTTTGTGTGGAAAATAAAAAACTTATCGCAAATTTAATTATTCTTGCCTCGCTTCTGATAACAGCCGTTTCTGGTTGGTGGCAAATTTATACAAATGAAAATAAGGGTAATTTGCAAGTTTCTTTTTTAGATGTCGGGCAGGGCGATGCTATTTTTATAGAAACTCCAAATAAAATTCAGGCAATTATCGATACTAGTCCAAACGCGGCAATTCTCGAAGCACTAAACAGCAAAATTTCTTTTTTCGATACAACGCTTGATATGGTGATTTTGACTCATCCAGATTTGGATCATATTGGTGGAACAGTAGACTTGGCGAATTCTTACGATATTTCTCTTTTGGTTTATGCGACTAGCACCAAACAAAATGAAAACACTGCTCAAATAGCCAATCTCCCAATCGAAAAAAGAGAAGTCAAAGAAGGTGATGTGATTATGTTGGATGTTGATAAAAATATTTATTTGGAAATTTTGCATCCGGAAAAAGATTATATAAGCGTTGATTCAAATGATCAGTCTATTGTGGCAAAGTTGGTTTATGGAAAAACTTGTTTCTTGCTGACAGGTGATGCCTCGAAAGAAGTTGAAATGAAAATTGTGCAAAAATATCAAAATGAAATTAGATGCGATGTTTTAAAAGTGGGGCATCACGGGTCGCATACTTCTACTGAAGAAAAGTTTGTTGGTTTTGTTATGCCAAAATACGCGGTCATTTCTTCAGGAAAAGATAATAAGTTTGGGCACCCTCATAAAGAAACAATTGAGATTTTAAGTAAGTTTCCAATTGAAATAAAAAATACCGCTGAAAGCGGTACTCTTACATTTTGGAGTGATGGAGAAACTATTTTTAGATAACTCCTGCGTCTTTCAATGCTTTGTACGCCCCTTTCTTGTTGATTGTTTTAATCGCTTTTGTTGAAAGAGTTAGGTTTAGTGTTTCATTTATTTCTGGAACAAAAACTCGTTTCTTTTGAAGGTTAGCATATCGTCGTCTTTTCCCAGTTGGGTTAAATTTTGTAGCACGAACACGGTTAGAGTATCCGCCCCCAACTTGAGAATGTTTTCCTGTCATTGCGCAAACTTTTGCCATATATTTTTTAATTAGTTTTGCCATACTACCAAACACTCTATATAATGCAAGTGGTATGGAGCCAATTACTGTAATAATGTTGATTTTAATTATAATCGCTTCTGTGGTAATTCACGAGGTTGCGCATGGTTATGCGGCGCTTTGGTTGGGGGATACAACTGCTCAATATGCAGGAAGATTGACCTTAAATCCCTTAAAACATCTTGATTTTCTTGGGTCTTTTCTGATTCCGCTACTTCTTTCTTTTTCTGGGGTGATTTTCGGATGGGCAAAACCTGTGCCGTATAATCCATATAATTTAAGAAACAGAAGATGGGGAGAACTATTGGTAGCGATAGCTGGTCCTATTTCTAATATATTATTGGCTTTGATTTTTGGAGTGCTGATTCGGTTATTGATGGCAGATACTGGTCATATGACGAGTTTGGTTTACGTAGCTCTTTTAATTGTTCAAACAAATGTTGTATTGGCACTTTTTAATATGATTCCAATCGCACCGCTTGATGGTTCAAAAGTTTTATTTGCTCTGTTCCCAAAAACAGAATCATTAAGAAATGTTTTGGATAGGTTTGGATTTCTATTTATTATTTTCTTTATCTTTTTCTTGTGGCAATTTTTTGCTCCCGTAATTGGTGCAGTGATCAAATTAATCACAGGTATCTCTGTTTATTAAAAAAATTTAAAAAGCTTGTGTTAAAATATTCTTGATGAAGAAACCTTCTAAAGTAACTCCTAAAAATAAAGCCCTTTACAAAGCCGTTTCTGCGCTTCCTGTGAAAACAAATATTTTGCCAGCTGCTTATGTAAAGCATTTACCAATGGTAATCGGTGCTATGTTTATTCTTTTTATTTTTATATTTCCTGTAACCAGAAATAATATTTTTGAAATTTCTAAAAATACTTGGAATAGTTTTTCCAGCAAAACAATTCAATTAAAATCAGATCTGGGCCTTTCATTAAAAATAGGAACGACCGCTTATATAGAAAAAATAAAAGGAAGCATTAATATTCTTCCTATTGATTCTGAAGTAGAGCAACCAATGTATCTGGGTAGAGTAGAAGCAAAAAATACAACCAAAAAAGAGATCAGTTCTTTACCCGAAAAACTCCACTATATGCAAGCCTCTATCTCTGAGAGTTTCAAACATTTCAAATAGTTGCTCTAGGGTATTGCATGAAAACGAAGTGTGTAGTAGAGTGTCCGTACCTTTTTAAGGGATTTTTATTGTATATATGCCTACAGTTAATCAATTAGTAAAACGAAATAGAAGAAAAGTTAAAACACAAACAAAAGCGGTAGCTCTTCACCGTGGTTTTAACACATTGAAAAATAAGCCTTCAAAATACACATCACCATTTAAAAGAGGTGTATGTATCAAGGTTACAACTAAAACTCCCCGAAAACCGAACTCAGCTATCCGAAAGGTTGCCAGAGTTAGATTGACAAACGGAAGAGAAGTAACAGCCTACATTCCAGGAATGGGACACAATCTACAAGAACACTCAGTGGTAATGCTAAGAGGAGGTAGAGTAAAGGACGTAAACATTCGATACACAATTGTTCGAGGTGTTTTGGATGCTGAAGGAGTTAAAAACAGAAAGAAAGGAAGAAGCTTGTACGGTGCTAAAAGACCGAAAGGCGAATAATAAACATTATTATGCGAAGACCACTTAAGAAAAAACCAGTAATTAAGCCAGATGTTAAATACAGCTCAATAAAAGTTGAGAAGTTTATTAACCATGTAATGGAAGAAGGTAAGAAAGAAATTGCTCGAAAGATTGTTTACGGTGCTTTTGAGGAAATCAAAAAATCTGAAAAAGTTGAAAATCCACTAGAAGTTTTTGATGCTGCTTTGAAAAATGCAGCTCCAGTAATGGAAGTTAGATCAAGACGAGTTGGAGGAGCAAACTATCAAGTTCCACGAGAAGTTCGACCAGAGCGAAGACTTTTCCTTGCTATGACTTGGATTAAAACAGCTGCTCAATCAAAGAAAGGAACTCCAATGCACAAAAAATTGGCAAATGAACTTGTTCTAGCTTCAAAAGGAGAAGGTGAGGCTGTAAAGAAGAAAGAAAATACTCACAAGATGGCAGAAGCAAACAAGGCGTTCGCTCACTTTGCTTGGTAATATCTGATAATATATTCAGATATAGTTTTTAGAATTTAATAATTAATTATTTAGTTTATTTATATGGCACGAGATTATCCTTTAGATAAAGTTCGAAACTTTGGAATCATTGCCCACATTGACGCGGGTAAAACTACAACAACAGAAAGAATCCTTTTTTACACTGGTGTTTCTCACAAAATGGGTGAAACTCACGAAGGTTCAGCAGTGATGGACTGGATGGAACAAGAACAAGAAAGAGGTATTACTATTACTTCTGCTGCTACAACAGCTTTTTGGACACCTACATATGCATCAGGTGATGCAAATAAAAAGCATCGTTTTAATATTATCGACACACCAGGTCACGTAGACTTTACTGTTGAAGTTGAAAGAAGTCTAAAAGTTCTAGACGGTGGAGTTGTTGTTTTTGATGGAGTTGCCGGAGTTGAAGCTCAATCTGAAACAGTTTGGAGACAAGCAGACAAATACGGTGTGCCTCGAATTTGTTTCATCAATAAAATTGACCGAACAGGAGCATCTTTTGATAGATCATTTAAATCTATTGTTGATAGACTTTCTAAAAACGCTGTTAGAGCTCAACTACCTTGGGGAGAAGAAGGTGATCTAAAGGGTATTATCGATCTTCTAAAAATGAAGGCATATACCTTTACAGGGGAAATGGGTAACCAAATCAATGAAATTGAAGTTCCAGAAGAAATGAAAGCTGAAGCTGAAAAATGGCGAGCTGTTTTCGTTGAGAAAATTGTTGAAAACGATGAAGATGCAATGAATGCTTTCTTGGAAGGAAACGAACCAGATTTGGACACTTTGAAAACTATTCTACGAAAGGCAGTTATCGATCGAAATGTTATCCCGGTATTTACAGGTTCTTCTTTGAAAAATACAGGAGTTCAATTGGTTCTTGATGCCGTTGTAGATTATCTTCCTTCACCATTGGATATTCCACCAATCGGAGGTACAGATCCAAAAACTGGAGAAGAAATTCTAAGACACGCTTCAGATGAAGAACCGTTTTCTGCTCTTGCTTTCAAATTGCAAACTGACCCTTACGTAGGACAGCTTACATATTTCCGAGTTTACTCAGGAAAAGTTTCTGCTGGTTCATACGTTTACAATGCTACTACTGGAGAAAAAGAAAGATTGGGACGAATTCTAAGAATGCACGCAAACGAAAGAGAAGAAGTTCAAACAGTTTACACTGGAGAAATCGCAGCTGCTGTGGGTCTAAAAAACACTCGTACATCTGATACTCTTTGTGATGAAAGTAATCCAATCGAACTTCACCGAATTGAATTTGCTGAACCTGTTGTGTCTCTTCGAATTGAACCAAAAACAAAAGCTGACCAAGAAAAAATGGGTATCGCTTTGAAAAAACTTGCTGAAGAAGATCCAACTTTCCGAGTAACTTCAGATGCTGAAACTGCTGAAACAATTATCGCAGGTATGGGAGAACTTCACTTGGAAATTCTTGTTGATCGAATGAAAAGAGAATTCAATGTTGAAGCTAATGTTGGACAACCACAAGTTGCTTACCGAGAAACAATTCAAAGAGAAGGTGATGCTGAATATAAATACATCAAACAATCTGGAGGTAAAGGACAATATGGTCACGTTAAAATTCGAATTAAGCCTTTAGAAGCAATTGATCCTGAAGAAAAACTTCCTAAAAATGTTAAGCGTTCAGAGGGATTTGAATTTATCAACAATATTAAAGGAGGAGTTGTGCCAATCGAATTTATTCCTGCAGTTGAGAAAGGTATTAAAGAAGCAATGGATAGAGGAGTTGTTGCTGGATACAAAATGGTAGATGTTTCAGCTGAACTTTACGATGGTTCATACCACGATGTCGATTCATCAGAAATTGCTTTCAAACTTGCAGCTAGCCATGCTTTCCAAGAAGCTGCTGCTCGAGCTCAAGCTACAATTCTTGAACCTATTATGAAAGTGGAAATTACTATTCCAGATCAAAATACTGGAGATATTACTGGAGATATTTCTTCAAAACGAGGACAAATCGAAGGTATGGAAGAAAGAGGAATGGGAATCCAAACTGTACGAGCTCTGGTTCCGCTTTCAGAAATGTTTGGTTATACAACTCGGTTGCGATCTATGACAGCTGGACGAGGTTCTTCAACAATGGAGTTTCATCATTATGAAGTTGTGCCGGCAAATGTGGCGGAGGAAATTAAGAAGAATCGCGGGAAATAAATAACACTCACGAGTGCCCACGATAAAACAAAAAAGAGATGCTTTGCATCTCTTTTTTGTTTTTTGTTTCGCTCGGCTATAGATACAGTTCCATATATTTCGAAAAATAAAAAACCAATCGAGCACATGACACGATTGGTTGGAGTGAGACACTCTCACTCGTCAATTTGTTGATTGACTTGGTCCAAAAATCTGCTAATCCCTGTCAGGAAATCTTTTTCAGAGATTGGTTTGCCTCTGTAGCAGAGTTCTTTTGGAAGGGTTTCGCAGGCCAGGCTTTTGCTGTAGAAAGCTCGGATTGGCTGAAGCGCAACGCAAACTTTTGCATGTTCCAAAGAAAGTTCTTTTGGAATTCTGGTTGGGCTGAAGAATTGGTGAAGCTTTCCGGCGTCTTCTTCGCCAAGAAGCTTTTTGAAGTGGTCGAACACTTCATCTTGTTCTGTCGGATCCGGAAATCCGGGTTTCAGTTCGTCGGTATCAAGTTCTGCTAGCATAGTGTACTTATTTTGGGTTCTGAGACATATTTATATAAATTAAAAACAAAGTCAATCGTTGACTTTTTGCGTCGCTCTAATTTATAATACATATACAGTTTGGCTTATGTATTTCGACAATGCATCTCAGCCCCGCCCAAACGATACTTTGTCGTAAGGGATAATTTGAAAAAGCTATCGGAATAAATCTCTGATAGCTTTTTTGATTATAGAAAACTTATTTATACTTAATAACCAAATTTTCTTTTCTAGTCTTTTTGCGTCTATTGTTCGTATTTGTGAGAGGTTGACCATTGCTTCTTTTTCCTCGATTTTTCCAATAGGAATTCTAAACGGATGTTTGCGATTTGATGTTGTAAGTGGAACAATGCAACAAGAATCAGGTCCAAAACTTTTTACTATCAAGCCGGGTCTAGTATAAAATGCATCTTTGCCATTTTGCTCTGTCCCTACATTGAGACCAATTCTAAACCACCAAATCTCTCGCACTCTATAAAACCTTCTTGGCTCGGCTTCAGTTTTCTTTTTGACTTCATTCCACTCATCAAAGTTTTTCACTTTGGGATTATAGAAAATAGAGTATTAAGGTTTGGTGAAGAAAAGATAAAATTTGACACTACCACCAAAATCCGGTAATCTCTTCTTTGTAAGGCCTGAGACAAGTGGCGTCCAAATAAGACCGCTCGAGACCTGAAAAACACCGCCGATATTTTTGACAGTTTGCAGCAAAATTTGCAAGCCAAAATATAAAATATAAGTTGTGTTTCTCTAATATTTCTCTCTACGGCCTTACAAAAGGTCGTTTATTTTTTTAAAGTCCAAACAAAAATGGCAATTACAAAACAAAAGAAAACAGAAATCATCGACAAACTACGAGAAGCTGCAAAAAGTGAATCTGCAGTTTTTGTTAGTTTCCGAGGAGTTCCTGTTTCAGATACAACATCAATGCGAGCAGCTTTGCGCGATAATGGTGTTTCGTATTTTGTAGCGAAGAAAACTCTTATCAAAAAAGCTTTTGCTGAAGCTGGTATCGAAGGTGAAGTTCCTGTATTAGACGGGGAAGTAGCTGTCGCATATTCAGAAGATGCAACTGCTCCTGCTCGAGAGATTTTTGACTTCCATAAAAAGATTGGCTCAGACAAACTAAGAATTGTTGGAGGTGTTTTTGAAAACAGATTCCTTTCTCGAATAGAGATGGAAGAAATTGCACAAATCCCTTCACTACATGTTCTACGAGGTATGTTTGTAAATATCATCAATTCTCCAATTCAGGGATTTGCTATGGTTGTGAAAGCTTATGCAGATAAGAAAGAAGCTTAATACTTATTAAATAAAATATAGTTAACTAATAATTAATAATATGTCAGATACAGAAATTCAAAACGATGCTCCAGTTGTAGAAGAAACTTCTACTCCTGTTGCTGACGAACCTGCAACAGATGCTGGTTCTGAAGTTGAAGTTCCAGAAAAATTCAAAGCTCTTGTTGAACAAGTAGAATCAATGAGTGTTCTTGAATTGAACGAACTTGTTAAAGTTCTAGAAAAGAAATTTGGTGTTTCAGCTGTTGCTGTTGCCGCAGCTCCTGCTGCTGGTGGAGCTGCTGCGGAAGAATCTTCAACTGCTACAGTTGTACTAGCTGATGCTGGTGCTCAAAAGATTGCAGTTATTAAAGTTGTTAAGGAAGTTCTAGGACTTGGTCTTAAAGAAGCTAAAGATCTTGTTGATAGCGCACCTGCAGACGTTAAAACTGGAATTTCAAAAGCGGAAGCTGATGAACTTAAAGCAAAGCTTGAAGAAGCTGGAGCTAAAGTTACACTTAAATAGTTTTCCACATTCTTTTAGAATAAAAACTTTTTTGTAATTTAATTAGTTTATAATTGATTGCAAGACGAGAAAGAGTATTGGGTTTTCCCCGGTACTCTTTTTCCGTTTGTGTTTATAAATTTACTTTAAATTATTATGAAATTATTAAAAAAAGTTTCGATTGCAGCTCTGCTTTTTTCTGTGAGCGCTATTCCTGCATTAGCAGCTACAGAAATTACTTCTGCACCTGTAAGTGTATTGGCTAACACCAACTACGATGTTTCAGAAGGTTGTACTTTGCTTACAAGATCTTTGAAAAAAGGAGATAAAGATGCTGAAGTTTTGGCATTGGGAAAATTTCTAAAAGATAAAAAATATTTCAAAGGTTCTCCTTCACAAAATTTCACAGCTACTTTGCAAAGAGCTTTGGAAGATTATCAACTAGATGAAGGGTTGATTGGAAGAAATGCACCAAATTTTGGTGTGGTTACGGCTCCTACTAGAGACAGAATTGCAGAACAAACATGTAAGAAAAGAGACATTGATACTCCTGCGACAAGTTGTGTTTTTATAACCAGAGCTTTACAGGTTGGAAATAATGCATTGCAATTTACAGCTGAAAACAGATTGCTTCAAAGATTTCTTGTACAAACAGGATATTTGAGTAGCACTTTTGTTACTGGTCATTTTGGTCCTTTGACTCGGGAAGCTTTGGCAAGATTCCAATATGATAATGGAATAGTTGCTTCGCTTTCTGTTGATGGTGCTGGAATTGTAGGTCCAAAAACAAGACAATTTATTGCACAAAACACTTGTGGATCTGCTGAAGCACAAAAAACAGAAACACCAACAAAAATCGGATACAAAATCTCACTTTCTACTCGAACAGGTTTGAAGATTACTGAAAATGAAAGTGAAAGAATTTTTAGAATTAATCTAACTCCTCAAGAACAAAATGCACAAATTCATTCTCTTGAGGTGCAAGTTGAAACACCAAGTGCAGTTTCTCCGTGGAATTACATTGATGGTATTGAACTTTTCCAAGGTGGAAAAATTCTTTCAAGACTAAAAGGTGGTTCTAATATTTGGACAAAAATTGCAGGAGAAACAAATATGTATTTGATTACTTTGAATGGTTCAAGTGATTATCTAGAAAGAAATACAGAACATCCTTTGAATGTAAACATTATTCCAAAGGCTAGTGCTTTGTCACTTTCACCAAAAACATTTTCTGCACATATCCCATCTCAAGGATTTAAAGTTCAATTTAGCGACACAAACTTGAAACCTAAAGGCGTTGAAAGTTGGGGATCTACTTCTCAAAAAAGTACTTTCAGTATTGGAAAAGAGCCGACAGCTCCAGCTCCGACTCCAACACCTACACCTGATCCAACTCCAAATCCTACACCAAACCCGACACCTACTCCTACGCCAACAACAAACCCAACACCAGTTGTGAAAGCTCCACAACTAAACTGGGTTAGTCCAGATGAGGGAAGTTTTGGACAAGACCTTACTTTGCGAGGAGTAAACTTCCATGCAAGTTCAAACAAAGTTAAATTAGTTCATGTTCAAACTGGAGCAGAAAGAATAATTCACAATGTGACTACAAAAAATAATCAAATCACATTTAAGTTCCCAGGAAAAAATACTGAGTTCCAATTACCAAAAGGTAAAATTACTGGAGAAACAGGAAATTACAGAGTTTCTGTACTTTCTAACGGACTAGAATCAAACTGGATTCGATATCGAGTAAAAAATAATTAATATTATTAACAGGTGCTTTGCACCTGTTTTTCTTTAAAAGGTTAAAATATTGTTATGAAAAATAAAATAAAAACTTTGGCATCAGCATTATTAATAACTTCAATGTTTGCAGGAAATGTTTTTGCGTTAACACAAGATGATATAGATTTGTTAATCGCTGCCGGATTTATCCCAGCCGATAAAGTAGCGCAAGCTAGAAGTGCGGTTTCTAGTTCAAATTCTTCTAATACAACTAACACAAATCGAACTACTCAAACAACTCAATCTGCTTCACAATTTGCAGATCAAGTTCAAGGAACTTGTTTAAGATTGGTGACAGATTTAGGAAACGGAATGTCTGGGACAGTTGTTTCTGCTCTGCAATCTTTTCTAAAATCGAAAGGACACTTTTTTGCTGAAGTAACTGGATATTTTGGAAATGTAACTCAACAAGCAGTTGCGAGTTTTCAAAAATCAGAAGGTATTGTTTTGAATGGAACTCCAGAGACAACCGGATTGGGAAGAGTTGGTCCAACTACTAGAAATTATATTGAAAAATTAACTTGTGCTTCAACTGGTTCAACAAGCCAAAATATTTTGTTCGGTTATGATTTAAATGAATTGCTAAATTACAAACCTGATCTTAGTTATAATACAAATCTTAGTTACCTTCCGAGTCTTGGATACAATGTTGATTTAAGTTACGCTGCTGATTTGGGCTATACTGCTGATTTAGGTTTTGAAAGTATCATTGATTACGATACTGATCTAAGTTACAACACCGACTTGTCTTATAATACAGACACATCTTTTTCAACAGGACAAAAAAATGCCAAAGTTCTTCTTTATGTCAAATCTTTAAACGGAGAATTTTTAAGAGGAGGAAATAAACTACCCGTTGCTGTGTCATCAGGAAATGTACAAATTAAATGGACAGCAGAAAATACAATTCAAGGAGCAGAAGCAAAAGAAGGGTGTACTCTGACTGGAGATTTTACCTACACATCAGATGGTGGTAAGACTTATAGCTCCGCAAGGCGTATGAAACTTCCTACGGCTGGACCAGCTGTTAATCTAGTACTAACAAGTCCGTCAAGAACTGCTCCAAGTGGCGATAAGTTGTATGAGCTAAAAATGAGTTGTTCTGCCGCTGAAAGATTTGCATTTGCCGGAAGCGATACATTGTTGATTTGGATAGCGCCTGCCGGAACTACTCCTGTTGTGCAATAATATAATTAATGAAAAAACTTTTTTCGAAAAAAATAATCCTATCTGGTTTGTTAGCTTTGATTATTGTTTCTGGAATTTCATTTAAAACAAATGCGTTAACAATTGCGGATATTGAATTTCTAATTGGGTTGGGACTTATTCCTTCTGATAAAGCAGAAAATGCTAGAAATCTTTTAAATCCAAATGCAATTTTAAGTCCGGGAAATATTATTTCAACAGATGAAAATTTTTCAAAAGAATGTTTAGTGATAAACACAACTTTAGTTAGAGGTGTAAGCGGAAATCTTGTAACTGCACTTCAAAGTTTTTTGAAATCTGAAGGACATTTTCCTGCAAATCAAGAAGTTACCAGATATTTTGGTGATGTAACTTGGAGAGCAGTTGCTGACTTTCAAGTTAAAAATGGTTTGATTCAATCAAGTAGCCAAGCAGGAGCCGGAAATGTCGGTCCTCTAACAAGTGCAAAAATTCAAGAAATTTCTTGTCAGAAAATGTTGGCGGAAGAACAAGAAGAAATAAAACAAGAGCTTGAAGCGGCACAACAACAAAATACAAATTCTCCAAACAGAACAATACTTTCTCCGAGAGAAGAAAAAACTCCTACACTTTCTGTTTCAAATCCTGAAATTTATGTAAATACAGATACAGGAGAATTGAAGGTAAAGTACGAAGTAAAAGTTCAACCAGTTGATGAAGCTCGCTCTATGGAAGTTTTGTTGATTTGTGATCCAAGTGCAGTAAGAGTAAATTCAACAAACATAAAAGAGTGTGGAGAATTTGTGACTATTAGACCCATAAATAATGGAAGGAAATCAGTAACTATTTCCTATGAAAATAAAACCAGAATTATTCAACCAATAGTATTTTCAGTAGAAGTTTTTGATATAAACGGAAATAGTATGGGAACTGCCGAAGTGAGAAACGAAGTTTCTGTGGCTAAGCCAGTTATTCAACTTGATATAAATAATACAATTACTAGCCAATATGGTACTTTACCTTTGCAATCTAGAAGTTGTACAAGAGCAGAACAATTGGAATTTATCCGATACACAATGTCTCCTTATGATCCATTGAACCCAGTTTCTTTGCCTGTTTGTTGGCCTGGAGAACTGATGTGTAATAGAACTAATCCACCTACGTATTGTAATATTACCGGTGGACCAAGCTCAGACGAATTGTGTCTTTTAAGCCAGAAATTCTTAAATGGTAAATGCGTGCCAAAATAAGGCTTCGTGTTGACACTCCTAGATATTTTGTATAGTATGTTGCTACGCAATTTCGCGCTTTTTTTCTATGCGATTTTGTGGCTTTAAAACCCAAAATTGATACTGAGAGGGCAATAATTGCAATTATATTAACCCAATCGCTTTCTGTGGCAGCGCAAAGTTCTCGCGCCGTTACCATAGAAAGTGATATTAAAATTAACTAAATTTCAAAATATTATGGCAGAATTCGATCGTTCAAAGCCTCACGTAAACGTAGGAACAATTGGTCACGTTGACCACGGAAAGACTACTACTACTGCTGCTTTGCTTCACTCATTAAAACTTGCAGGTAAACAAGTAACAGAGAAGTCAGTTGATCAAATTGACAAGGCTCCAGAAGAAAAAGCTCGAGGTATTACAATCTCACTTTCTCACAACGAGTACTCATCAGATGCTAGACACTATGCTCACATCGATGCACCAGGTCACGCCGACTACATCAAAAACATGATTACAGGAGCCGCTCAAATGGACGGTGCTGTTCTAGTTGTGTCTGCGACAGACGGTATGATGCCTCAAACACGAGAGCACGTACTTCTTGCAAAACAAGTTGGTGTTCCAAAGATTATTGTTTACATCAACAAAGAAGATATGGTTGATGATGCAGAAATGATCGACCTTGTAGAAGAAGAAATTCGAGAACTATTGGATGTTCACGGATTTGATGGTCAAAATGCACCATTTATCCGAGGTTCTTCTCTAAAAGCTCTTGAAGCTACATCAGCTGAAGATCCATGGGTACAAAAAATCCTTTCACTTGTTGATGCTATGGATACATACATCCCAGAACCAGTTCGAGATATCGAAAAACCATTCCTAATGCCAATCGAAGACATTTTCTCAATCGAAGGACGAGGAACAGTTGTTACAGGTAAAATCGCAAGAGGAAAGATCAAGGTTGGAGAAGAAGTTGAAATCGTTGGTCTAAAACCTACATCAAAAACAACAGTTACAGGAGTTGAAATGTTCAACAAGCAACTACAAGAAGGTCTAGCTGGAGACAACGCTGGTATCCTACTTCGAGGAGCTAAAAAAGAAGATATCCACCGAGGACAAGTTCTTGCTCTACCAGGTTCTGTAACACCACATACAGAATTTGAAGCAGAAGTATACGTTCTAAAGAAAGAAGAAGGAGGACGACACACACCATTCTTCTCAGGTTACAAGCCACAATTCTACATCCAAACAACAGACGTTACTGGAGAAGTTACTCTTGCTGACGGAGTAGAAATGGTTATGCCAGGAGATACAACAACTTTCAAAGTTAAACTAGTAGCCCCAGTTGCTCTTGAAGAACAACAAAGATTTGCTATCCGAGAAGGAGGTAGAACAGTTGGAGCTGGAGTTGTAACAAAGATTGTTGCTTAATAACTTAAAACTTTAATTCAACAAGATATCTAACGCTCTTTGAGTGAAGAACATTGGTGGGTTGAGGTAAAAATCAATATGACAACAAAAAAAAGTACAGTAAAATCTAAAAATACAGAAGCTGGATCAAGATTAAGAATCAGAGTTCGTGCTTACGAAAGCAAGATTCTTGATACATCTGTTAAACAAATCATGGACACAGCTCTTCGATTTGGAGCGGATGTTAGTGGTCCCATTCCTTTACCTACAGAGATTAAAAAGTATACAGTGAATCGTTCTACATTCGTTTACAAGGACGCGCGAGAACAGTTCGAAATGCGGATTCATAAACGACTTATTGACATTTTAAATCCTGAGGCTAAGGTGATCGAAGCCTTGACAAACCTTTCACTTCCATCAGGAGTGAATGTGGATGTAAAGATGATATAAACCAACATGAAATTCATTCTTGGAGAAAAGCAGAATATGACACAAATTTTCGGAGATGACGGGCGTGTTCAACCTGTGACAGTTATTAAAACTGCACCTGTTGTTATCACTCAAATTAAAACTCTGGAGAATGATGGTTATGACGCTGTTCAATTTGGTTATGGTTCTCAAAAAAAGGAAAGGGTAAATAAGCCACAAATTGGTCATACAAAAGGACTTGATACTGTATTTGCTTTGTTTAAGGAAAACAGAGCTTCTGAAGACGAAATTAAAGATTTGAAAGTAGGAGACAAAATCGATTTAGATTCTTTTGAAGAAGGGGAGTTTGTAAGCACATCTTCTATCTCAAAAGGAAAAGGCTTCCAAGGTGTTGTGAAGCGACATGGTTTTGCCGGAGGTCCTAGAACTCACGGACAAAAACATAATGAAAGATCACCTGGTTCTATCGGAGCTGGTGGAGTTCAAAAAGTTAGAAAAGGCCTAAGAATGGCTGGTCGAACAGGAAGCGATAAAGTAACTTTGCGAAAAGTGAAAATCGTTAAAATCAATAAGGAAACAGGAGAAGTGTATGTTCGTGGAGCTATTCCAGGACGACGTGGAACCCTTGTTGAAATCCGAGGTTAATTTAAGAAAATATCATGGAACAAAAAATTTACAGCATAGAAGGAAAAGAAGTTTCAAAGGTGAAACTACCAGAAGATGTTTTTGGATTACCTTGGAACGCTGACCTTGTGCATCAAGTGGTAACAAGTATTTTGTCTACAAAACGAGATGCTATTGCTCACACAAAAACTAGAGGCGAGGTTAGAGGAGGAGGTAAAAAACCTTGGAAACAAAAGGGAACAGGTCGTGCACGACACGGATCAAAAAGATCACCAATTTGGGTAGGTGGAGGTATTACTTTCGGACCTAGAAATGAAAAAGACTATAGCCGAAAAGTAAACAAGAAGATGAAAACAAAAGCTCTTTACACAATTCTTTCTCAAAAGATGCGTGATGGAGAAGTGTTGTTTGTTGATTCAATTGAATTCGCTGAACCAAAAACTGCAAAAGCTAAAGAGATAATCAAAGCCGTTGCAAAAGGAAGTGGTTGTGAAGATCTTGCAACAAAAAGAAAGAATGCGGCTTACATCGCAACTGATGTAAACGACAAAAATGCAAAGAAGAGTTTTGACAACTTCGGCAACTTTAAACTTGATGAAGTAAGAAATCTAAACCCGGTCGATCTTTTGACATACAAATATGTTCTGATTGAAAATCCAGAAACAAGTATTAAAACTCTAACTGAAAGAACTAAATAACATGGCAAAATCAGAAAATACAAAAAAAGATTTGACATGGGTTTTGAGAAATCCACGAATTACAGAAAAAGCTGCTCTTAAAGCAGAAGGTGGAGTTTATGTTTTCGACGTAAGCAAGGATGCAAATAAATCTTTGATTGCTGAAGCGGTTAGAGAATTGTACAAAGTAACTCCGGTTGCAGTTAACATTGCAAAAACTCCAGCTAAAAAGGTCGTTAGAAGAAAAGCTAATGGCGTAAAGTCAGGATATAAGTCAGGACAAAAGAAAGCCTATGTTTCCCTAAAGAAAGGAGAAACTATTGAGATAGTATAATATTATGAAAAAATACAAACCAACATCACCGAGCCGAAGAAATATGTCTACTATCAAGTATAGAGACTTTCTAACTACAACAGAACCAAACAAATCTTTAACAAAAGGTTTCAAGAGAAGTGTGGGTAGAAACAATGCTGGTAGAATCACAACTAGACATAAAGGTGCGGGACATAAAAGATTGTACAGAGAAATAGATTTTGCTTACAACAAGAAAAATATTCCTGCGAAAATCGAAACTATCGAATACGATCCAAACAGAACAGCTTTCATTGCGATTGCAGTTTATGCTGATGGAGAAAGAAGATATGTTGTTGTGCCTCAATCAATGAAAGTAGGAGATACTTTTGTGGTTGGAGAAGATGTAAAAGTTGCTACTGGAAACAGAATGCCACTTTCAAACATCCCAGTGGGTACATTTGTTTTCAATATTGAACTACAACTAGGAGCTGGGTCACGACTAGTTCGATCAGCTGGAAACTATGCTGAAGTTGTTGCTCAAGATGTTGATGCAAAAATTACTCAAATCAAACTTCCATCATCAGAAATCAGAAAAGTATCTTCAAACTGTTGGGCGACAATTGGTGAAGTTTCAAATCCAGAAAATAAACTACGAAATATTGGTAAAGCTGGACGAAGCCGACACATGGGACGAAGACCAACAGTTAGAGGATCTGCAATGAACCCTGTAGATCACCCTCACGGAGGAGGAGAAGGACGACAAGGAATCGGTCTTCGACGAGGTCCAAAGACAGCTCAAGGAAAACTTGCTTACGGTGTGAAGACAAGACGAGCGAAGAAATACTCAAACAAAATGATTGTTTCTCGAAGAAAGACAAAACGAAACAAATAATCATTTAATTCGAAAACAAAAAATATTGGGTGTGAGTGCATTGCGGAGGCGTTCCAAACGCCGAGCGAAACGAAAAAATAAAAAGAGATGCTCTGCATCTCTTTTTATTTTTATCATGGGCACTCACACCCAATATTTTTTGTTTTCTATTTAACTAATTTTTCAAGTTCGATAATATCTTCTTCAATTTTCTTCAAACCTTTTTCAAAGAAACTCATATCATTGATATCTATATCAGCATATTTTTTGAAAATATCTTTAGGAGACATTGAAGAACCCGCAGCAAGTAAATCTTTTATTTTTTCCATAAACTTTGGATTTTCTTCATACTTTGCAAACAGGGAATCGCTAACTAATTCTCCAAAAGCATAAGTATAAACATAAAACGGACTTCTAAAATGAGACCAGTTTATAAAAGTGTATCCGTGATAATCTGTTACTTTCATCGCGGGTCCACAATATGATTTCAAATGCTTCGCCATTAGTTTAGCTAATTCTTCGTGAGAAAGGTGTCCTTCGTTGCGAATTTTGTCGTGCAACTCTAATTCAAAATTGAATGCTGCAATCTGCCGAAAAATTGTAGCAACTTTTCCTTCAATTTTGTCGTGCAAAGCAACAATTTGCTCTTTTTTAGAAAGTTTTGAAACAACTTCTTTGAATGTGAAATTTTCAAACAAAGTACTTGCTGTTTCTGCCACCGCCAAAGAATAACCTTGATAATGAATAGGTTGTTTTTCTTTTGCCAACTCCGAGTGGATAGCATGCCCAAATTCGTGCGACAAAGTATTTAAAGAATCAAAAGTATCTACATGATTTAAAAATACTAGTGTAGGCATCAAATCATTTGAAGATTGGTATGCACCGCCTCGCTTTTTTTCTCTCGGAAATACATCAACTTGGCCGTTTTTGAAAAACTCGTCTACAATTTTTGAGAATTTTGGATCTGTTTTTTCCAAAGTTTCATACAAAAAAGTTACAGCTTCTTTAAAAGGAAATTTCTTATTTATTTTTCCAACTTTTGCACCTCGATCTTCATAAGAAAAATCCTCCAGTTTCAGCATTTTTGCTTTTAGCTTATAAAACCGATGAGCAATTTTAAAGTTTTTTGTAACTAAATTTGCAAAATTTAATACAGTCTCTGCCGCCATTTCATGGCCAAAGAAAGGTCGGTCATAAGAATTTTTGTATCCACGAAGCTCGTCACTGATTTTTTTGTTGTTGATAATTGCATTTAACTCACCCTCTGCATAATCAGAAAGGGAAGTAATTTCTGTCATTATGTCTTTGTATAAAGCTCTACGTTGTTTTGTTGGTAGTTCATGCATTTTATAAGTGGCTTCTCCAAGAGAGATTTTCTTTCCTTTCAAAGTTACTGTTTTCTTCTGCAGGGCTTTTTCTAACCCATCTACCCACATTGATGCAGCAGGTCCATTTTTTAGAGAAATGATTTTTTCTTCCGGTTCCGTTAACTGATGTTTTGCTGATTCAAAAAATTGTTCTAAATAATATTTGTAGTCAGCCAATTCAGACGAATTTATAAATTCTTTTTGTTTTTTAGGAGAAATTTTTCCAAGAGCCAGATTAATAGGAAGCATCAAGTTACTGGCTTTTTTCAATCTTTCGGTAATTAAGGCATCTTTTTTATAAACATCAGGAGAAGCTTTGCCAGAGTCTATTAAGGCGTAAAAGTATCGAAGCGGTTTATTCAAACCATCTAAAAGACCTATTTTTTCCTCCTCTTTAAACATTTCCAATAGTGCACTCGGTTTTTTCAAATAATCTTTATTTCGACTGTATTTTTGAGCAAATTTAGCTATTTTTACCTCTGCTTCAGCAACATCCGCCTCAATTTGCGGGTCATTTGGGTTTTTATAATAAATCTTCAAATCCCACTCAGATTTCCATTTTTTTGTGTCTATCATATTAATATTATACATATTATGGATTTTTTCTTAATTTTTATTAAAAATCCCTTGACTCAAATAATGCTTATGCTAGTATGTTGCACACGAGCTCTTTTAGAGCTCGTGTG
>CAZVRT010000001.1:0-24775 GCA_964630375.1 uncultured Candidatus Saccharibacteria bacterium | reverse complement strand
TCTAAAAGAGCTTTTAGTTTTTGGCACTATGCCACTCTTAAAAAAATGACAAGATCACTAAAAAAAGGTCCATACGTATACGAGAAACTTTTCAAGAAAATTGAAGGTAAAAAGCCGGCTGAAGCGGGTGTTATTAAGACATGGGCAAGAGATAGTCAAATTGCTCCAGAATTCGTAGGGTATACTTTTGGTGTTCACAACGGAAAGACTTTCGTTGAAGTTTTTGTTACAGAGGAAATGGTTGGTCACAGACTAGGAGAATTTTCACCTACAAAGACATTCCGAAGACACGGAGGTAAAATGCAAAAAGAACTTGATGCAGCTAAGAAGCAAGCGGAAATCGCAGCAGCAAAAGCAGCAAAAGCTTCTTCTACAGCTAAAAAATAATAATCATGGCTAAAGCAGTATTAAAAAATTATAGACAATCACCAAGAAAAGTTAGACTAGTAGCTAATACTGTTCGAGGTCAAAAAGTAGACAAAGCTCTTGTTAATCTTTCTTTTATTCCAAAACGAGCAGCTCTACCTATAAAGAAGCTTATTGAATCTGCTTTGGCAAACGCTAAAAACAATCACAATCTTGATGCAAATGATCTTGTTGTGAAGTCAATCCAAGTAGACCAAGGGTTTACTATCAAAAGATGGATGCCACGAGCTAGAGGTGTTGCACATCCTATTCGAAAGAAGACTTGTAAAGTTACAGTTGTGCTAGATGGCGCTTCAGCTAATAACCCTGATAAGAAATAATATGTCACACAAAGTTCATCCATTTTCACATAGATTAGGAATCATTAGAGACTGGCAATCTCGATGGTTTGGCGACAACAAAAAGTACAGAGACTTTTTGAAAGGCGACATTCTAATCAGAAACTTCTTGCTTAAGACTCTTGCAGACTCTTATGTTTCTTCTATTGAAATCGAAAGAGGGGAGAAGAAGCTTCGAGTTATTATCAAAACATCAAGACCAGGACTTATCATTGGTCGTTCAGGTGAATTGGTAGAAAAACTACGAAAGAACCTAAACACTTACATGAGAAAAAACAACATTCTTGATTCAAATGTTGAATTAAAATTGGATGTTGAAGAAGTTCGATCACCAGAATCTGATGCAAAAATTGTTGGTCTTATGGTGAAAGAAATGATTGAAAAGAGAATGCCTTTCCGACGTGTTCTAAAACAAACAGTTGATAAGGTTATGGCAAACAGAGATGTTCAAGGTGTGAGAATAAGAATCTCAGGACGTCTAAATGGAGCAGAAATGGCTCGAACAGAAGAGCTTAGAAAAGGCCGTGTTCCACTTCAAACTTTCCGAGCCGATGTGGACTTTGCTCGAGTTAGAGCAAAAATTTCACAAGGAGACCTTGGAATCAAGGTTTGGATTTATCGAGGTGATATTTTTGAATCATAATTAATTTTACTATCATGTTATTTCCTAAAAAAGTAAAACACCGAAAATGGCACACAAAAAGAACTCATCCTGAAAAGATGAAGCGTTCTGAAACTCGTGGAATCACTTTAGCTTTTGGTGAGTTTGGTTTGAAATCAACTTCATATCAAAGAGTAAAATCAAATCAAATCGAAGCTGCCCGACGAGCAATGTCACGACACCTTGGAAAAGTAGGACGATCATGGATCCGAATCTTTCCTGATAGACCTTTCACTCGAAAACCTTCTGAGGTGAAAATGGGTAAGGGAAAAGGAGATTTGCAAGGATACGAATTTGAAGTATTCCCAGGTCGAATTATTTTCGAAGTTGACGGAGTTCCAGCCGAAGTTGCGAAAGAAGCTTTGAGAAAAGCAGGAACAAAACTTCCTTTGTCTACAAAGGTTGTGTCAAGAGATTAAATGTAGTAATGTAACCAGTCATGACTGTAAAAGATTTACAAAAGAAAACAACTGCTGATTTGGAAAAGGATCTTAAAGAAAAAAGATCAGCTTTGTTGGACGTTCGATTCGGTTCAGCAGGATCAAAAAATAAAGACACTGCTTTTGCTAAAAAGTCTCGAAAAGATGTTGCAAGAATCTTAACAGAATTAAGAAACAGATAATATGTCTACAGAAAATACAAAAAAGAATAGCGGAAAAATTCTTTCAGGTGTTGTCGTATCAGACAAGATGAAAGATACTGTTGTTGTGTCTGTTTCTCGATACTTCAAACATCCAAAGTATCAAAAATTCATGACAGTGGACAAAAAGTACAAAGTACATGATCCAGGGAATTCTTGTAAAGTTGGTCAAAAAGTTTCAATAAAGGAAACAAGGCCAATTTCTAAAACAAAGAAATTTGTAATTTTTAATAACGCATAGGCTTATGATTCAGGAACGAACAATTGTTACAATCACAGATAACTCAGGAGCGAAGGTTGGAAGAATCTTCAGAATTTTGGGTTCAACAGGAAAACGATACGCCGAGATTGGAGATATTGTTGTGCTTTCTGTTCAAAAAGCAGAACCACGAAAATCTGTAAAAAAGAAAGCTATTATGAAGGCAGTTGTTGTAAG
The DNA here is from genome assembly GCA_964630375.1 of uncultured Candidatus Saccharibacteria bacterium. GTDB lineage: Bacteria > Patescibacteriota > Minisyncoccia > Phycocordibacterales > JAACPR01 > JAGOTN01. The sequence goes on along the minus strand of CAZVRT010000001.1, from coordinate 22,274 downwards.
ACAAAGCAAACCTTTTAGAAGAGTAGATGGTTCATACATACGATTCGATGACAACGCAGTTGTGCTAATCGCAGACAAAGAAAAGAAAGATCCTATCGCTAACCGTATCTTCGGTCCAGTTCCAAGAGAGCTTGGAGAATTTGGTTATCAAAAGATAGTTTCACTTGCACCAGAGGTAATTTAATTTTTATGAAAATCAGAAAGAACGACAACGTAATAATTTTGAAAGGAAAGGATCGCGGAAAGCAGGGAAAGGTTCTTAATGTTTTTCCTAATACAGATAAAGTTCTAGTTGAAGGAATGAATGTTGCAAAGAAAAAAATCAAGCCTCGAATGACAGGAAAGAAAGGACAAATTGTAGAAGTTTCTATGCCTATCCATGTTTCAAACGTATCTCTTATTGACCCAAAGACAAAAAAGCCAACAAGAGTATCTTTTAAGGTTGAAAAAGATAAAAAAGTTCGTGTTGCTAAAAAAAGCGGAGAAGTAATTTAATCTAAAGAATTATGGAAACAGTAAAACAAAAGCAAAATACAGCATTTGAATCTCTAAAAGGAGAATTTGGTTACAAAAATAAAATGCAATCCCCACGACTGGTAAAAGTAGTAGTTTCTACTGGCGTTGGTAAACAACGAGCAGATAGTAGAAAAATGGACTTGATTGCTAAAAGACTTTCTGACATTACAGGTCAAAAAGCATCTGAAAGACCAGCAAAAAAATCTATCGCTTCTTTCAGAGTTAGAGAAGGTCAACTTTCAGGTTATCAAGTTACAATTCGTGGAAACAGAATGTATGGTTTCTTGGATAAATTAATCAACGTAGCTTTGCCACGAACAAGAGACTTTAGAGGATTGTCACCAAAAGTTGATTCTATGGGAAACTATACAATTGGTATTAAAGAAAATACTATTTTCCCAGAAACAGCTGATCAAGACATCAAAGACGTATTTGGACTTTCAATTACAATTGTAACAACATCTAGCAAACCAGCAGAAACTAAGGCTTTTCTAAAGCACCTTGGCTTTCCGTTGAAAGCGGAATAATGTCAATGATTATATCGTTGACATAGAAAAGCGTCCCTGCTAGTATACGGGGACACTTTTAACGAAGTATTTATTTTTATGGCAAAAACATCAGTAATAGTAAGAGCAACAAGAAAACCAAAATTCAAAAGTCGAGTTGTGCGACGATGTTTTAAATGTGGCCGAAAAAAGGGGTATATGAGAGATTTCGATATGTGCCGAATCTGTTTTAGAGAATGCGCAAACGAAGGACTTATCCCAGGAATTAAAAAATCATCATGGTAGTAGATTCAATATCAAACTTAATAATAGCTTTGAAAAATGCTCAGGAGAGAGGGTTGTCAGAAACTCGTGCGCCTTTTTCAAAACTAAATTCTGCTATTTTGGAAGTTCTAAAGAAAGAAGGATACATTGCTGATTTTGAAAGCAAAGGAAAAGAAATCAAAAAGCACATTGATATCACTCTTAAATATGACAACTCTGGAAAGCCAGCTATCACAGATGTGAAAAGAGTTTCAAAACAATCAAAGCGAGTTTACAAAGGTGTAGATGAAATTTTCCCAGTAAGAAATGGTTACGGAAGATTGATTATTACAACACCTGCTGGAATCATCACAGATGTTCAAGCTCGAAAACAAAAGGTCGGAGGAGAAATATTATTTAAAATTTGGTAATTAAACGATTATGTCACGACTTGGAAAAAGACCAATAGCAATACCTCAAAATACAACAGTATCAGTTGTAGATGGTTTAATAACTGTTAAAGGACCAAAAGGTGAATTGAATTTAAACTACAAACCTGCTGTGGATATTTCTGTTACAGAAGAAGGGGTTGTTGTTGCTCCGGCAAAAGACACAATCGAATCTCGATCTTTGTGGGGAACATACGCATCTGAAATCAAAAGCATGATCAAAGGTGTGAATGAACTTTTCGAGAAAAAACTTATTATCGAAGGAGTTGGATACAAATGCGAAATGCAAGGAAATAGTTTGAAACTTGCACTTGGATTTTCTCATCCGGTGATTGTAGAAGTTCCAGAAGGACTAAATGCAACAGTTGAAAAAAACACTATAACTATCAATGGCCCAAGCAAAGAAAAAGTTGGTCAATTTACAGCCATGATCAGAGCTTTGAAGAAGCCTGAACCATACAAAGGAAAGGGTATTCGTTATAGCGATGAAGTTGTACGAAGAAAAGAAGGTAAGAAAGCTTCATAATAAAACATATGTCTAATAATATTTTTACAAAACGAGAATCAAGAAAAAATAGAATCCGAGCAAAAATCTCAGGTGATTCAGCTCGTCCTCGACTTGCAGTATTTAAGTCAAATAAATTTATTTATGCTCAATTGATTGATGACACAAAAGGTCATACATTGGCTTCTTCTGATTCAAAATCAATCAAATCTGGAACACAAATTGAAAAAGCAAAGAAAGTAGGTGAATCACTTGCAAAAATTGCAAAAGATAAAGGAATCGAAAAGGTTGTTTTTGATCGAGGAGGATTCAGATACGCAGGAGCTATTAAAGAACTTGCAGATGGTGCAAGAAGCGGAGGCTTAACTTTTTAAGAAAATTAGTGTAGATTACGATTTATGTCAGATGAATTAATCAAAAAAGAAGAAACGACTCAAGATACTAACGTTGCTCAAGACAACGGTGGACGAAGAGAGTTCAAGAAAAACAGACGACCTACAAGACGACCAGGTGGAGCTCCTCGATCTGAATTTGAACAAAAAATGCTTTCAATCAGAAGAGTTACTCGAGTTTCTTCAGGAGGACGAAGATTCAGTTTCAGTGTTGTTATGGCTATTGGTAACGGTAAAGGTAAAGTTGGTGTTGGAATCGGAAAAGCCGGGGATACATCATTGGCTATTGATAAAGCTGTTAAACAAGCTAAAAAGAATCTAGTTGAAATCAAAACTACAAAGGATATGTCTATCCCTCACATTGTTGAAGCAAAGTATTCAAGTGCTGTTGTTTCACTACAACCATCAGCCGGAAAGGGGATCGTAGCAGGTTCTGCTGTTCGAGATTTAGTTGAACTTGGAGGACTAAAAGATATTGTTGGAAAAGTTCGTTCTGGAAGTAAGAACAAGCTAAACATTGCACACGCAACAATTGATGCATTTAAAAAACTTTCAAATCCTAAATTTTAATTAAAAGGCTTATGCAATTACATTCACTACAAAGAAAAACACCTAGAAAATACGAAAAGCTTGTTGGTCGTGGAGGAGCGAGAGGAAAGACAGCTGGACGAGGTACAAAGGGACAACGAGCTCACGGTGGCCATGGTATTCGACCTGAAGCAAGAGACACTATTAAGAAGTTCCCAAAAATGAGAGGACGAGGTATGAACTTGAACACAAGTCGATTTGATGATGCTCAAGTTGTAAATATCAAAAGACTAGATGCAGTATTCAATGATGGTGATATAATCAATAAAGAAAGTTTGCACGCTGCAAAACTTGTTAAGAAAGTAGGAGGAAAATTGCCGACAGTAAAGATTCTTTCTGTTGGAGAAACTAGCAAGAAATTTACAATCGAAGATTGTTTAATTTCAGAATCAGCAAAATCAAAAATTGAAAAAGTAGGGGGTTCAGTAAAGTAAAATGGTACAAGCATTTTTTAGAAAGCTAAAAATAATCGCATCAGACGCGAAAATTCGTAATCGGGTTTTGTTCGTTTTAGGTGCATTTTTGCTTTTTAGATTTCTAGCCGCTGTTCCGGTGCCGGGTGTTGATCACTTTGCATTGCAACAATTTTTCTCTGGTAACCAATTCTTTGGTTTGTTGAATATGTTTTCTGGAGGAGGACTTTCAGGACTTTCTATTGTGATGCTTGGAGTTGGTCCATACATTACGGCTTCTATTATCATGCAACTTTTGACAATCATGTCTCCAAAAATCAAGGAGATGTATCATGAAGAAGGTGATGCCGGAAAGAAGAGATTTGCTCAATATTCAAGACTTCTTTCTGTTCCACTTGCTGTTATTCAAGGGCTTGGATTTTTGTTGCTTTTGGAAAGTCAAAATATTCTTCCTGGGCTGACATCTATGCAATTGATTGTGAATCTTATTGTAATTACTGCTGGTGCAGTGTTGCTAATGTGGGTTGGAGAACTTGCTTCTGAATTTGGAATCGGAAACGGAATGTCATTGATTATTTTCGCAGGTATTCTTGCAGGATTTCCAAATGCTGTTCAACAAGCAATCTTTACTTACAGTCCAGATCAAATTCTGACATACATTGTATTTGTGGTTACAGCTATCTTGGTTATTTTAGGAGTTGTATATGTTACAGAAGCTGAAAGATCTGTACCTGTTACATACGCAAAACAAGTACATGGAGGGAAATCTGTTTCAGGAGGTACTTCTACTTATATTCCTTTGAGATTAAATCAAGCTGGAGTTATTCCTATCATTTTTGCACTTTCAATTTTGATGTTGCCTCAAATGATCGCAAACTTTTTAACTGTAGTTGATAACGAAACTGTGAGAGAAATCGTTAGAATGATTAATGTATTTTCTGCAAATCAATTGGCTTACGGTATTACATACTTCTTGCTAGTGTTCTTGTTCACTTACTTCTACACAGCTGTGACTTTTGATCCAGATGCAATGTCTAAGAATCTACAAAAATCAGGAGCGTTTATTCTTGGTGTACGACCTGGAGAATCTACTTCAAAATATATTGGAAACATTGTTTCAAGAATCACTCTAGTTGGAGCATTGTTCCTTGGTGTGATTGCTGTTATTCCTCTGATTGTTCAAGCTATTTCTGGAATTACATCTTTGACTATTGGTGGTACAGCTTTGTTGATTGCTGTTTCAGTTCTAATTGATTTGTTGAAAAAAATCGATGCTCAACTTTCTCTAAGAGAATACTAACTTTGAAGTTTTAGAATTAAATCGTAGAATTATAAGGCAGCAATGTCTTGAGTTTATATTTATGATTACTATAAAAACAAAAGAAGAAGTAGATAAGCTTCGTGAAGGCGGTAAAAAGCTAGCTATGGTTGTTGCTGAGACTGCAAAGCATATAGCGCCTGGTGTTTCTACTGACGAGCTGAATGATATTGCTCATAGGCTTATGGTGAAGGACGGAGGAAAGCCGTCTTTTTTGAACTATAAACCTTATGGAGCACCGAGACCTTTTCCGGCTTCTATTTGTATTTCAATAAATGATGAGATCGTTCACGGGATTCCGAATGAAGATCCGAAAATTCTAAAAGAAGGGGATTTGGTGACTTTGGACGCTGGTTTGATTTATGAGGGTTTGTTTACTGATCATGCTATTACTTATGTGGTTGGTGAGGCTAATAAAGAAGTTAAAAAGTTGTTGGATGTGACTAAAGAGGCGCTTATGAGTGGGATTAAGATGGCGCGCGCCGGCAACAGAATCGGGGATATTTCGAGTGCAATAGCGGCGCGCGCCCAGAAAGCCGGACTAAAGGTGGTAAAAGGCCTTGCAGGGCATGGAGTGGGCTATGGAGTGCATGAAGACCCATATGTGCCAAATGAAGGACGAGCAGGCACAGGAGAGCTTTTACAGCCTGGTATGGTATTGGCAATAGAACCTATGTTTAGTATTGGAAGCCCTAATATTAAGCTTTGCAGAGATGGATATACATACAAAACAGCTGATGGTTCTTTGTCTGCTCAATTTGAGCACACGATTTTAATAACAGAAGGAGAACCAGAAATTTTAACTAAAATTTAAGATGCATAAAATTCAGAATGAGAGAACATTAGTAGTCATCAAGCCAGATGGAGTTCAAAGATCTTTAATTGGAGAAATTTTAAAAAGATTTGAGAGAAGTGGTTTGAAATTGGTTGGATTAAAATTCATTGTTCCTTCTGCGGATTTTATTGAGAAGCATTATACTTTAGATGAAAATTGGTTAAAAAATGTTGGTCAAAAATCTATTGATGGTTTGAAAGAAAAAGGAATTGAACCAAAAATAAATGACCCTGAAGAAGCAGGGAAAAAAGTTTTGAATGTTTTGAAAAAATATATGACCTCAGGCCCTGTCGCAGTGATGGCTTGGCAGGGAGCTAATTCTGTAAGAATTGTTAGAAAAATTGTTGGAGGAACAGAACCACTTACTTCAGATGTTGGAACAATTAGAGGAGACTTTGTTTTAGATTCGTATCATTTTGCAGATGCGGATGAGCGTTCAGTGCGAAATCTTGTTCATGCTTCTGGAAGTGTTGATGAAGCCAATATGGAAATTGATTTATGGTTTTCAAAAGATGAATTGATAAATTACAGACTTGTTCAAGAACAAATTTTATACGATGTAAATTTGGACGGTATTTTGGAGTAAATAAAAACTGCGGTTTTAGCGCAGTGGGGGATGATTATTCGATGTCTCGGAGCCAGCCGACGATGTCGTAGCTGTGCTTGGTGGTATCCGTAGCGTAGTCCGTGAAGTTTTGTTTTCTGGACACTGCGTGAAAAGTCAGATAGAAACGCAAGTTGCCGTTGGGCTTTGTCTCCACTCGGATATGAATAGAGTCAGAGATGAACTTTTGAAGGACTTCGACTCGTTCAGGGTTGCCAGCCAAGAGTTCACCCAGGATTTCTTTCAGCAGAGAACTGTTCTTCCATTCAGGCTTGATTTCCAGGGAAACTTTGCCGAACAGGATAGAATGCCTGTTGCCGATGAATTCGAGTCTCAACTGAAAGCTCAGATGATTCGGAGAATCCGGTTTCAGGATTTGAATACTGATACCAGAACCCGGGGACAGCTTTTTGTTCCGGTGTTCGATAGTGATGTGTCTTTCCGGAAGCATACAGCATTCAGGAGCGAGTTGGGTAATCATTTTGTGCTTTGTGGGTTGGTTTTTGAGAAGGTGCTAGACCTATTTCGAACATTATAAAAAACATAAGATAAAGTCAATTGTCATTATATTTAACTTATTTTTTAATAAAAAAGGTCTAAAATTTATGTTTTAGACAAAAATTTTTTAAAGGAGTATAATTGTAGATGGCTAGCGATATGTTTCTAACATTTTAAATCGTCAGGGCAGACTTATATCGGAGTTGATCTTGGTTAACTATCTGTGGTCGCCCACCTAGAGAAAACTAGGTTCATATCGCCGGCCCGCAAAGGACACCTCGCTTTAAAAGAGCAAGGTGTTTTTTGTTTTGTTATAATATTTGCATGTTTAAAAAACCTTTGATGAAAGAAATTTTCTGGTTATCTGCTTTGGTTGCCATAATGCATTATGCAGCGCTGAAATTTTTCTTTTATTGGACTATTTCTTGGTTTGATATTGTAATGCATTTGATGGGTGGTTTTGTTATTGGGTTAATTGTTATTTCGATTTTAATTAATATTCCAAATTTAAATTTAAGAAATAATTCAAAGTTGGCACTTGTTTTGGTTTTGAGTTTTGTAATGATTATTGGATTAGGGTGGGAATTATGGGAATTGTTTATGGAATTTTCAAGTATTCTTGAAGATAAAGTTGATACTATTATTGATTTGATTATGGATTTTATTGGAGGATATTTTGCCTTTTTATACGCTAACAAATATTTATGGAACAAAAATTAAGACTTGGTTTTTATGGTGGAGTTGGTTCTGTGACGGGTGCGAATTTTCTTTTAGAAAATTCGCACACAAAAATTTTGGTAGATTGCGGATTGATTCAAGGATATTTTAAAGACAGCGATCCAAATTATGAAAAGTTTTTATACGAACCAAAAGAGATTGATTACTTGATTGTTACTCATGCACACGCAGATCATATTGGAAGAATAGGGAAATTGGTCAAAGATGGTTTTGATGGAAAGATTTTTTCAACTCCCGCAACAAAAGATTTGGCATTTTTTATGATTGAAGATGCGTTGAATTTGATGCGTCAAAGAAAAGAAGAAAAAAATATTGAAATGCTTTATGGATTTGAAGATGTGAAAAAAGCTTTTGATAACTGGGAAACTTTTGATTATCACAAAAAAGAAATGTTGGGAGATTTTGAAGTTGAGTTTAAGGATGCGGGGCATATTTTAGGATCAGCTTTTGTGGAGGTGGTTGATAAAAATTCTGGAAAGAAAATTGTTTTTAGTGGAGATTTGGGAAATTCACCGACGCCGCTTTTGCGTGATACTGAGCTGATGAAGGGTGCGGATTATCTTGTGATTGAAAGTGTTTACGGTGATCGAGTTCACGAGGAGAGAGAGCAACGAAAAAATAAATTGCAGGAGGTGATAAGAAAAGTTGTTAGTCGTGGCGGTACTCTTTTAGTACCGGTTTTTTCTTTAGAGAAGACGCAAGTTTTTTTGAAAGAGCTTAACGATTTAATTGAAGATGGAAAAGTACAAAGTGTTCCGGTGTTTTTTGATTCGCCTTTGGGGATTAAGTTGACTGGTGTATATGCGAATTATACGCATTTGTTTAACGATGCTGTTCAAAAAGAGATTAAAGAAGGAGACGATATTTTTGATTTTCCAAAATTAAAAATGACAATGCGACGACAAGAGTCTGATGCAATTTCAAAGACAAAAGGACCGAAAATTATTATTGCGAGTTCGGGAATGAGTGACGGCGGAAGAATTGTTGCACATGAAAAAAGATATCTACCTGATCCAAAAAATGCGATTTTGTTTATTGGTTATCAAGTTGCTGGGAGTTTGGGTCGGAGAATTCAAGATGGAAATAAGAAAGTGAAAATTGATGGGGAAGATATGCGAATTCGGGCAGATGTTTTGACTATTAGTGGTTATTCTTCGCACAAGGATTCAAATGGTTTGCTGGAATTTGTAGAAGGAAGTGCGGATACTTTGAAAAAAGTTTTTGTTGTAATGGGAGAAACAAAATCTGCTTTGTTTTTGACACAAAAACTGCGAGATTTTTTGGAAGTTGACGCGGAGGTGCCGGATTTAGGAGAGTTAATTGAATTAAAATAAAAATAGCTGTATAAAATACATCGCGGAGCCGTCCCAAACGGCGAGCATCAGCGAAAAGCAAAAATGAGATGTCGGAGACATCTCATTTTTGCTTTATCGCGTGAATTATTATTTGTGTTTTTTATTTCACTTGATCAACAATTCGTCTGAAAGATGCATTGTGATCTCGGGCGATTTGAGAAAGCATTTTTCTGTTCAAGCCAATTTTTTTGTCAGAAAGTTTTTTGATGAATTTGCTGTATGATTCTCCGGCTTCATCAAGAGCTGCATTCATTCGGATGATCCAAGTAGCTCGGAATACTCCTTTTTTCTTTCTTCGGTCTTGGAAAGAGTGTTGTCCAGCTTTTCGAATGGCTGTTCGTGCCATTGTTTCCTTAGACTTTCGTCCATGTCGAAAACCTTTTGTCTTTGCTAGGACATTCTTTCGTCTTTTTACTGAAGTTGTTCCTCGTTTTACTCGTGACATATTATTTAGTATTAACGTTAATCAAAAATCTGCTTTTTGTTTTATTGCTCATTTCGATTACATTGGCATCGGTTCGTCTTTTTGCCAGTGTTTGAACACCGCTATCTTTAGCGTTGTAGTGATTTTGACCTTTTCGTCGTGTAAGAATTTTACCGTTTCTAGTCAACTTGATTCTTTTTTGAAATGATTTATTTGTTTTCATAAATTATTTTTTGGCTTTTTCTATCATAACTGATAAGCCTTTTGGAACTTTTTTAATATCTTCAGTTATTTTATAGTCGACCGTAATAAGTTTTAAAATTCGCCCAATTCTGTCTTTAAGGAAAGTTTCATCAAGATACTTGCTTCTACCGGGTAAGAATAACTCTATTTTTACTCTGTGTCCTTCATTTAGCCATTCTGATGATTTCTTAGCCTTAATTGTAAGGTCGTTTTCATCAGTGCCGACTTTTATTTGAATTCCTTTTACTTCTACATTGTGCGCTTTGGCCTTTTGGACCTTTATTTTCTTCTTTTGGTCGTATTGAAACTTACCATAATCCATTATCTTTGCAACAGGGGGAACTGCACCTGGAGATATCTCAATCAGGTCCATTCCAGCGTCTTTTGCATGTGTCAAAGCTTCTACTGTAGAAATAACCCCGTAATTTTCACCATTTGCACCAATAACGCGGAGTTCCTTAGCTCGGATTTGCCCGTTTATGTTTACATGTGGTAATTGTTCTGCTTGTTTTTTCTTTCCTTTTTTCACTTACTTTAAATATTAGGGTTCCAACCAATTTAGCACTTTTATGGCTTTATGGCAATAGTCAAAAATAAAAATACCGCCAAAATTAGCGGTATTTTTTACAGGTTTCAAGCAACTTCTAGAGTCTATACCTGATTTAACCCCGATCTGATTATTCAGCGTCGGCAACAGGAGCTTCTTCAGAAGTAGCTTGTTCAGCACCTTCTTCAACTTCTGGCATCACAACACCGTCTGCATTTAATGCATCGTCTGTTGGATTCATTGCGTTTGGATCCATGATTGTTTTTAGTTAAGTTGTAAAGACCCGACAAAATTGCCGAGCTAATAAAAGCGTAACAAGTAATAGTCAATGTCGCAACTAAAATGTTAGAATAAAATTGTATGAAAAAATATTTTTTAAAGTTAATTTTGATTTTATTTTTAATTTCACCTGTACAAATTTTTGCTCAAACAAATGATCAAGAAAATATCTTTTATTATTTCAACAACGTGAATGGACTTTCTGATTTTAAAAGAAACTATAAAAAAATAGATATTGTTGCTCCACAAATTTATGTTGTTCAAGACAATTTAAAAATTAAAAAACCGAAGAGTAAGGACGCACAAATTATAAAAGAAGCGAACAGAAAAAAAGTTCCAATTATGCCTTTGTTGGTGCAAAAAGATTTCGATAAAGTTTTGATGTCTAATATTCTTTTAGATCAAAATGCTCAAGATGAAATGATTGATTTCATGATTAAAGAAGCTAAGAAAAATAATTTCATTGGTTGGCAATTTGATTTTGAAAATATCAATCATATGGATAGGGGAATGTATACAGCTTTTGTAAAAAAGACTTATGAAAAATTGAGTGCGGAGAATTTGAAATTCAGCGTTGCTGTTGTTGTGAGAGATAAGCCTTATGATCCAGAAAGCAAAAATCAAGATTGGAGTGGTGCGTATGATTATAAAGAGTTGGCAAAATATTCTGACTTTTTATCATTGATGACTTACGATGAACCATATTCAACTGGACCTGTTGCATCGCTTCCATATGTTAATAGAACTTTAGATTATATTTTGACCGAAGTTCCTGCGAATAAACTTTCACTAGGAGTTCCTCTTTATTGTTGGCATTGGCAAAATGGAAAAAGAATTGGAAGCACTACTTATAACTTAGCGGACAAGAATTATAAAAAAGGAGAAGATCGCTCAAAATATTTTGATCCTGTTTATGGTGCTGAGTATTTGAGATTCACTACTGATGGAATTCAAAATATGATTTGGTGTGATTCCGCAAATGGAATTGAAGTTAAAAGTGGAATTGTGAAAGCGCGAGGTATGAGAGGATTTTCACTTTGGGCTTTGGGACAAGGAGATAATAGTACTTGGAGAAAATTATAATGGAAATTTTTGCACATATAGCTTTATTTGTTTCAGCAGCGGTTTTACTTTGGTTTTTCAGTGGTATTTTAATTGAAACTGTTGATAAGATTGCAAAAAGATTTAATAAAACTGGATTTGTTGTTGCATTTTTCATGCTTGGATTTCTGACTTCGATTGGAGAGATTTCTGTGGCATTTAATTCTTTAATAAAAGGAACACCGCAAGTTTCAGTTGGAAATTTAATTGGCGCATCTTTTGTTATTTTGTTGATGATTATTCCTGTGTTGGCAATTATTGGAAAGGGGGTGAGTATTGAAGATACTTTATCAAAGAAAAATCTTTTACTCGCACTTGGGGTGATTGTTTTACCTGCTTTGCTGGTGATTGATGGTGATGTTACGACTTTGGAAGGAGGAGTTACATTACTTGCTTATCTAACTCTGCTTTTTGCAATTAGAAACGATCATTTTTCAAAAAGCAAAATTGAAGAAATAAAACACGAAGTGATTGAGACAGTTGTTGAGAAAAAAGAATCTTTTGTTGCGATTGCGAAGGTCATTGTTGGTGGAGCTGCGATTTTTGTTGCTGGAAATGCTTTGGTAACAGAATCTATTTACTTTGCAGATTTGTTGGGAGTTCCAGGATCTTTAATCGGACTAATGCTTTTGTCTATCGGGACAAATATTCCCGAGCTGGTGGTTGCGGTGCGAGCAATCAAGAAAGGGAAGAAAGACATTGCTTTCGGAAATTATCTTGGATCAACTGTGACAAACAGTGCAACTTTCGGTGTGTTGGCATTGTTTAGTGGAGGAATTATTTTGCAAACTAAAGAATTGGCGATAACATCATTTTTGTTATTGTTTGGATTGCTTCTTTTATTTCATTTTGCGCAATCAAGACATACAATTTCACGAAATGAAGGTGCGCTGCTTTTGGTTTTCTATTTTATATTTATTGTCGTTCAGGGATTTGCAATTTTTTCTGCTGTTAGTGGGTAGTTTGAAAATAAAAAACGGTTTTTAAATTGTCCGTTGCTACATTACAAAATCATAGTGTTTCCAAATCTCTTCAAGTTCGGTAATGCAAACTTTTTTACCAAACATATTTGAGCAATGAATTAGTTGAGTCCGAGTGAATATTATTCCGACATGAGTCCAATATCTAGACTTTGAAGTAACCTTCTTTTTCATAAAAACCAATCTACCTAGAGGAGGATTTTGGAGCTGAGATTCATTTATGTTGAATTTCTCTGGAGTTTTGTTTGGACCAATTAAAGGAATTTCAATTCTGGCTTTTTTATAAACTTGGCGTACAAAATCCACACATGTGAAATCGGGTTCTCTTTTTTTGTTGATCAACTTTTCTGATTCTAAGAGAATCACTTGAGCTTGTTTGTCAGTAAGTTCCATTTGTCGATATATACTATATAAAAATAAAAACCACGCAAGGTGGTGTCAGCTGTAAATTTCTTCCAGGTCCATGGTTTCTATAAGTGGGATTATAATTATTTTTCCCAATGAATTTTGATTGTAAATTTCTTGGGCTATTCTGATAAATTCAGAAGCCGCAATTTGTGAATCCTCGAATGTTCTTGGTATGGGTCTCTTTCTATTGCAATGGTTACAAGGAATTTCTTTTCCTATCAGGTATTTTCGGCCGTTGTCCTTTACAATTTTTAGTGCAAACTCACCTGTAACTACCAAAGGTTGTTCGCAGGTATCGCAAAAAGTTTGTAAGGATTGTGTGTCTAATCTTGTGATGATCAGTGCAATATCCATTTTGTCAGTGTCCTTTCTGACTTCTTTCTAACATTTTTATGTGAGGTTTGTAAAATTAATTATAATTTTCTGTTGAATCTTGCTGATATGTTAAAAAGAGTCAGTTTTTATTTAAATAAAAAATCGCATCACTTTTCAGTTTTGCGATTGCCTTTGAGCCCCATTCCTTTGAAGGTAAAATCTACTCCATTGTCCTCATCAAGAATAAGAGATGGTGGAATAGAGAGTTCGCGCTGGTGAAATTCCATTGCGGAACTTGTAGAACACCCTTGACTTTTGAAGTCTTTTTCGAAAACTTTGATAACTTCATCAATTTTACCTTCCTCTATCATGTCTTTTGGAGATTTGTTATCAAGTTCGATGTTTTTTTGGTATAACCAAGTCAAGGATTTTTTATGTTCTCCTAGTACCATTCCAAACAGGCAGCATCTGTCACGGTAGTCCATTTCTGTGGCCATAATTATATAGATCGGGGTTGTTTGTTTTGAGTCTAAACCATCTGCAAAATTTTTTCAAATTCTTTTTTGGTCAGAGGAGTGATTGATAGGCGATTTCCTTTTCGAAGAATCATCATATCTTGAAAATCTTTTTCTTTCTTTAATTCTTCAAGCAAAATTGTACGAGGAAATTTCTTTTCAAATTTTATATCAACCATATACCAAATTGGATTTTCTTTTGTGGCTTTGGGATCGTAGTGGTCGTTTTTCGTATCTTGCGCTGTGTGGTCTGGATATGATTCTTTCACAACACTCATCAAGCCGACCACACCAACTTCTTTTGCACTCGAATGATAAAAAAGAATTTTATCTCCAAGTTTCATTTCTATCATAAAATTTCTTGCTTGATAATTTCTTACACCGTCCCACGAAGAAACTTTTTTCTTTTGCAAATCATCGATAGAGAAGCAGGTTGGTTCAGATTTCATTAAATAATATTTCATCTGATTTTTTTAATATACAGAAATTGATACTGAATCTTGTGCAGATGAATAATTTGATTTTCCAGAATTGTTATAACAATCAATCCCAAGCTCTATTTCTGGTAGGAAAACAAGTCGGTTATTTTGATAGCCTGCGGCAGACAAAAGTAAACTACCTGATGTCGGGAGATTTTTTAAGTTTCCTTGTCCCCAAATTCCACTCCCATCTCTTTTTGGAGTGTATAGTCCATACGATGTGCATTGATCACTATTTGTCGATGTCCACGTAACATTTATTGGGTTTCCGTATTGTGTAGGATAGGGATTGTCTGATCCGTTTATTTTTATATCAACAATAGGATTCTTTTTTGATGAAGTATTTTGTGCTGCTCTTTCTTTTATTGTAGATATTCTATTATTTTTTATATTTTTTAAGTTTTGAGGTTTAATTTTTTTAGCATAAATGTTGAAAGCTTTTCTCAAAAATTCTTCTTTCTTTAACGCATCTGGATTAACGTGTATAGATACCAAAATATTATTATGAATCCAAGACAAGCGTGTTGAATTTACTCCAGTAATTTCATACACGGTTCCGTATTTGTTTTTATATTCTCTAACTTTTTTAAAGTCTTTTACATAGTCGCTGAAAAATTGTTGTAGTGTAGCCGTATCTGGAAAATCAACTATAGACACATGATAATCAACTACCGGAGAATCTTTTATCGTATAAGCTACGCTCTCATACTTTCCTACAAAATCGTAACGAAATGTGCCATCTCCCACAAAGTAAACAGCATTTTCTATATTGTATGCCCAGTCTAGGTATTCAAAGTTACCAATATTTTTTTGATAAAAATCTGATTTGTCTGTAGTACAAAATTTTGAGTCGGATGATAAGCATGTTATAGCAAAAGTAGATGTTGGTAATAAAAAGACTACAGCCAATAATGGTAAATATAATATTTTTTTCATGTCTGAAATTGTAGCAAATTAAAGATTGATTGACATGTACTTATTTTAAGGGTAGCTTTCATTTTAGAAAGCTATTTAGAAAACCATGAAAATGAAACTTGAACTTTTCTTGAAACTTCACGAGCAATTCATGTCGGAAGAAAACCCTTTCGACAACAAAGCGCTTTGCGAAGATCTGTTCGGGCTGCTAAATCAGATTGATGATCCGAGAGAAATCAAAAACCCGCTTCATCCGCAAGGAACTACTTACGGATATGTGGCGATTAAGCATGCGATTATTTGCACTCGAGACGGTGCGGTCATCAAACAGATTTTGGTTGGAGATGTTTTGATTCTTCAGTTCAATTGGGACAGAAACATTCTAGTGACCCATACGCCTTTGAATCAAAGTCTCCCGATTCCTTTCATGCTTCGTGATAATGAGCATATCCATGGATACAGAGGAATCTGGTTGCCGGTCTTTGATCCTGCCAGAATCAGAGGTTTTGCTGAGAGACAGATTGAAAGATACCAAGATTCTCTGAACCAACTTTTTGATGAAGAGGAAGCTTGGTGGAAAAATCAGATGAAAGTACCCGGCTGAATGTCGGGTTTTTATTTAAGACGATATGAAAATGTAGAAGAGGAATGTGTTAATATTTAAAACATGAAAGAATTTGGAGCAGAGAATTTTTATACAGAAATGTCTGAAGTGCATAAAGATTTTAAAATAATTTCTGGCAAATGGGTCTTTAATAAATTTTGGACTCCGGAAAATGGAAAGATGGGAATTAAAGTTAGAGCTGGTTTTGATGATTTGGAATTGTTGGACGGCATCTCTTTTTCTGCGAAGATTGCGATAAACAACGATCCAGATATATCAAATAAGTATGTGATTTTTATTTACGGTTCTAAAGATGATTTGGAAAATCTGACTGAGTTGGCTAAAAAATTTCCGTATGCTGAGCTGATTAAAAACACTTCGTCTACAGGGAAGAGCAGAGAAAGTTCTGATATTGAGGTGCTTTGAAAATAAAAATCACTCATCAATTTGAGTGATTGGAAAGTATCTCAAGGATTACAAGATGTTATTTAGAGTTTTTATGGCTGTATCTTTTGTGTTCATTAATTTTTATTGTTGTTTATTTTTTATATATAAATCCATCATAAACTTTATAATTTCATTCATTTCTGAAATCAGTTCTCTTATTTTAGGAAAGGAATTATCGTTATTTTTGACATTCATTATTATTTTCATATACTCTTCTGCGGCTGCGTCACAATAATAAAATCTCGTGGTTTCCATTGAATTACCAAGTGAATAGAATGATTTTTTGTTATAAATATCTTTTTCAGAGTTAAAAAACTTTTGTATAAAACCCTTTCTTAAATTTTTGAGAGAGTGGTCGTAATGGTATGTAACATTACTTCTAACTTGGTATATTTTACTTAAAAAGTCTTTTGAATTTTTTGTATCAATATTAAAAAGTTTAAGACATTCATTTTTAATATCACTTGGCAAATTCTTTATCAGTAATTGAAATTTAATATTTTTTGTAATGTTTTGATTTTTATCAATAAAAGTTAGAAATTCACTTATTAAGCTTATAACTAATCTGTTCAAATGAATTTGTATACCGCCCCATTCTCCTAAGTGGGCATTTGGTGATTCATTCCCATCTGGCGTTGGGTTTCTATAGTTTTTTTGAATTAAGTCAATAAAGAATATAAGGTCTTTTAAATCATTATATATTAGACCCAGTGCTAAGAAGAAATTATCAAAGTCATCAGACTCGTCTTTTTTAATTAGTTTTTCTGGTGCTATTGAGTCTATTTTACCTTTAAATTCTTTCATTTGTGGAGATGGCGGGAATCGAACCCGCGTCCGAAATGTTCTCTTATGTGTTTCTACGATGCGTAGTGTGTCTTTTGCTCAAAGAGCATTTAAAGATTCTGACTTTAAGACAAACAGAACGTCAGAATCCCGAGCTTTGAGTTTCGAAACTAAGTGCAAGCAAACTTAATTTCTATCATAGTGCATGATGCCGATGATGTTCTACTATGAATCAAACAGTCGACAGGTTACGACTTAAGCGTAAACCAAGGCAAAGTCTCGAGCCGTAAACGGTGAGAGTTTTGAATTCTTTGCACTTACATTTTTGAAAAAGTTTAAAGTGTTATTTCAGCACTGCGTCGCACAAATAAGAGGTAGCATCTCGTCGAAGCCGATCATCCCCTGAAAAAATACAAATTCCTTGAAGCAAAATTATATGTTTTCAGCGAATGATAGGTGACTGCGTTACCTGCTGTTTTTCAAAGTTCTTTCCATATCGCGTTTGGTGTCACGCTCTTTTATTTTTTCTCGCTTGTCGAATTTCTTTTTTCCTTTAACAACAGCGAATCTGAGCTTGATTAATCTTCCCTTATTATACAACGAAATAGGCACAACAGTCAAACCTTTTTTAGCCTCTTCATTTTTCAGCTCAATTATCTCTTTTTTATTGACCAACACTCGGCGAATTCTTTCCGGATCATATTTTTCAAGCTGAGCTGTCTTTTGATAATGGGGAATTGAAGCTCCAACTAAATAGACTTCACCGCCTCGCACCACAATATGCGCATTTGATATGTCAGCTCCTTTTGTCCGGATTGATTTCGCTTCATGACCAAAAAGCTCCAGACCACCTTCGTATTCGTCCAGAATTTCATAATCAAATTTTGCTTTTTTGTTTTCCGCGAAATTCGCCATACTATATATAGTATCAATTTGTTATAGACTTGCAAAATACAGTTTTTATTGTATTGTTTTTTGGAATTTTGAACCTTTTAAATCAATGAAAACTACCATAATTGGACTCGACCAAATTCTAATTGCGTTTTTTGAGAAAATTGCACACAAGTTTCAGGACTGGACAGGGAAGAATAACTTCTGGCTTGTAAGGGCGACTGTCTTTGTATATATAGCAATCACGTTGATGAATTTTGAAAAAGATCAGTCATTGCATATTGCTTTTGTGATGGTAATGATTATCTCTTTCATGTTTTTGAGAATATCGTTCAAGGCAGAAAGTCTGGTTTCAAAGAATGGGAAGTTTAAGAATGTGCTTTCTCAACCCAATCTTTTTGTAGCAGTTGTACGTATCGGATATGTTGGATTACTTATTGTGCGTCCTGCTGTAGAATACGTGAAAGACTTCAATTTGTCCGCAAGTGAAATTTCCAGCATTTCGGGCAATTGTGCTTTTATGTGCATATTGTACTTTATATGTTCTACCCCGAAGCCACCCTCAGATTCCAAAATCAAGAAACTTCTTCAGAGTCTTTTCGGGAGCAGGAAAATGGTTTCCGTATCGAGCTGATGCTCGTTTTTATTTATTTTGAAAATTGTCCTAAAAAATGTATAATAATCGCCATGTCTAACAACCCTAAAAACCCGAAGGCGCCTATAAAGCAAGTAAAGAAAAAGCTTTCAAAAACACCAAAAGGGGGATTTTTCACTCATCTGACAACAACAGTTTTTGTTTTAGCAACACTGATGCTTCTTTATTCTTTTATTGTTGAGCAAAGAACGGCAGTTACAGAAGTTTCTATTTCAGAAATCGCCAATGATGCAAAAGCGGGAGTAATCGAAAAAATTTCTGTTGACGGAAATTCAGTTGAAGCTGTTTTAAAAGCTGAAGAGGGGAAAGATGCAGCTAAGAAAAAAGCAAACAAAGAATCTGAATCTGGAATCGCGGAAGTTCTTTCGTATTATGGAGTGACTTCAGAACAATTAAGTTCAATCAATATTGAAATTAAAAGTCCATCAGGATTTCTTTTTTGGACAGCGACATTGATGCCATTCTTGTTGCCGATAATTTTTATTGGACTTTTGATTTGGTATTTATCAAGGCAAGTTAAAGGTGCTGGAATGCAAGCTTTTACTTTTGGACAATCTCGTGCGCGAATGACTAATCCAAAAGATGGAAAACAAAAAGTAACATTTAAAGATGTTGCCGGAGTGAAAGAAGCAAAAGTTGAGTTGATGGAAATTGTCGACTTCTTGAAGAATCCAAAAAAATTTTTGGAAATTGGTGCGCGGATTCCTAAAGGTGTTCTTCTTATGGGTGCACCTGGAACAGGAAAAACTTTGTTAGCTAGAGCTGTTGCTGGGGAGGCTGGTGTTTCTTTCTTTTCAATTTCTGGTTCTGAATTCGTAGAAATGTTTGTTGGAGTTGGAGCAAGTCGAGTTCGTGATTTGTTTAAAGCTGCGAAAGATAATTCTCCTGCAATTATTTTTATTGATGAAATTGATGCGGTGGGACGAGCAAGAGGAGTTGGTGTTGGTGGAGGAAATGATGAGCGCGAGCAAACTTTAAATCAAATTCTTGTAGAGATGGATGGTTTTGAACCAAATGAAAAAGTTATCGTGATGGCAGCTACAAACCGACCTGATGTTTTGGATCCTGCTATTTTGCGACCAGGAAGATTTGATCGACGGGTAACAATTGATTTGCCTGATAGGAATGACAGATTGGAAATTTTAAAAATTCACGCAAAAGGAAAACCTCTTGCAGAAGATGTGAATTTGGATTTGATTTCTCACAGAACACCAGGATTTTCTGGAGCAGATTTGTATTCATTGGTTAATGAGGCAGCGATTTTGGCTGCAAGAGAAGAAAGAAAACATGTTGCACAATTTGATTTCATCAGATCAATTGAAAAAGTGATGCTTGGTCCTGAAAGAAGAAGTCATTTGATGACAGGAAAAGAAAGAGAAATTGTTGCGTATCATGAAGCTGGTCACGCGCTTGTTGCTTCAATGCTTCCAAACGCTGACCCTGTTCACAAGATTTCAATTATTTCTCGTGGAGGAGCCGGTGGATACACAATGAAACTTCCTGAAACTGAAAAAAGATTACATTCAAAAGCAGAATTTATCGATGATATTGCTATGACTTTTGGTGGCTTTGCTGCAGAAAAAATTGTTTTTGGAGATACAACAACCGGACCTTCTGGAGATATTCAACAAGCAACAAGACTTGCACGAAGTATGGTTACTCGGTACGGTATGAGTGATTCTCTTGGAGCAGTTGCCTTGTCTTCTGAGCCGGGAGGATTTATTTCTGGTGGATCTATTGGATCTATTGATTCAAAAGATTTTTCTGAAAAGAAAGCTGCGGAAATTGATGAAGAAATTCGTAGAATTGTTGAAGAAGGAAAACAAACTGCTTTCAATGTTTTGAATGAAAAGCGTGCGGTTCTTGATATAATTGCAAAAAGGCTTTTGGAAGTGGAAACTTTGGAGCGTGATGAGTATGAACAAATACTTTTTGCAAATGGAATTTCTGTGCGACCGAGAGGGGAAATGAACCTCTCGGAAGGAGTGCCAAAAAATTAATGCGCCTATAGCTCAGTTGGTAGAGCGCAGAGCTTATACCTCTGTGGTCCCAGGTTCGAGTCCTGGTGGGCGCACAAAATAAAAACTCTGCCTTTTAGGCAGAGTCGGAAATCAAAATCAAAGACCTTCAAGACAGTCTTGGCAAATGCAAACTTCGGGAGTGGGGAGGAACGGGGAGTCCTCAAAAATTTCTGGTTGGTTTTTGCTTTTGCAAGACCGTTTTCTTGGTTTTTGTTGTTTGATGCCGGGAAGTTTTGCTTTCGGCGGATGTTTTTTCAGGTGCTTTTCAAGGCATACTTCTTCAATATTTTCCATAGACCTCCTTTCATTTTTTATTCTACTCCTGTTTTTTGAAAAGCAAAAGTAGCGGTTGGTTTAATTTGACTTATTATAAAAAATGTGATTATATTTTTTAAAATCTAAAACAAAAAAACAGCTCTTTTTAAAAAATGAAAAAACAAAAAACGGAATTGCTTCACCGCACATTCAAGTGCAAGGTTGATTTGTCTGATGAAGCTAAATCAATCTTTGAACAAGTCTCAATCACGATGGTTATCCTCTGGAACATGGCTCACGACCAGATTGTTCAGTGGATGAGTGAGAACAAGGATAAACCTAAAGATGAGCGAAAGGCTGTAAATACCTTTGCTCTCAACTACTGGCTCACTCCAGTTCGAGCCTCCAACCGTGAAATTGATAGAGTTTCTTCTGATATTTGCCAACAGGTTTTGAAAATCTTGATGGGCGGATTTGAATCTTTTTGGGCATTGAAGAAAAATAATGATCCAAAGGCCAGATGGCCAAAGAAAAAAGGTTCCGAGGAAAAACCTTTTCAAGGATTTCTGACTATTGCTTGGCAGACAGCTAAGTTGTCTAGGGACGGTACTCAAATACTTTTGCCGTCTTTGGATAAAAAGAGGGTGGTAATCGAACTGCCGAAATATCTGCGAGAGTCAATTCAGAATAAGTTGGTCAAGTATGTGAAAATGTACAAAAACCAAAAAGGGGAATTCTGGCTCTCGTTGGTTTGTGTAAGCAAACTTCCCCAATTGCGAACTGAAGGAATTGTTCGAGCTGTCGATTTTGGCGCTGGGCATGTTGCTGTCTCTGATTCGGACGGGTCAGAATTTCTGATTGTTACTCGTCGTGAAGATAAGTGGGTGAGGCAACAGGTGCGATCTATTGAGAATCGAACAAGACTTCGTAAAAAAGGCAGTCGTGGGTATAAAAAACTCATGGATGCGCGACGAGGAATTTTTGCCAGATCCGAAAACCAGCATGTTGACCATCAGCGCAAAATTGCGCACGCAATTTGTGAAGAAAAGGTGAGGTGTTTGGTTATCGGAAAACCCAAAACTCGGATCGGTTTGGCGCAGTCAGATTCTGGTGATCAGAATTGGGGAGTGCAGAATACTGGATACATGGGGCGATTGATGCTTTTCATCAAAGAGAAAGCAAAGGAAAGAGGTATTGAGGTTATTGAAGTTTCTGACCCTAAAAGGTCTGGAGATATTGATGACCCTGAGTCCAAATTCAATGCTACTCGTGAGATGTTAGGTGTTGGCTGTTCCGAAAAATCTGGAACTTCTGTTCCTTCAAAGTTTACCAGGAAAGGTTTCCGAATTTGATTTTTGTTTGTGAGGCGTTCAATCCGTCTCACTTTTTATTTTATTAATAACCTTGACACCACCTCCAAACTATTATAACCTCCTAATCGAGAATGGTTCT